>NZ_JAAGNX010000001.1:697530-1297530 GCF_010500615.1 Oceanipulchritudo coccoides
CCGACTCCTTGCGCCGACTCCTTGGGCCCGACTCTTTGGCAACGCCTCATTGAGCTTTCCTCAAATTTTGCGCTTTCCAGCTCTGTGCGCATTTGCATCGTCATCGCCTATGTTGGATTTAAGATTTTTCCGTGAGAATCAGGAAACAATTCGTGCAGGTATTGCCCGGAAGAAGTTTTCCTGTGACCTCGATGTGGTCATGGAGCTGGATGAACGCCGGCGGACCATTATTCGTGATGCTGAGGAAAAGCGAGCAGCCCAGAAGGCGGCCAATGCCGAAATGGCCAAGCTCGACAAGGGGTCCGACGCCTTCAAGGCCAAGCTCGAGGAAATGCGCGGACTGGCCCAGCAGGTAAAGGCCTTGCAGTCCCAGCAGGCGGAAGTGGAGACCGAATGGGACGCAGCGTACCTCGCTGTTCCCAATATTCCGGATCCTTCCGTCCCCGATGGGGAATCCGAAGACGACAACGTCGTCTTTCATTCGCACGGCGATGTTGAGGCGGTGTCCCCGGATGCGGCGCCTCACTACGACATTTCATGGTTTTCGCACTATGTGGATCTTGAACGTGGTACCAAGATCACGGGTGCCGGGTGGCCGGTTTTCCGTGGCCAGATGGCCCGTCTGGTCCGCAGCTTGCTCGATTTCTTCCTAGAGGAAAATACCCGTGCGGGATTTGAGGAAATTCATCCGCCGCTGTGCGTGAATCCCGCCAGTGCCATGGCTACGGGTGCGCTCCCCGACAAGGAAGGGCAAATGTATCACGTCCTTGAGGATAACCTTTACCTGATCCCGACCGCGGAGGTTCCTGTGACCAACTTCTATCGCGATGAGGTTGTCTCAACCGATTCGCTCCCCTTGAAGGCCTGCGCTTATTCGCCCTGCTTCCGGCGTGAAGCCGGCAGCTACGGGAAGGATGTCCGCGGGCTCAACCGGGTCCATCAGTTCGACAAGGTTGAACTCGTCGAATGGGTCCATCCGGAGAAAGGCGCGGAAGCCCTTGAGGAATTGCGCGAACATATCCAGATGCTGGTCGAAAAACTCGGTTTGCCGTACCGGACGCTCCTGATGTGCTCCAAGGACATTGGCTTTCCGCATGCCAAACAATACGATGTCGAAGTATGGGCAGGCGGCCAGAAGCGTTGGCTGGAAGTTTCCAGTGCGAGCTGGTTTACCGATTTCCAGGCCCGGCGGGCCAATATCCGCTTCCGCGACGAAAACGGCAAACTACAGGTGGTTCATACTCTTAATGGTTCCGGGCTCGCCATTCCTCGCGTTCTTGCCGCCATTCTCGAAAATAACCTTCAAGCCGACGGTAGCGTTTTGCTTCCCGATGCGCTGGTCCCGCATTTCGGGAGTGACCGCCTGACGCCTCCCGGGGCGTAGGCTCATGACAGCTTGGAAAAGTCTCGCCGCGCGTTTTGCCGGCGAAATCGGGGATCTGCCACTCAGGCAGGAGGCCCTTGATTACCTCAAAGGCATTCCTTCGTCACAGACCGTTCTCGTTGGGTGTTCCGGTGGGGCCGATTCGATATTTCTGGTTCTTGCCCTGCTGGCCCGGCTTGAGGATGCCGGAAATCGCCTCCAGATCGTGCATTTCAATCATTCATTGCGGGGGGATGCTTCCGAAGAGGACGAGGCCTTCGTCTCTGCTTTCGCCCGGGAGATCGGGCTGCCTTTCCACTCCAGTCGTGCTGAATCACCAGTCCCTGTGGATGAACACAGCCTTCGTGCCCTGCGATACGCCTGGATGAGTGAGGTTTACAAGAAAGTTGGGGCAGGGGCCCTCTGTCTTGGGCATCATGCTGACGACCTGATCGAATCCCAACTCATGGCCCTTTTTAGCGGATCGGGACCGGCTGGCCTTGCTGCCCCCCTTCCGGTTAAGCATTTCAGCGGTAAGCAAGTCCGTTTGCGGCCACTGCTTGCCCTGCGCCGCCGGCAAATCGAAAAACTTCTCCGGACCGTTGAAGCGCCCTGGCGCGAGGATGAGAGCAACAGCGACACGGCTTACACCCGTAATTGGATCCGACATCAATTAGTACCCAGTTTGCGCACAGGATTCCCACAGGATATCTACGCTGCCAGCGCCCATACGCAGACCCGCATGAAGGAGTCGGTTGAGGCGCTTGATTACGTTTTAGATACTTTCTCGCTGAATTTCGATGATCCCCTACGGATTGACCTCGGACCCTTGGCGGAACAGCCACGGGCGCTGGTCAGGCGGGCAATCATGTCCTGGTGGATCCGTCATCATTCCGAGCGGCGGCTCGATACGGCCATTCTTGAAGGCCTGCTGCATGCATTTTGTGATGGCTGCCAAAAGGCCAGTTATTCAATCGGGGATCACCTTGTCCTCGCCATCAATTCCAACTGGCAACTGCATTTGCGACCGGAGCAACCCGAGCTCCCGCGCGACTGGTCAGGTGGAGCCAATTGGTCATGGTCGGCCGGGCCCCTTTTCCTGCCTGATGGAAGCTGGCTCAGCGCGGAGCGGGTCGATTGGCAAAATTCTCCGGTTCCAGCATATCAGCAAGCTGACCCGGCTAATGAGGCATACATCGCTGAATGGCCGTCCTGCATACATGTTCGACAATGGGAACCGGGTGACCGCTATCAGCCACTGGGCGCACCCGGACGACGCAAACTGCAGGATCTGTTCACCGATGCAAAACTCCGGCCTGAACAAAAACGGACTTTGCCAGTCTTACTAAATAGGCAAAATGAAATTCTATGGATCCCCGGCTTTCCACCCAGCGAGGAAGCTCGGATTCAGCCTCATGGCAATTCTGCTCTGAAGTTGACTTACCATAGGCAATGATCACTTTTCCCACTGTATCATGGCGGAATTACCAAATCAAAAGCGCAATAAGCCTCTCAATAATGGCGGCCAATTCCGGATGCTGAGCATCTGGCTTCTGGTCTTCTTTGTCATTTTCACCCTGCTGTATTTTGCAAATTCGGATCTTCAGAAGCCGGATGAATTGACCATCCGGGAAGTTCTTCAGGAAGCCCAGAAGGGCGAGGACAGCCGAATTATTTCCGGGGCAACGATCAAGTCAGCCCCTCAGGGAGGGACCAAGTGGCATGAAATTCGCGGATTGCTCAAGCAGTCGGGTGGGGAGGATATCGCCTTCATCGCTGAGGGACAACTCACGGATGATTCCCTGCAGGTTCTTCAAACCTCCGGCCTTTTCAAGGAAGAGCCGGCAAGCACGCTGATCGCGGATCTTTTGCTCACGCTTTTGCCGATCATCCTGATCGTGGTCATTCTTTATTTCCTCTTTGTTCGCCAGCTCCGGAGCGCCGGTCGTGGGGCGATGAATTTTGGAAAGAGTAAAGCCCGCATGCTTACCAGGGATCGTGAAAAGGTCACTTTTAAGGAAGTGGCGGGTTGCGATGAGGCAAAGGAGGAAGTCGCCGAAATTGTGACCTTCCTCAAAGATCCCAAGCGATTCCAGAAGATTGGTGGACGCATTCCCAAGGGAGCCCTCCTGATTGGGTCTCCCGGGACTGGTAAAACTCTCTTGGCCCGCGCCATTGCCGGAGAGGCGGATGTTCCCTTTTTCAGCATCAGCGGATCTGATTTTGTCGAAATGTTTGTCGGTGTCGGGGCAGCCCGTGTTCGCGATATGTTTGAGCAGGGCCGGAAAAACGCTCCCTGCATTATCTTTGTCGACGAAATTGATGCCGTTGGTCGGCAGCGTGGCGCCGGACTTGGCGGCGGAAATGACGAGCGCGAGCAGACCCTTAATTCGCTCCTCGTCGAAATGGACGGGTTTGATGGGCATGAAGGCGTCATTATTGTCGCTGCCACCAATCGTCCCGACGTGCTTGACAGTGCGCTTTTGCGGCCCGGACGGTTTGACCGCCAAATCATGATTGATCTTCCCGACCTGCATGGGCGTGAAGCAATTTTGAAGGTGCACGCCAAGAAGATCAAGCTGGGTGAAGAAGTGGACTTGCTCACCGTGGCACGTAATACGCCCGGTTTTTCCGGCGCTGATCTGGCCAACCTGCTTAATGAGAGCGCCTTGATCGCCGCCCGGTATAATAAAAAGGTGGTGGATCGCCACGATATTGAGGAAGCCCGCGACAAGATCGCTTTCGGGCGCGAGCGGCGGAAATTGATGGATGATGACGACAAGCGCATGACGGCTTTCCATGAAGCGGGACACGCCCTTGTCCAGGCGATCATAGATGACGGCCATTTGCCTCTGCACAAGGTCACTATCATCCCCCGGGGTCGTGCTCTCGGCCTGACCATGATGCTTCCCAAAAAGGACATTCTCGGGCAGTCACGAAAGAACCTCGTCAACCAGATCTGCTGTGCCATGGCTGGTCGTATCGGTGAGGAATTGGAGACAAATGACTACAGCAACGGTGCGGCTAACGACATCATGCAAGCTACGAAAATTGCACGCCACATGGTTTGCGATTGGGGAATGAGTGACTTGGGACCGGTCGCTTTTGGCGAAAACCAGGAACATGTCTTTCTCGGCAAGGAGATTAACCGGACTCAGAATTTCAGCGAGGCGACGGCCGAGAAGATTGATTCTGCAATCAGCGAGATCGTCAAAGCACAGTACGAGCGGGCCAAGGAGATTATTGAAAACCATCGGGATGCCTTGAAGAAGATCGCTGCAGCGCTCCTTGAACACGAAACGATCGAGGGCGTCCACGTACATGAGATTATCGAGCATGGGGAGATTCGTTCCCCGATCGAGACAATCCAGGACAAGGCTGGTAGCGGCGATGACGAGGAACCCGAGGAGGAACCAAAGGCCAAAAAGGCCGAGGACGATTCCAAGGATGATGGGGAACTGGCTGCGGACACGGCACCAGCACCGGCTTGAGGAGACAGGCGAGACGCCTGTCACACCCAGGATGGCCTTGTCCAACTCGAGAAGCCTGTCACACTCAGGATGGCTTGCCAGCCGAAGCCCCGACCCTGTCGGGGCGAAGGATGGAGCCACCCATCGGATTCGAACCGACGACCTGCTCATTACGAATGAGCTGCTCTACCAACTGAGCTAGGGTGGCCTTTGGTAAAAGGGCTGAAATCTGGAAAGTGCCCATTCTCTTGGCAAGCAGAAATTAAGCGCTTTTCAGACCTTTGTCCCCCAGGATTTAAAAATTCCCGAACTTTTGATTTGCGTTCATTGGGCGCATTCGTATCCGTCACTCCTTTTCCCTGATCGATAAATCGAGAACGAAGACAAGCTTTAGGCAATGAAACAAATTACTCTCACCACAAAACCACGCAACGACCTGGGTCGGACTGCGAGCAAGCACTTGCGACAGAATGGAACCATTCCGGCCGTTATCTACGGCGAATCCGGCTCCCGCAATCTGGCCCTGAACGCACATGAGTTCAAGATGGCTTACCGGAAGTTTTCGGGCAGCGCGGCTCTTCTTGAGCTGAAAGGCGAGGGCGAGGATGATGCGATTTACGCCATTATCCAGGAACTTCAGCGCAATCCGCGTAACGATTCTTTCGTGCACATTGACTTTAAGGAAATTGTCCGAGGTCAGGACATGGAAGTGGATATACCGGTCCATACAAAGGGGATCGCTGACGGTGTCCGCAATTACGGCGGTGTTCTCGAAGTCAGCGCCAACACGCTCCGCGTACGTTGTCGCCCTCGCAATCTGCCTGAATTTATCGAAATTGATGTGACGGCCCTGGAAATCGGCAAATCCATTCACTTGGAAGAAGTGACTGCCCCCGAAGGAGTCACCTTCCTTGACGACTCCGACCTGGTGGTTGTTGGTTGTGTTGGAGCTTCCGCTGGTGCCAGTGGCTTGACCGAGGAGGAAGAGGAAGCTGCTGCTGAAGAGGCTGCCGCTGCCGCTGCCGCTTCCGAAGGGGAAGAAACCTCTACAGACTCATCCGAGTCCGAATCTGACTCCGAAGAGAAGTAACCCTTCTTTTCACAATTGTTCTTTGCATGTCTACGGTGCGTGTCATCGCCGGACTGGGAAACCCCGGGACGCGATACGATGGGACACGCCACAATATAGGTTTTGCCGCGGTCGATTACCTCGCCGCTGCCCATTCCGCTTCATGGAAGCAGGAGAATCGCTTTTGTGCCCACGCCGCCTCCATCGTCATCGCTGGTAATCCGGTTCTGCTGCTCAAGCCGCAGACCTACATGAATGCCAGCGGAAAGGCTATTGGCAATGTATGCCGCTTCTACAAGTGGTTGCCAGCCTCTGTTTTGGTCGTTGTGGACGAGTTCCAATTGGAATTGGGCCGCACGAAGCTCTCCCTGGCCGGAAGCGCTGGGGGGCATAATGGTGTCGAGGATATCATCCAGCGGATGGGACCAGCATTTCCAAGGTTTCGCATTGGAATCGCCCCTCCCAATCCGACCCCGATGGGCATGACCGACTACGTTCTGGGTAAATTTTCACCCGATGAAACAAACACTCTCGCCAATTGCTGGGAACGAATTTTGTCTGAACTCAATTTAATTGTTCAGCAGGGTCCAGACCTCGCTATCAACACCATTAATCAACGCATTCAAAAGAATGAGCCAAATCAGCAGGAAATATAAATTAACCGTTATCCTCGACACCCGTGGATACGATGCACCCGTGGAATCCCTTCAGGAGAAGGTGACCACGATGCTCACAGAACTCGGTGGAGAAGTCTCGGCCATGGAAAACCTGGGTCGCCAGGAATTCATCCGTGTGACAGAAAAGGATCACACTGGAGATACGTACCTCCTTGTCGAAGCCTCGGGCCCTCCCAGCTTCCCGGGCGACCTGCAGGAGCGCATCCGCCTCGATAAGCAGATCAAGCGAATTTTGGTCCAGTCCGCCTAATTGGGAGGAGAAGCAAATGGCATCCTTCAATAAAGTCATTCTGATGGGCAACCTGACCCGTGACCCGGAAGTCCGGACCACGCCTTCAGGCCTCAAGATCGCTAAATTCGGCCTTGCCGTGAACCGGAAATACCGGACGCGGGACAATGAGCTGAAGGAGGAGACGACTTTTGTTGATATCGATGCCTTTGGTACCCAGGCGGAAACACTCGAGCGCTACTGCGAAAAGGGCTCCCCGCTGTTAGTCGAAGGTCGCCTTCGTCTTGATCAGTGGCAGACCAGCAATGGCGAAAACCGTTCCAAGCTCAGTGTTGTTCTGGAAAATTTCCAGCTCATGGGCGGGCGGTCTGCAGCACCTGAAAGCAAAAGCAGCGAGGCAACCGCTCCGAAGCCACAGCCTTCCAAGGACAATACGCTTAAAGGGGATGACGATATTCCTTTTTAATTACTGACATCCATTTAATCATACCAATCTTTACCAGAGGAGAAACAAACTCATGGCTAATTCAGAACTTCTATTACTTAAACAGGTTGATCACCTTGGCGACGAGGGCGATACCGTAAATGTCAAGACGGGTTATGCCCGCAATTACCTGCTCCCCCGCGGGATCGCGATTCCCGTGACCCGGGCCAACCGCAAGCAGATCGAATCCCTTAAGGACCGTGCCGAAAAGCGCCGCGCCTCCGAACTGGAAGCGGCCCAGGCCGTTGCTGCCAAACTTGAGCCGATCAACATCGCCTTCGCCGTGAAGACCGGCCCGGGCGGCAAGATGTTCGGTTCTGTGACCGCACAGGAGCTTGTCAGCCGGATCGCTGAGAATGGGGTCGAGCTCGAAAAGAAGCAGGTCAATCTTTACACACCGGTCAAGAGTCTTGGTAAGCACACAACCCGTATCCGCCTCCACCCGGAAGTGAGCGTGGACTTCGAATTTGAGGTGGTCTCCGAAAATCCGATTGAGGAAGACGGGGAAGAACCTGCTGAATCCTGAGTTCCTGACAGAGGGTCAAGTCGCAAGTATCGTGGAGGAAATCCTGACGCATCAGATCGGCCATGACTGACGAGCGCGGAAAGATTCCACCACATAGCCCGGAGGCCGAGGAAGGCCTGCTTGGGGCCTGCCTGATCGATCCCGGGCAGGATGTCATTTCTGCCTGCATGGAAGCGGGTCTGCGTGCCGAGTCGTTTTTTGTGCCGACCAACAAGGTCATCTTCCAAGTGATGATGGACTTGTACTCGGCCAATAGTGCGGTCGATGAGGTGACCACTCTGGACGCCCTTTCCAGCCGGACAATCGGCAGCATTGATTGGCTCAAGAACAAGCAGTCAATTTCCGATCCCAAAACCCCTCTTTTAAAATTGATTGGCGGAGCCAGCCAGCTCACGCGCCTGAGCAGCCGCATCGAGTCCTTTGCCAACGCCAGCCACTGGAGGGAGATTGTCCGGAAAAAATGGCTTTTGAGACGCCTGATCCTGACCACATCGAACATTGCGGAAGAGGCCTACGCCAACCAGGATCAGCTGGATCATTTTCTCGGTGATGCCGAAGCACGTATTTTTTCCATCCAGGAGGACGGCTCAGCCGATACCACCCAGAAATTTGACAGTGCGATTGGGGATGCGCAAAACCTGATCCAGAACATCTTGCTGGGCCAGCAGGATTCCGGAGTCATGACCGGCTATAAGGACATCGACAAGATGACCTTTGGGCTGCACAACGGCCAGATGGTGGTTTTGGCGGCAAGGCCATCCATGGGAAAAACCTCCCTCGGAATGAATATAGCCGAAAATGCGGCAAAACCGAAGAAGGGAGAGGCCCGCGGAATTCTTGTTTTCAGCCTTGAAATGCCCGCTGAGCAACTCGCCATGCGGATGCTTTGTGGCCGGGCCCGGGTCAACATGCGTCGCGTTCGCGACCGTATGATCAGCCCGGAACAACAGAGGATGCTCCATACCACTGCCAAGGAGCTTAATGACGCTCCAATCTGGATCGATGATTCGAGCAGTCTCAACATCCTGCAGATGCGCGCCAAGGCACGGCGTGTCAAGAAGCAGAATGACGTCTCCCTTATCGTTGTGGATTATCTTCAACTGATCAGCGGGACCGATCCCCGGGTTCCCCGCGAGCAGCAAATCTCTGAGATCAGTCGCGGAATCAAGGCCATGGCCAAGGAGCTCAAAGTTCCGGTTCTGGTCCTGAGCCAGCTCAACCGCGCCTCCGAAAAGGAGAATCGGCAGCCGCGGATCTCGGATTTGCGCGAATCCGGCTCGATCGAACAGGACGCGGATGTGGTTTTCCTTCTTGCCGCAAAGCAAAACTCGGAAGATAACCCTACCGTTCCGCAAGCCGCCCGTGATCGGGACCTCATTATTGCCAAACAGCGGAATGGGCCAACCGGCATTGTATCCATGACCTTCATCCCCGAATTTACTCGCTTCGAAGACTACACCCAACAGCCTGATGCTTGATTTTATGAAAGGCCTTTTCCAGATCCTGACTTTTTTTGTCCTGTTTGCTGTGACCTCAGCAACGGGATTAAATGCCCAAGCAAACGACCCGATCGTTTCCGATATCGAAATCGAGTTTGTCGATATCCGCAACGTCAGCGATGAGGCCATTCTGGCGCGCCTTCAGGTCCGTGAGGGAATGCCATTCAACCAGAATCTGGTCGATCGTTCTGTCAGGAGCCTTTATAATACCCGGTTGTTCGATTTTATCGAGGCTCGAACGGAGGACATGGCCGGTGGTCAGGTGCGTGTCATCTTCACGGTCCAGGCGCGTTACAAGATTGGAAAGATTGCCATCGAAGGAAACGACCGCCTGAAAACCCGTCGCCTGCGGCGTGAGGTGAACAGCCGGGTGGGGCAGAGCCTTGATGAAAGGCGAATCCGGCGCGATGCGGACAAGATCCTGACTTTCTACCGCGAAAAGGGCTACACTGAGGCCCGTGTAGACTATTCCATCGATCGGAATCCAACGAACGGGCAGGGTGTGGTGACATTTCTCATCAACGAGGGACAAAAACTCAAGATTGACGAAGTTACCTATGTCGGGAACACCGCTTTCTCCGCCCGTGCCTTGAAAAAACAGATGGAGACCCGCAAGCGCTGGTTCCTCTCCTGGCTGACGGGTTCCGGCCGCTTCGATGAGGCGAAATTCCAGGAAGATCTGGAGCGGCTTCGCACGCTTTACCTGAATGCTGGCTATCTGGATGTCAGTATTCCTGAATCAAATGTGACCCTTGATTACCCGAGCGCGGGAGAGATTGATATTACAATCCGGATTGACGAAGGTCGCCAGTATCGGGTCGGAGATATCAGATTTGAGGGGAACACTGTCTTTCCGACGCCGCTCCTCTATGCTTCGCTGGGTCTTCTTCCAGGGGATGTGTTCTCGCCTGAGGATCTGGATAAGGATGTGGAACGCATTTCCAATATCTACGGGGCAGTCGGCTATCTTGAAACCTCCGTTCGCCCGGAGCGCCGGGCCAACATTGGAACGGGTGCCATCGATCTCATCTATAATGTGCGCGAAAGTGACAAGTTTGAGGTCGAGTCGATCCTTATCGAAGGTAACACGAAAACCAAAAGCATTGTCGTCATCCGTGAGCTGGCCCTCTCACCGGGGCGCGTATTCAACATGGTCTACATGAAGAATAGTGAGGCTATTCTCAGGAATACCCGTTTCTTCGATGAGGTGCAGCTTTCCCCCGAATCGACCAATATCCCCGGCAAGAAGAACCTCAAGGTTCGCCTCAAGGAAGGCCGGACAGGGAACTTCCAGTTCGGGGCAGGATTCAGCTCCCTGGAAAGTGCGGTTGTTTTCTTCGAAATTTCCCAGTCCAATTTCGACCTTTTTAAATTCCGATCCCCCTTCATGCAGGGCGATGGGCAGAAGTTCCGTTTCAAGGGGTCTGTCGGTTCCTCCTCAAACGAGGTTGTCCTTGCCTTTGAAGAACCCTGGCTCTTTGAGCGCCGCCTCGCATTCGGATTTGAGCTTTTTCGCCGTGAGACAGACTTCAACAGCTCCACTTACAACGAGCTGCGCACAGGGGTGGAACTTTACCTCCGCAAGCGTCTCTTTGGCTTGATCAATGGCCAGGTCGCGTACCGGTATGAAATTGTCGACCTTCAGGACGTTACCGCTGTCGCCCCTGAATTGATCCGGACAGAGGCTGAAAGCAGTCCCCGCTCCATCTCCAAAGTCACATTTACCCTGTGGAGGGACACGCGTAATGATCTGATCTTCACAACGCGGGGAAGCCGGATTTCACTGGCCACAACCTTTGCCGGGGTCGGTGGCGACACAGAATATATCAAGGTAGAGGGGCGCAGTGCATTCTTCCTCCCGACCTTTGAGTTTGGTGATCAGGTCCTTTCCATTTTGGGCCGGGTTGGATCACTCTGGGAATATAGTGATCAGGCTGTCCCTTTCTTCGACCGTTTTTACCTTGGTGGCCCGGATTCTGTTCGCGGCTTTGACTATCGGGAAGTCGGGCCAGTTGACAGCCGCGAGCCAGTCGGGGGCAACTCCTATGGTTTTGGGAGCCTTGAATACTCCATCAAGGTGGCGGATCCACTCCGTTTGGCTATCTTTTACGATTGGGGCTTCGTCAATGTGGATGACTTCGATTTCAGTCCCTCCACCTATAATGACAATTGGGGGATCGGAATTCGCCTCCTCGTGCTCGGCAATCCGCTCCGGCTGGATTTCGGTATCCCGATCACCACAACCCAGATTCTCGATGAAAACGGCAATGTCATTTCGGACAATGACGATGGCAGCCAATTCCATTTCTCCTTCGGAACCCGTTTTTAATTTGAACAAAGACCGGTTTACCGGGGTCTGTTCATCATTGACCTTTAACGCAAATCCAACACAAGATCGAACCAATGACACATGTTAAGAAATACCTCCTGCCTGTCTTCCTGATGGGCGCCCTCGTTTTTAATCTGGCTTCTGCTGAGATGACGGTTGTGACCGTCAGTATGCAAAAGCTCTTCGACGGGTATTATAAATCCGGCGAGGCCAACCAGCGTCTGGAAAGCATCCGGGAGCAGGCCGTGGCAGAAGCACAGGACAAGGAAAAGGAACTGCAGGAAATGGCTGAGCAAATCCGCTCCATGCAGGAAGAGCTTCAGAATCCAGTCCTTTCCGAAGACTCCAAGGCTGAAAAGCAGGGTGAGCTCCAGGCACTCGCCGAGCAGGGCCGTGCCAAGCAGGCTGAATTCCAGCAGTGGCAGCAGCAGACCATGGGCAATCTCAACCAGCGCAGCCAGGAAATCCGGAACACGCTGATTGAAGAGATCGTCAAAATCGTCAACGACATTGCCCTCAAGGATCACAGCGCTGACCTCGTTTTCGACACTTCCGACATCCTCGGAAGCGGCGTTCCAACCGTCCTTTATGCGGACTCGGATCTCGACATCACCGATGAAGTGATGATCAAGCTCAACGCTGACGCACCGAATAACTAAGCAGTTTTATACCCTTTATCATCAGCCCCGATCGCCATGTTGTGCGGTCGGGGCTTTTTGTTGCATAAAAACATTTGAATCCTTTCTCCCGAGCGAACAAGTTCTAGGCATGAAATGGAGCCTGACCGTGACGGAATTGCTTGACTGGCTGGGAAATCCAGTGGCTGAGGGGAAATATGACGGTGAGATCACGGGAATTGCCGACCTGCGGGAGGCAGTGCCTGGAGATTTGACATTCTTATCGACTGGAAAATATGCCAAGCATCTCGATGATTCAGCGGCGAGTGTGGTCCTGCTTTCGGAGGATCAAGCGGGCTCTCCAGCGGGGAACCAAGTCTGGGTCCGGGTCAAGGATCCCTCGCTTGCCTTGGGAACGGTTTGTGAGCACCTCGAGCGAGTCCTCATTCCAGCCCTTCAGACAGGGATTCATTCAACCGCTATCGTTGACCCGACGGCTGAAATCGATCCATCTGCCTCGATTGGGCCCAATTGTCTCATTGGGGCAAACGCGCGGATTGCCAAGGGCGCTATACTTGATTCCAACGTGCGGGTTGAGCATGGAGCCACTGTCGGGGAAGGAACACACCTGCATCACTCTGTCGTCATTGGCTGGGGTTGCGTCGTCGGAAAGGCCTGTTGCCTCTTTCCCGGAGCGGTCATCGGGGCGGACGGATTTGGGTTTCACTCGGACAAGACCGGCCACCACCGCCTGGCCCAGATTGGTAAGGTTGTCATCGAGGACAGCGTGGAAGTGGGCGCTAATGCCTGCATCGACCGGGCCCGGTTTTCGGAGACCCGGATTGGGGAAGGGACGAAAATCGATAATCTCGTCCAGATTGGCCACAATGTGAAAGTCGGGAAGCATTGCATCATATGCGCCTGCATCGGCATTTCCGGTAGCGCAGAACTGGGGAATTTCGTGGTGCTGGCCGGACAAGTGGGCATAGCCGGACACCTGAAGATCGGGGATGGGGTCACAGCCACGGGGCAGAGCGGCATTACCAAGGATATCCCGCCCGGAACCGTGCTCAGTGGCACGCCTGCCCGCCCTCATAGGGAGGAGTTACGCAAACAGGTTCTTCTGAAGAAACTACCGGAACTTGCCGAACGCCTGAAAGCGATTGAGGACAAACTGTGAAAAGCGCGCATTTGGGAGATATTTGTTTGCCCCGTTTTGCGGAAGGCGGCATTGAATTTCTCAACGCTTGGAGATGATTTATGCAAATTGGTGAAATGAAAATACTCATGGGGAGCGCGAATGTTCCCCTTGCGAAGGCCGTGTGCGAGTTTGTCGGGACGGAGCCCACACACGTCACCTTGAAGCGTTTTCCGGACAAGGAAGTCTTCGTCAAGATTGACGAAAATATCCGGGGAAAAGATGTCTTTATCATTCAACCAACCTGCCCCCCGGCAAACGATAACCTGATGGAGTTGCTCATCATGATTGATGCGGCTCGTCGCGCCTCGGCCAACCGGATCAATGCGGTCGTTCCCTTTTATGGATATGCACGGCAGGACCGCAAGGACCAGCCGCGTGTCCCGATAACGGCCAAGCTGGTGGCCAACCTGCTTGTCACTGCTGGCGCCAACCGGGTCCTGACAATGGATCTGCACGCACCGCAAATCCAAGGCTTTTTTGATATACCGGTCGACCACCTCTACGCCTCGACAGTCTTTTTTGATTACCTGAAGAAATTCAAGGATGAGAACCTGATTGTCATCTCCCCGGATGTCGGGGGCATCAAGATGGCGGCAGCTTACGCTTCCATGCTGGGTACTGATTTTGGCTTTGTCGCAAAGAAGCGTATGGACGCCACGCAAGTCGAAGCGACGAGTGTCGTGGGCGATGTGGAAGGGAAGTCCGTTCTCATTGTCGATGACTTGACGGAGTCGGCCGGGACACTCCAGGCAGCCGCAAAGATACTCAAGGAGCGCGGGGCCGCCAAGGTCCGTGCAGCCGTGAGCCACGCCGTTCTCAATAGCAAGGGATACGAGCGCATGCAGGAGGGCTTCCTGGATGAGCTGATTTCGACCAATTCAACGCCGGTCGATTGTCGTGGCCTCCCCATTACGATCCTGTCGATTGCCCCCTTGCTGGGTGAGGCCATGTTGCGGATCAATAATCACCAGAGTGTGACCTCCCTTTTCCGCATCAAGGGCTTCTAAAGACCTTTGTTTCGCACTTTATCCGGTTTTCCGGAAGAAATTTTGAATTCCCCGGGTGGGGTTGCGTCAAATGAGATAATGGAAAATATTATCTCACACACTATGAAGCTATCCACCCACACAAAACCTTTCGCGTCGTCCCGTCGGCTTTTTGCGCTCGGGCTAATGGTCATTGCTGGCACTGGGCTGCATGCAGAGACGGATTTTCCTTTGAGCACGGAACCTGTCGATGATGGTTCAGCCCCGCATCTCGCCAGCTATGCGGATATTCTTGAGCCCGCCCGCTCGGCTGTGGTTTCCGTGACAACAGCCAGCATCGTGGAGATCATGCGGAATCCTAACCGGAGCCCGATCGAGGAATTCCTGCGCCGCTATTACGGCATGCCGGACAGCACACCCAATCCCCGCCAGCGTCAGGCTCCTGAGGAACCCATCGAGCGGCGCATTCCGAACGGTCTCGGTTCCGGCGTTATTATTTCCAGCGACGGATACATTCTCACCAACAACCATGTGGTTTCCGATGAATCTGGAGATCCGGCTGACGAAATCACCGTGCATCTGGATGACGGATCGCAGGTGGACGCCGTTCTGGTTGGTCGAGATGAACGAACGGATGTGGCCTTGCTGAAGATTGAGCAGGATGACCTGCCTTTTATCCAGATGGCCGATAGCGATATGCTCCGGGTCGGGGATATTGTGTTTGCGATTGGTAACCCGCTTGGGGTGGGACAGACCAGCACGATGGGGATTGTTTCCGCGACCAAGCGGAGCAATCTGGGCCTTCTTGGAAATCAGGGCTACGAGAATTTTATCCAGACAGATGCTGCCATCAATCGGGGTAATTCCGGAGGAGCGTTGGTTGATGCAAAAGGGCGCCTGGTTGGTATCAATACAGCAATTTTCTCGCAGACCGGCGGCAATATCGGGATCGGTTTTGCGGTCCCTTCCAGCCTGGCCCGCACTGTCGTCCTCGAGCTCATTGAAAACGGGAAGGTTCGCCGTGGTTATCTGGGGGTCTCGATCAGTGACTTGAATCAGGACATGGCAGAAGCCTTCCAGACCGGAACAACTGATGGAGCGCTTGTCGAGGTTGTCCAGGAAGGCACGCCCGCCGCACGCGCTGGAATGAAGCGGGGAGATGTGATCCGCAAGATCGACAACTATCCGGTTGAATCGGTTGCCGACCTGCGACTCAAGGTGGCATCCCTGCGTCCCGGCACTGAGGTGTCAGTTCTGGTCATCCGCGAAGGTGAAGAGGAAACCCTCAAGGTCACGCTTGGGAGTCTCGATGATCCAACGGCGGTCGTGACCAGTGAGGAGTCCCCCATAGACGGGGTCGGGCTGGAGCCCGTTACTCCGGCTATTGAGGACGAGTGGAATCTCAACGTGGACACCGGCCTGCTCATTACTGAAGTCAATCCACGGTCGCCACACGCACAGGTTCTTGCCCGGGGAATGGTCATTCTCGAGGTGAATGATGAGCCGGTTGAGACAGTCGGTCAGTTGAACAACCTGCTTGTTCCCGGCAAGGTGAATAAGCTCTGGGTTGTCTACCGTGGTAATCGCGGGTTTATCGCCCTCCGGATGGAGTAAGGCGTTGGCGGAAGGCCGCTACGCACTTGCCTTCAGTCCAAGACGAATAAGCAAGGCTTCCGGATCCGGGTCACGGCCCATGAAACTCCTGAAGAGGTTCTCCGGCTGATCGGAATTACCACGTGCCAGGACTTCATTCCGGAAGGCCAATCCCGTCTGTTGATTAAGGATTCCTTCGTTGGTAAACCGGGTAAAGGCATCCGCATCGAGGACCTCCGCCCATTTGTAACTGTAATATCCCGAGGCGTAACCGGTGGAGCTTGAGAACAGGTGCTCAAAACGGCGTGCCATACTTGGATACTTCTTGCTCATCGGGGGCAGGTATTCATCAATCTCGGAATTAACGAAGGCGTCGAAGTCCTTGTCTTGTTCGGGATCAAAGCGCAAGTGCAGGGCAAGATCCAGTTTGGCAAAGCACAGCTGGCGCATTTGCATCCCGCCAGCACCAAAATTCCGGGCCTTCTTCATTTTCTGGAAGAGTTCCTCCGGGATTGGTTCACCGGTTTCATAGTGCCGGGCAAAAAGATCGAGGCTCTCACGTTCCCAGCACCAGTTTTCCATGATCTGGGACGGTAACTCGACAAAATCCCAGGCCACATTCGTGCCGCAGAGGCTCCGAATCTTGACCTCACTCAGGACGTGGTGGAGGAGATGCCCGAATTCATGGAAAACCGTTTCCACGTCGCGGTGGTTCAGCAGGGCCGGCTTGTCGCCGACGGGTGGTGTCAAATTGCCTGCGATGAAGCCAAGGTGCGGCGACAGCTCACCTCCTTCGGAGGATTTGCCCGTAATCAAGCCATTCATCCACGCGCCCCCGCGCTTGGTCTCCCGTGGAAACCAATCCGCATAGAAGGAGCCGAGGTGCCGTCCCGAAGAGGCGTCAGTCACTTTATAAAGCTGGACTGATTCGTGCCATGTATTCGGTTTGGGATCAGTCTGTTCCTCGACGCAAATACCGAAAATCTTCTCCACAAGGGCGAACATGCCGGTCATGACCGACTGAACAGGAAAATAGGGGCGCAGGATTTCCTCATCAAAATCATAGGTTTCGAGGCGGAGCTTTTCAGCCCAGTAGCTCATCTCCCATGGATGGAGCGGACCTTTCTCGCCACCGGTTTTGGCTGCCTTGTAGGCCATCAGTTCCTCATTTTCCTTATTAAAGGCGCCGAGCGTCTTCTTGTGGAGATCCTCGACAAATTGCAAGGCCTGTGCGCCGGACTTGGCCATTCTCCTTGAAAGGACCCAATCGGGGAAGACCTTTCTACCTAGCAACTTCGCCTTCTCATTGCGAAGGGTGATGATTTCCCGGATCAACGGCTCGTTATCAAACTCCGGTGTATTGGCCACATTCGCGGAGGCTTCATAGAGCTCCTTCCTCAGGGAATCGGAATCGGCAAAGCGCAACACCGGGAAAAAGGATGGCGCTTGCAGGGTGAAGCGGTACTTCGGACTTTCCTCGGTGCCTTGCCCCTTGGACAGGGCGGAGAGGCGGGCCGACTCAATAAACGACTCCGGGAGGCCCTTCAGTTCATCGACAGACTCGACAATCTTTTCGTACTTGTTGGTCGAATCGAGGACATTCTCGGAGAACTGTTTCGTGACTTTCGCCAATGTTGCCTCAATTGCCTGCAGTCGATCGCGGGTCTTGTCGTCCTGATTAGCCCCTGCGTCCTCAAAGTCTTTCAGGGTCTCTTCCACAAAGCGTTTTTCCACTTTGCCGAGTTTATCAAAGCCCTCCCCGGCGCGAAAATTCCTCAGCTTCGCATAGAGTTTCTGGTTGAGGGGAATGGCCGAGAAATAGGCGGATACCTTTGGAAGAACCTCCTTGTGGGCCTTTCTTAATTCGGGGTGGTCATTTACGGAATCCAGATGGTTCACCTTGGACCAGGGCGCTGAGACAATCTCACCGGCCACCTCAAGTGCCAGAAAGGTGTTGGCAAAGGTCTCTTCGCCATCTTTCAGGGATTCGATTACGGCAAGCGCGGCGCTGCCCTGCTCAATGGCCGCTTCCATGTCGGGCACGACGTGATCAGCGGTCAGGGAGGTCCAATTGACGGCAAATTCTTTTTTTAGAAACGGTTGGGTAGTACTCATACGGAATAATCAACCCCTTCGAGCGATAGAGGCAACTCCTGCGAAAGGTTTTTTGTGAGAGGATTAAGTCTGGAAATTTGTCCTGAGCTGGATGAGGATGGTCTCGATGAATCAATCAACAGCCCTGACATATTCTTCCTTCGGCAAGCCACTTGATGTGATCCAGCTTGAAGAGCGGCCTGTTCCGGATCCGGGGAACGGGGAGGTCAAGCTGCGCCTGTTGGCCGCCCCGGTGCATCCCTCCGATATTGGGATGATTCTGGGAAAGTATGGCAAGTTACCGGATTTACCGGCTGTTGGGGGCCGCGAAGGCGTTGCCGAGGTGGTGGAAACCGGGAGTGGCGTTGATTCCCTCAAGGTGGGCGACCGGGTGGTCGTGCCCGGCAGTGCGGGATCGTGGCAGACCTTAGTGACTGTCCCGGCAGCTGACTTGATGGTGGTTCCCAATGAGATTCCAGTTGAAATGGCGGCCATGGTGATGGTGAACCCCCCCACAGCGTGGAGAATTCTCCGTGACGCCCATTTGGATGATGGGGACTGGGTCGTGCAAAACGCCGCCAACTCAGCGGTGGGTCTGCATGTCATTGAAATGGCCCAGCATCTTGGATTGAAGACCCTCAACGTCGTTCGTCGCGAAGAGCTTGTGGAGCCACTCCTCAAGCACGGGGGTGACGTCGTTGTGTTGGAGGATTCGGGCTATGAGAAGAAAGTCGCCGCGCTGACCGGAGGAGAACCTGTCAAGCTGGCCCTCAACTCGGTTGGAGGGGAGAGTGCCCTGAGACTGGTGAACGCGCTTTCTGAGGATGGAACGCATGTCACCTTTGGCGCGATGACCTTTGATGCCGTCCGTTTTCCCACGCGCCAATTGATCTTCAACGGTCTCGAGATGAAGGGATTCTGGATGGACAAATGGCTGAGGGGCCAATCCAAAGCGCGCGTGCAGGTGATGTTCGACAAGATTTTCGATTTAATGGGGAAGGGCATTGTCAAACCCTCCGTTGAGAGCACGTATTCAATCGATGACTACAAAAACGCTTTTGAGACGGTGGCCAAGCCGCGCCTGGGCAAAGTGCTCTTCCGTTTTGATTGATATAGACTGAGATGGGCACGCTGGATTTTCCGGATTTCACGAACGAGAGTCTGGCTGAAATGGGAAGCTGGACCGACCTCAGGGAGGCCCGGCACCTTGTCAAAGCTGATAGTGTCGGTGAGCTGAGTTGGGAACATCCCGTATTGAGCGGGGAGGTTTCAGGCGATGGGCAGCTCTTCAAGCCCTCCTTGAATCTGCGCTCACTGACCTTCATACAAAACCAGTGCCAGTGCCGCGTTGGTAGTAGCGGGAGAGTTTGTGCGCATGCTCTTGCCCTGTGTCTGGCCATGAGAAAACACATCTTGCAGGAGGAATCCATTCCCCCGGCGGTGCCTGTCGAGAAAGCAGAGATACCAGAACCAGATGATGGACCCATAATCAGTAGCCTGAAAATTGCCGAAAGTGGAGAGACCCTCTCCACACGTTTCTGGTTGCCGCCAAATCTGGAAGCAGCGGCTAAGCGCCAGGGTATTGTTGTCAAAATGGAGTTTCTTGTCGGGAAGGAAGCCTTTTCCCCGGAAAAGCTCTTCAAGGGAAA
Source organism: Oceanipulchritudo coccoides (assembly GCF_010500615.1). Lineage (NCBI taxonomy): Bacteria > Pseudomonadati > Verrucomicrobiota > Opitutia > Puniceicoccales > Oceanipulchritudinaceae > Oceanipulchritudo > Oceanipulchritudo coccoides. The sequence continues at coordinate 717,317 of NZ_JAAGNX010000001.1, forward strand.
ACCTTACAGAATCACTGAAAATGCCGGGCGGATCCTGTCCTTCCTGGAAAGGATTTGCGGGGGATCCTTTTACAGCGTGATCCAGTTAAAGCCGGACCAGTTGAAGTTCCTTATCGAAACTGCAGACGATACAATCCGGTTTAGTGAGGGCCAAGGGACTCCAGAGGAAACGCCACTCGAGCAAATACGGGAGCGGATTCTCCCGATGCTGCCGGACACGCCACCTGCTCAAGCCATACCTAGCAGGGGACAGACCCGCAGACCGGCTGGGGTGCGTCGGAGCGTGACACCTCGAACCCGCCAACCGGTGTCGGAACGGGTTTTGCTACCGGACAACTGGATGGTGGTGGATGGTTCACCCAAGTTTCTTTCTATCCTTTTGCGTGAACGTGAACACCCCCAATACAAGCGCTGCGCAGATTGGTTGCGCTCGGAAGGGTTTCGCAAGGAACCCAGCAATGGCAAGTGGTGGTTAAGGGACCAGCACAAGGTGTTGAACTTTCTCGCCTTGAACCGTGAGCGCCTTGAGGCAAATTACGATCCCGGATATACCGAAAATTTCCGCCAGCGCACGGCGATCATCAAGCCGGTCCCGCTCACCTGTGAGACGGTCCGCCAAGGTGATCAATTCTCTCTGCGGATGGAAATGAAGGCCGAGGGGATTGAGGTGCGTGATGTCCGTAATGCCTTGCTGACGGGACGCCATTACATTGTCGGGGATGAATTGATTTACCTGATTGAGAAGGCTGCCCTTGAACAATTTGAGCGGGCAAGTCGTTCATTGGGAGGGGATCCGCACATGCCCATGACGGGGGTCTTCGAAGCCCGCCTTTCCAGCGCGGATCTCGCCCATACGGAAGGCTTGATTGATGATCTTGATCTGGAGATTGATCTGCCTGACGATTGGAAAAAACGCAGTGCGGCCATCCGTGAAGTGGGCAGGCTTGAACAACCTCCGCTACTGGAAGAGGTGAGCCAACGCCTCCGGGCATACCAGTTGGTCGGGGTTGCCTGGATGTGGCACCTCTACCGCAATCAACTCGGCGGAATTCTGGCTGATGAAATGGGCCTTGGGAAAACCATCCAGGCAATCGGATTGCTTCTGAGCTGGAAGGCCGAGGGCGAATTTAAAGGACCCTGTCTTGTGGTTGCTCCCGCGAGCCTTCTGGGGAATTGGCAACGCGAATTATCTGTCTGGGCACCGGGATTGTCCGTTTACTTGCATCATGGTCCTTCCCGTCGAAGCGAGCTGGATGAAGACGCCATTCCCGAGGACCTTTGCCTGACTTCCTACAGCACCTTGCGCAACGACCGGGATCAGTTTCAAAAGTGCTCCTTTTCCCTGGCTATTGCGGATGAGGCACAACACGTGAAGAACCGTCGTTCACACGCAGCCCGCTCTCTTCGCTCAATCGCCGCCTCTTCGCGCTTTATCCTCACCGGAACGCCAATTGAGAACTCCATTGAGGACTTGCGGGCCCTTTTTGATTTTTGCCTGCCCGGATACCTGAAGCGTCCGCCGTCTGATCTGCGGGGCGAGGACCGTTCCTGGCACGACAAGCAGCACCTGGAGAAGGCAGCACCCTACATCCTTCGCCGTGGAAAGGCTTTGGTCGCTCCGGAACTGCCTGAAAAGATCGAGCAGACCATCTGGTGCGAGCTGGAGCCCGGTCAGCGTGACTTGTATCAGGGTGTTCGCGAAAAGACCGAACAGACGCTCCTGCAAATGGCGGCTGCTGGCGCATCGGAAAATCGGCTGCGCTTCACGATGTTGACGGAGTTGCTGAGGCTTCGACAGGTCTGTGCGGATCCTGGCCTCCTGAACCCGGAGTACGCCTTGGAGGATTCGAGCAAATTCCGGGTTTTCAAGGAACTCCTGTCGGAGGCAATCGACGGAGGACACCGGATTCTTGTCTTTTCTCAATTCGTGAAATTACTGAAGCGGCTTCGAGGATGGTTTGAAGCGGAGGAGATCGGTTATGAGTATCTGGATGGATCAACCCGTGACCGGTTGGCCGTCTGTGACCGTTTCAACGAGGATGAATCCATTTCCGTCTGCTTGATTTCCCTCAAGGCCGGCGGCACCGGACTCAACCTGACAGGGGCCGATACCGTGGTGCATTTCGATCCTTGGTGGAATCCCGCCGTGGAGGACCAAGCGACTGACCGGGCTCACCGGATTGGCCAGAATCGTACCGTGACCAGCTATAAACTCGTGACAGAAGGCACCGTCGAGGACAAGGTGCTCGCATTGCAGATGAAAAAGTCCATGCTCCTTAAGGATTTGCTTGATGAGAGTGCTCACCAATCCGCTAAAGTTGATCTAACGACCTTAAAATCCCTATTGTCCTGAAAATGCGAATCGACCGATACATCCTGTTCGAATGGCTGAAGGTATTCATCCTGACAATGGTCGTTATTTTCGGGCTGCTCCTGCTCAGCGATATCCAGGACAACCTTCAGGACCTGATTGGATTCGGGGCCAGCCAGCTGGATATCCTGAGTTACTACATTGTCCTTCTTCCCGCGTTTATTCCGGTGGCCCTGCCGGTGGGTTTCATGGTTTCCCTTCTCTTTTTCCTGACACAACTTCACCGGAACCATGAGATCACGGCTTTGCGAGCGGCCGGGTTCAGCCTCTTTCGCATCACGCGAACCCTTTGGGCGACCGGGGTTGTGTTTACCGTCATGCTGTTCCAGTTAAATGCCAATCTCATCCCCTGGTCGGTGGAGGAGGCACGCCAGATCTGGAATGATCTCGAATTTTCAAAGGCCCTCGAGGAGGCGCCTGTCGAGGAAGTCGGGCTCTTGTACAACCTGACTTTTTATAATCGCAAAGACAGCCGCCTCTGGTTTTTGAATCGCTTCAACGAGTACAATTACCGTGCTTATGGAATTACTGTCTCGGAGGTGGGAGAGGAGAGTGGAATCGAGTATCGGCGCATTGTTGCCAACGAGGGATACTATGATGATCTCAAGCGGGTATGGACTTTCCTCTCCGGCCGGGAAATCACCTTTGATCCGGCCGATGGTCAGCCCATCCGCAGCCTGGGGTTTGAACAGAAGTTGATTCAGGAATTCAGTGAGGATCCCGAGCTCATGAAATATCTCGAGCAACGGCCCAAGGACCTCTCCCTCCGTGAATTGAACATGGTGGTGGACTATCTTCGCCCGGCAGGAGATCCCCGCCTGGCCCGTTATGCGGTCAGTTTCTATGATCGCCTGCTCAGCCCTGTCAGCTGCCTCATCATCCTCGGTCTGGCCATTCCCTTCTCTGTTTCAGGGGTCCGGACAAATCCCTTTGTTGGTGTCAGCAAAGCCATGGGACTCTTTGTCCTTTATTACATTCTCGTGAACGTGGGGCAATTTGCCGGAAGCAGCGGGATTTCCCCCTTCTGGTCGGCATCCATCCCGAATCTGGTCGCCTTTGGCCTGATTGGCTACTATTACTTCCGTCTACAGCGACCCTGATGAAATTGACTTTAAAAAAAGAATCCCGCCGGGCGCGGGTCCGCACAGGGCATCCCTGGGTTTTCATAAACGAGTTGGAGAATATCCCCGACCCAAAATTCGATGGGCAGGCCCTACCGCTGGAAGATGCCCGCGGGCGACATCTCGGTATGGGAATTGTGAATACACAATCCCAGATTGCCTGGCGCCGGTACTCGACTGGACACGATGCCTGGAATCGTGAGTTTTTCGAAAAGGCTATTATGGCGGCCGAACAAAACCGGGACGAGGAACCGTTCCGGCGGCTCATCTGGTCGGAAGCGGATGACTTGCCCGGCTTGGTGGTGGACCAGTTTGACGAGGTTCTTGTCGTTCAGGCCCTGACAAAGGCAATCGACGAGGCCCTGCCTGTGATCATTGAATTGTTGCAGGAGCGTTTATCTCCGCGGGAGGTTCTCTTGCGAAACGATGCACCGGCCCGGAAAAAGGAAGGCTTGGAGATTTATGCCCGCACCCTGAGCGGGGAACCCCTCAAACCCTTCTGGGCGGAAATCTACAATGTTCAGTATTATCTCGATCTGGAGGGAGCCCAGAAAACAGGCTTTTATCTGGACCAGCGACAGGAGCATTTCAAGGTTGCCACTCTTGCCCCCGATTGGCGTGTGCTCGATGCCTTTTGCAATCAGGGCGCATTTGCCCTCAATTGTGCAATTGCCGGAGCGCGCGAAGTGGTTGCTATCGACAGCTCACAGGAGGCTCTTGAACAAGGACGCCGCAATGCGGAAAAAAACGAGGTCGAGATTCAGTTCCTCAAGGAGAATGTCTTTGATTACTTTTCCAACAACCGGGAAGAGCGCTTTGACATGATCATCCTTGATCCGCCTTCATTCGCTCCAAACCGTCGTTCCCTTCAGGGCGCCGCCAAAGGTTACAAGGAGCTGCATGTGCGCGCTTTCAATTGTCTCAATCCGGGGGGGATCCTGGCAACCTACTGCTGTTCACACCATGTTACCCGTAGCCTCTTCAGGGAAATTATTGAAGAAGCTGCCTCCGATACAAGGCGCAAAATCCAGATCATGTATGAAACAGGCCAGCCCCTTGATCATCCGGTCATCATGAATTTTCCGGAGTCGGAATACTTGAAGGGGTTTGTCTTGCGTGTGCTACGCTGAGTACTGGTGGACCCGGTTGGTGTTCACCAATAAAAAGTATTCAGGGCACCGTTCAGGTATTTCTTCGAGGGCATGCGGTAAAGGACCCGCCAGACTGTAGCGTACTGGGTCCAGGGACCCTCGACTTTTTCGTCAACGAGCACCTCCGGTGCAGGAGCCTCGCCTCGCTTGTTGATCGCTGACCGGACATGCTCCAGAAATTCCCGATGACCCTCCGGGAGCGAGTAGTAGAGGACGCGTCGTTCCATCGGGTTTGAGACTGTCTCGAGGTCGTCCTGCTCAAAACCCGGATTGTCCAGGTAGTAGTGCGAGAGTGCCGCCTGAGCACGTTCCATTTCAACCGTTGCCTGCCAATATGCCGCTTCTGGCTTTCGGGCTGCCGAATATCCATAAGCGTAGTAGCCTCCCTTGGATTTGCACCAAGTCAGGATTACGGAATCCTTTCCAAGCGGATTTTCGATCCTGTAGGCAGAGACGCCCTTGTCGGGAGCCTCATACTCCTGCATCGGCAACAAGCCTTCCCACCAGGCAACAAGACAATACCGCTCTGCCGCTTCTGATAGTGCTCGTGCCCGGACTTGGCTGTCGAATAGTCCCGGAAATGCCGCCATGCCCGAAGAGGTCGCGTCTTCATCAAATCCGTGCAGTTCATAAAATCCCCCTTGGCAGAGATAGTACAAGGCCCAACGCTCAATCGCTTCCGAGATGGCTTTGTGCCGCGCGACCATCCCCGATTCATGGGTGCCTGTCCCGTCCGCCGTACTGAATACTTCATTCGTTTCCCGCTCAAGATAGAGGCGCTCCGACAAGCTTGCATTCGCTTGAAATAATGCGCGCCCTCGGACCTCAATGCGACTGTACTCAATCTTTTCGATGGGCCCATTGTGACGCGATAGGACCCGCGCATATCGAATCGGTGCCAGATTGAGCATGGGTCGGATTCTTTAACTAACCCTAGAATTCAGATTAGTACTTTTTACTAGATCCACACGGCAACGTTCCGATTGAGCCCTTAACATCCTGAATCAACTGCACGCCGGGGTTATTCGAATTCAATAGATCAAGTTTATCGGCGGACTTGACGAATCCAAGCGAGAGTAGCAATGTAGCGATAATGTGATGAACAATCATCTGGATGCGGCTTACTTTCATGGGAGTGAAATTAGCTCCCCGCAGCAGCCAGATCCGACCACCGCATGTGCCTTATTTAAGGTAGATTTTTCCCTTTACTTTAGCCAATTCATTCTGCTCACCCTGTCCCTCTGGCTTTTTCCGTTGGCCCTTGTCGAGGGCGACTGGAGACCGGACTTGGGCAACCCGTATCTTCGAGAGCTACCGGCGGGGGATAAGGTGGCCAGTGAGTACACCTGGAATGTTGTCTGGGATCGAAAAGGACGAGCCTATCTTGGCAGGGAGCGCTTATGGCGCTGGGACGGGATGGAGCTTCAACCGATGGGGCCGGATCACTTTCGCCTACTGCGCGGACTGGCATTGGATGCGGACGGAATGCTGTGGCTGGGAGGCGTGAACCAGTTCGGCGTATTAAACCCGGAAGACGGGAGTTACGAGTCACGAATGGATTGGATCCCGGAAGAGCACCGAAATTTCGGGGAAGTGTGGAAGATCCACCACAATGAGGAAGGGTTGTGGATGGGGACCCATAACCGGCTCTTTCGATTCAAGGATGGGGTTGTACAGGTTTGGAAGTTTGCCGGGCTTCATCGGGTGATATTCCATTTTGTCGGCGAGTCGGTCTTCGCGCATGAGGCCGATATTGGTCTCTGGAAAATCCAGAATGGAAACCGGGAATTGGTGAATGAGGAGTATGAGTTAGCGCTTAAAAGTCTAATCTACCTTGAAGCCTTGGCTAACGGAGACTTATTGGGCCTTTCCGATCGGGGTTTGTTTTTAATAAATCCGAAAAATCTTGAGATTTATAAACATGTCAAAATCGAAGAATTCTCTGATGTAATTATAAGTTCAGTCATTAGAATTCATGGCTATTTAGTGGTTGGAACTATCTCTCATGGATTATTTATTCTTGATCAAAGCGGAAGCCTCATTGGTCAACTTGATGTTGGATCAAGTGTTAAAGGCGAAATTATCCTATTCGTTACAAAGGATATTTGGGGTAAGTTGTGGATTCTTACAGATCGCTCGATCTGGATTTCAGATTTTAATCTCTCAATAGGGGTTCTTAAGGATCTGGGAGGTTTATTCGATGGTCGAGTAAATGGAATTATTTGGAGAGAATCCAGAATTGGAGTTTCCTCTGATATCGGGTTTAGCGAAATCTTGTTACAGAAAGGCAAATTACCCATCCATCAAAAATGGTCACATTATTCATCCAAGTTCACCGTACAGTATGCTGGCGGGTATTTATTTGACCGCTACAGCAAGATATTATGGACGGACGGTGAGGAATTAAGGGAAGTGTACAATTTTCCTGGTGAGATCATGTCATTCACGGTGGCGGATGGAGACGTGCTGTGGGTTTCCCTCAGTGACCGGTTGTTGGCCACCCGATTGGACCTGTCGGGAGGATTGGAGTTGCTGTGGGAGATGAGCACAGCGACGAGCATTTTGAGGCTGGGAGCGGATGAAGGGGGCCGTGTTTGGGGATGGTCACCCCATGCCCCGCTTCTTGAGATTGGAAAATCGGGTGGGTCGGAGATGGAGCCTCGTTGGCATGAAGAGATCTGCGGATTGGATTTACGGAGGGAGAACCACGAATTTACAATGACTGAGGAAGGGCCGGTCCTTGTGTTCAAGGACAAGTTGTTGCGTCAGGATTTGGTAACGGGGTCATGGATGGTGGGCCGGTTCGAGCACCTGAATGGAATGCCCGAGGCGGTAAAGTTCCGGTCTATGGGTGGAATGCTGAAGGGCTGGTTGATTTACCGTGATGAGAAACTCGGCTGTACACTGATGAAGGAGTTGGAATGGCCGTCGCAAGGCGATCCTGTCTGGCAGGTAATTCCCTGGATTGACATGACTTCCCTTGGCCAAATCACGGTGTTTGAGGTTGTGGATGGGGATCCGGCGAAGTTTCTTGTTGGCGGCTCAAGGGGCCTGTTACTGGCGGAGGAATCCCTGCCGGACGAGCTTCCTGAGCCACAAGCTCCGTTAATCTACGGGAATGGGGATCTATTTGAGAGTCCGCCCTCTCTTGAGTCCCGATTCGGGGAGGAGCTGTATGGCTTTCGCTTCAGTCCACCGGATGGGCAGGTTTTTCATCCTCTGCGTTTTGAGACCCGTTTAAAAGGCCTTGATAGTGGGTGGCGAGCGGCCGACTTCTCGAGCGGGAGGGAATTGGGGCAGCTCATTGAAGGGACATACAACTTCGAAGTGCACACATTGGATCCCTTCGGCCGGGCCAGTCCTGTCGCCAGTGTGCGGATTCAGATTCATCCGCCCTGGTACCGGACAGTCTACGCCTATCTGGCACTTGTTCTGGTCACCTTGTCATTGCTCTTGCTGATCATCTGGATCATTCTGCGGTGGTCCCGCAGACAACAAACCTATCTGGCTGGTCTTGTCCGTGAACGCACAGCGGACCTTGAGAAGGCAAATGAGTTCAAGGATGACTTTATCGCCAATTTGAGCCACGAAATCCGGAATCCATTGAACGGTGTCATCGGTCTGATTGAGCAACTCAAACCCGGGACTCCGTTGCCGGATCGCCATGTGGGGGCCTTGCAGGGAGCGGCCCATTATCTGCAGACAACGGTGGAGGAAGTCCTTGATTTTGCCAAACTCCAGTCGGGTGAGCTGCAGATTGAAAAGGGCCTCGTTGACTTAAACAAGGTGGTCAATGGCGTGGTGGAAATCTACCGCTCTGCAGCGTCGAGAAAAGGCGTTGGGCTGACGGCCCAAGTGCGTGTGCCGGAGGGAATCGGTATTCTGTCCGATGCCGCCAAGATAAACCAGATCATTGGAAATCTGACCAGTAACGCTGTTAAATTCACGAAGGCTGGTTCAGTGCACATCGGCGTTGTTTTTATACCTGACGCGGAGGAGAGTGGAACGGTGCGCATCTGGGTTGAAGATTCGGGGCCGGGTATTCCCGAGTCCGAGAAGGCAAAAATATTCGATAAGTTTTATCAGGCCAAAGGCGGTGTTCAGAAAACACGGGGAACAGGCCTTGGCCTAGCCTTGGTGAAACGGTATGTGGATTGCCTTTCAGGTCAGGTTGAATTGAAGTCGGAACTCGGCAAGGGGTCCACTTTTCAGGTGGTCCTGCCAGTGGAAACGACCTCCCTTGAAGACGGGGAAACGGATATAGCTGGCATCCAGGCAACCCGGTTGGAGGGTCTGGCCGTGCTTGTTGTTGAGGATATTGAATACAACCGGATTGTGTTGGAGGGACAATTGTCCCGGCTCGGTTGCAAGATTGACTTTGCGGAAGATGGGCTTGAGGGGCTTGAAATGGCCATGAACAAGACATACGGGGTGATATTTCTCGATTGGGACCTTCCCGGCATGAAGGGCCTCGAGGTGGCTCGCCGGTTGCGGCAGGGCAATCACCTGGCCGAGGGAACCCATCTCATTGGCATGACCGCCTTCGCCACATCCGATGTCCGTGAAAAATGCCTCGCTGCCGGTATGGACGATTTCCTTACCAAGCCTCTCACGGGGCAACAGGTTGGGAGTCTTCTAACCAGACTGATCAAGGAGCGACCCTTGATCAAGGGCCGGGGGTTGCTTGCCGAGATGGACAATGGTCAATCGTGGGATGCAAACCTGGATCGCTGGTCAGTCTTTTATCATGGTTATCTGGATGAGCTTAAAGCCGCCATGGATACGAAGGAGCCAGAGGCTATCCGCAAAGCCGCTCACCGGCTTCTCGGGCACTTGAACATGCTGGAACTGCGTGATCTTCCCAACACCTTGAAAGACCTGCTCACTGTCGCACAGGAGGGTGACCTCATGGGCATCCATAAGGAGTGGGAAATCCTCTCGAAACAACTTGATCGATTCAGCGACGAGTTGGATCAGCTACGGCAGTCATGAAATTCTCATTACAGGACCTATTCGTGAATATGGTAGCTTTCACTGAGCCCCATCTTGCGAAAGGAAGCTTTCCAGAACCCGGACTCCTGGGCGAAGCGAATCAACTCCGGGGTGCTGTGAACATCCAGCTTCCGGAATAGATTGCGCCGATGTGATTGAATAGAGGTGTCGCTGAGGCCAAGCCGCTGGCCAATTTCCAGATCGGATAGCCCGCCACCGATATAAGTGAGAATTTCCTGTTCCCGTTTGCTCAAGATTTTCTGGAAGGCGAGGGGATCGGCCTTCAATTTCCGGATTGTCAACTGCAGGCTTTTTGAAAAATAGCGCTTGTGTTGCTGTATTGCCCGGATGGCCTCGACCAGGACATCCATAGAGGCTTCGTTTTTGTCGATGAATCCCGAGAGGTTTAGTTGGTGGACCTGATGGATAGTCTTGATATCAGTCTCCGAGGAAATGGCCAGGATCCGGGTTGTCGGGTATTTGTCGAGGACCGCCCGAGCGACCAGAATTCCTGACAACTTTGGGATAAGGATATCCAGAATGACCAAGTCCGGCTTGGAGTTGAGGATCATCTCAAGCGCTGACTCGCCGTCACCCGCTACGCCAACGACTTCCATCGAGAGCTTCTCCTTCAGCAGATTGACGAGGAATTCCTGGAACAGCAACTGGTCCTCAACGACAATAACCTTCATGAAATTAGCTCTAACAGTAGCGATGTCTGGTGTAAAGTCTGCTCAATGATCCCACGGCATCCTTACAGACTCGCGGGGGAAGGACCATGGTTCAGAGCGTTCCCACAGCTTGCCCGGATTCAGAATGCCATTCGGATCCAGTGCTTTCTTTATGGCTTTCATGGCAGCAATCTCTGCCGCCCCGTGCTGCAGGGAGAAAAAGGGTGACTTGGCCAAGCCGATTCCGTGCTCTCCGGAAATCGAACCGCCAAGTTCAATGACCTTATCCATCAGCCTGACAATTGCCTCCCGGGCTTTGATACTGTCCTTCTCCGAGGCATCGTCGTACATGATGTGTGCGTGGAAATTCCCATCAGCGGCATGTCCGAAAGTCGGGGTCGGAAGCTTTGTCTCGCGATGAAGGTTTTCAATAAAGTCCAATAGTTCCAGTTGGTGCTCAAATGGCACAACAACATCCTCATTCAATTTTCTTGGGCCGAGTTCAAACATCGCTTGAGAGCATGAACGCCTGACCTTCCACAGCAGTTCAGCCGTCTTTTCATCAATAGCCGTGATCCAGTCGCTGGTTGCCTGTTTGACCGTGGTCAAGACTCCCTGCATGGCGGTCTCGACCTCATGCTGATGGCCATCCACCTCGATGATCAAGATGGCCGGAGTTTCCTTGTCCTTCCATTTGATCAGGCACTGCGGCAAGTCATCGAGCAGGTGCGGATGTTTTCGTTCCCAGAACGAGAACGTGCAGGCGACAGTCTGGGAGTCCAGAAATTCCAACGCGGATGGGGTGGTGCCGGTCCTGAGGATTTGCTGGGAGCATTCAATTGCCGTTCGCGCATCTGGAAATACGGCGAGGCAAGTTGCCCGGAGCGGCGGCCTTGGAACAAGCCGCATGACCGCTCCCGTGATGATGCCCAAGGTTCCTTCCGATCCAATCCACAAGTCACGGATGTTGTATCCGGCGGAGAACTTCTTCAAATTGGCTCCCCAGCGGACGAAATCCCCGGAGGCGAGAAAACCTTCCAGCGCGAGGACATAATCGCGAGTCACGCCGTACTTAGCGCCGCGCATGCCTCCCGCGTTGGTGGCAATTGTCCCGCCAACGGTCGCATGCTTCAGGGAGCCCGGGTCCGGCGGATAACTCAGCTGATAATCCGCCGCGGCCTGGTCGAGTTCCTCAAGAGTGACCCCCGGTTGGACAAACGCCATTCGGGCAACCGGATCAATGTGGATGTTTTTCCAACGGGAAAAGTCCAGCACCCAGCCATTTTCGGAGGGTGAAGTGGCGCCAGTGGTGGCGCTTCCAGCTCCCCGGGTGGTCACGGGAATGCTGAATTCGTTGGCCAATTCAAGAACTGTGGCTACCGCCTCTTCGTCCTCCGGGTAGATCCGGGCGGAGGGCATCCGGCTGTATCGCATGTTGTCCATTGATGCCGCGTACCGCTCTTGCTTCGAGGTCGCGACTTGGTCCGCGCCCAGGCGCTCAATCAAGGCCTTCGTTGCTTTTTCTGATTTGGACATTCAATACCTTAGCCCAGCTGGATTAACCTTGCCAGATCTCCCCACAGTTTCCTACTGGTTTTAAAAATTCACACTAATTATGGAAAAGACTCTCATTATTCTCAAGCCCGATGCATTTGAAAAGCGGAAAGTCGGGGCAACCCTTTCCCGCTTCGAAGATGCCGGTTTCAATATTGTCGCCGCAAAACTACTCCAGCTCGACAGTCCGATGCTGAAGGAGCACTACGCGCATATTGCTGACAAACCCTTCTTCCCGGAGATCGAGGCCTTCATGAGCTCGCGTCCGGTTTTGGTGGTGGTGATTGAGGGGAATTCCATCATTGACCGTGTGCGCAACCTCGTTGGCCCGACCAATTCGCTTGTTGCGGCAGCGGGAACAATCCGTGGCGATTGGGGCACTAACATGATGCTGAACATTGTCCATGCCTCGGACAGTCCCGAGAATGCCGCTGCTGAGATTAAGCGCTTCTTCGCCGAGGGTGAAGTGTTCGCTTAAAGCCCCACAGGGTTTATCAACCGGCCAGTGTTGCGACCGCGTGGGCCGCAATACCAGCCGCTTTCCCAAGCGCCCCGATCTGTTCCTGGGTGGTGGCCTTGATGCCGATTTCTGTTTCCTGAAGTCCAAGGGTTTTGGAAAGCTGGCGTTTCATGCGCTCAAGATAGGGGGAGATCTTTGGTTTTTCAGCGATCAGGCTGGCGTCCACATTGAGCAGGCGATAGCCAAGCCGATCCGCTTCCTTGCAGGCCTTCTTGAGGATTTCCTGTGATGAAATGCCCTTTATTCCCGCATCTGTATTGGGAAAATAATGTCCGATATCAGGGAGTCCGCAGCCCCCGAGGATGGCATCGGCAATGGCGTGGCTGAGGACATCCGCATCCGAGTGCCCGACCAGTCCCACATCTGAAGAGATGGCAATCCCGCCCAATATCAGGGGCAGGCCTTCTTTCAGACGGTGGATATCGTAACCGAAGCCAACTCGGAATGGGGGTCGTGAGGAATTATTCATGGTGTTCCTGGAAAGGAGTTTTTCGAGAAGTGGAAGATCAGCTGGACGGGTTAATTTCGGGTTTTGAAACACCGATTCCACAAGCAGGACGGGCAACCCCATTTCCTCGACGACGGCAAGATCATCGGTGACGGTTGCCTGCAGAGACTGATGCGCTTCCTCGATCAGCGCTCTTGGAAAGGCCTGCGGTGTTTCCATTGCCCAAAGGTGCTCCCGAGGAAGCAGCTGACCCTTGGCGGGTTGCTCCAGCGGTAATTGCTCAAATTGCCGAATCGTGTCCGTGACGCGGTGCGCAAGGGAAACTGCACAATCCATTTCCGTTACGGCGCTGCGGACCGCCTTTAACGCTGTAAGGTGGACAGCCGGCCGGGCGCAGTCGTGAATGGTCACGTATTTGCATTCCGAAGGAAGGATTTCCAATCCATTGAGCACGGATTCCTGACGCGCTGATCCGCCAAGTGTGTAGAAGACCGGCAAGCTAATCCGCTTTTTCCGGACAATGCTCTTCAGTTCCTTCCGCTGAAGATCATCCCTCGAAACAACCACCAGCGCATCCTGCGTTTCGCTTTGGATAAAGGCGTCCAGGACATGCTCAAAAACAGATTGCCCACCGATCTGGATGAGGATCTTGTCCCGTATCGAGGCGCCCATGCGATCACCTGAACCACCGGCGAGAAGGATTGCGACATGCTCCATTCCAATAGCTTTGACTTGTCAGCCGCTTGAAATCAAATCTTGTTTTGATGTCCTCCGAATCCCGCTCAGTGACTATTGCCTGTCCGGCCAAGATCAACCTCACACTCGCTATTCTGGGCCTCCGGGAAGATGGATTTCATGATTTGCACAGCGTGGTCGCCCAAACTGACTACGGCGACAAGCTGGATCTTGTCTGGTCGGGTGCGGGTGATCCCTCAAAGGATCGTGTAGTTGTCGAAGGAGCGCTTATCCCGGAGGAGGTGAATTCAGTCCTCGCGGCCATCCGCCTTTTCCGGCTCAAGACGGGCTTTCATAAAGGGTCCATTACCGCTTGTTTGGAAAAGCAAATCCCGGTGGGCGCGGGCTTGGGTGGGGGAAGCAGCAACGCTGCCGGAGCCTTGAAGGCCCTGGCGAAACTCTTCCCGGATCTTTTCTGTGAATTAGACCTTTCTGAGCTCTCATCACAGATTGGAAGTGATTGTCCGCTCTTCTTGAGCGACTTGCCCGTTCTCATGGAGGGACGCGGTGAACGGATCACGCCGCTTGCAGACAACTTGGCATCTCGCTTGAGGGGAAAGTCCGTCATTCTCTTCAAGCCACGGTTTTCGATCAACACGGCTGAGGCTTACCGCAGGCTGGCCGCCGGGAAATATTACACCAGCATCGGACAAGCCGAGGCGGTCTATTCGGATTGGAAGGGTTCCAACTCTATTTTACCGGCACCGCTGAATGACTTTGAGCGCTTGCTGGGGTCCTGGATGCCGACTCTGCCTCTAGTTCTGGAGCGTTTGCGTTCCATTCACGGCATTGATGCGCGTCTCTCCGGAAGCGGAAGCGCTTGTTTTGCCTTTTCAGAGGGGGATTCGTCTGCTAAATCAAGGGTCATCGAAGAAATGCAGCAGGCTTGGGGTGAGGTGAATTGGATCGAGGAAATTCGCCTGAAATAATTCCTTGCAATGGGTCGGATCTCATTTCCGAATGCTAAGGTTCCTTTTCAGTTATTCAAATGGTAAAAAACAATCAGGGAGAACGTAAATTTTCAGGCATCGCCGCCGCCCCGGGCGTCGTCCATGGCCCCCTGTTCAGTTTTCACCAAGGCGAATTGGAAGTCCCCCGTTACTCGGTCCCTCCGGAGCGGAAAGAGGAAGAAATAGCCCGTTTTGAGCAGGGCCTGATGGAGACGCGCCGACAGATTTCGGCGATTCGTGCTGAGGTGGAGGAAAAAGTCGGCGAGGAGGAAGCCTCCATTTTTGATGCGCACCAGTTGGTCCTTGAGGACCGTGCCCTGATTGAAGACACGATCCAGGAAGTCGTGGAAACCGGCTTCAATATTGAATACTGCTTTCACGAGGTCGCGAATCGCTATATCGATGCCTTTGCCCAGATTGATGATGATTACATCAAGGAGCGCGTTACCGATATACGGGATGTCACCAAGCGGTTGATTTTTAACCTGCTCGGGCGTGATCACAAGAACCACGGATTCTCCGGCATGGGGAAGCACGTCTTGATCTCGACTGATTTAAGCCCTTCGGAAACGGCTCTTCTCGATGTTGATGAAGTGATGGGGATTGTCACCGAATCCGGAAGCCGGACCAGTCACAGCGTGATCATGGCCCGGTCACTCAATATTCCCTGTGTAGTGGGTGTTCATGACATCCTTGAAGCGGCTGATTTCGGGGAAGAAATTCTCGTCGATGGATACAAGGGCTTTGTCTATTTAAATCCTTCCCAGGAGACGCTTGAGCGCTATGGGCGACTTGCCACCGAGCAAAGGCACATTGAGGAGCGTTTTCTTGAAGAATTGAACGAGCCCTGTGTCACGCTTGATTCAGTCGAATTGAAGGTCATGCTGAACATTGAAGGGGTTGAAGGGCACGACCGCATGCAGAAGAGTGGGGCGGGCGGCATCGGCTTGTTTCGCACGGAGAATCTTTTCCTGTCATCTTCCACGTTTCCCTCTGAAGATGAACAATTTGAAGTCTATAAAGGCCTTGTGCAGTGCATGAGTCCGAATCCTGTGACGATCCGAACCCTTGACCTGGGCGGGGACAAGAATCCTCACCGGAGCCTGACTGGATATCAGGAAGCCAATCCGTTTATGGGCTTTCGCGGGATTCGCTTCTGTCTGGAGCATTCGGATCTCTTCAAGGATCAGCTTCGGGCAATCCTTCGGGCGAGCCAGTTCGGCGCGGTGAAAATCCTCTATCCAATGATTTCCAGCCTTGTTGAGCTGAAGCGTGCCAATGCTTTGCTCGAAGAGGCAAGGAAGGAACTGGAAGCGGAGAATGTCCCGATCGGATCCGATATTCAAAAGGGCGCCATGATTGAGGTGCCCAGTGCGGCCGTCATTACGGACCTTCTGGCGGATCACTGTGATTTCTTTAGCATCGGGACAAACGATCTCATGCAATATCTGCTCGCTGTCGACCGGATCAACGATCGCATCGCTTACTTGTACGAGCCAAATCAGCCATCCGTAATCCGCACCCTCAACTTCATTTTCAAGCAGGGCAAGATGCGGAACGTTCCGGTGAGCGTTTGTGGTGAGCTGGCTGCTGATCCGTTGTTTGCTCCACTCCTGATTGGCCTCGGTGCCTCGGACTTATCGGTTTCCCTGGGATCACTTGCCCAAATCAAGTATCTTATCCGACGCTTTAGCCTGCACGAGACCAAATTACTGGCTATCCGCTGCCTCCGTTGTGAGGACCCCGAAGCGATCAAAAAAGAGCTCGAAGCCTTTTATGAGAAAGCCATGGGCGAGACGATCAAAGTGCTGAAGAGCATCTGATCTGGAAATCTGGTTTAGAAAACGAAACCTCAACGAGGCTTGAGCCCGGTGGCGAGTAGCGTCTCAAAGCAAGGTTCCTTTGGCTCCTTGGAGACGGGATCGACGGAGACTGATTCAAAACCGCAGGACTTGATCCAGTGGTAAAGACGGTTGGGCGGAAACCCGAGCCAACGGTCGGCATAGAGCTCCCGGGCTTTTTCGAAAGTATGCTGGTTGAGATCAAGAACAACCAGCTGTCCGCCGGGGCGCAGGATCCGCCATGCTTCAGCAATTGCCTCTTCTGGCTTCCGGGCGTGATGGAGGGCCTGGCTGAGCAGCGCCAGATCGACAGAATTATCGGGAAGGGGAACGCTTTCAATGTCTCCCAGCTTGTAGGAGAGGTTGTCAATCCCGTGCTCCCGGGCAAGCTCGGTACCGACTTTCACCATGGCAGGTGAATTATCGATACAGATGACCGAACGGGCCTTGCGGGCCAGAAGCTGTGAAAGAACACCCTCACCGGCTCCCAGGTCGACCACATCAATTTTCGGGGTCAAAAGGAGGAGAAAGTGCCCGATGGCTTCCCATGAGCGTCCCGGGCAATAATTCTTGCCCAGTTTCCCCGCCACCATGTTGAAATAGGCTTCCGATTCGGCCCGGCGCCTGGAAAGCACGCGGTCAAGATTGAGCGCATCCTCCTCGAATTCCGGTTGTTTTGCTGCTGCTTCAAGGGCGCAGTCATACAAACGCCGCAAGACCGGTTCATTGGGTGGTGTGCTCGAATAGAAACTTTTCTTCCCTTCCCGGCGGTCATCAACCAACCCGGCCTGACGCAGCAGGGCCAGATGGGAGGAAATGCGGGACTGACCCATGTCCATGATACCTTGCAGTTCAACGACCGATAGCGGCTCGGTCTGAAGAAGGGCAAGGAGACGCAAACGGGTTGCGTCGCTGAGGAGTTTGATCAATTCAACGGGATCGGCCATCAATTGCGATCCACCCAGCGGGTGATGTCCTTGATGGTCCAGCTTTCCTCATGGCCATCAATTTCGACGGCAACCTGTTCTCCCTTGGTCTTGCCGAGCAATGCGCGGGCGAGGGGAGTCTGATAGGAAACGATCTGTTGGTCAGGATCACCATCCCATGCTCCAAGGATACTGTAGCTGACGGATTGCTTGTTGGAGGCCTGCTCCAAGTCAACAATGCTGCCGATGCTGACCATGCTGGTCGTCGCATCGGTGAAGTCCGTGGTACGGGCCTTGTTGATTTCAGTCTCCAGCTCATTCTTCCGGGAAAGAAGGATGTCCTGCTCCTGCCGGGCCATCTTGTACTCGGCATTTTCACGCAAGTCACCATGAGCGCGAGCTTCTGCAATTTCCTCCTTGTTCTGAGGGATTTTCTCGGTGATGAGGACTTCGTATTCCTTCTTCCGTTCTGCAAGGCTCTTCTCGGAAACAACCAACTCCTCGGACTCGGAGCTTTCGCTTGTTGTCGGCTCACCGCCGACGATCGACTGGATGCTCGGGTAGAGTTTGATGAACCGTGCAAGAAGGGACTTCTTGGAAAGGTCTTCAAATCCCTGATTGAGGATCAGGGTCTGGGCGAGGTCGTGGCCGGTCTCGGTTGAGGCATCGGTCAGCAGGTCGCTGATTAGTTTTGTGTCATCGCTGACAAGGTCGGCAAGCGGGATACGCCGCGTGCTGGTATTCTGCAGGGCCTCGTAATCGATGGCGAAGAAGATCGCGCTCAAAAGACGGGGAGTCATGAGCCCTTCCAGCATTGGTGCGTACTTCTTTGAGGCGCGGTTTTTGAGTATCCACGTCAATACGGGAGCCTTGAGGTTTTGCTCCACAAGCCAGCGGTCAAAGGTGCTCGAGATTTCCTTCATCTTGTCATGATCAAGAAGGAAATTGATACATTCCGCCGTCAGCTTGCCCGAGCTGTTCTTCAGCAAATCAAAAGCAATCCGTTCCCACTGGTCGGGAAGGGTGCGTTCAATCAAGTCCAGAAAGCGGCTGTAGTGGGAAGCTGGCACCTGGTCAGCAAGGCCGATCAGGTCGTTTGAGGCATTAATGATCGAAGCAGAAGTCGGCTCGAGGCTCTCGACATCAGAATGGATAAAACGGGCCAGGTCATTACGAACCCAGATCCCGTACAAGCGCTCACCCGGGTTCAGTTGCTTGGTCTCAGCGAGGGAGGTGGCCAGCTCGGAAAGAATTGTCGGCAGCTCTTCCTTGATGTCCTCATGCTTGACCGAGAGATCGATCAGCTTGCTGGCAAGGGCGATTTTCTTTTTCGGAGCTTTTGTTTCAAAGAATTCATCGAGGACTTCCTCTTCAGCGCGCACAGGCTCGTCCCGGAGGATGAAAGGTTCCGTCTTTTTCGCCGGAACGGCAATACGGGGATCCTTGACAAGGGCCTTCTTTGTCTGGGTCCACCATTTCTTGAATTTGGCGGAACCCATGAGGCGCCCGAGGACGGTTTCAATTTCCAAAGCGGTGGCTGATTTGGTCTCTGAGCGCTCGAGAATGTCGGCAATCAGGTCTGTTGGCCGGCTTTTGACCATTTCGTCGATGACCTCCTTCTCGTTTTGGGCCCGTACGAGAATATCGTTCTCGGCGAGAATTTCCAATTTTTCCACGCAGAAGGCCGGATCCATCGGATGGGCCTGCTGTCCCTCCATGAAATCAATAATGAGGCGGTTTTCCCGCTCATCGTAGTCCTTGATCTGGCCGAGTCCCCACGCGCGATGCACGCAGTAGGCGCCGGGTTGCATAGCCTCGAGTTTCGCCCTTGATCGCCGCAAGGCAGGACGTTTCTGGATCAGCAAGTCGATTGCTTCCTTATTCATATAGTTTCAATTAATTCAGGTGTCTCTCTTCAAGCTTGGCAAAAAAGTGATCGTTGCAACTCATAAGTTTATCGCACAGAGAATGTTCCATGGAGAAATATATTTAATAATGGAAGCGCATCGTGAGAAAGAGGACTGGCGGGAGGCAATTGCATTGCTTGTAAAATTCTGCCGCGGAGAGGCCCATTTGGATATTCTCCTGGATAATGCCCACCAGCTGCACTCGCGTTGGCTGGTGATGGAGACTTTCCGTCAATGGCTGGTCATCGACGCCCTTCTGGCACCACATCTGAAGCGGGCTCCGCGTCCGGAAGCGCATAACCTCCTGCGTCTGGCAGTCGCGGAGTGTCTTTACCGGGAGGAGGCTGACCGCCCCAAGGTGGTTCACTATGCGGTTGAAGTGGCCCGGGGGATCAAGTTGAGCAAACCGGAAGCCGGTTTTGTCAACGGGGTCCTGCGTTCGGTCCTTCGGGCCGGCAAATTCTCCGATGCAGGCCCGGAAAAGAGCCATCCGGACTGGTTGGTGAAGCGCTGGAAGAATTCCCTCGGCGAAGCAGCCACGCAACAGCTCCTCAACTGGAACCAGTCGATTCCGGGCCTCTACGTGCGAGCTGGGGAAAAGCCCGAATATTGTGATGAAACGGACTGGGCTGGCTATTTCAAGGTCCAGCAGTCCCGGAGTCCGGACGCAATTGCAGACGTAAAAGCGGGGAAAGTATACATCCAGGATCCCTTCACGCGGATCCCTGTTGATCTTCTGGACCCCAAACCGGGGGAAAGCATCCTTGATCTATGTGCTGCACCGGGTGGCAAAAGCCGTCTTCTTTCCGAACGGATGAGCGGCAAAGGTCGATTGATCCTCGTTGATAAGCCGGGCAACCGACTGGAGCGCCTTATTTCAAATTTTGCCCGGTTGGAAAAGCCCGGCCCACTGATCATCGGGAGCTTGTTGGAGAATCTTGAGGCACTGGCCCCTGAACACAATCTGGAGTGCGCGAGCATGGACGCCGTGTTGATCGATGTTCCCTGCAGCAATACGGGAGTCATCCAGAAGCGACCGGATGTTAAATTGAGACTGAAGGAAGCGGATATCCTTGCACAATCGGAGCAACAGCTGAAGTTGCTTGAATTGGCGGCGCGCTGGGTCCGTCCGGGAGGGCGTCTTGTCTACAGTACTTGCAGCCTTGAGCCCGAGGAAAACACCGCTGTGGTGGAAGCCTTCTGCAAGGCGCACGGCAAATGGAAGCTGGTCCGTGAGAAATTGAGCCAGCCATGGGAATGCGGACACGATGGAGGCGGGGCTTTCTTATTGACGATAGAGGCTGACGCGTAAAAAAAGGGAGAGCCCTATATGAAGGATCCTAAAGCGCTTTTTCCTTTCCTCTTCGCCTCAAGTTGGCTTGGAGATTTGTTACTCACAATTCTTGCCTTCTTTCTGGCCTTTACCCACGACGGGCCCTTGACGCCCTTGGTCTTCGCAACAGTTGGCTTGTGCATCCTTGCCGGTAACCTGCTCCCGATCGGATCTTACCTGATCTTCACGCGTTGGCGGGCAGAGGAGCTTCGGGCGGAACAAGCAGAGGCAACCGTTCGTGTCCGGGACGCCCTGAGGCGGTCTGAGGAAGTCATGGCCCGCCTTGACGAAGCCGACGGATCCCTTTCGAAGACCATTTTGATCGCCCGTCAAGTCCCTGAACGTATTGCTGAATCGCTACATTCAATCGAGGATTTGTCCGGCAAGTTGAACACGCTTGAAGCAGCCACCTTTACCGAACTGCTGGAAGGCAACTCGAGCAAGTTGGAGGCCCTCCAAAAAGATTCCCACTCGGTACAGCAGACCATTGACGCTCTCAAGGGCGAGCTTGGAGATGTACCGGCTTCAATTGGAAAGTTGATGAAGAGCTCGCTGGCCCAGTCTAAAAAGACGAAAACGGACGAAAACGATGTTTCGCTTGGTGAGCGCCTGGATATGGTATTCGAATCCCTTGAGACGGTTCAGGATTCCCTCGATGGACTTCTCAACCGGATTGCCGAATTGCCCACTGCAGCCCCGGAAGTGCCGGTCGCTGTTCCTTCCGAGGAATCCGGGCCCGATATCGCTGGCCCGAAGCCCGAAGCAGAACCTGAACGTGTGGAGGTGATCGAGGAAGAGGAAGACGGGCAAATCATCGAGGAGCCTGAAGCAGAAGAGCAAATTGAGCCTGAACCTGAGCCTGAGCCTGTTGCTTCGGAACAGGAGGAAATGACCCTCGGGGAAACTGAAGCGGGCGAGGATCATGGCGCCATCGCTCCTGATGTTGTCCAGTTGAGTGCCCATGCCATGGTGGGCATCAGCAACAAGATTTATATTCGTGGCGACGAGCCATGGCTTTCATGGGACGAAGGCCAACAGATGGAACTGATCGGGATCGGCGAGTTTGCCTGGTCGACGGATAATCTCAAGGAACCCATCGAAGTGGCCCTCTTTCTGAATGACGAGATTCCGGCAGAAGGCGGAAATATCCTTCTTGAACCGGGCAAGCCGGTCGATGTTCAGCCAAAATTTCCCAAATCTTGAAGGGAGAGTGGCTTGCCCTCCGAAGCTCCGAGCAAAGCAAGGAGCGAAGGATGGTACCAGGGGGCGGAATTGAACCGCCGACCTCAGGCTTATGAGTCCCGCGCTCTAACCATCTGAGCTACCCTGGCGCAATAAAGGGTGAGAATTGATAAACTGAGGGGGCTCAAGTCAAGCCAACCCTTTAAAAAAAACGGCCCTGCCGCATTGGCAGGACCGTTGAAAAAGGAACTTTGAAAGATGTCGACTAGCTGGTCGGGACTTCCTGGATCGTCTTGAGAACACGGCCCACCACCTTGTAAGGGTCGGCTTCAGAGTTCGGGCGACGGTCTTCGAGGTAGCCCTTGTAGTCATTCTTGACGAAGCTGTGCGGAACGCGGATCGAGGCCCCGCGGTCGGCCACGCCCCAGCTGAACTTGTCGATCGACTGGGTTTCGTGCAGGCCGGTCAGGCGCAGATGATTGTCTGGACCGTATGCGGCGATGTGCTCGTCACGATTCTTGTCGAAAGCGTCCATGAGCTTGAGGAAGTAATCCTTGCCACCTGTATCGCGAAGGTAATCCGTCGAGAAATTACAGTGCATGCCGGAACCATTCCAGTCGCCTGAAAGCGGCTTACAGTGGAGCTCAATGTTCACACCGTATTTTTCAGTCAAGCGCATGAGGAGGTAGCGGGCTACCCAGACATCGTCCGCAGCGGTCTTGGACCCCTTGGCGAAAATCTGGAACTCCCACTGGCCTTTGGCCACCTCGGCGTTGATGCCTTCGTGGTTGATGCCGGCGTCAAGGCAGAGCTCGAGATGCTCGTCAGCAATCTGACGGGCAATGTCGCCAACATGATCGTAGCCGACGCCCGTGTAGTATTTGCCTTGGGGATTCGGATAACCGAATTCCGGGAAGCCGAGAGGACGGCCGTCCTGCATCATAAAGTATTCCTGCTCCAAACCAATCCATGTGCCTGGATCATCGAGGATCTTGGCCCGGTAGTTGGTCGGGTGTGGATCACCGCTCGGGAGGTAAACCTCACAGAGAACGATGAAGGCGTTGTTGCGACCTGCGTCCGGATAGAGACGGACAGGCTTCAGGATACAGTCGGAATCACTGCCGTCAGCCTGCAGGGTTGAGCTTCCGTCAAATCCCCATTCTGGGCAATCTTCTACAGAAGCGGGTGCCTTGTCGGCAATCCGGGTTTTTCCACGCAGGTTCGGCTCGGGCGAGTAGCCGTCGAGCCAGATGTACTCAAGCTTGTATTTAGCCATAATTTCGATTTGTTTCAGGTGTCAGTTTTAGGCAGAAAGTCCAACGTCATGCCGGATTTTCGCCAAGTCGCCAGAAATTTATGCATGATCCGGGCCAAATTTCCAGTTTGATGATTTTTCCCGGGAAAGTTCCCCACAATCAACCAATTTTACAAAGATGCAGGAAATCAAGGATTCAAAGCAGGCCACAGTACGGATCGGTTATGACGGAAGTGTGCACAAGACCTTTCGCGGGCCGCTGGCCAAACGGCGATTTGAGAACGAATTGCGGGTGTTGAAATATCTTGAACGGCAGAATTGTCCGTTTGTGCCGAAAGTCCTGCAGGCGGATGTCGAAAAATTATACATGGCGACCACGAATTGCGGGACCATTGTGGATAAAATTAGCCAGCAAAAGCTGGAACACCTTTTTCAGGAACTGGAACAGTATGGGGTGCGTCACAATGATCCATTTGCCCGGAATGTAACGTACAACGCCGACCTTGGGCGCTTTTGCCTCATAGATTTCGAGTTTGCGACAATCCTGGAATCCGGGGAGGGCTTTTCACTCGAGGAGCTGGAGGATTTGAACAAGGACAAGAAAAACCTCAAGGCACTTGAGGAGCTGCGCCAGATCGAGGAAGAGGCCAAGCGCGAAAAGGAGGGCCAAAGCTGATGGGCGCCAGGGAATCCGATGAATGCGACTTGCGCTGGTGGGGCTTGACCGACAAAGGCCCCTTCAGGAAGAACAACGAGGATGCCTTTCTCGCCCTCACATTCGATGAGAATGAAGTGCGTCTCCTTGGCAAGGAAGGGGAGGCCGACTTTTCCCTCGGGGATTTTGTCTTTGCAGTCAGTGACGGCATGGGCGGAGCGCGGGCAGGGGAGTTTGCCAGCCGCATCGCAGTCCAGAAGATCACCGAACGCTTCCCGAAGAAATTCCGGACTGAGGCCATTCAACAGCCTGGTGGGCACGAGGCAGCCTTGGAGCGACTGACCGGCTACATTCACGCGGAGATGCGGGTTATGGGCATGCACTACGAGGAGTGCAGTGGAATGGGGGCCACCCTGAGCCTGCTCTGGCTCACTCCCGGCAAGGGCTACTTCTGTCATGTCGGGGACAGCCGTATTTATCATCTCACGGCAGATGGAAGCATGACCCAGCTGACTGAAGACCACACCCATGTGGGCTGGTTGTTACGCGAGGGGAAAATGAACGAGCGCGAGGCTCGCTTTCATGAGGGCCGCCACATGCTCCAGATGGCTTTGGGCGGATCGACCACCAACTTAAATCCCCATATTGGGTCAGTGGATATTTCTCCCGGCGACAGCTTTGTTCTCTGCACTGATGGTTTGATCGAGGGCCTGTGGGACAATACCATCCGGCGGCTTATGAAAGAACCGCCGCCCCTCCTTGCCGGCTTGCCACCAGCCCAACGCCTTCTCTCCGAAGCCCTTTCCGAGTCAGGACGCGACAACACGACTGTTATAGTCCTTCAACTTTAAGCAAAAAGATTCCCGGCTGCCGCGGACTGACACCAGTAGACGCGCAACAACCGGGAACGGGTTTGAGGGAAAGACAGGTAGATAGGTAGAGTTGTTTCACAAAGCAGTTTGCATGCCACTGCAGTTCTCCTTGCCGAAGGACGATTCACGGCTCATTCTCCCGTCATGACGCTAAAAGAGAACATTGTGAGGGACTGGTTGCCCCGATACACCGGCATCCCCCTTGAAGATTTCGGCGAGTATATCCTGCTGACCAATTTTGACCGCTATGTTGAGCTGTTCGCCGAATGGCACGACGTTCCAGTGATTGGCAAGGGCTTGCCGATGCACGGAGCCACCGCAGGGGACATCACCATCATCAATTTTGGCATGGGCAGCGCAACAGCAGCAACCGTGATGGATCTGTTGACAGCGATTGACCCGAAAGCCGTTTTGTTCCTTGGCAAGTGCGGCGGCCTGAAGAAGCGCAACCGCCTCGGCGACCTGATTCTACCCATTGCCGGAATCCGGGGTGAAGGAACAAGTAATGACTATTTCCCACCCGAGATTCCTGCCTTGCCAGCATTTGCCCTGCAAAAGGCAATTTCCCGGACAATCCGTGAACATCGCCGGGATTACTGGACGGGTTCGGTCTATACGACCAACCGGCGCGTCTGGGAACACGATCAGGAATTCAAGGATTACCTGGAAAGCAACCGGATCATGGCTGTCGACATGGAGACAGCGACCATCTTCATGGTCGGCTTCTTCAACCAGATCCCAACCGGTGCGCTCCTCCTCGTCAGTGACCAGCCAATGATCCCGGAGGGGATTAAATCGGCGACCAGCGATGCCAAGGTGACAGCTCAGTTTGTCGAGAATCACCTCCAGATCGGTGTGGATTCACTGAAGCAGCTGATCAATGGCGGGGAAACCGTCCGGCATCTGAAGTTTTGACCTGACTGCCTGAAGGCGGGACTCCAACTTGTTCCAGAATGGCTTGCCAGCCGAAGCTCCGAGCTCCGCGATGAGCGAAGGATGGTGGGTGCGACTGGACTCGAACCAGCGACCCCTACCGTGTGAAGGTAGTGCTCTAACCAACTGAGCTACGCGCCCATAAGATCCCGATTAATGAGGCTCGATTGAACCCGGTCAATACTTATAGGGTGAAAGCGGGGTGTTCCAACTTGGAATGGGACCGCCTGAAGGCGGGACTTGAGCCGGAATCTAGATCCGTCCTGCTCAATGCTTCTGTACCGGATGATCCTTGGTGTGGTCTTCCTTGGAGGAGGTGAGCTCAGTGGTGTCGTTGATAAACTGGTCGACATCCTCGAAAGTGGTGTCCCATGAGCACATGAGGCGGCAACCGCCGGCGGCAATAAAGTCGTAGAAGGACCAGCCGCGGGCGTAGAGGCCGGCGATGACGCGCGGCTTCATCTTGGCAAAGACGGCGTTGGCTTGCCGTGGGTAGAGGACTTTCACGCCGGGGATATCCTTAAGCCCGTCCTCGAGGCGGGCGGCGCAGTCGTTGGCATGTCCGGCGCGGCGCAACCATGCACCATCCCTGAGCATCCCGAGCCATGGCGCGCTCAGGTAACGCATCTTTGAGCAAAGCTGGCCCGCCTGCTTGCAACGGTATTCAAACTCCTTGGCGAGGTCCTTGTTGAAGAAGACAACGGCTTCCCCGATCGCGAGGCCATTCTTGGTGCCGCCGAGGCAGAGGACATCGACTCCCGCCCGCCAGGTGATGTCCTTTGGCGGGCAATTGAGGAAAGCGAGCGAGTTGGCAAAGCGGGCCCCGTCCATGTGCAGGTAGAGGCCCAGTCCGTGCGTGATAGCACCCAGTTGCCGCAACTCGGCGGGCGTGTAGACGGTACCGACTTCGGTGCTCTGCGTGATGCTCACGACCTTGGGCTTCGGAAAGTGAAGATCAGTCCGACGATGAACAACCTCCTCCACGGAATCCGGGGAGACCTTTCCGTCCTTTCCTTCAACGAGGAGGATTTTGGAACCGCCGGAGTAAAATTCCGGTGCGCCGCATTCGTCGGTTTCCACATGAGCCAGGGAATGGCAGATGACGCTGTGGTAGCTGCGGCAAAGGCTGGCCAGGGCGAGCGAATTGGCGGCAGTCCCGTTGAACGTGAAGAAGACTTCGCAATCAGTCTCAAAAATCCGGCGGACGGCCTCGCAGGCGCCTTTCGTCCATTCATCTGTCCCGTAGGCGCTGGCATGGTCGCGGTTGGCTTCCTCCATGGCCTCCCATGCTTCGGGGCAGATGGGCGCATTGTTATCACTGGCTAAATTTCGGGGGCGAGTCTGTTTCATGGTGTTCGGGTTGAAGCAATTATCTTCATTGCAAAATGGTCAACAACCATAAGAGTCGGTCGTTTTTATAAGGGATTGATCATGAGCGAAACAGAAAGCAGGTCCAAGAATTTTATCGAGGAAATCATTGATGCCGATTTGGCGTCGGGAAAGCACAGCCAGATTGTGACCCGATTCCCGCCGGAGCCTAACGGCTATCTGCATCTCGGGCATGCCATGTCTATTTGCCTGAACTATGGCTTGGCGCAGGAATACAAGGGCCGCTTCCACCTGCGCTTTGACGATACGAACCCGATCAAGGAGGAGGCCGAGTATGTTGAATCCATCAAGACCGACATCGCCTGGCTGGGAGCCGACTGGAAGGAGCATTTGTATTTTGCCTCTGACTACTTTGAGCAGTTGTTCGAGTGGGCCTGTCACTTGATCCGCGAGGGCAAGGCTTACGTCGATGATTCCAGCGGCGAAGAAATCCGGCAGATGCGCGGTAACCTGACTCAGCCCGGCAGGGAGAGCCCTTTCCGCAATCGCAGCGCCGACGAGAACCTGGATCTTTTCGAACGCATGCGAAAAGGGGAGTTCGGAGATGGTGAAAAAGTCCTGCGAGCCAAAATCGACATGGCCAGCCCCAACCTGAACATGCGCGACCCCGTCCTTTACCGGATTGCCCATGCCCATCACCACCGTACGGGCGATGATTGGTGCATTTATCCGATGTATGATTTTGCACATGGACAAAGCGACGCCATCGAGGGAATCACGCACAGTATCTGTACATTGGAGTTCGAGGACCATCGGCCTCTCTACAATTGGTTTGTCGAGAACCTGCCGGTCCCGCACAAGCCACGCCAGATCGAGTTTGCCCGCTTGAACACGACCTACATGATCACCTCCAAGCGCAAGCTGCTGCAATTGGTGAAGGAAGGCCATGTCACCGGATGGGACGATCCGCGCATGCCGACCTTGAGCGGGATCCGTCGCCGCGGCTATACCCCGGAATCCCTGTGGGAATTCTGCAAGCGGGTCGGCGTCGCCAAGCGGAACAAGCTCAATGATCTATCATTACTCGAATTTTGTCTGCGCCAGGATTTGGAGGCCAAGGCGGTCCGCCGAATGGCGGTGCTGGAGCCGCTCAAGGTGGTCATCACGAATCTTCCGGAGGACGCGAAGGAGACTTATTCCGGGCCGAATCATCCGGGCGATCCCTCGATGGGTGAGCGGGAAGTGGTCCTGACTCGTGAGATCTATATCGAGAAGAACGATTTCATGGAGGAACCGCAGAAGAAGTATTTCCGTCTGGCCCCGGGCAAGGAAGTTCGCCTGCGCTATGCCTGTTACATCACCTGCACGGATGTCATCAAGGATGCCGATGGCAACATCATGGAAGTCCATGCCGAGATGGATCCTGAATCACGAGGCGGCAGCACCCCGGATGGCCGGAAAGTCAAGGGAACCATTCACTGGGTTAGTGCGACTGAGAATGTTCCTTTTGAGGCGCGAGTCTATGAGACCTTGTTTTTGAAAGAGGATCCCGGTGAGGTCGAAGAAGGACAGACCTTCCTCGATAACCTGAATCCGAATTCGCTCGCGGTTTCGACTGCTTTCGGTGAGCCCGCCCTGCGTGGGGCCGCCGTAGGAGAAAAGTTCCAGTTTGAGCGGAAGGGCTATTATTGCGTGGATTTGGACTCCCGCCCAGACGCTCTTGTCATCAACCAGTCCGTCGGATTACGCGACAGCTGGGGTAAAAAGCAGGGGAACTAAGGCGCGGCTTTATGTCGCAAATTCGCGGGGTAAATGCGCTCGTTACGACGCAATCGCCTTATGCAAGGCGACAATTGAGCCTGTAAGGCCGGTGGCAGTGACGGTTTTGAAGCCAGCTGCGCGAATTTCCTCTGCAAGGGCGGACTTTCTGGGGAACTGGTTGATGCTGCCGACGAGGTACTCGTAGGCATCCCGGTTACCGGTAGCCCACTTGGCAACGGATGGCAGGATCCTCTGCAGGTAGAACCGGTAGAAAGGTTTCAACCACGGATCTGGTTGCGTGAATTCGAGGACGAAGAGGGCACCACTCTCCGGTTTGAGAATGCGATGCATTTCGAGCAGTCCCTTGTGCCGGTCCTCAAGGTTTCGCAAGCCGAAGGAGATTGTCACTGCCTCAACGCTGTTATCGGGAAGCGGGAGATTCAGGCAGTCGCCAAAGGCAAAACTGAGCTCTCCCGGAAGAGGCTTTGCGGCCTGCTTCTGCCGCGCCACATCGAGCATTGGTTCACAAAAATCAAGCGCATGAATCGGGCAATCCGCCGGGAGCTTCTTCCGCAGGGCAAATGCCACATCGCCGCTGCCCGTGGCAAGGTCCGCGACCGCCGAAGGGTTGTGACGGCGGACAGCATTCACCAACCTGTAGCGCCAGTACCAGTCAATTCCACCGCTCAGGATATGATTGGCGGAATCATAGCGACCGGAAATTCCGGAAAACATCGATTGGACCGCTTTCCCCTCAGGCATCGGAAGATTCCTCGGGTTTCTTGTTCTGGAAACTGTCCACGACCATTTTCGATAGCTCGCTGTCCGGGTTTTCGACCATTGCACCGGTGATCTCAAATTTCGTTTCCTCAAGGTTACGGGAAATGATTTTAAGCCCGTATTCAAGGTCCTTGAAGCGCTCCTCGCAGACTGCTCGAATCGTTTTGTCACGATCCACCGCAATATCGATCAAGCGGTTCCGGGCCTCCTCACTGAAGCTGACGGTCAGGCCTGTCTCCTTCTGGAACCGCTCGGAGAACGACTCAATTTCCTCGGCGAGCACGTTGCGACGCATGTGGCTGTTCGCCTTGAGGAGATCCTTCAATGATTCGTGGGGATTGGCCACGGTCTCCTGGGTGACTTCGAAGGATTTGGTCCCTGCCGAGGGTAACTCGAATTTGAAGTAGCGGAAAACCCGCTCAAAAACCGTCATCAGCCCGCGGGCACCGGTCTTTTCCTTGTGGGCCCGTCCGGCAATTTCCTCAACCGCCTCAGTGGTCATTTTGAAATCGATTCCGTATCCCTTGAAGTCCTGCTCATACTGCTTCAAGAGGTTGTCCTCGGCGCTCATGAGAATTTCACAAAGGTCGCTGGCAGACAAGGGATCACAGGCCACGCGGACCGGCAACCGGCCCACGAATTCAGGTTCGAACCCGTACTTGATCAAGTCGGAGGTCTCGACACGATGGAGATACTCGCTGGGATCGCGGTCAACCACCGCCTGGGTGTTGCCGAAGCCGATGGAGGTTGCTTCCAGCCGCTTCTTGACCGACTCAGCCAGCTTGTCGAAGGCCCCGCTGACGATGAACAGGATATGTCCCGTGTTGATGGAGCGCTTGCGGGGCTTTCCCCCGCGGCTGGCTTCCATCATGGCACTCATCTGGCCCATCATGTCGGTCGGGCTGAAAAGATTAACGTCGGTGTCCTCCATCAGCTTGAGGAGATTGATCTGCACGCCGCGGCCGGAGACATCCTTTCCACCGGCAACGTTTGAAG
Organism: Oceanipulchritudo coccoides; assembly: GCF_010500615.1. Lineage (NCBI taxonomy): Bacteria > Pseudomonadati > Verrucomicrobiota > Opitutia > Puniceicoccales > Oceanipulchritudinaceae > Oceanipulchritudo > Oceanipulchritudo coccoides. The sequence continues at coordinate 747,600 of NZ_JAAGNX010000001.1, forward strand.
CCGCGGCAATCTTGTCGATTTCGTCAATGTAGATAATCCCGTATTGGGCGAGCTCGGTATTGTTGCCAGACATCTTGTAAAGGTCTCGTACGAGGTCCTCGACATCCGACCCGACATAGCCGGTTTCTGAGAACTTTGTCGCGTCGGCCTTCACAAATGGCACCCCGATCAGCTTCGAGATGTGCCGCATGATAAAGGTTTTGCCGACCCCTGTTGGCCCGAGCAGGAGAATATTCTGCTTGTGGTAGTCCCGTTCGGTCAATTTGGGGTTGTCGATGCACTGGCGAACATGGTTGTAATGGTCACAAATGGCCACCGACAGGACTTTCTTGGCTTCCTGCTGCTGAATGACAAAGCGGTCGAGGTAATCCCGGATCTCCCGTGGCTTGAAACTGAAGTTGCGAATCCTTTCAAGGGTTTCCTCAGCCTCCTTGTCCGGTTCCTGGACTTCCTCGGTTTGGGCCGCGCCTGGTCCGGGCTGGTTTCCAGGGAAGGGGCCGGCAAATTGCACGTTGCCACTCTTCAAAGCGTCCTGTAGCTTCTCCTGCAATTCTTCCAAAGGTGTCTTGTCCTTACTCATAAATTGATGTTTTATTCTGGCTTTCTTGACAGCATGTGCCTGATCATTAAGCAATTGCTCATAGTTAATCGAATTGTCCAAAGTATAACCTGAAATCAAATGTCTGCAAACCTGACAAAGAGAGATATCGTCCTGAGTATTCACAATGAGGTCAAGCGTGAGTACCCGGAAGTCTCGCAGAAGGCGATTCGAGAGATTGTCCAGAAGACCCTCGACGAAATTTCCAAGGCCCTTTCCAACGGTAAGAATGTCGAATTGCGGAATTTTGGTGTATTCGAGGTACAGGTTCGCAAATCCCGTATTGGGCGTAATCCGAATAAGCCGGAAAAGGATGTCATCATTCCTGAGCGCGCCGTCATCAAATTCAAAGCGGGTAAGGAACTGAAGGCGAATTTGAAGGATCTGGATTTGACCCAAGTGGACTAACCCGGCTTCGGCCGCCCAAGCGATGTTTGAGGTCCTACCCGGATTCAGGGATTTTTATCCTGAAAATTGCACCAGGAGAAATTTTATCTTCCAGCGTTGGAAGGATTGGGCGAAGCGCTTCGATTTTCTTGAGTATGATATCCCGACACTCGAACCGCTTGAGCTCTTCACGCAGAAAAGCGGGGAGGAAATTGTCGGACAGCTTTTCCATTTTGAAGATCAAGGGGGCCGTGCAGTTGCCCTGCGTCCTGAGTTGACTCCATCGCTCGCGCGCATGGTGGGCAGCCGGATCAACAGCCTGCAACGACCGGTGAAATGGTTTAATATCGCCGAAAATTTCCGCTACGAGCGAAAGCAGAAAGGCCGCCTGAGATCGCATTACCAGTTTAACGGGGATATCTTCGGTGAGCCGGGTCCGCAGGCCGACGCGGAGATTATCGCCCTCGTCATCAGTGTTCTGAGCGGGTTTGGGTTCAAGCCGACCGATCTTAAATTACGGCTGAGCGACCGTACCTTGTGGTCAATCTTCCTGCAGGGCTTGGGATTTGAAGGTGACCGGGCATTGGAAGTGCTCGCCGTTATCGATAAAATGGAGCGTCTCTCCAAGGAGGATCTCGTTACCCAGCTGACGCCTTTTTTTAACGATGCCGTGGATGACTTTCTCTCATCGGTTGAATTGTTGCGCTCCCAGCGTGATATTGAGGGATTACAGTCGGCCATGGAGCGGCTTGCGCCCACTGCTGAGATCAAGCAGCTGGCTGTTGACCGTCTGACCCAGTGGCGTGATCTGCTGGCTTCCCTCGAAGCACTTGGGGTCTCCGAGTATCTTCAGATTGACCTTGGGATCGTCCGGGGACTCGCTTACTATACCGGTTTTGTCTTTGAGGTGTTCCTTTTGGATGAGGATGGCCATTCCACTGGGCGTGCCCTTGCCGGGGGCGGTCGATATGATCACCTTGTTGCCCTGCTTGGCTACCCAGCCGTCCCTGCGGTTGGGTTCGGCATGGGCGATGTGGTCCTTGGGGATGCCCTTGCAGAAAAAGGCCTGATGCCACCATTGGTCAATGCTCCGGATTTTCAATGTATTATCGGTGGTCCCGAGGAACGCCAGTTGGCGCTGGAAGACGCGGCTATTTTGCGATCCATGGGTTACCGGGTGTCGTATCCGCTCAAGCAAGTTGGATTTGGCAAGCAATTCAAGCAGGCTGGGCAGAGTGGGGCGGCTTTCGCCCTCATCTATGGGAGCGAAGAGCGCGAACAGGATCGCGTCAAAATCCGCGATTTGCGCAGCGGTGGAGAATTGGATTTACCGCGTCCGCACTTGCCCCAGCACATTTCCGGTGTTATCAGTGAAGGTATTCCTGAAAAGGATCAGTAAAAACACCCAATTATTATATTTATGAGCAAAAGTAACATCACCCTCATTGTAGGGATCATTCTAGTATTTCTGGTCGTCATGTTTGGCACACGCTTCGTGAAGACCATCCCCGCCGGACACGCGGGCGTTGCCACCCTGTTTGGCGAAGTCGTTGATCAGGACTATGGATCGGGACTGCATTTCCCGGTGAATCCCCTCTACGAATGGTTTCTTTACGATATCCGTGAAGACACGATCACAGAGCAGGCCAAGGTGCCAAGTCAGGATCAGCTTCAGACAACCATCGATGTCAGTGTTCGGTTCAGCATCAATGAATCGCTTGTCTCGACCACCTATCAGCAATTTGGTTCCAAGGAGCGGATTGTCGAAAAGCAGCTGAGTCCGGCCTTGAGGTCGATTTTGCGCGAGGCTGGCAAGACCATTCCCCGGGCTGAGGATTTCTTCCTCGAGGAAACGCAGGCCTTCCTGCAGGATTACCTGAGCACGTCTCTCCGGGCCGATCTGGAACCCAAGGGCCTCAATATTGACCGGGTCCTGATCCGCAGTATTGACCTGCCCCCGTTCATCATGCGCGCCATCGAGGCCAAAAAGGAGCGTGAACAGGAAGTCGAAAAGCAAAAGGCTGAGCTGGAGCGTTACAGGACTGAGCAACAGCAGAAAATTGCCCAGGCAACCGCTGAACGTGAGGCTGCCGAACAGCAGGCCGAGAAGGTAAAGGTCCTCGCCGATGCGCAGGCCTACGAGATTCGCCAGTTGAATGAGGCTATTGCCGAGAATCCAGCATATCTTCAGTTGCGGGCAATGGATGCCCTCAAGGAGATTTCCAAGAATCCCAGCAGCAAGATTTACTTCCTTAACGGGGACAGCCCGCAACCGCTTCCGTTGATGAATATCGGGGACGTCCTGAAGACTGGCAAGTAAAGCCAACCCAGATTCCGGCATCTTGAATGCCCCGTTTCAAATTATTGACTGAGGCGCCTTGGGGATTGCCTATGTGGGTTTCATGCGCATTTTGATCGGTCAGGTCAGCTTGCCATGAATGGTTCAACGAAACTTGTTTTTTTCCTCCTCCAGTGTGCCCTTGTTTCGGTTTGTGCTGGAAGGGATTTCTTCACTCAGGCTGACTTTGATGACCTGATCCAAGAGCTTTATCACCTGAATGATTTGAATCCTGCGCTTGCCCTTGAAAGCGCCGCGCCAGCGAGGGAATTCGCTGAAGAAAACGATAGTATTCGTAATCAAGCTTACCTTTTGACGGCTCTTGCCCCGTCGAATATGATTCAGCGGGGGCTTGCCCCAGTACGACAGGACTTGATCAAGCTGCTTAATCCAGCTCAAGAATCCGAAAGCTCGTTTGAGCTTGTGCCTCTTGTTCGTCTGGCAATCGCTGATCTCTGCCACCGGCATGGCGAGCTTCGTCTGGGTTTTTATCATTCCAGTGAAGCTCTCAAGGGTGCCAACGGGAAAACACCCGAGTGGATCCGTTTTAGAATAATCAAACAAATTTCCAGACTAAGTGAGTCGGCTTTGTTCTTTCACAAGTCCCTTTACCAACTTGCAGAGATTAAGCGCCTGGCCGGTTTTGAGCGATGGATGCATCCAGTCGAATACGGGTTAATTCAAGCAGAATTATTTCTGCGGATGGGTGATGAACTGGAGATGGATTCTGCCCTGCTGGATGTTTCCAACCAGATGACTTCTGGCTTGGACCCTGATCTTGTCGGGTGGTATTTAATTCAACAGGCTTGGAGCAGCATTGCCGAAGACAGGCCCAGCCTTGCCGAGGAGCAACTCGAGCAGGCCAGGAATTGGCTGGGCGACAGTTTGTCATTAATTCTGAAGGGGGATGCCATTTTCCTTGAGGCTGTCATTCAGCACTACAACTTGCCGGATGCCGCTGTCAGTGCACTTCTTGATAGGGCTCAGCAACAGTATCAATTGGCAGGCAAATCAAGCCGGTTTCCGGAAATGCTGATCCGGGTTGTCCATACCTTTTTTGAAAACCGGATTGTTGATGTGCCCACTGTGTTTCTCGAACAGCTTGAGGGCTTCAGTCACGATGAGTCGCATCTACTCTATTGTTCCGAAGGCTTGTCGGCCACGGCAGAGCTTCTTCGTCGTGAGGGAAGGGAAGAGGAGAGTCTGGAAAAACTCAGGTTGAGCCGTCGGCATCTTGCACAATTTATGACGGAATTCGATTTCAGGCAGACTGAATTCCGAAGGGGAAATCCGGCACGCCTCTTCGCGGTTTCCCAATCATGGGAGGTATCGATTTTCTACTACATACTTTTGACGCTATCGATTCTTGTGATCATCACCCTTCTTTTCTCCATTAAAATCAGGACCCAAAGGCATGTGAACCGCCAATTATCAGATAGCGTGGAGAAGGCCCTCCTGGCCGAACAAGCGGCCGAGGCTTCGAATCTCCTGAAAAGCCAGTTTCTGGCGAATGTCAGCCATGAATTAAAGACACCCATGAGCGGCTTGGTCGGGATGGCCAGCTTGCTTGACGAATTGCTCACAGATCCTGTCCAGCGTCAATACCTGGCGACAATTCAAACCTGTAGTCAGAACCTTCTGGTCCTGATGAATGACCTGCTGGACCTCGGACGGATCGAGTCGGGCAATCTGGAGATCGAGGAAAAGCCATTTGTCGTTCGGGAATTGATCAATCACTGTCTTGAGCTGGCCAGGACATCGGTGAAACAGGGAGGCCTCGAACTGGGATCGACAGTGGAAGCTTCTGTCCCTCAAACATTGCTGGGTGATTCCATCCGGATCGGGCAGGTCCTGAATAATCTTCTGCACAACGCGATTAAGTATACCCCGGCGGGATCAATCGTCCTGTGCGTGAGTTTTGAGCCTCTTGCAGGGTGCAAGGGGAACCTTGTCCTGAGACTCAAGGATACAGGTATCGGCATTGAGTCACATCATCTTCATACGCTCTTTGAACCCTTTAATCGGCTGGGTCTTGAAGGAGTCGCTGATTCGGACGGGACAGGACTGGGTCTGGCGATTTGCCAGAAGTTGGTGGAGCTCATGAGCGGGACTATTTCTGTCGAGAGCAAGCCCGGTTCCGGATCCTGTTTCACGGTCAGTATTCCACTCAATTGCCCGGAATCTGGATCCACCAATTAGCAGGAAGGCTTCATTGATGCGTTTCAGCGCTTGAAATCCTCAGAGTGGCAGGAATAATGTCCACCATGAGGCAAAGCCTATCCATATTTTCCGTCCTGCTTCTCGTTGTCGGTTTGACCGGCTGCCGGGGCAAGAATGAGCTTGAATTGTACTATCCCGGCGACACGAAGGTCTGGCAGACCAGCGATTCCGAGGAGATGCAAAAGGTATCTGATTCCCGACCGCTTGTTGAGCTGGAGACGAACAAGGGCCGCATTGTCATTGAATTGTTCGACCAGGAAGCTCCGGTTTCGGTCGCCAATTTTCTGGAGTACGTGAATAACGGGTTCTACGAAGGCACGATATTCCACCGTGTTGAGCCGGGAATGGTCATCCAGGGAGGCGGTTTTACTGAGGACATGGAGCGAAAAGAGACTTTGCCCACGATCATCAATGAGGCAGGAAATGGCCTTCGCAACAACCGTGGCACAATCGGCGCGGCCCGGACACGTGATATGAACAGCGCAAACTCCCAGTTTTACGTTAACCTGGTGAACAATTCGGGCTTCAACGGTGATGGCGTGACCAGCGGATATGCCGTTTTCGGCCGGGTGTACGAGGGCATGTCCGTGGTGGACGCGATTGCCCTTGAGGACACGGGAACTGTGAGCGGATTGAAAAATGTCCCCTTGGAGCCGGTGATCATCCTATCTGCCCGGCAGGTCAGGTAAGGGGCCTGCGGGATTCCGTGTATGGCAGCGAACCCATCGGTGTTGTATTCCCAGTGGGATGCATTTTCGCTCCTTGACTGTGGCAGTCGCCGCAAACTTGAGCGGTTTGGTGATCATATCCTGATCCGTTCCGAGCCCAAGGCGTGGTGGAGTGAAAACGGAAAACTTGCCGAATGGCACAAGGCCGATGCTGAAATTTCCGATGCTGGAAGTAAGTGGCAGCTGCGAGGTCGGCCCGTGCGCTCCTGGCAGATGAAATACGATGAGCTTGTTTTCGAGGCCCGCCTGACGGATATGTCAAAGCACGTCGGGGTCTTTCCGGAGCAGGAACCGCATTGGCGCTGGCTCAAGGAGCGCCTTGGCCGGCGCAACCGACCCCGCGTGCTGAACTTGTTTGGCTACACCGGTGCGGCCACCCTGGTGAGTGCAGCTGCCGGGGCCGAAGTCACCCATGTGGACGCCTCCAAGCCGTCGATCAACTGGGCGCGTCACAACCAGGCGCTGAGCGGTTTGAAAGATGCCCCGGTGCGGTGGATTCTTGATGATGCCTTCAAATTCGTGGCGAGGGAAGTGCGGCGGGAGCGTGAATACGATGTTATTCTTCTGGATCCACCGAGCTTTGGCCGTGGCCCCAAGGGGGAAATCTGGAAAGTCGACCAGCAGATTTGCTCATTGTTGAAAAACATCCGGACAATCCTGTCCCCAAAAGGTGGAATAGTCGTCCTGACAATGTACAACCTTGAGGCCTCGTCACTCATGCTCAAGGGGCTGATGGAAGATTTTTTCCCGGGTGGATCCCTCGAATTTGGAGAACTTGCGCTTTCCTGTTCAGAATCGCGGCACGCGCTTCCCCTGTCTTTGTTTGCCCGGTGGGAAAGCCAGAGGGCCAAGGTGAAGGATTGATGGGATGGAGTTTTTCACCACAGACCTGAATGGTCTCACCTTGATCAATCCCGAGCGGGAGGATCGTCGTCACATTTTGGAGTCGGTGCTTCAGGATCCGGATGCGGACTATCCGGAAGTGTATCTAACCACGGATGTTGGCATAGTCATCGGCTACCGTACGGGAGGCGTTCTTTTCCAGGAGGAAGACGGGGAAATCACCCGCCTCATTGCCGATTGCAGTTTGGATGCCGCGGAGAAAGTCTGGACGGCCTTGGCAACCGGTCGTGAAGAGGCTCTTGATGAGCTTCCCTGGACTTACCTGGAGGACTGAGGTAGCTCATGGTTCCAGCCTTCATCACAACTATCCTTTGGAGCTATTGCGTCATCGCGGCTCGTCGCTCCGTTGCCCAGCTGGGTGAAAATCTTGCCAATCTGGCACGAATCCTTGTCGCGGTATTCGCCCTCGGGCTGATGGCCCATTTTCTCGGCAAGGGCCTTGGGGGTGGAGGGTTTGTCTATTTTTTCCTGAGTGGGGTCATTGGGTTTGGATTTGGGGATATCGGGGTTTTCTATGCCTTGCCGCGAATTGGATCGCGGCTGACCCTGCTTATGGCCCAGTGTGCAGCCGCCCCGATTGCGGGGCTTACCGAATGGGCCTGGATGGGCACGACAATCGGTCTGACGCAGATTCTGGCGATTGGCATCATCCTGTGCGGAATCGTTGTCGCCCTCGCGCCAAAGAACATTCCTTCCGCTGATTTGCCGACCTTCATTGCCGGAATTGCTTTTGGATTGCTGGCTGCTGTGGGGCAGGGGTTTGGCGCTGTCCTCAGTCGGAAGGCTTATGAATCGGCTCGTCTCGCTGGATCATGGACAGAGACCCAGAGCATTTCCGAAAGCCTTTGGATGGGGGCCACTACGGGATATCAGCGCCTGATTGGAGGCGCTTTGGTCATTCTGCTTTTTTACCTGATGAGTTTGATCATCCGATCCTGGCGTACATTTCCGAGGGGCGAGCATGGAAAGGCGCCCCTCCAGAGCAAGCTGAGCTACGTTTTTCTCAATGCCTCCGCAGGCCCGATTTTCGGGATTATCTGCTTTCAATGGGCACTAGCCACGACACCCAGTGCCATTGTCCAGCCGATCATTGCCATGACCCCGCTGGTTGTCATGCCGATGGCATGGTTCCTTGAAGGAGATCGTCCCAGTGGGCGGGCCGTTGCTGGTGCCCTTGTGAGTGTGGTCGGGGTCATCCTTCTGGCGATTAGCTGATCCGGTAGCGCAAAAGGGATTGCCCATCCTGAAAGGCTGCGCTTAGTTCTGGAGGTATGAAGGATAATGAATCGGCACGGGTGGGAATCATTATGGGAAGTATTTCCGATTGGGAAACCATGCAGGAGGCGGCGGCCCTTCTCGATGATCTGGGCGTTTCCTATGAGAAGAACATCGTGAGCGCCCACCGGACACCTGAGAAGATGGTGGAATATGCGCGCACAGCGGCCGACCGCGGCTTGAAGGTGATTATCGCCGGGGCCGGTGGGGCGGCCCACTTGCCCGGAATGACTGCCTCGATGACGCACCTTCCGGTCCTTGGGGTCCCGGTCCGCAGTCGTGCCCTCAGTGGGATGGATTCGCTTCTTTCAATTGTCCAAATGCCGGCAGGAATTCCGGTTCCAACTCTGGCAATCGGGGAGGCCGGGGCTAAAAATGCCGCGCTCAGTGCCGCGGCAATTCTTGCCCTTGAAGATGAAGGCCTACGCGACCGTCTCATAGCTTACCGGGAAGGCCTTCGGGCGAAGGTGGAGGCCATGGAGTTGCCTGAGGCATGAAGACCCTTTTGCCAGGATCAACCATCGGCATGCTTGGCGGCGGGCAGCTCGGCAGGATGTCGATCCTTGCCGGGCGCAAACTTGGATACCGTTTCATAGTCCTTGAGCCCAGTTCCCACAGTGCCGCCGGAATGGTTGCCGACCAACAGGTGGAGGCGGCCTATGATGACCCGGATGGCCTCCGGGCCTTTGCAGGACAAGTTGACCGGGCAACCCTTGAGTTTGAGAATATCCCTGCCCGCTCACTGGAGATACTCGCTGAATCGGTGGAGGTGTTTCCGGGGCGACTGGCCCTTGAAGTGTGCCAGAATCGCGGGCGCGAAAAGCAGTTTCTGAAGGATAACAAGATTCCCTGCGCGCCCTTTGCGATTGTCAGGAGCCTGCCTGAACTTGAGGAGGCAATTGGAAGAATCGGATTGCCCGCAGTCCTGAAGACAGCGGATTTTGGATACGACGGGAAGGGACAGGTCCGGATTGATCCGGGGATGGATCTTGCACAGGTCTGGTCTGCCTACGAAGGCCACGCGGCAGTCCTTGAAGGATGGGTGGAATTCAGCGGCGAGTATTCTGTAATCTGCGGTCGAAACGCAGAAGGGCAGTCCTGTGTGTATCCATTAATTCATAACACCCATCGCAATCATATCCTTTTCACATCTGTCAGCCCGGCTGGTGTGAGTGCTGTCCTCGAGAAGCAGGCGCAGGAGCTTGCCTTGAGCATTGCTGATGGCCTCGACCTTGTCGGGCTGGTCGCCGTGGAGCTTTTCCTGACTGGCAACGGCTGGGTGGTCAACGAGATGGCCCCGCGCCCGCATAATTCGGGCCACCTGACGTTTGATTCCCACATGACGAGCCAGTTTGAACAGCATATCCGGCTGGTCTGTGGCCTTGCCCCGGGATCCGCGCAGCAGCACACGCCTGCCTGCATGCTCAATGTTCTGGGTGATGTCTGGAAGAACGGTCCGCCCGACTGGGCAGGAATTCTCGAGGATCCGCAGGCAAAGCTGCATTTGTACGATAAGGGGGAACCCCGTCCGGGTCGCAAGATGGGGCACATCACATTTCTGGGTGACAATCCGGAAGATTGCCTCGCCCGTGCTATTGAATGTGACAAACGATTGTACGAGGCAATCCGATGAGCGGTGATTCCTCGGCCAATGTTGCGCGCTTTCTGCTTCAGCGGGCCCGTGAGCAACCCGAAGGCTGTGCCGTGATGGCGCCCAATGGTCGCATTCAAGGCGGACAGATTCGCTACGAGTCGTTGAGCTTTGCGGAGTTGCAGGTGCAATCCGGCAAAGTCGCTCATGGGCTGCGCGCAAGCGGTATCGGACCGGGCCAGCGGGTACTCCTGATGGTGAAACCCGGTAGTGATCTCATCCGTTGCTGTTTCGCCCTTTTTAAAGTGGGTGCAGTCCCAGTGGTGATCGATCCGGGAATGGGGCTGAAGTCCTTTCTCAGTTGTGTCGAGAGAACACGCCCGGCGGCAATCCTGGGGGTTCCCCTGGCACAATGGATCAGCCGCCTCTTTTACCGCAAATTCCATTCGGTGGAACACCGCATCGTGGTGGGACGCGGATTCAAGAAGTGGTATGAATCCTTTTCGGCTGAGGATTATCCGATCAAGGAGACCCGCCCCGACGAGCTGGCCGCGATCCTCTTTACCTCCGGTTCAACCGGTGCTCCAAAAGGCGTATGCTACGGACACGGTCAATTTGATGCGCAGGTCCGGCTGATCCGTGATACCTTCTCCATTGAGCCTGGCGAGGTGGACCTGCCCATGCTGCCAGTGTTCGCCCTTTTTAATCCGGCTCTGGGAATGACGACGGTTGTCCCGGAGTTGAACCCCGGAAAGCCAGCCACAGTCGAACCTGCCAAAATTCTTCAGGCAATCAACCAGTGTGGTGTGACCAACAGCTTTGGCTCCCCGGTGTTGTGGAAGAAAATCGCGGCTTACGCGGCGACGACAGGTCAGACCTTTCCCGGTATGCGGCGAATCCTTATGGCCGGTGCTCCGGTCCCGCCGCAGCTTGTGCGCCGCCTTCAACCACATTTTCCAAACGCCCGGATCTGGTCGCCCTACGGTGCCACGGAGTGTCTTCCGGTCAGTGCGGTCGACGGGGAGACCATTTTGCGTGAAGCGAAGCAGTCGGTTCAATCAGGGGCAGGCACCTGCGTCGGAAAACCTGTATCGGAAGTACAAATACAAATAATCCGTATCACGGATTCGGTAATTGCCACGCTTGAGAAGGCGGAACTGCTCCCTGCAGGCGAAATCGGCGAGATTATCGCCACCGGTCCCAGCGTGACCAAGTCTTATGACGGCCTTCCTGAGGCCACCGCGCGGGCCAAGATACGGGATGGGGAAGGGCGCCTTTGGCATCGCATGGGAGATGCGGGATATTTTGATGCCTCCGGACAATTGTGGTTCTGCGGCCGCATTGCCGAACGCGTGATGACACGGGAAGGCCCGATGTATACGGACCGATGCGAAGGCATTTTTAACACAATCCCCGGTGTCAGTCGTTCCGCCTTGATTGGACTGGGCGAGGCACCCTGCCAGGTGCCGGCAATTGTCATTGAGCCGGAGAAGGGGATGAAACCCAGCGAGTGGGATATTCTCAAGGTCGCAAAGGACCATGAGGTGACGCGTCCTATTGAGAAAGTATTTTTCTATTCCTCATTTCCGGTGGATGTGCGCCATAATGCAAAGATTCACCGGCTCACCCTCAGCAAACGCTTTCAGGAAAAATGAAAATCCTTGTGACTGGCGGCGGTGGCTTTCTGGGTCGCTATATTGTGGATGGCCTTCTCTTGAAAGGTCACAGGGTAGTGGCTTTTCAGCGCAGAGCTCATCCGGAGCTTGAGGCACGCGGGGTTGAAGTGGTTCGCGGTTCCCTTGGGGAACGTGAGTCCCTCACCCGGGCCTTGCAGGGATGTGATGCCGTTGTCCACACAGCCGCCAAAGCCGGGGTCTGGGGTTTACGGAAGGATTTTTTTGAAATTAACCACGAGGGCACCCGGAACGTCTGTGACTGTATGCAGGCCCAGGGAATCCAGAAACTGGTCTACTGCAGCACGCCCAGTGTTGTCTTTAACGGGGAGGCCTTCGAGGGTGCGGATGAATCGCTCCCGTACGGACGCAATTGGCTCTGTCATTACGCGGAAAGCAAGGCACTCGCAGAGGAACATGCCTTGCAGTGGGGGAGAAGTGGCCACGGCAAGGTAATCGCTCTCAGGCCACATTTGATCTGGGGGATTGGCGATCCCCATTTGCTTCCAAAAGTCATCCAGCGAAGCAGGGCGGGGCGCCTTCGTATCATTGGTGACGGAAATAACCGGGTTGATATCAGCCGGGTAGAGAATGTGGCCGCGGCACATTTGCTCGCTCTCGAGGCTCTGGATAGGCCAAGCGCGGTGAACCGGCCCTATTTTATTTCCCAGGGTGAGCCGGTCCGCTTGTGGGAGTGGATCAATTCTCTTCTGCGCAAAGTGGATGTTCCCGTTTTGCAAAAGAAGATATCCCTTTCCGCTGCCTACCGGATCGGAGCCGTCTGCGAAGGACTTTGGGCGCTTGCCCAGCGCCAGTCGGTTCCGCCGATGACGCGCTTCGTGGCTGTGGAGCTGGCCAAGAGCCACTGGTTTTCCATAGAGGCTGCGCGCCGAGAGCTAGGCTACCGTCCGGAAGACTTTCCGATTGAGGAGGGGATGGACTGCTACGCCAAGGCCTGGTTGGAGGGGAATACGCCAGAAGAGGCATGATCGACCCCGGTTCGTTGACTTCCTTTCTTAAGCGAATATCTAAAAGGTATTATGGCAGCCCGACTTCCCGGACATTTCTATTTTGAGACAGAGACCTACTACGATCAGTTGGACGGTCAGATGATCCTGCACCATCCCCGATACTTCGTCTTCATTGAGCGGGCCCAACAGGCTTGGATGGAGGCGGTTCTGGGAGCACCCCGCTTTGACTGGCGGAATTTTCCGGACATGTACCTGGTCGTACGCAAGCTGGAGGTTGAATACCTCTTTCCCATTGAGGGAGTATGCGACATCACAGTGGTCCTTTGGCCGGAGAGGATTCGCGCCGCCAAGTTAGTCATGGGTTTTGAAATCCGCAGTCCGGATCTTGAGCGGGTTTATTGCCGGGGCACCCGAGTGAATTGCAAGGTCAACTGCGAGGATCACAAACCGGTCTTCTGGACCGACAGGTTTATCGATCTGGTTGAGAGCGCCTGCCTGATGGCAAAACAGGCTCGACAGATTTAGGTCTCCTGACCAAGGCTCTTCCTCCATGAAGGGTTTCCAGAAGGAATGTAATATCCGTTGTGCGGTTATTGGATACGGCGGTGCCTTCAATATGGGCAAGGTCCATCTCGACCAGATGCAGGCCGCCGGCATGAAGCCAGTCGCCGTGGTGGAAATAGACGCATCGCGGCTGGAGGTTGCCAAAAGCGACTTTCCGGGTATCCAGATTTTCACGACAATAGGCAGTATGCTGAAGGAGGCAAAGCCGGACCTTGTAACAATCATCACGCCGCACAATACACACGCAGAACTCTCCATGAAGTGCCTTGAATCCGGGGCAAGCGTGGTCTGCGAGAAGCCCATGGCAATCACGCTCGAAGAATGTGACCGGATGATTGCCGTGGCAGAATCCAAAGACCTTTTATTGTCTGTCTATCACAATCGCCACTGGGATGGCTGCATCCTGGAGGCAGTCGATCGTATCCGGAACAAGGATGAAATTGGTGAAGTGTTTCGGGTGGAAGCGCATATGGGTGGATTCAGCCAACCCGGCGACTGGTGGCGATCCAGTCGCAGTATTTCGGGAGGGATTCATTACGACTGGGGCGTGCACCTCATTGAGTATGCACTTCAGGTGATTAATTCCAAAGTGGTTGAGGTGAGCGCCTTTTCAAAGGAAGGGGTCTGGCAGACTAAGTGGGGTAAGGATACCAATCAGGACGAACTGACGGCCATTGTCCGCTTTGCCAATGGATCTTTGCTGAATTTGCGGATCACCCATCTGGATTCGGAACCACCCAAGGGGGAGGTCGTGTTTACCGGCACGGCCGGCAAATATTTCATGACCCAGAACGAGTTTGAGTTGGTTCAAGTTCGTGGTGACGAAAAAACGATCAAACGGGGAAAGAATCGTCCAGCGGAGACCGAAAAGTACTATCTGAACATAGCTGCCGCCCTGTCCGGGAAGGCTGAATTGGTCATAACGCCTGATTGGAGCCGGCGGACAATGGAAATACTGGCCCTTGCGACGCGAAGTGCGGCTGAAGGCCGTGCACTGCTGGTGGATTCCTGAGGAAAAACAAAGCCCTCCGGTGGTGCCGGAACGGAAATCCTAGCTCTTATCCTATTGTAAGAATAGGTGGGTGCCCCTGTTCCCGCTTTTGTCTTCCGGTTTACGGCATGACAGCCACGGGACTTTGGAACTCCCGGTGATGTTGAATCAGGGAAGAGCGCTGCAGAAATCGCTTCGCACACCCCAGAGGGCTTAAAATGAATTCCATACTATGAATCAGGCGGAAGGGCTGCGTCAAATGCTTTTGGCCGATATTCGATTCTGAAAGTTTTTTGTAACCTTCCGCCGGATTTGCCCGAATATAGGGGTGATATGAAAATTAAATTCCAAATTGCCTGGTTTCTTGCCATTGCTGCCCCGACCTTGCCGGAGGTACTTTATGCAGGGGGCGTGAACGAGAACCAGATCCCTGAAAATGTCGAGTGGCTTGTCCATATCGATGCTGACCAGCTCCGGGCGACCCGCTCGGGAGCCCTCTTGATTGAGGAACTGATTGCAATCAGTGAGGCTAATATGGGGCCCGAAGTCCCAATCAATCCGGTTCTGGCCATCAATGGCATCCGCAGCCTGACAGCTTTCGGCACAATGCCTGACTTTGAGAGTGGCGCTGGCCCGGTGGACGGGGTCCTCGTTCTTGAAGGAACAGAGGAATTGATGCAGGTATTCCGCGGGCTTGTCTCCGGAATGGAACTGGAGAAACCAGAGGCTATCGAGCGAGTGCAGGTTGGAGACAACTCGATTCTCAAGCTGAAAGGCGAAGATTTCTCAGGGATATTTCTTGAGGATTCGCGAATTGCGATTGGTAAGTCCCAGGTTGCGCTGGAAAATTACCTGTCTGTTGAAGGAGGAGAGCAAGCACACCTCTCGTTGGAAGAGCGCTTTACTACAAACAAACTGGGTGAGGATTCAGGAATCTATGTCGGTGCTTTCATTGAAGGACTGAATGGCCTGCAGCAATTGCCCGCGCAGGCGAGGATTCTTCAGCTGACCAAACAGGTTTCCCTTCAGTTGGGTGAATCTGGTGACCTCCTGCAGTTATTCGTCTCCCTCGGAACGGATAGTATCAAGACCGCAACCCAGGTGCATGACGTCCTTCAGGGAATGATTGCCTTGATGTCAATTACCCAGAGTGGCAACCCGGATTTGGCGGCGCTTATCCAGTCGGCAAAGGCGCTCCGTGAAGACGCCAATGTCCACCTGCAGCTGGCCTATCCAGTCGAGGCGGCAGAAGCCTGGATTGGGATGATTTCCGATTTGATTGCCGCCAAACAGGCGGAAGAGGCAGCTGAGGCGGCGGAGGCTGCCGCTGCGGAGCAAGAACTCGAAGAAAGCGCTGATGAGGCGCCCGTAGAGGAAAGTGTGCCACCGGCAGAGTAGGGAAGATTTCCGGAAAGGAATTTCCTGGTCTTGAAAAAATGAAAAACGAATGATGAGCTTGGCAATGGTTCAGACAGCCAGCGACTTATACGCAGCCCGTGGTAAGCCAGATTTTTCATCGCTTGCGAGGCAGTTTTATGAGCCCGTTTATCGGTTCATCCTTCGGCAAGCGCCGACGGCGGAAGATGCTGCGGACCTGACCCAGGAAACCTTTATCCGGGCGCAAAAGAATTTCGGGCGTTTTGATCCTGAACGGGAGTTTGCTCCATGGCTCTTCACAATCGCTCGGCGAACAGTCGCTGACTTCTATCGCCAGCGCAGGCAATTGCACGAACTGCTTGAGGATGGGCATGCTGACCCTGCTCCCGATCCGCGTGAATGCCTTGATGTGGAGGAGAGTGTGGAGCAGCTCTGGAGTCAGGCCCGAAAGCTAAAGCCAAAGTATCATCAGGTCCTTTTGCTCCATTACAAAGAGAACTTAAGCCTCAAGCAGACAGCGGTTGCGATGGGACTCACCACAGTACATGTGAAAGTCCTGCTGTTCCGGGCCCGCTCCGCCTTGAAGCGCCACTTGCCTGCCAACACCCTTATCGAGGAGGAAACAAATCATGAATAAATGGATCGCTAAACAGTTCATTGCATTTTCGGAAATCACAGGACGACCTGTACCGCGCCTCGTGCACAAACTTGTTTCCCGGGAGGTTCTGGAAGAGGAGTCCAAGAAGGAGCATCAGTTCACGGAAGCATTGCGTGGAGAAGGCCGGAGAGAATCCATTCCTTCATCGCTGGTCGACCAATTGGATCAAACCCTTGGCAAGCAGGAGGTAAGCGCGGCGCGCCAGCCGACCGAAAACAAGTTGATCTTTCCGCTTTGGGCAACAGCTGCGGCAGCAGTTCTTCTTGTTTCACTTACGATTTTCATGCCTGACCCGTTTGAAGAAGACGAACAAACGCCTGTACTGGTTGAAAGCATTCAAACAGTTGAGACTCCACCGGCCGAGGTCGCTGTTTCCCCTGTTGAAACCAATCTGCCTGGCTTGCTCTTACAATCGGTCAAGCGTGATTTGGTTGTTCAGCCCATGTTGCGTGAACAAGAGCGTCTGGCAGCAGACATGACCAATGCTATCCAATACATGGCGGACAGTTTTCTTCCAGACCGCTATGCCGAACGGGTGAATGAAAACCTGCGCTCCTTGAAAGACGGCGTGACCAAATCCATTTAGGGGACGTGGCCTTCCCGGGAGAATTTGCCCGTCCCCCTGATCCTTTTGGCTTGGTATATCCCGGAATACGGTTTGGATGAAGATGTTGTATGAAGTGTCGTTTACTCATCCTCTTCATTGCTATCGGTTTTCCATCTATTTTATTCGCCCTGTTGGATAACGAGCTTGTGGCGCAATTCATCGAATCGCCTGAAACGGCCCGGTCAGAATTTGCAGCAGGCAAACTTTCCGGACTTGGGGAATCGATCAGTGCGGCGGTGTATGCCAGCTTGAAGAAGGGCCAATCTGAAAAGGCGCTCACACTCTTGTCAATCGGCGTCGAAATTTTGCCTGATGATCCGCATATCCTGGGAATACAAGGGGTTGTTGCAGCCTTGGCGGGTGAGATCGAGACCGCACTTGTGCTGTTGGAAAATGCCTATGTCTGGAACCGGGAAAATGCTCTTGTGAACTACAATTTGGGCAATCTGCTTGTCCAGTCGGGAAGCGTTGCCAACTGGATACGTGGCAAGCATTTGCTTCTCGGGGTCATGGATTCAGATGATGCTGATATTATTGAGCGGGCAGGGTTGACCCTTCTCGTGAATCAACGGATTCCCCTTCTTCCGGAAGAGACACAGACTGTCCATGCCCGACTCGAAAGCCTTTCCGTTTTCAGGGCGGACAATCCCGGTCTCTCCGGCGAGGCACGTGAGCTCATTCGCTTGCGTCTGGCGGGTGCGGAGGAAGCAACAAATCCTGTAGTGGAAAATAGTGACACGGCTTCGGCAGAGGATTTGAGCCTCACGATGGAGGAGGCCAAAGCAACCGATCGTTTTCACGAATTGAAACCACTCGCCTTAGCCGCGATTGAAGAGGGCCGCCCAACTGAGGCATATAAGGCGCTCTATTACGCATTTATGGCGGGAGTCCCATTTTCCCTGAGTGAATTGAATCAGCTGCTGGATCTGTCGAGAGAGCAGGGGATCTTGGTGGAAACGGTGCGAATTGCTGAAGGCCTGGTCAAAAAGTCCCCCGATGATCCAGGCTTGCTGAATGAGTATTGTTATTACCGTTTCCTGGCTGGGGAAAATGCGGCGCAGACCCTAGGTTCAGCGCGGGAGCTGGTGGCCGGTGCGCCGATGGTTCCTGAATTCAGGACGACCTTGATGCTTGGCCTGCTCGTCTCCAAGCAGGAGAAGGAAGCCTTGAAAGTTCTTGAGGAAGTGCCGTTCGACCTGACTGTTCCCGATACGCGGATCAAGCTAGTTTATGCATGTGTCCTGGCAGCCAATGAACAATCTGTAGTGGCTGACGGAATACGGGACAGCATTCCGTTGGAGGATTTACTTCCTGCTGAGCTGGATTTACTTGAGGCCTTCTAATTCACGCCGTGAAGACTCATCAAATAGCGCTCTCGTGGGAGTAGCTGATCCCGTTCTTCCGGGCGGAGAAGTTCGTCCCCGGGCATGCCCAGAAGCATCGCCAACACTCGCAGGTGCCGAGCCGTTGAGAGAGGCACATCCGGCATGTCGCGCGCAAGTCCCTGTGCTAATCCTTGCTGGCCGTTCAGGAGAAAGGACAATCCCAGGACAAGCCTGTATTCGAAGATCTCTGGATAGCTCGCAAGCAGGGATTCCAGACGCTGGTGGTGCTCTGCCTCATACCCGTCGATGAGCAAGCGCAGATAAGAGACAAAACTCTCCCATACTGGCTGGGTCTCCAGAGATCTTGGGGCAAGGCGCTCAACAAGTGGAGCCAACGGAGTTGGATTGCCTGCATAGTAATAGGCTCCAATCAGTTTCACAAGATACTCGGGATTGTCCGGATCTTCAGCCAGCTGTCTTTCCATGAGCTGTTGGAGAAGAGCCCATTCACCTTTTCGAGATAAAAGAGAGGCCAGCTTGTTTGTTTCCCCGGCATCCGCCGTCGCCACCGCAAGGGATAGATTGGCAACCTCGTAACTTGGCTCAGGCTCCTGCCCGGTTATCGGGAGATTAACTTGTTCCGCATATGCTTCTGCGCTTCCCATTCTTCCCTGCCGCGCCAAAGAATAAAGCCACAGCCGCTGTGTTTCCGGATTATCGCCGTCTGCCTGAACCAGCCGGTTCAGGAAAGGGAGTCCGACTTCCACCTTACCTTGCCTGAGGATGGCCCGGGTGACGGTCCGGAGCTCGTCGACTGGCAGATCTGGTTGATCCAGAACGCGTTCCCACCAGACTACGGATGAGGGATCCCGCTGTTTCAGGAGGGCTCGGGCAACCAGCAGGTCAATGCGGGAATTTCTTGTGTCCAGATAATGGGCGGCAGTTCCCAGACGGGTGGCGTTCGCCCAATCCTCTTCAAGAAAGGCCGCCTCGGCTTGCGCGAAAAGACGTTCCGACCGGTATTTGTTCGAGACATCACGGATCTGTGAACGGAACAACCACCCGAGGAGTACGGCTGCACATAGAAGCAGGCCAATACCAATGAGAGCTTTGCGGATTGTCTTGATTCTCATGGTTCCAGAAACGAACAAGCCCACGAAGACGGTTCCGTGGGCTTGTGTCGAATGAAATGGCTCCGGTATCTATTTCTTCAACCGGCGGCGCAGAACAAGAATCCCTGCCATGCCCAGAACTGAAAGCAGGCCAATCGTGGCCGGCTCAGGGACTGGTGGAGCGATAAACACACTGTTCATGAATCCATCAGCGGGATAGGTGAGGTTGTCTCGGTTGTCCCAGGCCCAATTGTTCATGTTGAAAGTCATCTCGATATCGTAGAATCCCTGATCGGCCGGAGAAGTGTTGTTCTCTGTCAGTTGGAAAACAGCCTTCAATGTGCCAGTGACACCTGTGGGTTGATTGGTGGCTTGAATCACGCCGGGCAGGGCTTCGATGCCCTGCAGTCCCGAGACGGTGACGTCCAGGTTGTAGCTGTGAAAGATCCCAATATCGTTATCATTGTTATAGATGGAAAAGCGCGCTGGCGAGGGTGTCGGGGCCTGGTCGTCATCCGAGCCGGAAATTTTCAGGTTGGCTTCCGTCCAATACGTGCCGTCAAACCCGTCAAAGGCCATGCTCCATGTGTCGACGGTCGAAAAATCAGTATCATAGATCTGCATGAACCCGGGGCCGTTATTGCCTGAGGTATTGCCTACGCCCGGATTTCCGCTCGGATCGGTCGAGTAGAAAAATGATCCGTAAATCTGGTTCACGCTTGGACTCCCATCCACAGTGAAAAACCGGATGTCCCGATCCCCGATGGTAACAAAATCCACCGGATTTGTCTTGGTTTGTAAATCAGCCAGGCTGTTGTATCGGGTGGCTGTTGTCGTGTAGCCAAGACGGTCGGTAATAAAGGCAGTGGGGACTTGGGCCGATAGAAAACCACCGGATAAGAGGAGAAGACTGAGCGAAAGGAGAGTGCAGCGTGTGTTCATGGTCTGGGTTGTGTAAATGCGTTATATGAGGAAGAGACCCTAATCTAGGGCATTCACGATCTCTGTCAATCCTTAGTAAGCTCGCGGCTCTGTAAGGATATTGTGCGGGCTCTGTTAATAACCGGTCAAAATATGGTTTATCGAATTGTAAAATTGACAATTACGCACGGAAATTTTTCGTTATCCTCAGCGTTTATCGGATACATATTCACAGGGGGAGACGCATCATGGAAACATTAGCACACACACCAGAAGTTGAGGAAACGGTCACGAGTTTGACGGAAAAGGAGCTGTACCGGTTGTGTTGTAACCGGTGGAAGGAAGTCTGCGAGCTATTCTGCCGCAAGCTGGGATTTGAGGTAGAAGAGATGACTGGGAAGAACCAGCGGTTTTTTCTCAAGAAGAAAGGCGACAACACAATTTTGGCCTATGCGAAATGCTTCAAGTCCTGGAACCGGGAAATAACGGTTGGGGATTTATCTGGTTTGGAGAAACGGATGAAGATGATGGGGGTTGAAAACGGGATTATCTTCACCCGTAGTGGCTTTTCTAGAGATGCCCTCGATTATGCCAAGGGGAAGTCTTTCGACCTGATTACGGTCCGGGTCCTCCTGAATGATATATTAAAGCTAAAGGCTGAGGAAATCCGAGAGATTGAATCCCTGGCGCGTAAGATTTTCTTCCTCGCTCCCTGTTGTCCACAGTGTCGCAAGCCGATGATTCATGCCAACAATCAGGTTGGTGGGTTCTGGCGCTGTAGCAACTACCCCAGGTGCAATGTGACCTATATGAATTAGGCGAAAGCTGCCCTCAGCCTGATTCCGAAGAGCATAGAAGAATTCTACACTCGGGCGTTCATCTGAGGTTCCTAACTTTCCTGCGGTAATTGATCTTCGGGATCGCTAGCCAACCAAAGGGCATAAGCCGAACAGATCATCGGGAAGAGGGCTTCCCTTATCTCTGGTGGAGTGTTAATCCCGAGACTTGCCTGAAATGACCAGTTCAGAAAGGTGAGCAAGCAGCCCAGAAGTATGGCGACAGCCGGGATGGCGGCAGACCTGCGGTGACCCTTGGTGTACAAGTAGAGCAGTGAGAACAGGAGGGCGATGGCACTGATGTAGAAGGGTTTGTCGATCGCCTGAAAATTCTGGTAGACGCCCAGAAGGAGAAAGGCATGCACCAAGTACAGGTCTGGAGTACGGAAACCCAGGAAGCGTCTGGATTGTGTCGCGTGGAAGATCAGACCGGCGACGGCGAAGAGGGCGATCCCATACCGAACAGAGTGATCTACCAAACCCTTCTCCATGTTGTGCAGGTTGAATTCCTGCTGCTCATTGACTTTGGCAAGTGGTTCCGGTGTCTCAAATCCGATCAGGCGCTGCCCCCATGAGATTTCTTCTCCAGCGGCTAGCAGAAACCCTAGGCCGGCAAACAGGAGAACCATTCCCTTGAGTCGGTGATAACCCGGTAATCGGGTCGCCCGGTATCCAGCGCGGGCAAGGATGAACCCGGTCAGGGCGAGGAAAATGAAACCCGAATACTCAACCGGTCCGTCCTCCCACGCTAGAATTTCCAGTAGCGACGGATTGAGGACAAGAATAACGGATGACAATACCAATACAGCAACCGTGGTCCAGAAGGCAATTTGGGACCATTTTGTCGAAGGGACGATGTGATCGGCAGAATTCACGGTTAAAGCTCGTAAATTCAACGGAACCCCCTTTGTCAAACTTTTGCCGTGCTTCGACTACTGCGCTGGCGCCAATATTTATTGTGGGTTGGATAGCCATGGGATTTCTTCCCCAAAGGCTCATCGAAAGGTGTCGTGTTGTTAGAATATTTGGGTCTTTTCACTGCATCGGACCAAGGATGTCCGACCCCGGGTGCTAAAGTGATGTGCTTGTGGCGATCGCTACACGCACAAAAGCAACAGTATCAACCCGAAAACGGAAGGAACCACCATCATGACAAAACATCCCATCAACCGCATTGACGTCCGCGAACCTGTCACCGTGCAGAACCTGACCCTTTTTCCCTTGTATCTGTCGCAAACCGGGGGGCCTGAATACATCTCTTCATCGGAGGCCCTTGAGGACCATGGAATGGTCGTCAAGGAAGTCAGCGATGATGGGGCGGTCCCGAACCTTCTGGTGGAAAATCCCTCCAGTCATTGTGTTCTGTTGCTTGACGGGGAGGAGCTGCGGGGGGCCAAGCAGAACCGGATCGTTAACACGACCCTTCTGTTGGCTGCCCGCAGCCGAACCGTCATTCCGGTGAGTTGCACGGAAAGTGGCCGCTGGAGCTATGATTCGCCGACGTTCTCCCACAGCAAGACCGTCATGCCGGCGAAGGCCCGCCGCAAGAAAACGCGCTCCGTATCGGCCTCGCTCGCTTCGATGGCCAACTACACATCGGATCAGGGAGAGGTATGGAACGAGGTGGATGAGCTGCATGCAAAGGTGGGTAGCTATTCCGCGACAAGTGCCATGTCTGATGCCTATGAACAGATGCGCGCGGACTTGGAAAGCGCCATCGGGAAAATTCCCGTGCAGGAGGGTCAGTTTGGCCTTTTAGCCATGATCAATAACAAGCCGGTTGGCCTGGATTTGATTTCCCGCAAACAGGTGTATCAAGTTTTGCATTCCCAGCTTGTGAAGAGCTACGCCATGGAGGCGATTGCCGCCCGCCGCGATCCGCAAGCGAGCTCTGCACCGGGGAAAACCGATAAGCCCGATCCGGACCAGAACGCGCTGTTGGCGGCCAAAGCCTTTCTTGAGCGCTGTGCGGCCATCAAGGGCGATCCGTTTGATTCGGTCGCGCTGGGAACCGACTGGCGGTTTGTCAGCGACTCCATTGTCGGCTCCGGCTTGGAAGTCGATGATGCTTGGGTTCATATGGCATATTTTGTCGACGAGGCGGAATCGCATCGCCAGTCGAGCCGGCTCCCGGGAACGATCGCGCGGCCGTCCCGACGCTCACGGTTTCGCCGGGAATAAGCGGTGTTGAGGCCTGCCGGAGGGAGCTTGCCAAATCCCTCCGGCGGTCAACACTCCTTTCTCTATGCAATGGATTGCCCTCATCTTCATCCTGGCCCTGGTGGTCTTTTTGCTGCCTCGGCTCAGTTGGATTCCCGTTGACCAAGCTGCCGAGCGACTGAAGGCCGGCGCGGCTCTTGTCGATGTACGAAGTCCCGGCGAATTTGCTTCTCAGCGTATACCCGGGGCTATCAATATCCCGATGGGCTTTGTTGCCGCTGACCTGCAGAAGGAAGGCCTTGAGCCGGACCGGCAGATTCTCCTGCATTGCGCGAGTGGAGCCCGTTCAGCCGCTGCGATGAAAGAGCTCCAGCGAATGGGGTACAAGCAGGTCTGGAATGTCGGTAGCTTCAGCCGGGCAAAAAAGGTTGAGCAGGCTACCAAAGCTAATCGTTGATAGCTGCCTCCGCTACTTTTCCCAGCTTAACGGTTTACATTTCCTGAGAATAGTCCTTAACCGCCCAAGAGAATGTGCACCCTCGTGCGCATTTTTTTTTAATCTAATCAGGTATGTTTGATATTTTCAGAAAAACGAGCGGGTCCTACAAGGACGACATTTTATCCGGACTGACCGTTGCCTTGGCTCTTGTTCCGGAAGCAATTGCCTTTTCCTTTGCCGCTGGTGTGGATCCTTTGGTGGGGCTTTGGGCGGCGGTTTTCATGGGCTTCATCACCTCGGCAGCCGGCGGACGGCCGGGAATGATATCGGGGGCGACTGGAGCTATCGCGGTTGTGGCAGGCAAGGCTGTCCAGCATGGGGATGCACTTGGGGATGGCCTCGGGCTGCAATACCTCTTTGCCGTTATCATGCTGGCCGGCCTGATACAAATCCTTCTTGGGGTGCTCAAGTTGGGGCGTTTTATTCGTCTGGTCCCGCACCCAGTGATGATTGGTTTTGTGAACGGGTTGGCGATTGTCATCCTGATGGCTCAGTTTCCTTCATTCCAGAACATGGAGACCGGGGAATGGCTTTCCGGTGCACCGCTGATGATTATGGCCGGCCTTGTTATCCTGACGATGCTGATCATTCAGTTCCTGCCAATTTTGACAAAGGCTGTCCCTTCCTCCCTCGCTGCCATTGTCGTGGTTGGCCTGATCGCTTTTTTCTTTTTCAAGGACACGGCCACCGTATCCAATGTGTTGGCCCAGTCGCCGGGTAATCCCAATGGTATTTTATCTGGCTCATTTCCACTCCCTTCGCTCCCGACCGGGATTGCCTGGGGAACCGAATGGTCCTTCATCCTGAAGACAGCTTTCATCGTGGCCATGGTGGGCGTGATCGAATCGCTCATGACTCTCCAGTTGATTGATGAAATCACGGAGACACGCGGCCATGGCAACCGGGAGTGTATCGCGCAGGGTGGGGCGAACTTCCTTTCCGGCCTCTTTGGGGGAATGGGCGGTTGCGCCATGATCGGACAATCCTTGATCAACATGAAATCCGGCGGGCGCGGGCGCGCATCCGGTCTCACCGCTGCCCTGGCGCTGGCCTTTTTTATCATGGCGGGCGGTCCTGTCATCCAGCAGATTCCGATCGCCGCTCTTGTCGGGGTGATGTTCATGGTGGTGATCGGGACCTTTGAGTGGTCATCGTTGAAGACCTTCGGAAAGGTCCCTTTCTCGGAGATAATCGTCATTGTCGCGGTGACTCTGGTCACGGTCACCCTGCACGACTTGGCCACGGCGGTATTTGTCGGGATTATCCTGTCGGCCCTGATTTTCGCCTGGGAAAGCTCAAAGCATGTCTTTGTCACGATTGAAAAGGAAACCCCAGAGGAGAAGATCTATGCGCTTCAGGGCTTGCTCTATTTTGGATCTGTCCGGGAATTCATGGACCGCTTCCAGGCAAGCTCCGATGTGAAAAATATCGTCATTGATTTTGGTCATGCACGGGTCTGCGACATGTCTGGGCTGGAGGCCATCAACGCGCTTGGGGAACGATACCGTAAATCCGGCAAGACGCTGCATATCCGTCACTTGTCCGCAGACTGCCGCCGGATGCTGGAAAAGGCCGGGAGCATGGTGGACGTCGAGGTGTTGCCCGATGATCCTGACTATACGGTTGCCCGCCTGCGGGGAATGCGTTCAACTCCTGAGGATGTGACTGTTCCGGACGAAATGCACTAGAGGGATCCTGGCATGCTGGAAATCCTGTATCAGGACGATCACTACATTGCGGTGGACAAGCCGGCGGGGCTGCTGGTCCACCGGACCCAGATTGATCAATCCGAATCACAGGCGTGCGTGCAGATCCTGCGCAACCAGATCGGCCGCAGGGTGTATCCCTGTCACCGATTGGACAAGGCGACAAGCGGGGTCTTGTTTTTCGCACTGAGTCCGGAGGCCCTTGCAGCCGCAAACAAGGTCTTTGCCTCAGGAGGAGTGGAGAAAATCTATCTTGCACTTGTCCGTGGATGGGTCACGGAGGCAGGACGCCTCGATTATCCGCTTGTCCTTGAAGAGGAGGGCAGGGGAGAGAATACGCTCCCGAAGGTTCAGGATGCCGTCACGGCTTACCGGCCGCTCAAGCGATTTGAGGTAAACAAACCGCTGGGGAGATACCAGACAGCGCGATTTTCATTGATTGAATTGAGACCGGAAACCGGCCGGCGGCATCAGCTCCGCCGGCACATGGCGCACCTACGGCACCCGATAATCGGGGACACAACCCATGGAGACGGGCTACAGAACCGCTTCTTTCGAGATGAGTTTAATTGTCATCGGCTCCTCCTGACGGCAATCTCCCTAAAGCTCGCTCACCCCATCAATGGGGGCGAACTCCACATCCAAACATCTCCCACGGAAGAGTTCTTCCATCTGAATGACAGCGCAATGACCTAAAAAAAGGCCCACCGCAATCGCGGCAGGCCTTTTGTGTAGAGTGTGAGTATCTGGATACAGATTAAAACGCTGGAGGAACAGGATCGCCGCCAACAGCGAAGTAGTGGATGCGATCGCGGGCACCGCCACCAGCACCTGGCGCTGTTGCCGTATATTGAATCGCAATGTGGACGGATTGACCATCGAAAGCGGAGAGATCTACTGCCCCGCTGTGAGTCACCGTGCTTGTGCCCGTGTCAAGAGTTACGGGGAGCGGGGTCCATGTAGCAAGTGTCGGGTCGCCGCCAGCGTAATTTGTTGAGACTTGGACAACCAGGACGGGCCCGCTGAAGCGACGCTCGTGCCCAAGTAGCAGATAGCAATTCTGTAGGATGCTCAGATCAATTGCTGGTGAGATCAACCAGTCATCTGAAGGACCATCGGAAGCAAATCCGTTTCCTTCCATGTAGTTTTCAACCCCAGCAGTATTGTATGTCCACGTGAGGCTGCCTGCGACATCAAAAATAGTGAAGTCATCCAACCCGGTTGTGAATTCCTGTTGGTAGACAAGACCAGCTACATCTGTAACGACGACAAATTCAGAGGTACTGGTACCACTCAAATTCGTTACATCTACAAAGCCGGTACCTGCAGCAACTGGAACCGTCACATCGAGAGCGCCTCCGGATTGGGTGAACCCTGCCGCAGTACTGTTGATCGTGACAGCTGAAGCCAGTTCCAAATCGTTTCCAGTCACCGTAACCGTTTCGCCGACACCGGCAAAGACCTTGGAAAGGCCAAGTATTTCGGGTGCGGGAGCAGTCTCAAGGACCTCGACACGGTAGAAACCCTTTTCGCCTGCTAAAGGGATTGTCTCGGTGAATGTTGCTGGTGACCCAGTTCCAATCAAAGCCTGCCCAGGAACATCCGCAAAGCCGTTCAAAATGGTTGAAGTCTTCAGGCGGTAGAAAACGTCGAGTTCCGTATCAAAGGTGATATCCAAGTCCGTTCCGGTCACTGATGGGGTCAATTCAGGAATAAGGATTTCTGGAGGAGGCGGGGGTGCCGTGTCTCCATAAACTTCCAGATTATCGACTAGAATCGTCTCGTTGTTGGATGAGTCAGACTGCCGCAGAGCGAAGGAGTCCAAGTTCTCTC
Source organism: Oceanipulchritudo coccoides (assembly GCF_010500615.1). Taxonomy (NCBI): domain Bacteria; kingdom Pseudomonadati; phylum Verrucomicrobiota; class Opitutia; order Puniceicoccales; family Oceanipulchritudinaceae; genus Oceanipulchritudo; species Oceanipulchritudo coccoides. The sequence goes on from NZ_JAAGNX010000001.1 coordinate 774,873, forward strand.
CCAAAAAGACTCCAGTTCCGACGATCGTTTCTGCTCCGACCGTCAAGGAGGCAATACCTGTATCCAGATTAAATTCCAAGGTTACAGAAACGGGCGTATTGAAGCTGAAGTCGGTGGTAAGGGTGGCCTCGGCAGTGCTGCTGCCAGAGGCAATTCCAAGCGTGTAGTCACCAGTAAGGGGATCGGCTGGTGCCTGAACGTCCACGCGTGCGCGGAAATTAAAGGATCCTTCCGTCATGAAGTGGGCGAAATACTCAAAATCGGTGCCACCAATGACGGCGTCGTCATTTACCGTGATATCAAATGTGGCAGTCAGTAGACCCGTGCTCTGCGCAGTGAAGAGAACATGAGTATCCTCTGAGGGTACGCCATGCTGAACGACAGCCTGGTTGCTGGTGACGAGCAGATCACCGAATGTTCCGCTGTGGCTGGTCCAATCGCTTCCCGGTCCTGGGTTGGGAGTGCTGCCGGTTAGCGATCCGTCTGCCCGGTCAAAATTATCGGAGGCAATCAGGAATGGTTGAGCCGTGGCCTGAGAAGCTATGGTGACCATGCCGATGAGGGCGAGGCCAAGTATCTTGAGAGAAGTCTTCATGATATAGTGATATTTATTGAGATTACGGTGTGATTGAGAGGTTTACTTGTTAATAGTCATAAAATAGGTAAAAAGCCCTACTTGTTGTCTCAAGGATTGTGCATGTCTGGTTAGAAATCAACCCGATAGTGAGACGATTAGAAAAATGTTATTCACAAGGCTTGGAGATGGAGGGTAGGCCCTGGCCCGATTGGGCCGAAAGAAGTGTAAATGTGCACATGATCGCCTTCTGAAGCGCGCCAGCTCTTTGATGGCTCAAGCACTTATTTAAAGGCATGAACCTGAATATCGAAAGCTTATCTAATCTGGCGTCTACAAGGCATAAGGAGCTTAAATTACTGCTTGAACGAAGCGCGCCTATCGGGATTGAAATTGACCCATTTGCTCAATCAACGGGATAATTCGGGTAGTCCCGGCCTGTATTGGCCACGGTTATGCCGCCCCCCTTTTGCCGTCTGGATTCACCAGGAGACAGAGTATTAATAACGACACCCCTCAATAGTATTGGAGAAATTAAATATGAGAAACGGTAAATGGAATCGTCTTGGCCTGATCATGGCTGTCTGCATCGGATTTGTCAGCCAGATCCTGAATGCTGAGGAACAAAACCTAGCCCAGGTTTATTTTATAACGGCCAAGATGGGTCACGAAGCTGATTTGTATGAGAAGATCAAAGAGCATGCGGCCTGGCGGAAAGAAGCTGGCGACCCTTGGGCATGGTCTGTCTACCAGACAGTTACTGGGAGTGAGCTTGGAAAATATGTCATCCGCTCGGGAAATCATGGCTGGTCCTGCTGGGACGCCTACGAGGAGTTCAATGCCACAGCCTCTGCTGAGTGGAACGAGCATGTGGCCCCGCACGTTGGATCGACCACGAGTCTCATCATGGAGGATGCGGGAATCGCTGATTGGCCGACGGAGCCCGGATCGGCAAATTTAATTGATGTCTACTGGTACGATTTGAAACCGGGGACGATGGAAGCGTTTTTCGAGTCGGCCAAGATGTATCACAAGGCCATCCAGGAGAATGATCGCGATGTACATTACTCCTTCGCCAAGACTGTCAGTGGCGGCCCGTCCAATCGGATTGTCCTTGCCCTCCCGTTTGCCAATTATGCGGCAATGGAAGGACCGGATGAGGATCTGAGGGAGTTTTTCGCACGCGTCATGGATGAGGAAGACCTCAAGACTGCTGGCGAGAAGTGGATTGGATCCATTGATTCTACTGAAGGCTACATCATTCGCTTTCATCCCGAGCTGTCCGTGCTTCCTGATCACGAAGAGTAAAGGCAGGACAAGTTTTGTCTTAATGAAGGGGGCTCTTACTGAGCCCCCTTTTCTTTTTGAATAATCAGTCAATCAAGCCGCCACGAACCGCCCGTACATAGTTGTAAATGCGGATATCATCTCCTTGCGGACCAAACCCGGTCGGGTAGTCATCCGGATCCCCGGTTTTGGGATCGCTACGGATAGCCCCGGCACCGTGGACATCGATCAACTGGTAATTGCCGAAGGAATCCTGCATGTAACCAAGGGACTGGCCGAAGCAGACATATGCGGCCTTCTTGGCGTTGGGTCCATCCACATGGGAGTTATTGGTCCAGAAGTAGGCCTGTTCATTTGAGATCTGGAAGATGGGATCAATGGCGGCCCTGCGCCGGGAAGGGTCGGACGCTTCGGGAGCTCTTGTGTAGTCGACAATGCTTTGCAGCTCTTTTCCGTTGGGCAGGCGCCAGTCGTCATAGCCGGCATATTCCAGGTCCTCCGCCCACTCGAGGGCTTGTTCCCAGTTCAGGGTGCCGTCGCCGAATTGGCCTGCCTGCAAGTGGCCGCTATCGATCTTCGTCCACATGAGCCCAGTTGCCTGGTCGGTGATTGTGCCATCGGCGTTGTCTTGAAAATTGTTGATCCCGTAATCCGTATTGCCGCGGACATATTTGACATCAAACAGCTTCCGGGTGCTTGGATATCCCTTGATCCGGCCATCGGCAAAGTTAACGCCGAAGACGGTCGCATTGTTGTTCATTGTCGTGCCTACATACTCAGTCGAGGAAACATATTGTGCATCAATGAAACGCTCACCGGAGCTGGTGTCCCCATACGCAAAATTGAAGAATTCCGTATCGATGTAGGGAATAGAGCCTTCAGCGCTGAAGCCGGTGACGCCGCTGTATTGGAATATTGACCACAATTCCTTGATGGTGGGCAGGCGCCAGTCATCATAACCCGCCAGTGCAAAACTGGAAGCGCCGGATGATGCCTCGGCAAAGGTCAACTTCTGTTCCACGTAATCCTGCTGCCACATCAGTCCGGTTATCAGGTCGGACACGGTTCCGTCCCCATTATCACGGTAACGTGGCTGAGTGGTGTCATACTGGGCATCCTGCCCGTAAAGGGGCTCTCCTTTTTCAGGCGGACTAATGGCGAAGCCGGTGTTGTTATAGCAATTGACCTGGGCCGTATCCACGATCGGATACTTCAGTGTTGCCGAGGGATGGCTTTCACCGAAGTAATCCAACCGCGAGGTGTTGAGGTTGATCATCTCGATGTGTTTCTGCGGTTGTGAAAGGTGCAACCATGCACCGGATTCCAGTTCATGAATCCAGGGATAATAGGCATCGCTGGCATAGTACCAGCCATTGCCGAGCGCCGACCGGCCCTGATGGGAACCGGTCGACGAATTGTAGACAACAAAGCCGGAATCGGATCCCTGAACAGACAACCATTGTGCGCTTTCCGCCGACCAGAGATAGGGCAACTCGCTATTGTAAAACCATCCCTCTACAGCCTGCAGGGAGGCTGAGAGCGAGAAGGCGATTAGGGCCAGTCTGGCCGAGTGTGTGTTGAGTGCGGATAACTTAATGAAGTTCATGGTTCCGTTCCGGTTGATGGGGTCAGTATTTTCTATTAGCGTCGTCGCCCTGTCCAAGACTTTCTCGATGTGGTGGCGGGCCGGGCCGTCGGCTGTGGAGCTCTGTAAAGGTTTCCACCAGTTCGGATTCAGACAGCTGCTGATCTCCATCCACATCAAAGGCCATGACCAGGTCGGTGGCCATTGCGGCAAGATCCGGTTCCGGCCGGGGTGGACGGTCTGTATCCATCTTGCCACGACGCGGCGGTGGCGGCCGATTTTCATGAAGGAAGGTCAATGCTTCCGTCAACTCGTCTGCATCAAGCGCCAGAGTCGAATTGGCGTCGAAATCGACGACAATCCGTGCCGCCACTTCTTCCGCGGACGGTGGCTGGGGTCGATTTTCCGGTCCCTGGCGTTGCCCGTAAGCAGGGGAGTAAATGGTGCTGAGGGCGAGAGCACCCAGCAGAATGCTGATATGTTTCATTGTTATTCCTTTTTTTGTTTTTTTGTTTTAATCAACAGCGGCATCCTACAGGACAAAAATGAACAAACCGGGCACGGTTAGATGACAAAAAATTCATTTTCTAAAACTTGCTCCCTGATGTTTACGCTTTTAGACCATTGAGCATGAGGGTGCTTGTTGTTGAGGATGAGGCGAAGATCCGAAGCTTTGTGGTAAAAGGCCTCAAAGCGGAGGGATTCAACGTCGACACTGCAGCAAACGGTTCTGATGCGCGCCTTATGGCTCTCCAGACCCCCTACGATGCGATTGTCCTTGATATCATGATCCCCGGTCAGGACGGGATTAGTATCCTGAAGGAGCTGCGCGAAAAGCGGATCAATACACCGGTGATCCTCGCCACGGCCCGCGGTGGCCTTGAGGACCGCCTACAGGGGCTCAATCTTGGCGCTGATGATTATCTGCCCAAGCCGTTTCACATAGATGAGTTGGTGGCCCGGCTCCGGGCTGTTTTTCGACGTTCCTCGGGAGCCCTTCTCAATCTTGTCAAAGTGGAGGATTTGACGATCAACCTGGGTACAAGGGAAGTGAAAAAAGGATCTGAAGCAGTGGAGCTCACACCCAGGGAGTTCAATCTTCTGGAGCTTCTCATGCGGGTACCGGGCCGCGTCTACACGCGCACTCAAATCCTCGAGACAGTCTGGAACTATGATTTTGATCCGAACACAAATCTTGTTGACGTCTACATCAAGCGGTTACGGGCCAAAGTCGACAAGGCTGAACCGCGCTTGATAGAAACCGTGCGTGGAGTGGGGTATCGCATCAGAAAGGGTTGAATGAGCTTAAGACCAAAAACCTGGCGCGTGCAAATTGTCCTGCTGATGATCCTCGTCAGCGGGATCTCGCTGGGCATATTCATCGTCGTCTTCTGGCCGACTGTAAGGATTTCCAACTACAAACGGTTTGATGCGGAACTGACCTCAGCCGCGTTGAAGGACGGCCTGCCGTTTGTCTCACTTTTTCATCCACAGGGGCCTCGCCCGCGTCAGCTCGAGATGACCAAGGTTCAGCTTGATGGGGAAGCCGCAGCCTTTTCCTTTCGCGATCTCAATGATGGCCGGACCTATCAAAGTGGAAATTGGCCGGACCTTCTGGATTCCGGGGATCTATCGAGGAGAATTGTTGATCTATATGTGGCACAGGGAATGGAATTTCCCGAGGCACCCCGGATTGGACCTGATCGACTGGGACGGGAGGGATCCGCCTGGAGACCGCAGCCCCCGCCAGGCGCTCCTCCTCCAATTGCTGCCGGACCCCGCCTTGACCGGGTTGTTTTTGACTCGGTTGAAGTCGATGATCAACGCTGGCGGGTATTGGGCTTTTCCGACGGCGTACGGGTTTTTGTGGCCGTGCAAAGCCTTGCTGCCGTTGAAGAGGAACTGGCAGACTTTTCAAAGGCCTTGCTCATGGCGGTTCCCGTGGCCCTTGTCTTTGTCGGCCTTGCGGCATGGGTTTTTGCAGGGCGTGCAATCGCCCCTGTGAAGCGACTGATCCACGCCACAAGCAGCATCACCGCGCAGGACCTGGATATCCGCTTGGATGCTTTAAACGAACCAGAGGAATTTGCCGACTTGATCAAGGTCTACAACGCGATGTTGGATCGCCTGGAAAAGAGCTTTGAACAGGCCGGGCGTTTCAGCGCGGACGCCGCACACGAGCAGAACACCCCCTTAATGATTTTGAAGGGCCATCTTGATGAACTTCTCCAATCGGCTGAGCCGGAGTCCCTTGCCCAGCAGCAGGCGGCGACTGCCTTCGAGGAATCAAAACGACTCCAGGACATCATTGCCAAACTCCTGACTTTGTCCCAGGCAGACAGCGGTCGCTTGCCATTCACGCCTGTTCAGGTGGATTTTTCCGGGCTTATTCTCGAAATTCTCCAGGATGTTGAGGTGATGGCCCCCGAGCTGACCATTGATCATAAAGTGGCTCCCAGCTTACACGTTAAAGGGGATTACAGCCTTCTACGGCAGTGTGTCTTCAATCTCTTTTCCAATGCCATCAAGTATAATCGCCCGCACGGTTTCATCCGGGTGGCCCTGTCCGAGTCTGGGGAGTTTGTTCGCTTGGAGATCACCAATGCAGGCGAGATAATCCCTGTGGATCAGGCAGATCGCCTTTTCGACCGCTTTTACCGGGCCGATCCATCCCGGAATCCCGAAATCGATGGGCGGGGACTCGGATTGTCCCTGGCGCACGAATTTGCCCGCGTTCACGATGGGCAATTGAGCCTGCAGCGGAATGATCGGGACGCTATTGCGTTCCGCTTGGATATTCCCGTTTCCTCTTGAACGGACAGGCCCGAATAGAGTTGCCAGACCCGAGGAATAGAGGAATACTAAGCGCTTACGACGGCCCCCTGAATACGAACCTCAAACCGATCAGGGTGATTAAGATGAAACGCGGAATACACAGACTCTTCGGCGGCCTCGTGGCTACCTGTATATGGATATTTGGATTTGGAATTGTTAATGCACAGACCGTAGACATCGGGGATTTCCTGATATTGGATTCAGGGAAGACTTGGGAAATGGAAGGAAAGGGAAGCCTGACATTCTCGGGCGTGGTTCTGGCACCGGATGTGATTTTTGATATCACAACCTCGGAGGGAAGTGTCCTTCATGGGTCGCCGACGCAAAAGATGATTCTTGAGGGCTGGGGTCAGGCCCAATACAGCATTTTCACCATGTCCTTTTCAGTCGTGCAGACCCTTGAGTTGCGGCTTGATTCAACCGGGCTCTATGTTCATTCCCGCATCGGGGCGATTTATCTCAACGGGGTGCTGCAGGATGAGGATCAGGAAGTCTATAACACTCCGGCAAAGATTCTTCCTAGAATGATTACCGTCGGAAATACCTATTATTTCACTGCAGACCTTAGTACCGGAGAAGTGCCGGATGCCGTTGAAGTGGATAGTATTGAAGTTGTCGATACGTCATTGGGTCCGGTCGAGACAATTAAGCTCAGGCTGTTTTCCGGGGGCGAGCAACCCTTCATTCTATGGCTGGGTCGGAATGTCGGGACCGTCAAGGTACAGATTGACACGACAAGCGGCGGGGACCCGTTGGGGCTCTTTGCCATCCTGACAGACACAAATGTCCCATGGGCGACGGCTGGTGTGGATGCCCTTTGGTCGGCCACCGTGAACACGGGTGACGGCTGGCGGGAGGCTGAAGGCTTGGGCTCCTTCTGGGTTCCGGACACGGACTCTCCGTGGATAGGGCATCATGGTTTTGCCTGGGCCTACTGTGACGGTGATCTGACAAACCTCTGGCTATACTTGCCGGGAGCGGGCTGGTTCTGGACAAGCTCGGAATTCTACCCGTTCATGTACAGTGACAGCCGTGGGGAAATCTTGTACTATTTCGATCTCGAGGGTTCCCGGATATTCTGGAGCTTTATCCTGAACGACTATCTGGATCTGGCTGTTTCCGGATCGTAGTTCTTCTACTCCGAATCCGGGTGATCCACAACAAGGACATTCGAGGCCAGCTGGTTGGAGACCCGATGGCCCAGTCCCGTGCTGCCTGAGCGAAGCTGCTGCAGGTCTTTGAGGCGGGTGCCTTCGGGGACCATGCCCAGATTGCATATGGGCTCTCCCGGACTTACCGCGGGCAAGCTGGTCATACCAATGACAACTGCATCAAATGGTGCGTGCAGCGTGTTGCGCTTGTCTCCAAGGAGGGTTGTGTTGGTGGCAAGCGGTTGATCCTTTTCAATCAATTCCCCCGGCTGAACGTGAAATTGGAGAAAGCCGCCTTTTTCCGCCCGGATCCATTTGGATTTCTCTATAATGACCTGGTAGATGGGCTTCTGGATTTCCCCATCAAGCATTTCCAGATGTCGGAGAACATTCCTGATCCCGCGAGTCGCCGACTCGACAATACCCGGCTCAACCTTCCAGACCTCGCCACCCTCCATGATAATGGTTGGACATCCGGCGCGGCAGGCTTCGCGTCGGAGCGCTTTCTCCGGTCCTTTGCCGTTGATGATAATTTCGGCCCCGAAAGCTTCTGCCAGTTGTCGGACCTGTTGTCTGCTAAGATCACCGCGTACATTTGGGTAATTGGTTCGCCGGATGGATGCCGTATGGATATCGATCCCATAATCACTTCGTGCGACTATCTCATCGAAAATCAAATGTGCCATTCGGCCGGCGAGGCTACCGCCTTCCGAACCGGGAAAGGAGCGATTGAGGTCGCGGCGATCCGGCAGGTAGCGGGAATGCCTGTCAAAAGCGAGTATGTTGAGAACAGGGATCATGATGACGGATCCGCGTGTCAGTTGGAACGCCTCATCTTGAATCAATTGCCGCACAGCACCCGTGCCATTGATCTCGTCCCCGTGCAGGGCAGCCGTGACAAAAACAACCGGACCGGGTTCCTTCGCCCGTTTCACATGGATGGGAATACGCACCGTCATACTGCTGTAGCTCTCGCTGACAGGGAGATCGATATTGCGCGATTCGCCCGGGAGGATCTTCTCCCCAAACCACTCGTCGACTGGTTTCTTAACTCTCTGATCAGGCATGGCTCTTCTCGTCGTCTTCCTGGTGCGGATTAATTATAGCTGGCTCAGAGTGGTCGGCATGGATCTCCGATTCAGGAAGATCCTGGACTGCAGGACGCCGTTTGCGGCGCGTATTGCGCGGGACAAGGTCCCGCATCAGCTCCAGTTTGCCGAAACACAGAAGTCGGTCTCCGGGTTCCAGGATCCGCTCGGAACGCGGGTTTGGAATAACGGTGGTTCCGCGGTACAGGGTGAGGACATTGATATCCTTTTCGCGCAACCCCGATTCACTGATGGATTTCCCGAGATATGTAGAGCCTGTCGGTATGTGGATTTCCGCTACACCGTATCCGCGGCTCACGGTGAGTCGCTGACGAATGTCGATTTCAGGAAAGTCTACCTGCGCAGCAATATAATCGATAACAGCACCGGCAATATCCAGTTGCGTGCATTGTTCAATTCCCTCCAGTCCGGGGGACGAGTTGACCTCGACTACCTGTGGCCCGTCTTTCCCTTCAAGAAGATCCACACCGGCAATCCTGAGTCCCATGATCTGGGCTGCACGTATCGCGGTCCGGCAGTATTCCTCATTCAATTCCACTTGTTCAGTGAGGCCGCCCCGGTGTACATTACTTCGAAATTCCTGACCCTGTGCGACACGCCGCATGGCCCCGACCACCTGATCCCCGACGACGAAGGCACGGATATCCTTACCCTTGCTCTCTGCGACAAATTTTTGGATAAGAACGTTTTGCTTTTGGCTTTGCAGCAATTCAATGATTCCCTCAGCGGCCTTGACGGATTCGGCAAGAAGGACACCAATCCCCTGGGTTCCCTCCAGAAGCTTGATGATAACGGGTGCCCCGCCGACTCGCTTGATCGCGGGAAGAACATCTTTCTTGTCCCGGACGAAGGTCGTCTTGGGAATCCCCACGTGATGGCGGCTCAGCACCTGCAGGCTGCGCAATTTATCGCGTGAAGTGGCAATTCCCGCCGCGGAATTGGCACAGAATACATCCATCTGCTCGAATTGGCGAACAACGGCCATCCCGAAATAGGTGATGGATGCTCCAATCCTCGGAAGGACCGCATCGTAATTTGAGAGAAGCTTTTGCCGATAATAGAGATCGGGTTCGCCCTGCTCGAGATCAATGGCAAATTTGATCGTGTTGAGGACTTTGACCTTGTGGCCGCGTGCTTCGGCCGCTTCCCGCAGTCGGCGAGTACTGTAGCATTTTGGACCGCATGAGAGGATGGCAAGTTTCATATGTTTGTTCTTCTGGAATTTAAAATGTAGCGAAAATTCGTTACGCCTTTTTAGATTTTACTTTGCGCTTTGGTTTTCCTGCAAAATAGGATTTGCCCGGGTCAACGAGGAACCGCCCCCGAATGGCCTCCCGTCCAAGGAGCATCCGGAAACCCATCTCATCCCGGCTGGCGAGGGTTAGTTCAATGGGTCGGGTAATGCCAAACAGTTCGATATTGGTAATGATGACCGGCCTCAGGCTGGCCTTTCCGCTGGAGCTCCGGACGGAGCGGTACTCAAGCACCTTTGCCTCAACCTCAACCGATTTGAGGCTTTTACGCTGAACGGGGTGGATCTGGAAACGCACCCATTCGCGGCCGCCCCTCTTAAAGGAATGGATATCAAAGGCGTGCAAAGACGAGGACCTTGCCCCGGTGTCCACTTTGACCTTGATCCACTTGACTCCGAACTCCGGAAGGGCAATCCATTCGCGCCAGCCGATGACCGGCAAGGCCGGGCGCTGCTTCTCGGAACTGGGTGGTTTTGGGTTAGATTTGGAGCGCATACTCTATTGGACGAGTAAATGCGGATTCAAGCCGCTGTCCAATGTTATCGCTCAAATTGCGGAGTTGTTCTGGATGTCTAATCAGCCCTGGCCCTCAAGTTCCCCCTGAAGTCCCTCGTTGATGGGTTCCCAGAGCTCGATCTTGTTGCCTTCAGGGTCCATGATATGGGCGAACTTGCCATAGGGAAAGGATTGCATCTCTCCCACAACCTCGACGCCTTCAGCCTTCAAGACCGGCAGAAGCCCTTCGAGATTCTCCACCCGGTAATTGAACATATAAGGTTTTTCCGATGGCTCGAAATAATCCGTATCTGCCTTGAAAGGGGCCCATTGCAGGAGAGTCTCCTTTTCGGGCTCATCGTATTCACGCCCCTGAAAGAGCGAGCCATACTCATTCACCTTGAACCCCAGGTGCTCCTTGTACCAGGCGTTGATGGCCTTGGGATCCTTGCATTTGAAAAATATTCCTCCGATACCAATGACACGCTTCATGCCTTGAGTTTATTACCACTTGCAAGAAGTGTTTCAAGTGATTAGTTCTCTTACCCAAGTTCACGTACCGGTCTACGGTAGCAGGGCTCAAATCCAGAATGGAGATAAATGAAATGAATGATTCAAAGGATTCAAATGACAAGAGCACATGGGCCATTGGCGGAGGAGTCCTTCTCGGAGTTGGTGTAGGCTTTTTCTTTCTACAGCAATCTCCGCTGGTCTTTGTCGGCTGCATCATTGCCGGATTGGGTATTGGCCTGATGATGACCGCCCTGCTTTCGAAAGTACGCTGAGGATGAAGTGGGAGAAACTAAACAACTGGATCCAGATCATCGGCATGCTCGGGGTGATCGGTTCCCTGGTCTTTGTCGGTCTTCAGTTGAAACAGTCGCAGGAGATTGCCATTGCCGCGCAGTACCAGGCACGGCTTGAGTCCGCCAGCAGTCATTATACATCCATCCTGCAAAGTAATCCGGCCCTGCATGCCATTGGGACAGACATTCTGAGCGATATGCTTGCGGATCCAAGCATCCCGGAGGATCTCAAGGCATGGGCTTCTGCTCAACCCGTCGAAGAACTGGCTGTTCGCCTTATCGGGGCCATCATTGCCCTTAAAAGTCACGATAACGTCTACTTCCAGTACCAGTCCGGATTTATCGACCAGGAGTCATGGGATGCCCTGTGTACACAGCTGAAAATCGGACTCGATGATCAACGCACCTGGATGAAAAGCATCTATCTGGAGAACCCAATGGTCTGGCGCGAATCCTACCGTGAACTAATCGAGGAATTGATCGAGTAGGGCAGGCAGCCATTCGAGAGTCATAGACTTTCGCACCGTGTGTCAGTGGATATCTATTTGTCCATCCAGCTTTCCACGCTCAGGTCGCTTATGCGGCTGAAATCGCGCAGGTTGCCAGTCACAAGCGTCAGCCCGGCTTCAAGGGCAGTTGCCGCAATGAGCGTGTCCATTTGGCCGATGGGCTGGCCTTTTCCTTCAAGTTGAAATCGGATCTTTGCGGCCACTTCAGCAGTCTCATCCGTGAAAGGGATCTCATGCAGGAGGCTCAGAAACACGCTGACCTTTTTTGCTTCAGACTTCCGACGTTTTGACGAGCACCGCATCACGCCGAAATGCAATTCATAGCGGGTAATCGAGGAAACTGCGAGGTCGGCCGGGGAGAGCTGTCTCGCCCGTGCGGTTGCAGTCGCATCACCCCGCAACAAGGCAACGCAGGTGTCTGTGTCCAGCAGGTACTTCATCCTGAAAAGTCGCGGTGATCCCCCTGTTCCGGGCGATTGAAGTCCGGATCAGTTATCCGGATTTTCCGGAAAAAATCCTTGGGCCATTCCTCCGGTATGTGCGGCTCCACGAGCCAGCGGTTGCCTACGCGCTCAATCGTGACTTCGCCCTCCTTGGCCCCGAATTTTCGCGGGATGCGCAGGGCCATGGAATTGCCCGATTTGAAAACCTTCGTTCGCATGTATATACAGTTTATACTTTTCGGAGTAAAGTCAACATCGAGTTAAAATGAATCAGGTGGATGAACCAACGAATAAATCCGGTCAAAAATGACGACTGTGAGCGATCCGAATTTGGTTGATGCTCTGGGTTGTCTGCTGGATTATCCAACAACAAAATCATGAAGTTATTCATTCTGACCTTTCTAGCCGGATCATTTTTGATGCTGGCCGGCTGCAATCCGAGCGACCAGGATACGACTCCCTTGCCTCACTGGACATTTTCCCCGGAGATGGTCTTTCCGGCGGACCAGTCCCTGAACCGCTGTGAAGACGGTGTGGTGCTGGCGGACGGTCGCTTGATCGTGACTGACCAGACAAGCGGATTGCGCCTGGTGAATGCGGATGGAACAAGCCGGCCCTTTGGGAAGTTTGCGGAGGCGGGCTACGTCCACAATCCGCCCGAAGTGGAAGGCTGCGTCAACGGCAGCTCACTCACGCCGGATGGAAGGCATATGCTTGTCGCTGATGTCTTCCGGGGTGGCATTTATCAAGTGGAAATTGCCACCGAGGAAACGGAGCGAGTCTACCAGCATACCTTTGGTGTGAATACGGCCCGCTTGGACAGCAAGGGCGGGATCTGGTTCTCCCAGTCGACAGAGAATCTTCCCAACGAGGGGAAAATGGGGCTGTTTCGCACTGTTGATGTGCGCAAGCCCGATGGCGCGGTCTTCTATGTTCCACCAGCTGGGGCTGACGGGCAGCGTGAGGCGGTCAAGGTCGTGGACGGATTATACTTCGCCAACGGACTGGCCCTTGATGAGGAGAACGGGTTTCTCTATGTCGCCGAATGCATGGGAAGCAAAGTCTTGCGCTTGCGGATCGATGTCGCGACCGGTCAAGTCACTGAGAAGACGGTCGCGACCGAGATCAATATTCCTGACAATCTTGAACTGGATGGTGAGGGGCGCCTCTGGATTGCCTCTCCGATGCTGACCGGAATTTTTGTGTACGATCCGGCTACGGGAGTGACTGAAAATGTATTTAGAATTTCATCACCTGAGAGCGAAGCATTGATCGAGGAGGCGAACCAGCGCATTGCAGATGGCACACCATGGCTCGATCTTATGATTCCGGAGCTTTGGAGCCCGGCTCCCGGTCTTGTCACAGGAATGATTCTCTCGCCGGATGGCGGACCGGTTTACGTTTCAAATCTTGGCAAGGCCCTGATTCGTCTGGAGCGCTAAATGGAGAAGGACAGCTACGCGGAGGATAACCGTCACGTCTTCTCCCAGTATTCAGAACAGGAACGGATGCTGGCGGACCAGCCCCGGATGGATTTCTATCATGAAATGATCCGGCGGAAGATCCGAGCAGGAGACCGTGTCGTGGACCTCGGTACGGGAACCGGCATCCTGGCGGCCTTCGCCTCGTGGCAGGGAGCCTCCAAGGTGTATGCCCTTGATCATTCGACGATCATTGAGGATGCACGCCTTTTGGCCAAGCAGAACAAGATCGGGAATGTGGAGTTTCTCGATATGCACAGCCGGGATTTTTCCGTGGATGAACCGGTTGACGCGATCATTCATGAACAGATGGGAGACGGCCTTTTCGATGAGGACATGGTCGCGAACGTTGTTGATCTGCGTGACCGAATTCTCAAGAAGGACGGGCAAGTCTGGCCGGCGCGCTTTGAGTTCTATTGTGAGCCTGTCCAACTCAGCGGGCATGGAAGGGTCCCTTTTATTTGGGAATTGAACGTGAAGGGATTTGATTTTCAGGCGCTTGATCAGTTCCGTCCGGAGAATCCGGAGTACTACCAGTTTTCCATGAGCGATACCTCGCTCGTCAGCCACTTCCTGTGCGAACCAACGCCGCTCATGACAATTGACTTGAACACGCTCCGTCGCAGCGATTTGCCGATGGAATGGAGCATGGGCTTGCCGGTTGTTAAAGCCGGGCGGATGGACGGCTACGCGGTCTACTTCAAGGCACTGGTCGACGACGACCTTATTCTGTCGACAAACCCGCTTGATAAGGGTCGAGCCCCGCATTGGGGATTCACGATCCTACGGACTGAGCAAATGGCAGTTAAGCCGGGTGAAGTAATCGAGATGACAATCGGCGCCGACAAAGGCTGGCCGAACCGCGATTCCTGGCGCTGGGAGCAAACCCTCTACACCGCTGAGCAATACCGTGATTGCATGTACGAGGGTGAGGACGACTTAACGGAGTAGGGTGGAGCTATTCGGTTTCTTCCTCGGACGCTGTCTCAATCACTTCATCACCTTCCTCGATCACGTGGATGGCAATTCCACGGACAATCTTGTATGTTGTCGCTGTCGAAGTACCGGCTCCGACTGAGACACCCGAATTGCCGGAATAATTACCCGTTCCAACCCCGATTGAGATGCCCCCGCCCTCGGCATTGGTGATCTCGGTGACAAGAATGCCATTGGCCCCAAGCTTGGCGGCCTGTTCCTTCAAGCGTGCAATGGCTGCATCAATCTTTCCCTGGTCGGAAAATTCCATCGATCGCTTGCTGTTCGCTTCCAAGAGGGCAATTTCCCCGTAGGTTTTGGGTGCAGTCTGGTAGACCTTGACAGTATCGGTCTCGATTGCCTCACGCGTCTCGCCTGTCACCACGCTGGATGATGTGGCACACCCGCTGATGATGAGGGAAAGGAAGAGACCGATGAGAGGAAGGCCGTCGGAGGAAGTGATTTTTTTCTTCATGGGAAAAGGTGTTTTTGACGCCCCATGGTATACAGGAAAAGTCGCTTGCTTCACAAGGGGAAATTGTCGGTGCGGCATTGCCAATCCAGGTGAAAAGGATTTAATAGGGGCATGATTAACGCATACGCCGCATCCGAGCCGAAAGGCGAATTGAAACCCTTTTCCTATGATCCGGGACCTCTCGGTGAGCATGAAGTCGAGATAGACGTCGAATACTGTGGCATTTGCCATTCGGACCTTTCGATGATCAACAACGAGTGGGGAATGAGCCAGTATCCGCTTGTCCCGGGGCATGAGGTGGCCGGGCGCATTGCCGCGACTGGATCGCATGTGGCCCATTTAAAAAAGGGCGACTGGGTCGGACTTGGCTGGCATTCGGGCTATTGCCAGACCTGTGAATCCTGCTCCACCGGCGACCAGAATTTGTGCAGTACGGCGGAGGGTACGATTGTTGGACGGCATGGCGGGTTTGCGGACAAGGTGCGCGCGGATGCCACGAGCGTCGTTGCCCTGCCGGAGGGAATCCATCCCGCAACCGCGGGGCCGCTATTTTGCGGCGGTATCACCGTATTCAATCCACTCGTGCAGTATGGTGTGAAACCGACTGACAAGGTTGCGGTTATCGGCATCGGCGGCCTGGGCCACATTGCCCTCAAGTTTCTCAATGCGTGGGGCTGCGAAGTGACCGCGTTCTCCTCAAGTGAGAGCAAGGCCGATGAGGTCCGTGAGATGGGTGCCCATCATGTGATCAATTCGCGCGACCCGAAGGCCATTGAGGCGGCAGCTGGTCGGTTTGACCTCATCCTCTCCACGGTGAATGTGAAGCTGGACTGGAATCTCTACATTTCCACCTTGCGGCCAAAGGGCCGACTGCACTTTGTCGGCGCGACCCTTGAGCCACTCGATATTGGGGTCTTCGGACTGATCATGGCTCAGCGTTCCATCTCCGGTTCGCCGGTGGGCAGCCCGGCCACGATTGCCAAGATGCTCGAGTTTGCCGCGCAACACGGGATTGAGCCGATCGTGGAAACTTTCCCCATGTCAAAAGTGAATGAGGCACTTGCTCATCTGGAGAGCGGCAAGGCACGGTACCGAATTGTGCTCAAGCGCGAATAGCAATATTCCCCAAGGCTATTTCGCCACGTAGGTCCATGCACCGCTTGCGGTGACATGGTCTTCGGGAAGGTAAATCCATGTTGAGAGGGCATGGCTCCAGATCCATGGTGCTTCTTTGATGTAAATCCATCCCAGCCAATCGCCGGTATCGACATTCGAACCGTCTGTGGATGTCCAGTTGGCCCAAGTCGTGACCTTCTCCACTGTAGCGGAAAGGTTGGAAAAGGTGATCGAGCCGGTTGAATCCTTCGGGGTTCTGATTGCAAAACCGGTGAGGACGCCGCTGACAGGGCCAGCCTCAAGCGTGGTCGAAAGGTTAAAATCACCGCTCACCGAATCAATTGCTACTGAGACAGATGCGGGAAGGGGAGCTCCATTGGAATCGTAAACGAAAATAACTGCTTCCGTAGTGACAGTTTCATCACTTCTCAAGGAACTTGCTGTACCTTGAAAATGCACGATATCACCGGGCGAGAAGTCCAGAAAGAATCCTTCAATCCTTGGCTTGAGTTCGGTGTCCTGGAAGAGCAGGTTGGAAGTTCTCGCGCTGCTTCTCGTTCCCTCATGGTGATTGAAGGTGATGTTTGTGCCGCTTGTCGTGTCCACATAGGCTGATATATCCGACGCTCCCCGCCACGATTGAAGGATGGCGATCTGCTCGCCCGTATCCGAGAATAGACTTGTCTGCATCAGCCAGGGAGAGATCCCGGTGGAAAAGTCCGTGTTGAATATCAGTTCATTCCTGTTCTCCAGAGTTGATAACGACCTTTTCGGATGACTCCCCCCGTCGACCTCTTCCTTGTCCGTGAAGCCGTCACCGTCTGTGTCCGACAGATATGGATTTGTTTTGAGATTGGCCTCTTCGAGATCGCTGAGTCCGTCATTATCGTCATCCGGATCAACCGCATCCGGTAATTCATCCAAGTCGTTGTTGAGACTTGGCGTGTCACCCAAATCGTACACCCGCACATAGTCGACCTCCATCCGCTGCGGCCAGATGTCCGGATCGATTCCCTGCGAACCTCCCCAATCTCCACCGACCGCCAGGTTGAGGATCAGGTAGAAAGGCTGATCGAAAGGCCAGTCCTCCCAGCCGGTCTGGGGATTCTCATATGTGTAATATTCAACCCCATCGACAAACCATTTGATTTCGCTGGGACTCCATTCGACTGCATAGTCGTGAAAAGTCGTATCCACATTTTCGATGGTGGCCGTGTAGCCCACGCCACCTGCACCGGATGCATTGGCCATATGGGCGGTCCCGTGGACGGCATCCATTTCATGGCCGACATGTTCCATGATGTCGATTTCCCCACTTCTGGGCCAGCGCCCGTAAGCGTGTTTGGCGGTGAACATCCACAGCGCGGCCCATGTTCCCCGTCCGATTGGTAGCTTGGCCCGAATTTCAAATCGGCCATACTGCCATTCGCCTCGTCCCTGGGAAAAGAGCCTGCCTGAAGAGTAGGGGGCAGTCAGTCCGAAGCGGTTGACCGGGATGTCCTCCTTGTGCGCCTCAATGACCAGTACGCCGTTTTCCACCCGCGTATTTTCCATGCGCTCTCTCGTGTAGAACTGCAGCTCCCGGTTGTATCCCAAGCCGTCCTGGTATCCCCACTTTTCCGGATCCGGGAGTCCGTCCACCTCGAATTCATCAGACCAGATGAGAACAGGCTCGGCGAAGGATGTCGCACATACGGCAAGGCCGTGCACAATACATAAGGTCAGGAGGCGCGAGAGGGAATGATGAAGCATCTTTGAGGGAAGATTGACAGGCCGAAAGCCATGAGGGGTTAGATTATCCCTACTAATGGAGCCTATGTCTCTAGCTTTTTCAAGTGAATTGATAGGGGGGGGCTAGCAAAGTCGTGGTTGTTTTGCAAATTGATGAAACCTGAATAGCATGTTTCATGCGCTCTTCAGCCATTTTCTGCATTTTTCTCTTCACGATGTCACTTACTCACGCAGCCGACCAAGCCTTTGCCCGGACGGATCCCGGGGTTATCGAAGTCAAGACCCTCCCGGCAGGCCGCCTGCTGGTTTGCGAGGGCGAGGGTGACTATTTCAATCAATCGAACAGCTTGTTCAGGCCGCTTTTCCGTTACATCCAGTCGCACGACATTTCAATGACGACACCCGTCGAGGCGCGCATTGAGCCGGGGACAATGATTTTCTGGGTGGCCGCTGACCAGATCGAGAAAGCGGATGAAAGCAATGACGAGGTGCAGGTGATCGATGTTGAGGAGCGGACGGTGGCGGCAATCGGGAAGCGTGGTGGTTACTCCCAATCAAATTTCGAGGAGGCCCGGGCAGAGCTATTGCAGTGGATTGAAGAAAGGGAAGACCTTGAAATTGCGGGTGAACCCTACGCGGTATACTGGAATGGCCCTTTTGTTCCCGGTCCCTTCAAGAAGTTTGAAGTGCAGGTGGAAGTACGCCGATAAGAGATTTTTGAAAATGGGACCAGCCCCTGGTTTGTACGAAGTCTTTTTCCTTTAGAATAATCCCTTTGACCCGGGTCTCGCCGTTTGGCTAGGTATCGGCTGCCATGACTTTTGAAATCTGGGTAGTCTTTCTGATTCTCGCTCTTGCGGTCGTGGCCTTTGTGACTGAGCGCGTCCGGCACGACCTGATCGGGTTGCTTGTCATGGTCTTGCTCGGGTTGACAAATGTCCTTCAGCCAGACGACCTCCTCCACGGCTTTGGCAATCGAGCCGTAGTGACGATCGGGGCCATGTTTGTCCTGAGTGCCGCGCTGACACGCACCGGGATGGTTTCCGCTCTGAGTGGCAAATTAGCGGACTATTCCCGGGGCAACCCCATGCGTTTCCTTGTTTTCTCGTTGGTCACTGTTTGTGTGATGTCAGCCTTCATCAACAACACGCCGGTGGTTCTTGTCTTCATCCCCGCTGTCCTGACGGTCAGTGCAAAAGTCGGGATGAGCCCCTCAAAGTTTCTCATGCCGATTTCCTTTGCCTCAATGCTTGGCGGGAGTTGCACCCTGATTGGTACCTCCTCCAACATTCTTGTCTCCTCCATTTCAGACGGCCTTGGACAGGGCGCAATCGGCATGTTTGAATTCTCGCAGGTTGGCATCGTGATCGTCTTTGCCGGAATGGGTTACCTGCTCTTTCTGTCCTTCCGCCTGTTACCGGATCGCGTGACGATCGCTTCTTCGGCCAATCCGGAAGCTGCCAAGAAATATGTCACGCAGGTGCAGCTGGCCCGGGAATCAAATTTAATCGGGAAAACACTGGGCGAGACACCTTTTGGCAAATCACGCGTGTCTGTAGTCGAGCTGATCCGTGGTGAGCAGATCAGCCGCCTTGGGCGCGACACGCCCCTTGAATTGGGGGACATCCTACTCGTTCGTGGAGACTTGAATGAAATTCTTGAACTCGACCGGCAGCACTCGGTAACCATCACGCCCGGTCTGAAACCGGAGGTAGGGGACTTTAAGCGTGTCGAAATGACCTTGTTCGAGCTCATGATCGCGCCTGATTCCAACTTGATCGGACAGCGTTGCAGCGCCATCGGCTTCCGCCAGGAATATGAAGTATCGATCTTCGCGATCCAGCGGCGTGGCCGCCATCATCAGAGGGAGATTGGCGAGATTGAACTGAAATTGGGTGATATCCTGCTTGTCCGGGGTTCTATTGAGGAAGCATCCCGTTTGCGGGACAGCAATGAATTCATCCTTCTTGAAGGCGTGCACGAGGAGCGCGAGGAACGGCATAAGGCCCCCATTGCCATTGCGACGATTGCCACGATCATCCTGCTGGCCTCCCTCGGAGTCTTTCCGATCAGTGTCTTGTCGCTGGGTGGTGTCGCCGTTGTCCTGCTTGCGAAACTATTGACACCGCGTGAGGTCTACCGGGCTGTGGATTGGCCAGTGCTGGTGCTCATTGCTGGCATGATTGCCCTTGGCGATGCCATGGGCCAGACCGGAGCCCTCGACCTTATCGCCAGCCAACTTGTCTCCGCGGTTGGTTCCCTTGGGCCCCATGCCACACTGTGGATATTCTACATCATGACTGGCGGGCTCAGCCTCTTGATTTTAAACAAGCCGGCAGCCGCCTTGATGGCCCCGTTGGCGGTCATCCTTGCCCAGCAACTGAATGTTGATCCGAAACCCTTTGTCATGGCGGTGGCCTTTGCTGCCTCCACGGCGATGGCAACCCCCATGGGCTATCAGACGAATCTTCTTGTCTACGGGCCCGGTGGATATGCTTTCAAGGACTTCATTCGCTTTGGTCTTCCGCTGAATCTTTTGGTCGGCGTGATTGCTTGTTTTCTTATCCCTTGGGTCTGGCCGTTTTAAGGGGATTTTCCCGAGGTTTCGTGTATAGTATCTGCCATGACAAATAATGAGAGTGAAAGATTTTTGAGCGGTCAGGTGGCCGTGGTCACAGGAGGTGGCCGTGGGATTGGCCGTGAAATTGCAAGACAGTTGGCCGCTGTGGGAGCCCGTGTCGTTGTGACTGCCAGGACACTTTCCCAACTGGAGGAAACCCGCGAATTGATCGCTTCCGAGGGAGGTCTCTGCTCAACCGTCCAGATGGATGTTCTCGACGAGGTCAGTGTGTCCACCGCCTTTCGCGAGATTCTGGAAGTGAACGGTCATGTAGACCTGCTGGTAAACAATGCCGGAATCTCCGGCAAGTCGGGTGCGCCATGGGAATTGGACACAGAGGATTGGTGGCGCACTATGGAAGTGAATCTCCGCGGTCCTTACCTGTGTTCCAAGGTGGTGATTCCAGATATGATCGAGCGCAAGCGGGGCCGAATCATCATGGTAGGCAGCAACATGGCCTTCTGGCCCTATCCCGTGGCCTCCGCCTACAGCTGCAGCAAGGCGGGATTGGTCCGTCTGGGTGACAACCTCGCTGTCGCTCTAAAGGAACACGGGATCGCAGTCTTTACCATCAGTCCGGGTCTGGTCCGGACCGAAATGACCAAGGATATTCCGGAGGAATTTGTTGCCGATGCTGAATGGACTCCCATTGAGAAGCCCGCTGAGCTTTGCGTTGCTCTCGCTTCCGGCAAGGCGGATGCCCTGACCGGCCGCTATATCCATTCATCCGAACATGATCTCGACGAGCTCATTGCCCGCGCCGAGGAAATCGAGGGTAAAAATCTCCAGACGATGCGGCTGGTCGAGTAGGGGGAATCCGAGCTGCTTTTTAGCTCAGTAGAGTGGTGAAGCCTGTCATTTAACGGATATAGGTATCCCTTTCCCCAAAGAGATCAGGGTCGTCTGAATGTGCATGGACGGCTTCCATCAATTTCTCCGTGGAAGTAATGTCCGGGCTGATGATTTCTGGATCAAACGATGAAACAACGAGTTTCCCCTCCTCGATGGTGTACTGGACGACCATATAGAGCTTTCCATTTTCCTCCGCCTCTGTCTCGGAATGTCGAGTTTCATCATAGTCCGCCAGAACCTTCATTTGCACGCAGGGGATATCGTTGATGAGGATCGGATAAGCGCGAAAGTAAATCGGATCGCGGCCATGGGCAACAACCAGATATTCCCCTTCGTCGAATGCATAGATCGATATCTGATCGGGATTGCGGCCGACTTCACCGTGCTCGTTTAGCTTGGTCCATGTACCAAGGACAGATTCATCAATGGGAAGCCCCATCGGGTCGGACAGAGCGACTTCATATTCGCAGCCTGCCGTGAGCAGGACAACTGCCAGCAGGCTGGCTTGGAGTGTGCTGGGTGGCTTCATTGCAACTTAGATTTTTAACAGCCCGAGGTCGCGGTGTAAAGGGATTTGGTGTTGGGGAATTGGCGGGCTGGTCAATTTTCCGCCATGCTCTCGATCAGCTCAGCAAGAGTCTGATGGCGAGCCTTGGCCTTGGATTTCAAACGGGCATGTGCCTCTGGTTTAAGACGGATCGTGTATTGCCGGCGGCCGGTTGGTTTGCGCCCGGCGCCGGGGCGTCGTCCACCGTGTCCGACCTTTGTGTTTGACCAGTCAATGAAGGCGTCAATTTCGTCCGAGCCCTCGTCAAAGAGTCGGTCGAATTCCTTCAGGGAAATGGTCTGCTTTCCGTCCAGACTGCTGACAAAGCCACGCTTAAGGGTGATGGTTGTGCCATCGGGCAGTTTCTTTCTGACGGGCGCGGCGGACCGAAATGATGCGGATGACTTCATGACGATAGGTGATGATGGCGCTCCAGAATTTGTTGTTGATAGGACCTGTTACCATGAAGCGCCGTTCCATGGCATAGGGTAAACTGTTCTCCACAAACACACCCTCCCACAGGTGCTGGGCCTCTTTAAAGTCGATGCCGTGTCGAGCCAGGTTGGATACGCTTCTCACGGGGTCGTATTTGGATTTCTTGAAATTAGACATTGCGGAATCAAGATGCGCTGTCAAGGCCCCGAAGCCTGTCGTGATGATTTATTGGGGTGCTACGGTGACAAGTCGTTCAATTGCCCGATTTCAGGTATCTGGCCCAATCTGATTCAACCATGTGCCGTTATCATTGGATCAGAGGACCTCAGGCATTTAGCCTGGCCCTCGATGGTTGGATTCCCTGATGCGGGATTCAGGCTTTTCTCCATCAGATGAGGTGCCTACTGTTCTTCGGGAAATGACAGACGGAATAAAATTGTGCGCCTGTGCGAGCGGATTGGCGTATGCGGATTGTTGCAGGAGCTATCACTTAGGGGTATCCAAAGCGCCGACTGCGCTGGCCTTGATGCGGTCACGTTACTGCGCTTATGTCATTGGGGAAATTGATTACCTCGTTCAGACCACTCTTCCCGCAGCCCGGAAAGCTGATTTGAGGGATTCCTACAAGTCGACTTATGATTCCATTAATTGGATCGGATTGGAAGTGGTCACAACCTGGCTGGGTGGAGAGAATGACAAGATCGGGAAAGTTGAATTCCGCGCATTCTATATACAGGACGGCCAGCGTTCCACTCATCATGAGGTATCACGTTTTCGCCGAAGCAAGGGCCTTTGGTTTTATGTCGATGGTCAGGTGGAAGATTCCCGGCAATGAAGTGGAGTGTCTACATTGTTCGTTGTGCGGATAACTCCCTTTATACGGGCGTTGCTATCGATGTGGAGCGCCGGTTCACGGAGCATCAATCGCAAGGGCCCAAAGCCGCTAAATATGTCCGGGGGCGTGCGCCGCTGAAACTGGTGTATACCCAAGCTCTCGGAACACGGTCAGAGGCCATGGCAGAAGAGTGGCGGATTAAACAATTGAGCAAGCTGGATAAGGAAAAACTCATCCGTAGGCAGATAAATTAAGGGATAAATTAAGGGACAGGAAAGTAGTCGCCCAGCCTGCTGGTCTTGGACAAGCCCTTGGTCATGGCAGTGGCATTTGCCGCGTCAGTGCCTGTTTTCCAATTTGATCGCCGGGATATTTATAGGCACATGCTGTCAAAAGACATTTACATTCCCAATAGGGCCGTCAATCCGGGCATCGGTGGAAGAATTACCGTCAATTAGGAACAATCTGTTACCAAACCGGCTAAGCATGCCGGAAAATAGAGTTTTTTCCATGTGCCGGGAACCTGCTGGCGGCGAAGAGCAACAATACCCCGATTGTTCCATGGGCCCCAATTGATAAAAATTTATGAATAACTGAGGTATCCGGAAAAACATGATGCTCTGCCGCCTTAAATGCCTTTGTCTGAAGTGACACAGGAGAATACTACTTATGGCTAGAAAAATTGCGTTTATTAATTACAAAGGCGGCGTCGGCAAAACCAGTTGCATTGTCAACATTGCGGCCAGCCTTGCGAACAGCGGCAAACGGGTCCTTCTGGTGGACCTCGACGCCCAGTCAAATACCAGCATCTGGTTGATGCGGGTCGAGCGGTGGAATGAATTGAACACGACCGGCCAGGGGTCCGTCTATTCAATCTTCCAACCGGGTGAGCAAACCCTCAAGGACATTGTCGTCAAGGATGTGGTTGAGGAACGCGGCGGGGAAAAGATCCTTCCCGGATTGGACCTGCTCCCGACCACTTTTGACCTGATTGACCTTGAGCACGAATACACTCCACCGGAAGGTGAACCCGTGTTTGTGCGATTCTGGGAACAGCTTCAGCAGATGGAAGCGGATTATGACTATATCCTTTTTGACTGCCCGCCGAATGTCTTGCGTGCCTCCCAGTGTGGCCTGTTTTGCGCCAACGAAGTGATCGTACCAGCCAACCCGGATGCCCTGAGCTTGATCGGCTTCACTCTGTTGACGGGCAAACTGGTCCAGTTCAACGAGCGCTCCGCCGGCTTCCGTAGCGTGGGCATGGGCAACCCGGCGATGATCAACGGGATCATCTTCAATAGCATCAAGGCGATGACTGACATCGAGGTGCCGAAGATGCGCATGCAGTTCCGTATTAATCAATTCCGGAACCAGAAGAAGATTTCGCCGAAGACCCGCATCTTTAATTCCATGATCCGGGATGCGATTGTTGTCCGTCGTGCGGTCACTCTTGGACTGCCGGTCCTTTGTATTGGAAATGCCATTGGGACGGAGGGAGTCGTGGATGACTACGAGAATCTTACCCGTGAAATCGAATCCCTGGCCGGGCTGGCTGTTGCCCCGGTCAATCAGTTAAACCACGCCGAAACTGCTTAATCCGATGAACACAACAACAATGGAATCTGGACAAAAAGTACCTTTTACCGCTGAAGAATGGGACAAGCTACGCTTTCTGTTCCAAGACTCGGTGATGGCAAAAACCAACCTGTGCAAGCTTGCCCAGAACATGGGCGCGAAATGGCCTATCCGGGGCAAGAACGAGACCCCGGGCAAGTATACCGGCCATACCCTGGATAGTTTGCTTGAGATGACCGAGTTCTACGGTAAGGAAAACCGCCTTCCGCTGCTTTACTCGATTCTCAAGGAAACGCAGTCCCTTGACGATCCGTTCTCGGACATGGTCAATCATTTGGACAAGGTTGCTCACATGGAAAGTGACGCCACATCGGCATTAAAGCAGATGGAGGTTCCCCTGGACTTCCCCGTCGAGCTGGCCAACTTCACCCGCGAGACCCTTTCCCTCTGCCGCTCAGAAGGTATTCATACAATCAGCCAATTTGTTGAGTTTGCACAAAAGAGCGCCAAATCGGTTATCATCAGCGGGGATTATCGCCTGTTGCTGAATGCGCTGACGCAACAGGACAAGAAGGTCCTCAAGGTGTTTCTTCCCATCCGGGAAGATGAGCCGGGACTCTTTCTTGCTGAGGCGATTGGCCACATGGCACGCCAGTTGGGCGACAACAAGGCTGCTAGTCTGCTCGAAGCGTATCAAATTTCCACTACACGAGCATCGTGGCAGAATGCCACGCCGCTCGCCAAGCAGGAGGTTCAAGGCCTGATTGGTGAATTAAAACTGGCGGTAAAGAAGCGCATGGACCTCATGCCGGATGAAGCACAGCAATTGCGACATGCTGTGAATTCCGGAGAGGCCGCTCGCGTACGCTTCTTTGTCTCCCTGCGTGATCCTGATATTGAAAGCTTGTCCATCGCGATTGCCCTTGCGGCACTCGATGTGAAGCCCAAGTCAAAGGGCTTGCTCGGACGCTTTCTTAACTGACGCCAACTCCTTATCCCTATAAACATGTCTACTACAGCAGCAAAATCCAATCCTCCCGAATTCGTTGATTTCCCGGATCCGCGTCCTGCAGCGCAAAAAAAGCAGATGAATCCCAATGCCGGGCTTTCAATTGATGCCATTCTTCAGCGCACGCATCCGACCAAGCGCCCTGGGAACAGTCTGATTGATCTTGGGGTGGAAGAGTGCTTCGCCTCCCTTGAGGCGGAAGAGGATGCCTTGCGCAATCGTGAGCGTGAGGTGGCCAAGCTTCGGGCAGAGGCCGACGAGCGGGTTCGTGCAGTACGCGAGACGGAGATCCTCCTCGATGCCAGGGAAAGGATATTGAATGACCGCGAGGCGGTTCTCGCCAAGCGCCTTGCGAGTACTTCAAAGGATGGAAGTATCGCCGCCCTCGACGAGTCGCTCAAGGAAACACGACACGCACTCGGTGAAGCCAACGAGGTGATTATTGAGAAGGATCAGGTCATTGCCGCTCTTCGCAAGGAAATGGAAGAACTGAAATCAGCTGCTCCAGTTGCTGCGCCTTCCGCCGATGCCGATCAGGATGGCCCGCTTTCCTACGATGATGTCACGCATAAGTCGCTTTCCGAGCAGGTCGCTTTCCTTCGCGAGCGCGAGGCCTTTATCGAGCAAAGCGAAAACACGCTTTTCGACAAGGCACAGACCCTTCAGGAGTGGGAGACACGCCTTCAGCAGGAGGAGCATGACCAGGACAATGCGCCAGAAGCGGATAACACATCCTCTGCACCCGCAAGGATTCAGCCGAATCCGGTTGCCGATACTTCCGATGGACCGATTGATTTTAAGCGCGCCGCGTATTAATTGTGTGACGCCAATTTGGATTGAGATTATCTTCCTGCCTCTTCCCTGAAACGGACCGGCGTTGTGCTGAGATGCTTCTTGAAGATGTAGTTCAGGTATTCCTGGTAATTGAAGCCGCTCCGCTCGGCAATCTCAGGAATGGATATCTTGGTGAAAGCCAGCATATCCCGGGCGCGCCTGAGCTTTACGGAAAGGATAATGTCACCGACGGTGCGTCCAAGCTGGTCCTTGAAACGACGCTGGAGCACACTGCGGGAAACACCGGCGGATTCCGCAACGTGATCAACGGAAATCCCGTTGCAGGCTTCCTGTCGGATGAATCGCATGGCCTTTACCAAGGCAGGATCACTCACGGCCATTGTATCGCTGGACCCACGCGTATAAAGGGAGAGGGGAGGCGTTTCCAGCAAGGTTTCACTTGTGCGTTCATCCGTGATGAGCGCATCGAGTAATCGTGCAGCCTCGTAACCAACCCGTGTGTGGTTCGGTTCAATACTGCTGAGCTGGGGCCGGCACAATTCGCAAAAGGACTGGTCATTATCAACGCCGACAATACTGATCTCCTCCGGTATTGAAATTCCACTACGCTCACAGGCTTTCATCGCGAGGGGTCCAAACTGGTCGCTGGCAACCAGCATGGCGCATGGTTTTGGAAGGCCCTCAACCCACGAGGCCACGTGATCAAGGTTCCGGTGCCAGTGTGCGGGTCCCTGGTGTCTCGGGTTGAGGTGACAAAGGCTCACTTGGCCATGTTCCTTTTCCAGACTTTGCCCAAAGGCTTCCTGACGCTCAAAGGACCATCGTTCAGAACTGAATCCCAGAAAGGCAAAGTGGCGGTGGCCATTGCCTATGAAATGTTCCGCAACCATTCGTCCGATTTTCCGGTCATCACATTTGACTAAGGGAAATGGGGATTTTTGGACATTTCCGAGAACGTCGACGATATGCGTATTTTTCGCTTTCAGGTTCTTCAAGATGGCGGGATCGGAAATGCGGGCGATGATGCCATCCCCATCCCAATCCACCAGTCCGGCGATGTCGGTTGCGCCCATGTATCCGGTGGGATGAAAGACGGACCAGTCGTCATGTTCCCTGATGTACTGGCTGATCCCGGCAAGGATATTCCGCCCCGAGGCAAGGGCGGTTTCGACTAGGATGGCAACGCGCTTCATGACCTGACCTGATTTATTAAAAATTAGGAAGAATATTATCTAATTTCCAAGTATAAGACTGTGATATGCTTATTCTAAAGCAAACAATAAATTTTACAAATTGACCGATTATATGAAAATACCTCAATCCGCTGAAGGCCTTATTGATAATGTAAGGGAACAATTCAAGATGAACTTCGGAGACGACGCTGAGATCGTCGCCTTCGCCCCTGGCCGGGTAAATGTGATCGGTGAGCACGTCGACTACAATGGCGGCTGGGTGCTGCCGGCGGCGATTGACCGCTTTCTTGTGATGGCGGTAAAGGCCCGATCGGGCAAGGAGGTACGCTTGGCCACGGCGACCTACGACGGCCGGGTGGAATTCACCCTTGATGAGATTGCCCCCGGCCGGTCCCGCGGTTGGGATCGTTATGTGCGTGGGGTTCTTGCCGGGATAATCGGGGCCGGGAATGACCTGACGGGATTTGATGCCTGTTTTGACAGCAATATTCCGATCGGCGGCGGCTTGAGCAGTAGTGCCGCCTTTGAAGCGGCCACCGGATTGGCTGCCTTGGCCCTTTGTGGTGGGGAAATGGACCGCTTTGAACTCGCCAAGTTGTGTCAGCATGCCGAGCATGAATATGCGGGTGTGCCATGTGGGATTATGGACCAGGCGGCAGTGCTCAACTGCAAGGCTGGTCATTTGCTTTTCCTCGACTGCGAGAACGAAACCTTCGAGCAGGCCCCATTCAAGGCAGACGGCTGGCGCCTGATGATCATCAATTCCGGAGTGGCCCATGAGCTCGCTGACGGCGAGTACGCAAAGCGCCGAAAAGCGTGTCATGATGCCGCGGAAATAATTGGAGTCTCCTCATTGCGACACATTGCCATTGAGGAACTGGACGCGACGCTTGCCAACGAGTCCTTGAATGAAGAGATGCGCAAGTGCGTGCGACACAACGTGACGGAGAACGACCGCACCCATAAGGCGGTGGCCGCCCTTGCCGCAGGGGACATCGAGGAGGCCGGCAAGCAAATGAACTTGAGTCATGCGTCCCTTCGAGATGACTATCGCGTGAGCTGCGACGAGTTGGATTATATCGCGGAAATCGCACAACCCCTTGAGGGTGTTGCGGGGTGCCGGATGACCGGCGGGGGATTTGGTGGCTCCTGCATTGCCCTTGTCAGGGAAGAAGTTGCTGAGAACGTGTCGACCCTGATTTCCACCGCCTTCAGCACACGCTTCAAACACGCACCGAAGATTTTCCTGACGACGCCTGAGACCTCAGCGCACGCCTTCAAGACGGGAGTCTGAAAAGCCATGGACAAGGAACTTTTACCGCATCGTCGACGCAACCAGTTAACCGGGGAATGGGTACTCTGTTCACCGCACCGGGCAACCCGTCCGTGGCTGGGCCAACAGGAGGAAGTCCACAAGGAAGAGCGCCCCGAACACGATCCATCTTGCTACTTGTGCCCCGGCAATCGCAGGGCCAACGGGGTCGACAACCCCTCCTACGAGGGGACCTATGTGTTTGAGAACGATTTTCCGGCCCTTCTGAATGAAGATCCTTCGGACGATGCTTCCGAGCACCATCTCCTCCGCTGTGCCAATGTGCAGGGCACCTGCCGGGTTATTTGCTTTTCCCCACGGCATGATCTCACGCTTGCCAAGATGGAGCCTGCAGACATCTGCCGGGTTATTCAGACCTGGAAAGAGCAGACCGCCGAGCTTGGACAAAAATACAAGTGGGTTCAGGTTTTTGAGAACAAGGGTGCGATAATGGGCTGCTCCAATCCGCACCCGCACGGCCAGGTTTGGGCGATGGATGCCATTCCCACACTGCCCCTTCAGGAGGACGCCCGCCAGCGGGAGTATTTCGGGAATCATCACGACCGGTTGCTCTTGAATTATGTCGAGCTTGAGATCGAGCGCAAGGAGCGCATGATTTGTCAGAATGACGATTGGGCCGTTGTTGTGCCATACTGGGCGACATGGCCCTTTGAGACGCTCTTGCTTCCCCGTTTCAAGATCAGTCGGATGACCGAGTTAACGACAAACAAAGCGGAGTCTCTCGCTGTTGTCATGAAGGAATTACTACAGAGATATGACGGCCTGTTTTCATGTGACTTTCCCTATTCGATGGGTTGGCACGGTGCTCCGTTCAATGGGTCGGCTGGCGAACATTGGCAACTGCACGCACATTTTTATCCGCCACTTTTGAGGTCAGCCACCGTGAAGAAATTCATGGTTGGGTTTGAGATGATGGCTGAGCCGCAGCGTGATATCACACCGGAAACCGCGGCGGATCGCCTGCGGGAAGTTAAACTTTAACAACAACCAAATTGGAAACAGAACAATGAAAGTACTAGTAACAGGTGGGGCCGGATACATTGGAAGCGTCGCAACGGAGATTCTCCTGCGCGAGGGGTATGATGTCCTGGTCTTCGACAATCTCCAGCAGGGTCACAAGGAGGCGGTTTCCGAAGGGGCCTCGTTCATTGAGGGTGACCTTAGCCAGTATGAGCAGATTGAGGCGGCCATTGCCGGATTCAAGCCGGATGCCGTGATGCACTTTGCCGCCAATTCGCTTGTTGGCGAATCCATGCAGGAGCCATTTCTTTATCTGAATGACAATGTCGTCAATGCGCTCAACCTGCTGAAGGCAATGGAAGCGCATGGAGTGGGGAAAATCATCCTCTCCTCCACGGCCAACCTCTTTGCCGATCCCCTGAAGATGCCGATTGAGGAAGACGAGCGGATCATTCCGGGCAGTCCCTATGGTGAATCCAAGGGAATCATCGAACGGTTCCTTCATTGGCTTTCGATTACCAAGGGGCTCAAGTTTGCTTGCCTCCGCTATTTCAATGCGGCCGGCGCAACGGAGTTGCATGGCGAAGATCATGATCCCGAGTTGCACCTGATCCCGATCATTCTGCAGGTTGCTCTGGGGCAGCGTGAAAAGGTCTTCATGTTCGGAGACGATTACGATACGCCCGACGGCACCTGCATCCGCGACTACATTCATATCGAGGACCTGATTTCCGCCCATATTCTGGCGCTTGAATCCCTTGATGCCGGAAACCGCACCTACAACCTCGGTAATGGCAAGGGATTCTCGGTCAAGGAAGTCATCGAGGCCGCCCGGAAGATTACGGGTCATCCCATTCCGGCCGACATCGCGCCGCGCCGCGCCGGTGATCCGGCAACCCTCGTGGCCGGTTCGGATAAGATCAAATCCGAACTGGGTTGGAATCCCAAGTTCACCGACATCGAGTCGATCATCGAGACCGCTTGGAAGTGGCATTCCGCCCATCCCGATGGATATGGCGGGTAAAGTAAATGACAATCCCTCTTTGCACCAATCATGAAATCCATACTCCTTAAACTTGTTGCCGCTCTTTGGCTTATTCCTCCTGCTTTCCTTGTAGCCGGTCCGCCGGAACCGCCGTCCGGATGGACCGAAGGGTATGTCATGGCAAATGGGATACGTCTGCATTACTGGCGGACAGGAGGAGACAAGCCGGTAATGGTCATGGCCCACGGGTTTTCCGACGATGGCTTGTGCTGGACCCAACTGGCCGTGGAGCTGACGGATCAGTTTGACCTGATCCTTTTTGACGCGCGCGGGCACGGCTTGTCTGATGCGCCCAACCGGTCAGATCCAGCGGATGCCCAGGTCGAGGATCTTGCCGGTTTGATCAAGGCCCTTGAGCTCAAGAATCCAATTCTCATGGGACATTCAATGGGAAGCGCCTCCGTTGCCTGGTTTGCCGCACGCTACCCGGATGTCCCCAAGGCGATTATTCTCGAGGACCCGCGCCTCGTGGGAAGGTCTCCGCTTTCAAGTGGGGAAGTATCCGAGGAGGATCTCAAAAAGCGCGCCGCCACGATACTGGAACAGAACAACAAGACTTACGATGAGATTGTTGAACACGGCCTGAAACAAAATCCTTCCTGGGGTGAAGCGGAAATCCGCATTTGGGCGGCCTCCAAACAGCGTCATCATCCCAATCTCGTTTACCGTACTTTCTCCCAGGACCGTCCTTCAACCAGTGACCTCTTCAAAAAGATCACCTGCCCGACGCTGATCCTCAAGGCGGATGCAGGGGAGAAGCTCCGCCGTGAAAACGAGCAGGTCGCCGCACATCTGAAGAATGGCAAGCTTGTGCACATCGAAAGCGCTGGGCACAATGTCCGACGCGAACAGAAGGAACGCCTGCTGCAGGCGCTCATGCCTTTCCTTCACAGTCTTTGAGTCATCAGGGTGATTAACGAAAAACCCGTCACCAGTACTGGTGACGGGTTTGTTTTTAAACGATTCTATTTAAAGGAGAAAAGCTCTTGCAGGGCAACTTTCTAGTTGTCGCCTATCTTGTCTTTCTTGCTCATTTTCATTTTCTTGTCGGCCTTGTCCTTCATTCCCTTTTTATCCTTTTTGCCTTTTTTGGCGGTAGCGCCGCCAACTTCGTCCTCGGAAAGGACGCCGTCTCCATTTGCGTCGCGCTCCTTGAAGGTTGCCATTGATGCCTCGGTATCAAAGGCCTTCCCCTTTTTCTTCGCCTGTTTTTTGTCCCGGTTCATCCATTCGGATTCCGATACCTGCCCATCCGAATTCTTGTCCAAGGCATCAAAGAAACTCCATTCCTGGGCGTTAACGCTTGTCGAAAGCAGCGCGATGGCTGCGAGGGTCATTAGTTTTTTCATTTTGTGTTATCCTTTTTTGGTTTGTTGAAATGATCAGGGTTTTTTGATGATGCGAATTCTGAAGAAATCCGCGCCGGAAGCTGCCAGCACTTGAAATGTGACAGGGCTAACCACGTCGCTGTCCAGTGCGTCGATCGATTGCCACATGCCCTGCAAGTCCGGCGAGTAGTCGAGAATGTAGAGGCGCCCACCGGTTTCGATGGAAGGACTGATTTCAAACTGGCCTGCGCCGGTCCATGAAAGGAGCAAATTCAGGAAATCTGAGGGATCATCTCCCTGTGTTCCCGCGACATACTCGGAGTAGTTGCTTTGCCCGTCCCCGTCGAGGTCAAGGGCCCCGTCGGATTTCAGGTCCGGATTGAGTCCCCAGCTTTCCTCGATGGTATTGGGAATGCCATCCCCATCCATGTCGGATCCAGCGGCCTGGGTAAAGGCAATGTTGTCAATGTTGAATGCGCTGGTGGTATTGTCTGCATTCGCGATGACGATCTGGAAAGTCGCGCTCTCGGAATTTGCGAGGGTGTAGTCATCAAGCACCGTCAGGTCCGCATCCACGTCGGCATAGTCCCCGGTGTTGCCGAGGACATCCCCGGTGTTGCCGATGAATGAAAACACGGAAGGCGTTCCCGATAAATCAAGGTCACCGGATTGGTAGCTCACATCCATGTCCTTTGCGGCTGGCGCAAACGCCCGGCTGTAGTCAAAGCGAAGGGAATCGAGGACAATGTCGCCACCCGTGTTGTTGGTGATGGTAAGGGTAAGGGTGCTTTGTTCTGCGTTGGAGGTCTGGAGTTTGACGGCATTGGCCGTCAACGGGCTGTCCGGGAAAGGAAGGGTGCCAAATGAATCGTCAGTGGAGTTGGCATTCGTCTTGACCTCCTTGCCCCCGGCTATCGAGCCGGAAATCCCCGGCAAGACATAATCCGGTGTGGTGTCGGGGGTGGACGGGTTGGTGCCCTCATCCGGGGTATGCCATGCGAGGAGTATGGGGGAACTCGCGGACTCATAACCGGGTGTGGTGACAACCACGGAATCCGAGGCGGCCGTTATGTTGCCGAGGGAATCACGCATGGTCACGGTGTAGGCGTATGTCGTCTGGGGAAGCAGTCCTGTATCGGTATAGTCAATACTGGATTGCCATCCGCTGCTTGTCCCGCCGAAGTTACCCGTCGTCTCTGTGAAGAAGTATTCAACGGTGCCAACACTTGTCAGGCCTGTGACGGAAGACATGGTGACCTCATTCGGACTGCCAGGGTTCGGCACGGCGGAGAATTCCGCCGGATCGGGGCTTAAGGGTAGGGCGGCCAGGTCGAAGACTTGAATCCCTCCGATGGCTGCGTCTTCCCCAGCAATATTATCCAGTGTAAAAGTAACCGCATCATCGCTGTAAGGCCCGAAGACGACAAAGGTCGCTTCCGGATAATCAGCGGCCGGCGGCGACGTTTGGCTGGTCCGCTGCAAAGGATAGTTGAAGTAGTGAAAGACCGGTGAAGGGTCTGTTAACCTGACCAGCGAACTGTGCATCAGGTCAGGCGACTGGAAATAGAAGGTCGAGGCGCCGTCGGTGATCGTTGCCCCGGTGTTTCCGGGGGTCGCCTTGTTGATCACGTAGGACTTTCCGTTCCCGTCGGGGATGGGATCCCCGTTTGTATCAAGCGGGAATTCATAGGTGGGCTTTTCCCCGGTCAGGTAGACAATCGCGTAATACCCGTTTGGAAAATCCGTATTCAGGTTACTGAGAGTGACGCTTACCGGCCCGGATGTCGATGCCGTCCGGTTCAAACCGGCTTCCATGGGCGAATGCGGTCCAGCGTTAAAATTTCTTGAACCCTCTGGCTGGATCGTGCTGAGCTCAACCGAGCTGGTTGAGCCGTCGTCGAGTATCAAGGATCCCGCTGATGCCGTTCCAGTGGTGTTGTTCCAGTTTCCGGCAAGGGTGCCGAGTGATTCAACTCCGAATGATTCCGAGGAATCGATCAACTGTGCATTGACCGCGCTTTCATAGAAATTGAGGCTGAGGATTTTTTCGGAAGGGAGGCTGCGGTCGCGCCGCCTTTGCTGAACCATCCATTTGAGAAAGTCATCATCCCCGATCTTGGCGGGCTCCCCGGCAATGCCGTGCGTGAATCCCGGGAAAACCGTGAACTTCGCTTCCGATCCGGAGCGGGTCAGATACTCGCTCATTTCCTTGGCGGGCCGGATATTGACGGTCTGGTCCTGGTCCCCGTGGAAGATCCAGAAGGGGACATGGTTCTGGGTCATGGCGAGCGCCAGCGAGCGGTCGTAGCTTCCGGTGTTGCCGGCCATCACGCCGACAGCGCTGAAGGTGTTGCGTCCGCTTTCAAGCTCGCTGAGGGTCCAGCGCCAGACACCGGCGGCACCCATGCTGTAGCCCGATGCATAGACCCGGTCTTCGTCGACTTTGAATTCTGTCTTCAGGTAATTCAGAAGCAGATTCATCTCCGAGAGGTTCCATCCACCATTGGAGCGGGGCCTGACGGCAATCAATTGGAAGGGATTGCCGGGCTCAAACTCAGTTCCCTGATTTACCCGCAACTTCGAAACGTGCTCATTCTGGTTTCCCGCACCATGCAAATGGATGAGAAGCGGCAGCTCAGGAGATGCATCGAAGGTCTGCGGAAGATAGAGGAGGAATTTGTCCGCCACTTTGGATGTGTCGATATTCACACCGTCGGGCAGCTTGATGATCATCTGCTCGGCCCGTGGCAGGTCCGCCACCGAGTTGACCGGGATGATTGTCATGGTCTCGCTGTCGAGAGAACCGTCGTTGTTGGTCAGACGCACCCAGTAGTTGGTGGTCTCCGTCAAATTCGGGGTGGTGTATCCAATTTGGGTTGCCCCGGATATTGGCTGGGAGGTATCACCCTTGGTTCCCGCATACCATTGGTAAGTGTAATTCACATTGTTGGGAACATCGAGCGTCAGCTCGTCGCTCTGTCCCGTCCAGATGTAGACTGTCTCGGTCTGGTAAAGGATTGAGGGAAGGGCAGCCTGGGCGGCAACACCCGATACCAAGGCAAGAAGCATGGCCCAGATTCCCTGGGAGGTGAGGTGGCGAATTTTCATGGTTTTCGGGATTGGATGTAAACTTACTGCTTCAAAAGGACCGTTTCAGCCGAGCTGAAGTCGTATACCCAGCGGTTTCCAAAAATGTATGACCAGGACCCGCTTTCAAAATCGTAGATCCATGGAAATTCCATCCAGGCCCATCCGGAAGTATCCGTGTAATTGTAGTCATTTCCTGATGACAGCTCACGGGCCTGTAAATTTCCGAAAAAATAAAACCATGAACCGGCATCGGCATTGTAAGCCCAGTTGTCATCGTGCCAGATAAATCCGGTGGCGAAGACGGGTGGGGGAGGGGGTCTCTTGACGGTCAGGATCCGCACGGCTCCCGCCGGAATATTGATGGCAATTGCATCGGCACTGCTTTCCAATGTGCCGAGCGGGACCTCCTGTGAACCGAACTGGTCGAAGACTTCCCACTTTCCTTGAGTACTGCCGAGTTTCAATTGCACGGTGCGATTTGTCGGAGTGAGCAAGTTCGAATCCAGCAGCGCGACAAAGTAGGTGTCCGGGTCGTCCTTCTGTTGTGTGACCTGCCAGAAGCATTCGTTGTCCACGTAAAACAGTTGGTTGCCGCGCTGGGTCACCAGCTCATTCATAATGGAGTCCCTGGCCTCTTCCAGACTGGCAAATTCGCTCCATGTGTCGCCATTTGTTTGATACGCCCGGTTGCACCATGGCAGAGCCTCGAGCTCTGCCCGCGTGGCATAGGGAACGATCGGCGAAAATCCACTGGGCGAGGTGGGGAGAAGGTTATCCCAGCGCCTTTTTGCATTGAGGAGGATGGCGGTCCCGTCGACATCGGGAACATCCGTGTAGGCGTCCCAGCAAGCCAGCCGATTGATGACATAATTCCTGGCTGGGGGCGCATACTTGTAGTAATCGTGATTGATGCTCTGCTCACGGAGACGGATAAAATTCGGATCGTGAAGGGCTGCCGCGACCGGTGAGAGGCCCTTGAGCTGATCGCGTTCAGGCGAGTTGGGATATACACCGCTTTCCACCAGACGGAGGAAGTTCCAGATGCCCTGACGGTAAGGGTTACTCCACTTCAACGCGGGGTCGTTGGTGTCTCCAAGCAGATACATCGGGTTGTCCCGGTTGATGATTGAGGTGATCCTGAATGAATTGGCGCCCATCAGATACTGGGAAAACAAGTGCCGGA
Organism: Oceanipulchritudo coccoides; assembly: GCF_010500615.1. Lineage (NCBI taxonomy): Bacteria > Pseudomonadati > Verrucomicrobiota > Opitutia > Puniceicoccales > Oceanipulchritudinaceae > Oceanipulchritudo > Oceanipulchritudo coccoides. The sequence continues at coordinate 811,498 of NZ_JAAGNX010000001.1, forward strand.
AGACGACATGGCCATTGCGCATGCCGCCAAACTCGACAACCCGGTTGGCGGCAAGGTTGTCCCCAATCGAATTGCAGCCCCAGTTCTCCACGTCACCATTGAGCCACAGTCCCACTCGCTCGGCGAAGCTCAGGTCGGGCACTGTGACGTTTGAGTTCTCGACCCCGAGGGTCAGGACATCCTTGTAGGCGGGGAACAGGGCGCTGGCCTTGTCCGGTGCAAGTGCGGAAAAAATGGCCCCCTTGCCACACAGCATGAAATAGGGCGGGGCCACTCCGAGTTGCGCGGAGCGGGCGAGCAGGGCGTCCATGTGGGGAATATATTCATCGATATAGGTGCTTTCCCGGAGCTCCTTTGAACGGGCCAGCATGTAGGTTTCTCCCTCGAAGATGGAAGCTTCGAAGCAGTCAGCGAGCGTTTCCGGGTCGATGAAAATCCGTGACCCGTGCCCGACGATAAACATGAAGTGCACCTTTCGCTCAGCGAGGGCCCGACTGAAGTCAGTGAGGGCTTGCCGGAGGTCGATCGCCCCGTTGTTGGTCATCCGGTCCACTAACCCGTCAATGTCCCCGATTGAGGAGACAAACTTGACCCGCTCCGGTTGGTATCCGGAAACTCCACCCAGTTCGTCGCGCCATTCCTGGACGGCGTTGCGGATCGAGTTGGCCCGCGAGCGGATATTCGATTCTGTCATACGCCATCCCATGGAGCCGTTCATGGTACCGATGTAATAAATCGGTTTTCCCGCGACTGCCTCTGTGCCGGAAAAATTCTGAATATCCGCGTGGAGTTCATCCAGCGCATCGCGGACTTCCCTTAAGACGCCCCGGCCATCGATCGTCTTGGCGTCCGTTGTCCACTGGCCCGTTGACAGGTCGACAAGATAGAAGTGATCATCCCCGTTTGGCGGCCCTGCAAGAATCATCTTGTCGAGCCCGCCGTTGCGGTCCTCGAGGCGTGCCCCGTCGGTGAAGTGATAGAGGGTGTGTGCGTATCCGTGATCGGTCGGACGGAAGACCCGGAACCTGTTCAGGTCGACGCTGTTTCGCGTGTCATAATTTACCAGATACAAATCATCCCCGTAAATGGTCAGCATTTCCGGCCCGGGATAATTGTTCCAATCCCTGAAATCGCCGGGAACACCCTGTTGCAGGAGGTATTTGCCCGTATTGGTGGTCTCGGAAACATTTTCGTAGTGGAGTTCCAGATCCAAGGCTTCCCCGGCAGGGAGCATTGTCGAAAGGAGCCGGGTTCGCGCACCATCTTCCGGATGAAGAACGCCCCAGTGGGCGACGAGCTCGTCGTCCCCGTCGCCGTCCATGTCGTAGGCCCATGGCAACTGCTTGTCGGTCCAGCCAAATGCCTCCTGGATGTTGTTGTAATTCAGCCCGTTTGAGCCCCAGTAGGCCGGTCGTTCCATCGTGTCCAAATCCGTGATCTCAAAGTAGTTTCCCCCGCTGAAATTCAACTCGTCGTAAAAGGAAATGACCTCGTCCCCGCCGATTCCGTCGTAGTTGCCCACCACTACACGCCGTATCACGCCCGGAACACTGCTCCTTGTCGAAGGGGGGAAGATCGTTCCCACCGTTGTTCCGTCTTCGGCAAGTATATAGATCCGGCCATTCACTCCACCTGTGACGATCCGGATTTCCCCGGCACTGTTCTTGCCCGTGTCCGCCGAATACAGCGCTCCCGGGAATCCGGTCCCCGTTTGTGGCGTCCAGTCGCCCAGCAGCACGCCGTCCCTGGACAGGATCCGCAGGTGGCCGTCTGTTCCGGGTAAAAGCACCTCTTCCCCGGGGTTGGCACTGTTGGCCTCCCCGGTCGCTAGCATGATGCCAAAACTCGTCGGCGGAGTATATTGCCACAGCTGGTTGTTCTCCTCCGGATCCGAGATGGCCGGTCGGTCAAAGGCGATCACCTTCCCGTTCACCGTCATACCCACCACATAATCCTTCGCCCCCACTGCATCAAAGTCCGCCGTCCGCACATGGATCAGGTTTTCCCCCTGTGTGGTGTAGGGCTGGAAGGTGCTCTGCCCACTCAGGACGCCTGCAGCAGTTGTTGAGAGTAATAAAATCAGGCTTTGGGCTAGCTTCATATATCAAGAATTAGGGTGGTGGGGTGGTTCTCCAGGAAGAGAGGGGGTGGACGGGAGAATCTTGATTTGCCCAAGTTGGAAGACAAGAATAAATGTAAGTGTTGCGTAAATATATAATCTTTTACATAAGGGCTGTATGGTGAAGGAGCGAAGGTGGATAAATGGATGGAGATGGGCGATTGGGCTGGTGCTGCTGCCTTCCCTGGGACAGGGGGCGGAGGTAAAGGTCGAGGATTTCAGTGGGATTCAAGCGTTCAAGATAAGGAATCTGGTGGGGACCGAGGTGAGTCTGACGAATTATGGGGCGCGGATTGTTTCTGTGGTTGTGGCGGACCGGGTCGGTGAGAAGGCGGACGTGGTTTTGGGCTATGACTCGGTGGAGGGCTACATCAACGGGATCAAGCGACCATATCTGGGCTGCATGGTGGGCCGGACGGCGGGCCGGATCAGCGGGGGGCGATTCATGCTGGACGGGGAAGAAATCCAGCTGTCGGTGAATCGCGCACCGAACCACCTTCACGGCGGGGAGAAGGGCTTTGACAAAGTGGTGTGGGAGTCGGAAGTCGTGGAGAACGGGGTCAAGTTCAGTTATCTTTCACCTGACGGGGAGGAAGGGTATCCGGGGAACCTGTTTGTGGAAGTGGTTTACACGCTTGGAGAGGACAATGCGCTCCGGATCGCCTGCACGGGGAGGACAGACAAGGCAACGCCGTTAAGTCTGACCAATCATGCGTACTTCAACCTGGCTGGGGAGGGAAGTGGGACGGTGTTGGATCATATGCTGGCGATGCCCGGGGAGAGCTACATGCCGAGGGACGGAACGGGTATTCCGCTGGGAGGCTGGGAGAAAGTGGGGGACAGCCCGTTTGACTTCCGCGCACCGAAGCGGATCGGGCGGGACATTGTTTTGGACCACGAACAATTGATTCTGGCACGTGGATATGACCACAGTTGGGAAATTCCGGACACTGGGCTTGAGCTGGAGCTGGCGGCCACCCTGCATGAACCGGAGAGCGGGCGCTTTCTTGAGGTGTATACGGATGAGCCAACCTTGCATGTGTACACGGCCAATTATCTTGATGGACAGCTGAAAGGGAAATCCGGGAGGCCTTACGGGGCCCGCGAGGCAATTTGTCTGGAGACACAGCACCTGCCGGACAGTCCGAATCATCCAGATTGGCCCGACACGATCCTTCGGCCGGGTGAAAGCTACTCGAGCACGACGGTGTATAAATTCGGAGCGAAGTAGCCGGGCAGGCGGACTTTTGAAATCCCACGGATACAATTCATTATGCAGACAACCACAATGACACAAAAAATGGCAAGACGAGCACTCGGTACCCTTCTATTGATGACAATCGCAGGCCTCTCCATCGAGGGCGCCTCAACCAGCGTCAAGCTGCTGCAGGGAGGCTCTCCCGGATACCCGGTGGAGCTCAAGGAGCAGGGCGAAGAGGGCGTTGCGAGGATCAGGGTCGTCATTGGCGACGTGGGCAATGTCATGGACGCGAGTATCCAATCCGCGAGCCATCCCGCCTTCGGGGAGGCTGCTCTTGACGAAGTGAAAAATTGGCATTTTGCCCCGGCGACGGAGGACGGCGTACCGGTAAGCCAGACGGTGACCATCCCGATCGAGTTCAAGTTGCCCTTTGAGGACAAGCTGAACGCTGCCATGAAACGGAAGGTATTCGTCAATCTCGACGAATTGACGGACACGGTGTACAGCGCAAAGAAGGATCTCGGCCAGCGGATCAAGCCGAAGGGAAAAAACAGCAAGACCGGTGCGTATCCCAAAAAACTGAAGGGCAGCGGCCTGAGCGACAAGGTCCGTGTCGAGTATGTGATTACACCCGAGGGCCGGGCGGTGAATCCGAAAGTCGTGCAGATCGAGCACCAGGAATTCATGATCCCGGCGATTATTCAGGCGGCCAAATTCCGCTTCAATCCACCGACCTTGAAGGGCAAGCCCGTCTACGCGGAGGAATTTTACGTCATCGAGTTTTCCGAGTAAACCCGATCAACCGGCAATGCCGATCGGCCAGTTGACGAATGTCGCCGACCTCAGCCTTAAACCGTTCGAGTAGGAAAAGAACGAGATTGAGAAGACACTGGATGTGATGGATCCGCTCAAGCGTTACCGGGCTATTCCCTTACCCCGGACCGTGACTGGGTTCCTCCCGAGTGGCTTGCGGATCGCCAATTTGGATTCATGAAGTCCTTTGAAGAGGAGGACTATCGCCTCGTTCAGCTTGATCTGGCTGCTCGCCCGGATAACCCCCATGCTTAGGCACGAACAAATGAAGCTCCTGGAAGATTTGGCATCTTTTCGTCTAAATTCAGGTAAAGGACCTGCTGCTCCATCTAAAGCGGGTCCAGCGAAATGATGGGCATGGGAAATGCCAAGTCTATCCCCAGCACCGTGATCCCGGTTGGTGATCCGCAAGCTATTGAACATCATGCGGAACTCGCCAGAACTGGACCGGCTGTGGGGACATGCATAACGTCTATCAAAGGAAAGCTGCCTGATACCCGGGGGGGTATTTGAGGAATCTTTTATTGTAGAACACTAACGTGGGGTCCCTCTACAGGCCTGTCGGTTTGAGAGATATCTGGATTTCTCCATTTCCCACACAGGCGCAGGCTTTCTTTGGGGTGATATTTGCTCGAATATTTTGCCATCGAAACCATCGATCTTGGAATTTACCATTAAGAGAGTCGCCTCAAACGGTGTCATTCCCGATCACATTGCCTTGCGCCGCTACGAGGACGGGGAGCAAAAGCGAGGCGAAGACCCAGACCAGCCTCATCGAAGGTTGCTGGGCACTATTGATCTGAGACCTCCAATCGAATAAAGACGGGGGCTCCGGTGGGCACCGAAATTTCGGCCGTGACTCGCTCAAAGATCTCGTCGAGGGTTTCCGTCCCGATTTCGAGCTCGGGCGCATCGACCCAAGAATCACTGAGGAGGGTGGAAGAAGTCTGCGGCATATAGGACACTCCGGGGTTGGCCGCGCTTCGCCGCCGGTAGCGGAACTCAATCCCATTCTCAGTCGCCACCAAAGTCGGCAGGATATCGGGTTCGCTGGCGACGAGCGGATTCCCGCCGAGGGCAAACTCCATGAGGTTCAGGAGGCCGTCGCCATCTTCGTCCCCTTCCTTGTCGCCGACGCTATCGGGCCCATTCTCGACATTGTTCAGATTGGCCCAAGCGCGGAAGGGTTTGATTTCGCCATCAATCTCCCACGACCATGGCGTCTGCAGGCTCCGGTCGGTTGTATTTTCACCCTCCCAGCGCACGGTCGGGTGGCCGTTTTCGTCCCAGTCAATCGGGCACATGATGACGCGCCCCTTCTCGACCGGATGAGAGGTGACCTCCTGAAGCGGGTAGCGGTCGCCGCCATAGACCCACTGCTCCCCAATCTTCATGATCCAGCGATGCTGCGAGGCATGCGAGCGCATGATCCGGTTGGCTTCCGAGCCAAGTGGACGGAAAGGATTCATCCCGATTTGGATCTCTGCGGGCGCATCGTTCGGGTCGGGAGTATAGGTCGGATACCAGGGGCCTTCCAAAGCTGGAGCGGTTCGGTAATAGCAATCAGACCCCATCCAACCGCCGACCCCGTCGAAAGACATATAGTAAATGTTGTTTCTCTTGAACAACCAGAACGCCTCGCGCTGTTTCTCCACCTGATCGGAAACGATCGGAGGGAGGATGTTGTTGCTGGCGTCGCGCTTCAAGCCCGTGAATTGCTCGTTCAATTCAAAGATATCGACAAAGCGGGTTGAACCTCCAGTCGGGTCGTCGAGTTCCGCACATTTCATCGAGACAATGATAAAGGCCCGGTTGCCTTCACGATAAGCGGACATGCCGCCCGACTCATAGTGCGTGAAGGTATCATTGGCAACATACCCCGGGTGTCGCGGCGTCAAATTCACCTTGGGGGTGATTTGAGTATAGGTGCCCTCGACATCGTTGGTATCGCTTTCATAGAACCAGATACCCTTCCCGATTAAGACGTACCGGTCGGTATTCGGGTTATAAAGAAGAGTCACATTTTTCGTTCCCTCGGACGACTTGGCCAAGCGCCTTACCCACGTCCAGTCATCACTGCCAAAGGTCTTGGATTTATACAGATGGATGGAATCATTAGTGGGATTGCTGCCGACCCAATAGTAGGTGTCGCCCACAATCGTAATGTGCTGGCCCATACTGGCATTGATCTCAATCCCGCGGTCATCATACCACTGAACGTCGTTCGTGATCGTCGCGGCTTCCACGACCGAAACAACCGAAAGGAACGCCATTGTGGCAAGGGAAAGATCGCGCCAGCTCTGGCGGAAGACTTGTTTGTAAAACAACATTTTCATGTTTGAACTCAAGGGTCAGGGTTATAGGGTGGATTCTCCCTTAAGAGAGGGGTTTGAGGCAGGAATCTTGAATTGCCGGGAAGTGAGGACAAGCCAAAATGTAATTGTTGCGTAATAAATGTATCTTTTGCATGAAGAGAGTATGATGAAAAGGGAAGCTGGAAAAACGGATGGAAATGGGCCTTGGGGCTGTTGATGATGCCACCATTCGGGCATGGGGCGGAGGTAAAAATTATGGCATTCAGTGGGATTAATGGGTATTATTTAAGGAGCTGTGAGGGGACGGAGGTGTGTGCGACGAACTACGGGGCGCGTATCCCAAAAACCTGAAGGGCCGCGGCCTGAGCGACAGGGTCCGTGTCGAGTATGCGATTACACCCGAGGGACGGGCAGTTAATCCGAAGGTCGTGCAGATCGAGCACCAGGAATTCATGGTCCCGGCGATCATTCATGCGGCCAAGTTCCGGTTCAATCCACCGACCTTGAAGGGCAAGCCCGTCTACGCGGAGGAATTTTACGTCATCGAGTTTTCCGAGTAGGCTCAATCAACCGGCAATGCCGATCGGGCTGAAGACCACGTAGAGCATCAAGGTCAGGATAACGACTCCGATGCCGGCGATCCGGGCCCCTTTGGAGGCTTCCAGGGCAACGGCGTTGTTGGCCTTGAAATCAATCGGCTTATCCAGCGGCTTGATGAGGGTGATGATTCCCATGACCAGAATGCATAGGAAAAAGCAGATTGCCATGCGGTTGAGGAAGTTGATGTCTGGCGCGGCAAATTTCAGGGCCGGGTAGGCGATGATGTTGGTTAGGAGGCCGACTACACCGCATATGCGGGGTCCCCGGTGAAACAGCAATCCGAAGGCGAAGACCGCGAGGATGCCCGGGGAGATGAGGCCCTGGCCTTCCTGGATGACCGTGAAGATGCTGTTGCTGATCTTGGGATTTCCCAGCATCGGGGCAAGGACGACGGCAATGACCGCGAAGACCGCCACGCTGGACCGGCCGAGCACGACAATCGTTCTCTGGGAGGCGTTCTTGTTGATGTGCTGCTTGAAGATATCCATCGAGAAAATGGTCGAGGCCGCATTCAGCATGGCGGCAAGTGAACTGACAACCGCTCCAAGAAGAGCCGCGAGGACAAAGCCGAGGAGGCCGGTTCCCTGAGGGAGGACATTGGAGAGCAGCTGTCCGAGGGCCGTGTCGTATTTGTATCCAAGTAGTTTTTCCGTGGATACAGAGGCATTGGATGCCCTGACTGTCTCGTTGTAGACGGCAAGCTCAGCCGCCAGGGCTGGATTGGCGCTGGCAAAAGCGTAGTCGTCGCTCTCAAAGACGACCGCTGCGGAGACGCTGGCCTGAGCCGCATTGAATTGATCCTGGCTGAGCGGGAACACGTGCCCGTTGAGCATTTTTGCACTGTTGACGCTGTCGAGATCCGGGTAGACGGCCAGGACATAGCGGCTGTCAGGGATCGAAGCCAATTGCTCCACCGAGGGGGCCATTTCCACGCTGACGACTGCGCTGGCCGGGTTGGCGGCAAGATACTTTGCAAGGACCGGGCCGTTATCCTTGCCAGCGGCAATGTGCATGTTGCCGGCAAACAGATTGAAGGCCATGATGCCGGGAACAACGATGACAAACGGGATCAGGAGCTTCATGAAGGCCGAGAAGACAATGCCCTTCTGTCCTTCAGCGAGCGAGGCCGAGCCGAGTGTCCGTTGTGTGATGTACTGGTTTAGTCCCCAGTAATAGAAATTGGGAATCCAGAGGCCGAGCAGCAGGGCCGTCCATGGCAAGGTGCTGTCGGTCGCCGGCAGGAACATGTTCAGGCGAGTACTGTTCAGCTCCATGAAGCGGGCAAAGGCGCCCGTTTCCGGACTAAAAGTACGGATGACCACCTCGCCGGTCTTCACATCGGCAATGCCTGCCAGCGATTCGGCGCTGCCCAGCATCCCAAAGGAAAAATACATGATGATACCGCCTCCGATGATGAGCGCGCTGCCCTGGATAAGGTCGGCCCACGCACAGGCCTTGAGCCCACCGGCGATGACGTAGATCATCGCAATCAAACCAATCACAAGCGCGCCCAGCTGAAGCGAAATATCGACGCCGCGCTCAGCCGCGATTGTCCGGATGGTGAGGGCACCCGAGTATGTGACCGCTCCCAGAAGTAGTAAATAAATGAATACCGTTCCCGCGGCCATGATGATGCGGGCCCCCGAATTGTAGCGGTATTCCAGGAATTCCGGCATTGTGTAAATGCCCGCCTTCAGGAAATAGGGGAGGAAGGCAAAAGCCACCACGACCAGCGTGATTGCCGCCATCCACTCGTAACTCGCAATCGCGATGCCAATGTGGCTCGCCGCGTTGCCCGACATCCCCACGAATTGTTCGGTGGAGATGTTGGCGGCGATCAGCGAAAAGCCGATCAGCCACCACTTCAGTCCGCGGCCAGCCAGGAAATAGTCACTGGCAGCGTGTTCGCCTTTCAGGTCCTCGCCGCGGCTTTTATATAGCCCGATGGAGACAACAGCCGCGACAAACGCGAAGAATACAATCAGGTCAAGGATGCTCATGATGGGGTTTTGTATGGTTGTATTGGGGAGTTCTCGTTCAGAATTGGGCGGCAGCAAGAGCCTGTGCCGGCTTTCGTTCGTTTCCTTAAGTGAAGTTCTGTTGTAATACAAACGAAAAAGTTACGAACGGAGGTAGCCGGCAGGCTGTGCAAATTCATGCCATCCTTCTCGAAACCTTGCGATTCCCGATCGCAAGTGTTGCATATATATTGACCAAGTTGAATTCACTGTCTTATTTAGGGACTCACATGTGCGCGGATAATCCTCAAAAAACGCGGTCCTCGAAGAAGAGCCGCCCCACCATTTACGACCTTGCCGAAATGGCGGGGGTGTCGACAGGGACGGTCAGCCGGGCCTTGAACAACCGTCCGATGGTCAGCGCTGAAACACGGGAGCGAATCCTCGACATGGCTCACCGCATCGGGCTCAAGCCTCAGGCGGCAGTCCGGATTCACCAGATTGCAATCATCAGCGAACCGACTTACCGGGATCATGTGGTGGGCTACGCTGCCGCCATGACGGCCAACATTTCCCTCGCCCTGGCCAAAAAGGGGGTTGGCATCATCGTCCCGTCCGATCCCCGGACCCTTCTTTCGGGATCCTTCTTTGATGGCATCATCGCCGTTACCTGGGGGCCCGAGCTCAAGGACTTCCTCAAAGAAATGGAATCCCGCGTGCCTGTGGTCTACCTCGATAACTTTGCCGCCGATTCCAGGCAGTATGTTGTTTCCTCCGATCACTACGCCTCCGGATTTCAGGCCGCCAAGCTTTTCCTTGAGAGAGGTCGCAAACGCCTCGCCATCGCCACCCACAAGGCCGATCCCATGCAGGAACGCCTGCGTGGCTTCCGGGACGGCATCAATCAATTTGGAGGAACCGCCGACGAGCGGCTCCTCGCCCTTGCTCCTGCTGGCGAGAGTCTGTATTCGATCGTCAGCCGCCTCGTCCGGCAGAAAGCCGACGCCGTCTTTGTCCCTGGTGTCAGCATGGAAGTGATTGAAGCCCTCCATGTTATCAAGAATGTCATGCGCCTCAGAATACCAGAGGACCTCGCTGTCATCGGCGGGGAAAATGAGAAAATTTCCAAGTTCCTGACCCCGCCCCTGACCGCCATCGACGAGCCCATCAAAAAGATGGCGGAGGCGGCGACCGATATGGTCCTGGCCCTCTCTGAAGGACAAAAAGTGCCGACCCGTCAGGTCCTCTTCCCGGTCGAGCTCATTGAGCGCGAATCTGTCTAACTGGAGGAAAGGGATTCTTTTCCATGAAATTGCGGAATTGTTTGCCATCCATTAATAAACAGTTACGGCCTGAGTGTATGAGTAACCTTTCCAGACAACGAGCAGGGGTTGTGCTGACCGGGATCGTGATGGCGGTTTGTCTGGTGGCAAGTGCATCGGCTAAGGCGCCAAACATCGTGTTATTGCTGGCGGACGACCTTGGGTATGGGGAGCTGGGGAGTTACGGGCAGGAAGCGATCGAGACGCCTGTGCTGGACGGATTGGCAGCGACTGGCATGCGGTTCACAAATTTCTATGCGGGAGCGGCGGTCTGCGCACCCTCACGGTCGGTCCTGATGACGGGCAAGCACGGTGGACATGCGACGGTGCGGGGCAACTCGGGGTATTATGGTGGAGGCAAGTGGAGCCGGGTTCCCTTGAGGAAGGACGAAGAGACGTTGGCAGAGATGCTGAAGCGGAGTGGTTACGAGACGGCCTTCATCGGGAAGTGGCATCTGGATGATCCGGATGATCCGACGACCTGGGCCTTTGCGCGCGGTTTTGACTTTGCGGTCCAGCCAAACTGGCCCTCGCGCTTTGAGGGGTATTCCTACGATGAGGATATCCATTATTTCGGGAACAAGGAGCGCTCTGTCACGTATGACTGGCGGGAGAACGACTGCATAGATTCCTTCCGGACGGACCTGATTCTGGAATATCTTGACGGTCGCACGCGGGAGAAGCCGCTCTTTTTGTTCATGTCTTACCGGACGCCGCACACGCGGGAGAACGTGATCCGGGACAGGGAGATGTATGCTGACTGTGGCTGGAAGGAAGTGGACCGGCGTCATGCGGCGCGGATCACGATGCTCGACCAGCAGGTTGGGCGGCTTCTGGCCAAGCTGGAAGAGCAGGGTGAGCTGGACAATACCCTGATCCTGTTTGTGAGTGACAACGGCCCGCACTCCGAAGGCGGTCACGATTACCGCTTTTTCGACAGTTCGGGCGGATTGCGCGGATACAAGCGCGACCTGTATGAGGGAGGGATTCGCGTCCCCGCAATTGCGGTTTGGAAGGACCACATCAAGGAAGGCTCCTTATCGACGCACCTGGCGGCCTTCTGCGACATCATGGCGACCTTTTCGGAAGTTTCCGGTGGGAGCCCGGTCATCGGGGATGGCATATCCTTTATGCCGGAGATGCTGGGCCAGCCCCAGAAAAGCCATGAATATCTTTACTGGGAGCTCCAGTTGGACGGCTGGAATCGCCGGCTTAGCGACGGGGGCTTCAGACAAGCCGTGAGAAAAGGGGACTGGAAAGCGGTCCGCTATGGTGCAGGTTCCGCCATTGAGCTTTACGATCTCGGGTCGGATCCATTTGAAACCACGGATGTGGCCTCGGCGCATCCGCTGGTTGTGACGGAGATGGCGGCGATCCTGAACGAGGCTCGCACGCCAAGCCCGCTTTATCCGTTTGCCGGGTTGCCTCAATCGCAGGCGAGCCGCGACACCTTCAACCTTGTCAGGTAGCGTTTTTCCCTTATGCAAACCCCATTTCTGAAAAAGATCATAATGAGTCTTCTAGTCAGTGCCGGATCCATTCCCGTCTGGACATCTGCCGCCGGTGTTCCGGAGGCCCGCATGCGCCTTTCCGAGGAGTGGAAGTTTATCCGATTCGAATCCGCCCGGGAGGAGCCCGCTGGACTTCAGGAGCCCAATCTTGAGGACAAGCATTGGCAATCCCTCAACCTTCCCCACGACTGGGGAGTTGCAGGCAGTTTTCAGCCGGACCTGCCCAACCGGACCGGCAAACTTTCGTGGCATGGTATTGGCTGGTATCGGAAAAGCTTCCCCGGGCCGGAACTGGAACCAGGCGAACGCCTGCTTGTTGAATTTGAAGGAGCCATGTCGCATCCACAAATCTGGCTCAATGGTCAGCTTGTCGGCGAATGGGCCTATGGATATTCCACATTTTTCATCGACCTGACTCCGGCCCTCATGCAGGGGCGGGAAAACATCCTGGCCGTCCGCCTCGACAATCCGCGGGAATCCTCCCGGTGGTATCCCGGGGGTGGCCTTTACCGGGACGTCTGGCTGGTCCGGCATGCGGCTGTTACCCTCGACGAATGGGGCCCCTTCATCACGACCCCGGAGGTGGCCGTGGATTCCGCCCGGGTGGAGATTTCATCGACCATTTTCAATCGTCTTTGCTCTGATGCGGAAGTTCGGCTGCGGCATACGGTTTATGAGCCGGACGGGAAGCAGGTTGCCTCGGTGGTCACTGATCCCGTCAGGGTTCCAAAGGGAAAATCCAAGGTTCAAGAGGCCACTGTATTGATTTCCTCACCGCAGTTATGGGGAATTGAATCACCGGTCCTGTATTCGTGCAAAAGCGAAGTTCTTTGCGGGGATACCGTTTACCAGGAATGGAGGAGCTCTTTCGGGATCCGAACGATCAAGTGGACTTCTGACCAGGGCTTTTTCCTGAACGGCAAGCTGGTTGAGCTGAAGGGCGTCTGCCAGCACCACGACCTTGGCGCCCTTGGCGGGGCCTTCAACCTCCGGGCGGCGGAGCGCCAGTTGGAGATTCTGGGCGAGATGGGCTGCAACGCGATCCGCATGGCCCACAACCCGCCCGCCCCGGGGTTGCTGGATCTTTGCGACCGGATGGGCTTCCTCGTGGTGAATGAACTTTTCGATACATGGGCCTTGAACAAGACACGGGCTGACTATGGAAGCGATTTTGAGGAGTGGCATGAACGGGATCTCCGCAACTGGGTGAGGCGTGACCGGAACCATCCGAGTGTGATCGCCTGGAGTCTCGGGAACGAGGTACGGGAACAATCCGGGAAAAACGGGGGCTTCGAGCGGGCGAACCGGCTGGTAGAATTAACCAGGGAGGAGGATGTAACCCGCCCGGCAACCGCAGGCATGAGCAAGGGGGAGGCGATCATCAACGGCTTCGCCCAGATTTTTGATGTAGCGGGTTATAACTACAAAGCGGTCGCCGCGAAGTCACCCAATTATGCAACTCACTTCAGGGTGAACCCGACGCAGCCAGCCTACGGGGCGGAGACCTCATCATGCGTCAGTTCACGGGGTGAATACTTTTTCCCGCTGAATGAAGCCAAGAACGGCGGCTTTTTTGATTTCCAAGTCAGTTCGTATGACTGGTTTGCGCCTCCATGGGCCTACCGGCCTGATATTGAATTCGATTCGCAGGACCGATACCCCGCGCTGGCAGGCGAGTTTGTCTGGACCGGCTTTGATTACCTTGGTGAGCCTACGCCCTATAACAGGGACTCCACAAACCTGTTGAATTTTTCCGACCAGGACGACCGGAAGGCCCTGATGGCCGAGCTCGAGCGCCTTGGATCAGGCGCGCCCAGCCGCAGCTCGTATTTCGGGATCATCGATCTCGCCGGCTTCCCGAAGGACCGGTTCTATCTCTATCAATCACGCTGGCGTCCGGATCATCCTGTTGCGCATGTTCTTCCCCACTGGAACTGGAAAGGGCGTGAAGGGGAAATCACCCCGGTGCATGTCTACACCAATGGGGATGAGGCTGAATTGTTCCTCAATGGGAAATCGCTCGGTCGCAAGCGGAAGGGACCACGCGAATACCGTTTAATCTGGCCCGATGTCGCCTACGAGCCAGGCGAATTGAAGGTGATCGCATACAAGGAAGGCGAGCCATGGGCAACCACCGCCCGGGAGACATCCGGGAAAGCCGCACAGCTGAAAGTCTCCGTGGACCGGTCCAGATTGACGGCCGACGGACGGGACCTGGCCTTCTTCAAGGTCGAGATACTGGACGCCAAAGGGCGCTTAGTTCCCGACGCTGATCCGGAGCTGCAATTCGAGGTGATTGGAGCGGGGGAGTTTGTCGCCGCTGACAACGGGGATGCCACGGACTGGACCCCCTTTTTCACGCCTTCCCGCAAGGCCTTCAACGGGCTCGCCCTCGTCATTTTGAGGGGATCGAAGGGGATCCCGGGCACGGCGACCCTGCGCGTGACAAGTCCCGGCCTGGAACCCGCCGAGCTCTCCATCGAGACCATTGATTCCAACATGTAACCGTTTTTGACTACATAATCTGGATTTTTATAATGGACGGGCATGCGATTGCGATGATGAGCCTCGCTGCCACCAGTGTCGCCTGTTCCCAAGTCATGGTGGAGATCCAGCCGGACAGTTTTCTTCGTCGGGTGGGGGACAACATCCTCGGCGCGAACGTGGTTTACTCGCATGAGGATGATGCGCCATGGGAATCTGGTGACCTTATCGACCAGTACAAGGAATTGGGCATTTCCTTCATCCGCTATCCTGGCGGAGAGGTGACGGACTATTTCCACTGGGCCGATCCCAACGGGGTCGGCTGGCGGGACACCTGGGCGCCGGGTGGCAATTCCTCGCCCGAGCCTGCTTCGGCATGGATGGGCTACGCCGAATATATGGATCGTCTTGATTCCGTTGGCGGGCAACCGCTTGTCGGCGTGAATGTGGACTCGGGCCATGTCTACAACCGTGTCGAGGATGGCATTGCGGAGGCCGCCGCCTTCGTCCAGCACGCCCTCGAGCGCGGCGATGCGGTCCGGTACTGGTATGTCGGGAACGAAAGCTATCATGATATAAGCCGGATTCCGGGTGGCATGACGGCGGCTGAATATGGCAACTACATCAATGCCTATGCCAATGCCATGCGGGCAGTTGACCCGGAGATCAAAATTGTCGCCAACTGGAAGCACAAATGGAGCTCATCGTATGCGACCCTGCTCGATATCGCCGGGCAGAACATCGACATGATTGATTTCCATGGCTACTGGAACTGGGGAAATGTGACATGGGCGGCATGGACAGGCAAAACACCCCTTTCCATGAACGATGTCTTCAACGAGAAGTCCTACCTCGAGAATATTCTCGATATGAAAGCACGATTTGCGGCCCGGGGGCTTGGGCATATCGAACTGGGAATGCTCGAGTGGAATGTTGGCCCGTTTAGCTCCGATGATCCGGTCGACTGGCCATCCCGTTTTCAGATCAGCCTCATGAATGCGGAAATTCTCCTGCAATGCGTGGAAGCGGGATTGGATGCCTCCACCATCTGGCCGGCCCGCTGGCTCGGTCCTGGATCCCTGGGCAATTACCGCTCGGTGTTTGAAGAAGACCAGACAAACCCGACCTATCATGTCCTGCGATTGATCTCCCCCGTGGCGGGTCACCATGTGGTTGCGTCATCCGCATCGGATAAACGGAATCCCGTCGTTGCGATGGCCAGTCCTTGCGGTGAGCAATTGACAATCTATGTGCTTCTCAAAGGGGCAGTTGATACCGAATTCTCCGTGGATGCAGGGGGATTTTCCGCAGACGAAATCTCCATCGTCTCCTACTCGGCGGAGAACCGGGATATCAGTGGGAACCCGGTACTTGATTCCCGGAGTCTTGAAATGGATCCCTCAGGACTCATCACTTTCACTGCTCCCGCCTGGTCCTTTTCCCGCCTGACCTTGAAAAGGAGCGAATACCGGATGGAAACCGGCACGGTAACGGCCAGTAGCTCCGGTCGGGGTGATTGGAGAGGCGTTGTTTTCGCGCGGCCCTTTAATCTTCCCCCCGTCGTGGTCTGTGGCCCCCTCAGCGACAACGGGCCGGATCCTGCCTGGGTCAGCGTCCGCACTGTCACCGCTACTGGCTTTGAATACCGCATTTCCGAGTGGGAATACCTCGATGGTAGGCATGCCTCCAATGAGTCCTTTAACTGGATCGCCATTCCCGAGGGGAGACATCAGATTGGGGGTATTGTCTGGGAGGCGGGCTTCCTCGAGAGCAATCATCTCTGGTGGAAACCCCATCGCTTCAAGCGTCCCTTCCGCGAAGCACCCAGCCTTTTCCTGCAGATACACGACAATGGTGACACTGCCGTGGTTCCGCGAATCCGTAACATCGCCACCGACCGCTTTGAGCTGCGACTCAGCGAGGAGGAAATGCTCCCGGACCGGGTCACGGGGAATGATGGAGAACATCCCTACGCTGAGGCCAGCTACATCGCCGTCGCCATGGGAAGCGGGATACTTCACCAGACTGCCTTCCATTCCTTTTCCACCGGACCACAGATGGTTCATGACTGGAGGACCGTGGCCTTTCAGGAAAGGTTTGAGTCGCCACCTTGGTTCATCGCCTCCATCCAGACTGAGAACGACAGCGACCCGGCCGTCCTCCGCTTCCGTTCGCTCGACGAGGATTCACTTGAATTGATGGTCCAGGAGGAGAATTCCAATCTTCTTGAAGGCGATGGGTCCGGCGAAACAACCCGTCTCGCTCCCGAAGCTGCTGCCCTGCTCGTGGTCGGCTCTCCTGATTTCTCCACCAGCCCTCCGCGAATAGGCCTGACCAGCGATCCCGACAAACCTCTCACCCTCACCCTTTCCGCTTCACAGGTAATCCGTGGTCGTACCTTCATCCTCGAGCACGCTTTCACCCCACATGGTGCCTGGTCGCCATTGGACAGCTTTTCCCCGCAGCACGATGAGGTCGGCCTTGAGCATGCCTTCGCTCCAGCCCTCAATGGTCCCGCCGACTTTTTCAGGGTCCGTCTCATCAGTCCATGAATGCCCTCTTGCACATTTGTTGCGTAATTCCTGAAAGAATTTTGTTGCAAATTTGTCTGATATTTTAGATTCATTGTGGGAATCAAGTTTCCTGCTTGGTCGTCCCTCATCGTTCAACCCCCTAAAAATGTAAATATTCTCCATTTATGAAATTCATGATTCAAAATACCCGCTCAAAGACCTTGCTCGCCTGCGCAAGTACAGCCCTTCTCCTTGGCGCAACCAGTGCCTCGGCAGTCACGACTTTCACCGGTGCCACCAGTGGCGCCCTGGTCGACCCGACCAACTGGAGCGCAGGACTCCCGACCCGGGATAATCCGGGGATCATTCAGGACGCCGCCGTCACCACCGGTGGAGGGGACCTCAACCTGATGGACTCCACGATCGTCACCGTTTCCGGGGCGTCCGTCTGGACAGCCACCGGGCTCCGGTTCGATGACAACATCATCACTTTCGAAGACTCGAGCAGTTTGCAGACAACCGGCGCTGTGGCCCTCGGGCGTGACCTTGTAGATGACACCTTTTCCGTCATGAACTGGAATTCAACCGGTTCGTTCTCCAATAGTGGCACCCCCTTTCTTGTAGGAAGAAAGGCCAACGGTACCATGGTCCAGACCGCAGGAATCGTCGAAGTGGGTGATGTTCTCATCGGTGGGAATCTTGCCAATGAGACCAACGACGGCATCGGGCTCTATACGCTTGCTGGAGGGGCAGTGGAGACGAGTACGCTCGCCTTTCAGGCCGCAGGAGGCGCCCTGGACTTTACTGTCGACAGTACAGGGGTCGTCAATATCTCCAATGCCGCCCTTGGCTTTGCGGACGCGACCGCTGACCTGCAGGCCGCTATCGACGCAGGCAACATCACCATTGGTGGCCAGGTGCAGACCGCCGGTGATTACTCCGGCTTCCTTATCACTTACACCGCCGGCGTCGGGACCAGCATCCAGCTGTCCGATGGTTCCGGTCCCGTCCTCTGGGCCGGCTATGAGGTCGATGATCAAGGCAATGTCGATACCATGGGATGGATCGGCACCCTGAATGTCGCTCTCCCGGACTGGACATACAGCTACAGTCTCGATAACTGGCTCTACCTCCCTGAATCCTACGTCACCCCGCAGGGGTCCTGGATGTATGTTACTAAACCCTGAGCAGTAACTCCTTCCTTTTACGGCGGTTCGTCCACCCAGGTGGGCGAATCGCCTTTCTTTTATCAATTGCAAAAAAAAGTTCCTTGACAGCCGGAAGAGTTACGGATGCTTAGTGGCTTTTCGCGGAACTCCTTCGACCCTCATCTGATTTGTCATGAAAATACGCCCCACTCTTTTGATTTTTGTCTTAACCCAGATCCCGTTTACCTTGCCGGGAGAAGTGCTTGTCGGCTGGCACACGCCAAGCAACGACGACGGGACCGGAACGGACAGCAGCCCGGACTATTCGGTGAGTGGCTTTGGCGGAGTCGCGGATGGCATTACGCGGCAGATCAGCAACGGCAACGGAACGGGGAACAACACCCCGGGAGGGGATGGATCAACGGATAACACCTTTGGAACGGTGGCGATACCGGCTGGAAGCCTGCCGAGTGTCATTGCCTCGTGGGCGACGGAGACGAGCAACGTCCTGCGCAGCGAGCTGCGGATCACCCTGAGCAACGGAACGGGCGCTGTGGTTGATTTGACGGGGATGCACTTTGATTATGATCGAGAGCCGGACGGGGTAAACCCGCCGACGAACATCGACGTAACCTATGTCAGCGGGAGCCTTGGCATTGCGGATGGGACAGCGCTTGCATCGTACGGACCGATTGCCTCCGTGGTTGGCTCTGGCGGAGGGGACTATGTTGATGCGGACATCGACCTGACCCTGCTGGCGGACCACGACCTTGCCGCTGGGGAGACCGTTGAGATTTTGATCAAGGCATCTGGTGGATTGGGTGGTGCGCATGATTCCCTGTTCATCGACAACCTGGCCTTTACGGGGACCGTGGCGACGCCGCCTGAGCCCCCGGCTTCGTCCATTCCCGCACCGGCGATCACCTGGACTTCCGGATCGGCCACTCCGGAGACGGCACTTGTCGGGGTGACTTCAACCCTCTCAGGGACAATCCTGACGAATGGAAGCAACGGATCGGACGATGAATCGTATGGATCGCTGATTGCTGACCCGGCTGCGCCGGCCACAGGTGGAGCCTTTCAGCTGTCGAACAACCAGTCGTTGGATATTGTCCTGAGCAACAATGCTGGACGGCGGGTTTACTTGAACCGTATTTTACTGGACTTCAATCCCCGCACAGCTGATGCGCCGGTGGATGTTTCCGTGAGCTATGTCTCCGGGGATTTGGATGACGCCACAACGGGTGTCGGCTCGCTGGTGGGACAAAGTGTACTGGGTAGCGACCTTGCTGATTACCACGATCTGGATTGCGTGTTAGCGGATTCACTTTCCGACACGTATCTCGATGACGGGGAAAGCGCGACTTTCCGCATCATTGTTTCCGGAGCATCCGGATCCGGTTCGGCCTTTATCGACAACATTGGCTTCATTGCTTATCGTGCGCCGAATTTACTCGTCCTTTTAAGTGACGACCAGGGATATGCCGACGTTGGCTTCAACACGGGCAATAACGAAATCCCGACTCCCAACATTGACCGCATTGCCGACTTCGGGGTCAATTGCACCCGGGCCTATGTGTCTTATTCTGTCTGTGGTCCAAGCCGGGCCGGACTGCTCACTGGCCGCTACCAGCAGCGCTTTGGATTTGAGCGGAATCCGCAATACGCCGATCCGCAGGGTGCTGTTCCGCATTCTGAAATGATGATATCCGAGTCCCTCGAGCAGGTGGGCTACCACAGCGGGGCCATTGGCAAATGGCACGTGGGATCGACCGAGGAGGGTCATCCGCTCAATCGTGGATTCGACGAATTCTACGGGTTCCTTGGGGGATCTCACAAGTACCTCCTGACAAATCCCAACAACGGCAGTTACCAATACGCGATGCCGGATTCCTACAAGGCGAAGAATGAGCCCCAGAGCTACCAGACCTGGATCCTTGACGACCATACGCCGATCGACCCTTCCACTTATGTCGGCCCCGGCGGGCAGGAATGGTACCTGACCGATGAGTTCTCAGCCCAGGCGGTCGACTTCATCACGCAGAATGCTGCCTCGCCATGGTTTCTTTATGTGGCCTACAACGCGCCACACTCCCCGATGGAAGCGCCTCAGCGCTACCTTGACCGCTTCCCTGGCCTGACCGATGTCTCCGGATACCCGCGCAAGACCTACGCCGCCATGGTCAGCGCCATGGATGACGGCATCGGGCTTATTCTGGATGCGCTTAACACCCTCGGACTTGAGGATGACACTATTGTCTTTTTCCTTTCCGACAACGGGGGGAAAATCGGTACCGGTGCGAATAACGATCCCTTGAGAGGAGACAAAGGCGACGCCTATGAAGGCGGTATGCGGGTGCCCTTCGCGGTGCGTTGGCCGGGAGCAATTCCGCAGGGAATCACCTTCGACGATCCGGTCATGTCGCTCGATATCTTTGGGACGATTGCCGCAATTGCGGGTGCCCCGACGAATCCTGAACGCCCGCTCGACGGGGTGAACATCGTTCCTTTCCTGTCCGGTCTCGAGCCCGGTTTTCCGCACGACGAGGTATACTTGCGCAAGGAAAAGCAGCAACGCTATGCGGTGATCAGCGCCGATGATGATTTCAAGTTCGTCAAGCAGGGGACCTCCAATGAGCTCTTTAACATTGCGACGGACGTTCATGAGGACACCGATCTCGCCGGATCCAACCCGACCCGCCTTGCCGAGCTGCTCGCCCTGCGCGATACATGGGTTACCGGATTGATTGATCCGGTCTTCCTCGGTATCACCGATGTCAGTGAAGAATATTTTGACCAGTTGCCGGGTGGCGCTGTTACGGAAGCTCTTTTAAACCAGAGCATGATCAATGTCCTGACCCCCAATGATGACGGAAGCGTCACGGGCTTGGGCAATTACGTCAGCCCGACCATGGGGACATGGACCTTGAATCCTGCCGGCTCCTACAACGATCCGAATGACCAGGGCGACCACTCGCTCGACATTACGGTCGCCGCTTCGCCAACGACGGACGAGCTTCTGGCTGGTCTTACGCTTGACGTGGCCGTCACCCTCGACGCCACGACCCTGATGCAGGTCTACACGCAGTTTCTTAACATCAACGAGGCGCCCAACAACGGCATCCGGGTCGAGTTTCAGGACAGTACAGGGACCGTTGCTGCCAGCGTCACCTGGGGAGGCACCAATGTCGGGACGCTGTTGAATGGCGCAGCCTTTGATACGCCGGTTCCCTTCACCCCGCGCGATAATTCCGACGGGGTCAGCGGCTGGGACCAGTACGATGCCAATGTTCGCCCACTGAAGGTGCGGTTGACCCGTGAGTTTGTGACCGTCGACTTCGACGGATATACTGCTTCCGGCACAATCCAGAATGGGGTCAGCGAGATCAAGAAGATCTTCGTCTACGGCCTAGCCGGTGGTAGCCTTGCGTCTTCCATTTACATGGATGAAATTGCCGTCGACCTGTATGTGGCAGGGGAGTTTGCCCCGTTCACCACCGCATGGGACTCGGGTAGCCTGCTCCCGGATGTCAGTATCAGCGGGATCAACGCCCAGCTGACCACCACTGCCGGCTCCAGTTCCATCCACGGATCGACCGACGGATCCTACGGGACCTACAACACGGTCGCCCCCACCACGGCAGGCGCCTTCGCCCTTTTTGACGGGGACTTTATCGATGTCAGCATCCTCAACGAGACCGGGGGTCCCTTGATGCTGGAGAATCTCTGGCTCGATTTTAATCGCGACGAGGTTGGCTCCCCGGCCAATGTCACGGCGACTTATCTCTCGGGTGATCTCGATGACGCGGGCCCGGTCGAGGTCGGTTCCCTCCTTAACCAGCCGGTCGTCGCCGCTGACCGTACCGATTTCCAGGATCTTGATTGCGTCCTCGCCAGTTCCCTTGCCGATACTGTCCTCGAGAGTGGACAATCCGCCGTCTTCCGGATTTCCGTTTCCAACGCCTCCGGTTCCGGCGCCTCCTATATCGACAACATCGGCTTCAGCACCCTCATGCTCGGCGTCATCCAGCAATTCTCGCCGGATGGCAGCAACCTCCTTCTGCGCTGGTTCGCCGAAAGTGGCCGGTCTTACACCATCGAGACCAGTCCGAATCTTCAGCCCGGTTCATGGACTCCCCTCCCGGGCCCCATCATCGGCACCGGCCTGGAAGAGGAAGCCCTCCTTGATCCGCCAAGCGGTCCCGATACTTCCGTTTTCTACCGCCTCGTCATCGGTCAGTAGTTCCCTGCTTCGAGGCACATGATTCCCTTTTTGACTAAGTGATTGAGGTTAGCTCTGGGATTGAGTTAAGGAAGGTCCGGCCAAACTGGTCGGGCCTTTCTCTTTAACAGACAAAACTCAGAGAGTTTCCTTCCCGTTGGAGGGGAATTTTTTTTCGTAAAACCCCTGAGGGGCTTTGGGATCAAATAAGGACAATATCTATTATTCATGTTAATGCAGACAAAAAACAGACAATTTTGCCTGAAATAGCGAAAGTTCCTTGACAGCCGTAACTGTTGTGCAAGCATCGAAATTGATTCTGAGACTTTCCTCACGGATTCATTCCAACCCTACATCGACAAATGAAATATAGAAAAACCCTTACGGCCGGCCTTTGCCTGGCTGCTCTTCAAATCGCCTCCGCGCAGGTCACGACATGGACCGGCTTGGTTGATACAGATTTCAACACTGCTGGAAATTGGGACAATGGCCTTCCCGACAATGCAGGAAATCCGGGCATTGTTCCCACGGGAACGGTTACGACACTTTTGGCGACTTCGCTGAATGGCACAACAGTGACATGGTCGGGCGACTCCCACTTGAACACGACGGCAGCCGTTCGCATCGCAAATTCCACGCATACCTTCCAGGGATCGAGTAATCTCACCACCGGAATAGCGCTTCAGATTGGTCGAGGTACTGTTGCGGATGTCGGTACCCTGAACTGGGACTCTGCCGGAACGTTATCCAGCGGTGTCATGACGGTCGGCCGTGATGCCACGGGTACGCTCAGCCAGAGTGCAGGGGTTGTCGCCCCGTCGTCGCTGGCCATTGGTCGCGGGACCATTGTTGGCACTTATACGCTTTCCGGTGGAAATGTGACCACAGGCACATTCGGGATTGTTAACGGCACGTTCAACTTCACCGCAGGAAGCACAGGTCTACTCACAGTCACCAACGCTGGATCACCCTTCGATTTTGCTTCGTTGCTTGGTACCGGCATCCTTAAAGACGCAGCTGATTCCTGGATTATCACGAGCAACACCTTGGCGGTCGGCGTTCCCGAGCCCTCGACCTACGCCTTGAGCCTTGGTATCCTGGCGCTTGGATTCGTGATGATTCGCCGACGCGTGATCAGCGGTTGATCAGGTCTCTGTTTCCATCGCTTTAAATAAGGGGCCGGGTCGTGGAACGGCCGGGTCCCTTTCCTTTAAGAAATTCCAGTTTATTTCAAATGGCTTTATCGGACGAGTAATTGCCGATATCAACAAGGTCAGGACCGCTCGGAAGCTCGGCTGATTAATCTCCACAACCAAACCCCAAATTAAAATGAAAAAAATCCTCCTGACGTTAATCCCGGGTGCCCTGCTGGGTACTTTTCTGCATGCGCAAGACGCGACTGCGGATGAACAAGACATAATTGAGCTGAGTCCCTTTGTGGTCGAGGCCTCTGAAGATGTCGGCTACATGGCGACCAACACGCTGGCGGGAACCCGCCTGAAGACGCAGCTGAAGGAAGTCGGCGCGGCGGTATCGGTCTACACTGGCGAATTTCTTGAAGACATCGACGCGACCGATATCGAGGACATCCTGACCTACACGACCTCGACCGAGGGCGGGGGAATTGACGGGAATTACTCGTCGATCTCTGGCCGCAACGACGATGAAGTGCGAGGGAACCCCTCGGCCATCAACCGTGTGCGGGCCTTGTCGAACGCGACCCGGACAAGAAACTATTTTGAGTCCGCTCTGCCGTCGGACGGCTACAATTTCAGCTCCGTGACAATCAGCCGCGGACCGAACGCGGTCCTCGCCGGTATCGGCAGCGCAGGAGGGATTATCGACGCTGCTCTGGAGCAGGCCGTTTTCAGGGATTCGACCCGGATTGAATTCCGCTACAGCGAGCACAATTCGCACCGTGAGGAATTCCACTGGAACCGCGTCTTGATCGACGACTTCCTGGCCTTCCGGATCGACGCGATGCATGAGGACCGGAATTTCCGCCAGGAGCCGGCCTTTGAGAAAGACCGCCGTATTTACATGGCCACTACAGTGAAGCTCCGCAAAAACAACCCTAAGGCATTCTGGGGCGCCACGACAATCCGTGCCAACGCGGAATTCGGCCAGATCGAGGGAATTCCCCCGACTACCCTGACGCCGGACTGGAGCATGCAGTCATGGTTTCCGGGAACGGATCCCCGGGATGGTGAACCCTACGAAGCCCCGTACTGGTCATACAATGGTGCAACGCGCACGACCCTTGATGCAGACGGAAACGAGATTGCCAACAATCTGACGATTCCCGGGTTCCCCTTGTTCCGGAACGTAGCGCTTGTCTTCGCCGATCCAAGCTCACCTGAGGCAAACATGAACCTTCCCGGCGACCTGGCCGGTATTCAGGGTCACCAAGGGACCATTCCCGGTGGAGCGGGCAGTCCCCGCGGAGCGCTTCGCTCAACCGGTGACCTCTGGCGCAATGGGGAGGATGACGGTTTTCAACGCACGCGTTTGTTCGACCGCAAGATCTTTGATTTCTACAAAAACCTGATCTCTGGAAAATTTGACAGCCGGGCGCAGGACTTCGAGGCCGTTGATATCCGCATGGACCAGCTGCTGATGAATGGAAACGCCGGCTTTGAGATTGCCTACAATTACCAGTATTTCGAACAGATGCGCGATTTGCCGGTTCGCGGGCAGGATGAAATTTCCATCGATACAAATTCCATTCTCTCCGTGCGCACGGATGCTTTCAATACCGGTGGAGCGCTTGAGGATCAGTTTATCCCAAATCCGAATTACGGCCGTCCCTTTATCGTGACCCGTGACGCTTTCCGCGACCAGACCAACGTGGACGAGTTTGAATCCTTCCAAGCCTCGGCCTTTGTGAAAAAGGATTTCACCAATTCTGATTCATGGCTGGGTCGTCTTCTGGGACGCCACACTCTGTCCGGACTCTTCTTTGAAACGACCCAGTTCACGAGCAATCGTGGCTATTCCAGCACCTGGGCCGGTGGTGACCTGGACATGGAAACAATCCTTGGTGCAGTTCCCGGGCAGGGAGCAGGACTCCGGGTAAATGGGGCCTTCTACATTGGGGATTCCCTTGTTGGTGTTGAAAGGGAAGAAGATGTCCGGCTCACGCCAATTACTTCAAACCGTCCAGTCATCGGCCAGACCTACACCCTCCGGGTATGGGATCCGGAGGCCCGGCAGTTTGTCACCGGCACCTCGACTCCGCAACGCATCCTCACAACGGCGCGCGACCAGCGGGAAGAGGTTGAATCCGTGGCACTCGCCCTGCAGAGTTTCTTCCTCGACGACCACATTGTGACCCTCTTCGGATGGCGTGAAGACTCCTCGGATGCCTTCACTTCCTCGGATCCCAGCCCGCTTGCGGATGGCAATCTGGACATGTCCGACTTCCGGTTGTTCCCGGCCTCCTCCCAGACCAAGGAGAGCTTGACGAAGAGCGTTGTCGTGAAATTCCCGGAAGCCTACCTCTTCGACCTGCCGTTTGACTCGGATCTCCGGTTCTACTGGAATACCTCCGAAAACTTCGATCCCGTTGGCCAGCGCCGCAATGTCTGGAACGAGGAAGTCGGATCACCGGATGCGGAGACAGAAGAATACGGAATCATGTTGAGCTTGTTTGATGGCAAGCTGGACCTCCGCGTGAACCGCTTCGAAACAACGATCAACAACGTGAATGTCCGTGGTGATGTGGCCATCGATAATCCCTTCGGGTATATCAACACGATGATCAACCGGATGGTCAATGCCCACAATGAAGGCCTCACTCCTCAGGATCCGTCGCTGGATCCCCTTGATGAAGACGGCCTGGCCTGGTCGAACGGTCCCAACTCCTTCCAGACATTCGAGGAGGTAGCACGGGCCTTTTATGAATCCATTCCCCTGCGCATGCAGGCCAACATTGGCCCCGAGAACAACTTTGAACCACGGTTTGAAGGCACGGGTGACTCCTTCGCCTACATAGCAGACAATGTCACGGGGGTTGCTTCCCTGAGCGATGTGGTTTCTGAAGGCTGGGAATACGAGCTTGTCTGGAATCCAACCCGCGCGTGGAGAATCTCCCTCAATGCGGCCAAGAACGAGGCTGTTCTGGCCAGTATCGCAAAGGAGGAAGTGGCTTTTTCCGAGGCATGGCTGGAGCGGGCTGGTTCCATCTACAATGGGGATCTCCTTAATATCCACCGCCAGCCCAACTCAAATGACGGTGCCTGGATGGAGCAGTACAGAAGTTCTACCGTGCGCCAGAATATCACACAGGCGGCCCTTTCCGGTCAGAAGACCCCGGAAATCCGCAAATGGCGGGTCAACCTGGTCACACGCTACCGCTTCATGGATGGATTCCTTGAAGGATTCAACGTCACGGGCGCGGTTCGCTGGCAGGATAAAATCGGGATTGGGTATCCGCTGATTACTGGATTGGACGGCAGTCTGATTGGGGATGTCGACAATCCGTACTACGGGGATGACCAACTGAGCATCGATCTCGGAGTCGGGTACGGCACGACCTTCAAGGCCTTTGGCCAGAAGATCGACTGGACCGTCCGCCTGAATGTCCGCAACGCCTTTGCGGATGATGAGCTGATTCCGATTATTGCCAATGCCGATGGCAGTATTGGTACGGCCCGGATCCCTCCGGAGAGGACGTGGAGCATCTCCAACTCCTTCCGGTTCTAGTCTTTAGAATCTTTTCAAGCCCGCCGGGAGTTTTCCGGCGGGCTTTTTTTAACGGTTCAATGAGTCTGAAAATTGTTTGCAAGACAGTTCACTAACTTTCTTGAATGGGGAAAATTGATGTATTTTTAATCTTTTATTGCTCCGAACATCAATGTAGATAAACCCCCTTCTTTAAATTATTAATCAAATGAAAAACGGACGATTCACACTCCCCGCCGAAGCGGGCATGGAAAAGGAAACCCTCGAACTCGCTGAAAAGTGGGGGGCAGACGCCATTCGCGACAGCGATGGGACGGTGTTATCACCGGAAATCACGGAGCTGGACTTTGATATTCTGTCCACCCTCTGCATGATCCGGGCCGACCAGGATTGGAACCGGTCCCATAAGCATCACTGCCAACAGAAGTATCTCATGTCGGACCCGCGGACGGCGGAAGCGGACACGCTGGTGATCGACCTGATGAGCGGGTACAGCAAGGACCAGTTTGAGCTGGATACGGTAAACGATGCAAAAAAGTACTGGGATGTCATCGACCGGACAACCGGGGAGGTCGTCGATCCCTCGAAATGGAGCCTTTCCGCGGCGGACGGCACTGTGACCATAACGGGTGCGAGCCCATGGCATGTCTACACGGTCAATTTCCTCGTTTTCCAGATTTGGGAGAGCACCTCGATGTACAACCACATCACGAACAACTGGACGAGCCCGCACCAGCTGGGCATTGATCCTTACCAGCCGGAGACCCGGGCGCACCTGCTCGAGTACTTGGACAAGTGGCTGGACGAGCATCCGAATACGGACATCGTGCGATTCACCTCAGTGGCCTACCAGTTCCCCATCGTGAAAAACGAGGCCTTGGAGACCCGCTGGCAGGACTGGTGCAGCTATCGTGACTGTATTTCCGCGAAGGCCCTTGATGATTTTGAAAAGAAAAAGGGGTACCGTCTGCGCTCTGAGGATCTCGTCGATGCTGGCTACTACAATGCCACGGACCGTCTGCCAACGAAGGCCTACCGCGACTGGGTCGATTTCGTAAACGAGTTCACGACCGATTTTGCCCGCGAATGGGTGGAGAAAGTCCATGCCCGCGGCAAAAAGGCAGTCATGTTTTTCTGCGACCATTGGATTGGTACTGAGCCTTACGGGGAGCGCTTTGAGAGCATGGGCTTTGATGGACTGGTCAATCCGGTGATCAACGGGACCGAACTCCGCCGCATGTCGGACGCCCCGACCTCGATCAGTAAGGAAGTCCGTTTTTACCCCTATTTCTTCCCGGTCAATCTGGTTGGGGAACCATTGTTTGTCGGGGAGGGCGGAGATCCCGTACGCGAGTGCAAGGAGTACTGGGCCAAGGCACGCCGGGCCATGTTGAGAAAGGGCGTGGACCGGATCGGCTACGGAGGTTACCTCAATCTTGCCGTCAAGTTTCCGGAGTTTCTGGATTCCGTTGAGGTCGTTGCAAACGAGTTTCGCCAGATTCTTGATCATGCTGACAAGGGGGCCGCCTATGCCATGCCCGGCAAGGTGGTGATCGTGACCGCATGGGGAAAACTCCGCTCATGGATGATCGGGGAAGACTGGCCATCCGGAGGATTTCTGGAAGCTCTTTCCGGACTTCAGGTGGATGTCCACTTCATGAGTTTTGATGAACTCAAGAAGGATGGTCTGCCAGAGGATACATCCGTTCTGATCAATTACGGCAAGGCCAGATCATCCTGGAGCGGCGGGACTTACTGGACAGATCCCAAGGTGGTCGAAACCGTACGCGCCTTCATTGCGGGCGGAGGGGGCTTTTTTGGAGTCTGCGAACCAACTGCGATTGAGCATCAGGGACGCCTCCTGCAGCTTGAGGATGTCCTCGGCGTCTGGCGTTCCACTCCGTCGAATGTTCGAAGCAATAATGTCATTACCGGAAAGCGCCCATCCCAGCACTTCATTACAGCGGATGTGAATGGCACGGTTGATCTCGGTGAGCTGGCCGGGGTGACCTATGCGGCAAACCCCGAGGTGGAAGTCCTGAGTACCAAAGGTGACAATATCACGCTCGCAGCCAACCGCTTTGGCAAGGGCCGGTCGGTCTACATGGCGGGCTTCACGCTGAGCATTGACAACATCCGCCTGGTTCAGCGCGCCCTGTATTGGGCTGCTGGAAAGGATAAGGAATTCACGCGCTGGAACACCTCCAATCCTGCCACGGAATGCGCAGCTTTTGTCGAGGCGGGATATTGCGCAGTGACCAACCAGTCTGCTGACGCACAGAAAACGACCCTCTATGATGGCGACGGGAACGGGCAGGAAATCTCACTTGATCCATACGAGATGAAGTGGGTGAAGATTTAAGAAACTCCGGAACCCGGAGATTTACTGATCAGACCTTTTTCAGGATAACTGACTGGACGGACTCCATGGAGATCGTCCCAGTCAGTTTTTCCTGTGTCAGCAGGTCAATGTAAGTTCCCTCGGGCAGAGTCACCTCAACGGCCTCGTAGTTGTGGTTCATTACAAAAAGGAACGGTTCTCCATCCTTTGAACGAACGACTGCCTCAACATTGTCGGGTGCCTCGACAACCGGTGAGACCCCTTGGTCTGCGCAGACCTTCTTGAGGAAATTCCGCAGGAACCCGTGCTCCGGCATGGTGGCGACATAGTAGGCTTTGCCTTTGCCGAATTCGTTCACGGTCAAGGCCGGTGTGCCTTTGAAAAAGTCGCTACCGTATACCGCCAACGGCTGGGCTGTGCCGAGTTGGAGGATGTCGCACCACAACCTTGATTCAAACTCACCTGTCAATTCCTCCAGTGTCCCGTTCATGACAAGGCTGTTATTGACATAGGGTTTCATGGCCTCGAATTCCTCGACCTTCAGGCCCATCAAGTCACTGAGTGGACCCGGATAGCCGCCCTCGAATACCTCGTCGAACTCGTTCACTGCCCCGCTGAAGAAAGTGGTGATGAAGGTTCCTCCCTCGGAGACAAATTTCTCAACTGACTCCTTGAAGCCGGGCTTCACCATGTAGAGCAGTGGAGCGATGACCACCTTGTACCGGTTCAGGTCGCGGTCACAGGGAACGATGTCCGTCGTGATATTCTGTTCAAAGAGCGGGTAGTGGTAGTCCTTCAACATCTGGAGGTAATCCAGCAAGGCTGTTGGGCCAGGGGTGAACTCAACCGTCCACCAATTGTTGTAATCCATGACAATGGCCACCTCTGCCTGCACGTCTGCCCCGACGACCTCCTTGAGGCCGGGCAGTTCATTTCCGAACTGGCACATCTCACGGAAGACGCGGGAGTTCTCCCCGATGTGCGGGACCATTGCCGAGTGAAATTTCTCGGATCCATGGACAGACGCACGCCATTGGAAAAAGAGGAAGCTATCCGAGCCGTGTGCCATTCCCTGGTGGCTCCACAGGCGCATCACACCGGGCTTCTTGTTTACGTTGGCAAGTCGCCAGTTGACCTGACTAGGGGCCTGCTCGAGCAGGACAAATGGCTGGTCCTTGAGTCCGCGCATGATGTCATGGCTGAGGGCGGCCTCACCCGGGTGGTTCGTTATCTTCGGGTCAGGGAAGGAACTGACGGAAATGAAATCAATCAGGTCGGCCCAGGCGAAGTAATCGAGCATCTTGAACTCGTACAGGAAGTTGGTCGTGATTGGGATGTCCGGTGTAATCTCGCGCAGGATCTTGATCTCTTCACGGGCGACTTCCATGTAGCATTCATTGGTGAAGCGTTTCCAATCGAGCAGCAGACTCGTATTCACCTGATGGGCCGTCTTCATCGGCGGCATCAGCTCGTCCCATTCGTAGATGTTGTTTCCCCAAAAATGCAGGCCCCATTTTCGGTTCATGTTTTCGCAGGTCCCGAAGCGATCCTTGCACCAATCCCGGAATTTGCGGGCGGTGATCTCGCTGTAGTCATAATTCACAAGCTGTGAGAGCTCGTTGTTGACATGCCACATCGCCAGGGCCGGGTGCTTTTGGTAGCGCTCAGCAATTGTTCTGACAAGTATATGGCTCAGCTCACGGTACTTCGGGCTGTTTGGATTGAAGGTCTGACGCGATCCATGATTGTAGCGGATCCCGTTGGCATCGACGGGCAGGATCTCCGGATACTTTTTTGCCATCCAGGCAGGGGTCGAGGCCGTGGCCGTTCCGAGGTCGGCGAAGATGCCGTTTTTGGCGAGCGTGTCCATTATGTCATCAAGCCACTCAAAGGTCCATGTGTCCTCATTCGGTTGAAGCTGTGCCCAGCTAAACACGTTGATGGTGACGATGTTGACGCCGGCCTTCTTCATCAGGCGCATGTCTTCGAGCATGACCTCCCGCGGGAAATGCTCGGGCGTGTAGTCGCCGCCGAAATACAGATTGGGAAGCACGAACTTTTTCATAATCGGGTCGATACGTTAGGATTTTTGCTGATTCAAATTGCGTTATAAAAGGGGACTAAGGGATTGGCAATCGCCTCTTCCGGCTATTTGTTTCTCTATCAGGCATTTCTGTGTCCGTCGGGAATGGTTTCGCCATGGATTTCTTCCAGAAGGGCATCAAGGGCGGCGACGATGTCGGGATGTTTTTCCGCCACATTTGCCCGCTGCCCGATATCGGTCCCGAGATCGTAGAGCTGCGGGCTCATCAGGTTGCCTGTTTCGATCCCTTTCGATTCCATCATTGGCGGTCCTTCATGGGGTGGAATGTAGACCCAGTTGCCCTGGCGCACCACGGTCTTGGTGCCAAACCCTTCCGTCACGAGATTATCCCGGCCAACCGGCTCGAGCCCCTGCAGCTGCGCGCTCATGTCAAGGCTGTCCGCCGTCTCGGACCGTGGAATGGTCACCCCCGCCATTGTGGCGAAGCTCGCAAGGAAATCGGCATGGCTGATCAGGGCAGAATTCTCTCCCGGGGCAACTCTCCCCGGGGCCCGGAGGATCATCGGGACACGGGTGCCACCGTCGAAAAGGCTGTATTTTCCCCCGCGCAGAGGCCCGGCCGGCTTGTGGTCACCACACAGTTCGCCGGCCTGGTCGAGATACCCGTCGTCGATCACTGGCCCATTGTCGCTGGAAAAGACAACGATGGTGTCCTCATCAATGCCTTCCGCTTTCAGGTGTGCCAGAACCTCCCCCACACACCAGTCGAGCTCGGCAATGACATCCCCGCGGGGACCCTTTTCGGTCGACCCGGCAAAGCGCGGGCTGGGAATGCGGGGAACGTGCGGCTGGTGCAGCGCGTAATACAGAAAGAAGGGATTGTCCCTGTTGCGTGTAATGAAATCCTTGCTACGCTCGAGGAAGATGTCGGTCATGGTCTCGTCATCCCACTCGGCGGCCTTGCCTCCACGGCAGAAACCGATCCGGCCAACACCGTTGACAATGGTGTCGTAATGTTGAGCATCGCTGTGGCTCATCCGGAGCAGCTCGGGGTTGTCTTTTCCGGTCGGAACTTCCGGAAAGGGATTCTCGCCACCGTAATACACCTCAAGCGGGTCGGACGGGTCAAGGTTTTCGACCGTGCGCCCGTCCACATAGACACAGGGCACGCGGTCGTTTGTGGCAGCCATGATGTAGGATTCATCAAATCCAACATCCAGCGGGGTGGGATGGATTTCCCCGTTCCAATTGATTTTCCCGTCCCCAAGGCCAATGTGCCATTTGCCAATCACCGCAGATCTATAGCCAGCCTCCTTCAATGTGCCCGGCAGGGTGCGCTCGTCCTTCCCGATGATCATCGGGGCGTCGCCCTGCAATATCTTCGCCCTT
Organism: Oceanipulchritudo coccoides; assembly: GCF_010500615.1. Taxonomy (NCBI): domain Bacteria; kingdom Pseudomonadati; phylum Verrucomicrobiota; class Opitutia; order Puniceicoccales; family Oceanipulchritudinaceae; genus Oceanipulchritudo; species Oceanipulchritudo coccoides. Next base: position 844,161 of record NZ_JAAGNX010000001.1, read on the forward strand.
GGATTACGCCACGGATAGCACCCTGTCAGCAGGCTGTATCGTGAAGGCGTGCAGGTCGCAGCTGTGGCATAGGCATTGTTGAAGCGCTGCCCCTCCTGTGCCATCTTATCAAGATTCGGGGTGGGGATGCCGGATGCCCCGTAACAACCGAGATCTCCAAACCCCAAGTCGTCGGCATAGATGATGATGAAGTTTGGTTTTTTCATTCCCTGGGCGTAGTTGATTATGGCTACCTTACGGCCGATTCCAAGGTTGCCATCAGCTGTTTAACGACCGGGGCATGTTCCTTGGAATTGACGAGGTTCTTGGATTCAACCTCAAGTACATTGTCAGACATATCAAAGAGCGCCCGGGGACTGAAGTCGCTGAAGCTCTTCTGGTTTTTGACATTCACGATCAGCTTGAATTTTTCATCGCGGATCGCGTAGTTGTTTTTCGTGGCGGATTGATGAAGCAGGAAGTCGTGTCCTTTTGCCTCCGGTTCGCCAAGGAAGAGGGGGGCGAGGTTGTTGGAATCCAGGACCTTCGATGTGTCCAGCTCCTGCCCTGATACGGCTGCCAGTGTAGCCACAATGTCATGCGTCACGACGAGTTCCGAGGATTCTGTTCCCGGCTTAATTTTTCCTGGCCAAACCGCGATGAATGGCACGCGGTGTCCGCCCTCATAAATGCCTCCCTTGATACCGCGAAACCCGTTGGTGGAATCATACCCCAATTTCTCCATGGCAGGATCCGGCACAAGGCCCCCATTGTCGGAAGTCAGGATGAACAATGTGTTTTCGGCCATGCAGTTTTCTTCCAAGGCACGACGAAGGATGCCAATCTGGACATCCAGTTCCCGGACCATGTCCCCGTGAACACCCGGTGTGGAGTTGGCGATTTTCACTCCATCCAGCTCTGCTGGCGGGGTATGGGGGATGTGCACGGCCTGCGTGCTGTAATGCATGAAGAACGGTTTATCGGGGTGGTTTTTCCGGTGATCCTCAATGAACTTGACCGCCTTGCTTGTGAGGACTTCTCCTGCGAGGGAAGGATCCCAGTTGGAGTCGCCTCTGCCGGCCCGGTCCTTTTCCTTGCGCGAGATGTAATACATCGTCTGGACCGGTGTTAACTGAGTGAGAATGGAATCCTCCCCGAGAGGCATCCATTTTTTGTTTTCGTAAAAGGCGAAAGGTTCTCCCTGGATCCCCTGAGGCAGCTCAAGTGAATAATCAAATCCGTAATCATTGGCAGCAATGGCGAGCTTCGAGATATCGGCCCCGTCCAGCCCCCATCCGTCATACAGTTCGTCACTTCCCTCCTTGAACAGGCGTCCTCCCAGGCCCCATTTGCCAAGAAAGGCTGTCCTGTAGCCGGCTTCCTTAACTATACGGGCACCTGTTGTGTACTTCGGATCAATTCCGGTTTTTCTTTGCACACCCCAAACTCCATACTGGCTGTAGCAGCGGAAAGGGTAGTTGCCCGTCATGACGCTGAACCGGGAAGGCGCACAGAGGGCCGCCGAGGAGTGGGCATCGCTGAAACGGATGCCTTCACGGATCAAGGCGTCCATGTTCGGGGTCGGGACGATCGGCTCCTTTCCGGTTCGCAGGCGGTGATAGTAGGCGATGTCTCCCGGCCCAATATCATCGGCAAAGACGAAGACAACATTGGGCAGCGAGGTCGCAAACAAGCTCCCGGAGAGAAGGCAAAAGGCTGCGATCGTTAATGATTTCAACAGTTTCATCGGATTTGTTCCTTTTCTATAGAATTAAACCTTGCCCCGGCGTTCCTCGAGCTGTCGTCGAGTTTCCTCAGCCTTGGCCTTTGTAATTGGATAAAGCGTCAATAATGCGAGTGCGGTGGCGTTCGGGATCATCCCTCCAAGGACCATTACGAGGCGCATGCCGAGGAAGGTGCTGGCGGTCTGGTTCCCGCCCAGTTCGGAATCAAACCCGACCATGACCAGGGAGACACCGCCGATGAGCATGGCGGCTGACACAGCTGCTTTTGTGACCCAGCCGAAAACGGCAGCAAACATTCCCTCACGGCGCTCGTTGTGCTTGAATTCGTCGTCGTCGCAGATGTCAGCCATCATGGACTGCATGACTGTTCCGACTGCGATCCAATAAAGTGAACCGAAAATCGCGTCGACAAAGATGAAATGGTGATTGCCAGGGTTGTAGACAAACCAGCGGACAATTCCATTGAAGATAACAAGACAATAGACAATACGGAGTGTAATTAATTTACTGGTACGCTTGCTCAGCCAGAGGATGACGGGGATTCCGCCAAATCCGCACACCGCGTAGGCCATGGATAAATACCATTTCCAGAGGGAGCCCGTGACAATATCCCCGTCGAACATGTAGTAGACGAGAAGGTAGTAATCGAGGGTGCTTCCGAAGAAGCCGGCGATAATCTGCAGAAGGGTGAGGGAAATCAGCACCGCGAAGGCCCGGTTACTGAAAGTCTGGCCCACTGTTTTCCAGAAGCCTATCCGTTTAACGAGGTGAGCCTCCTCTTTAACCTTCACTTTATAGTAGCGTTCCCGGCCGAAGATTCCGGGCATCATGCCAAAGACCAGGATCATCAGGATGGCCACGCCCCACATGACCGCCCGGATTGAGTTTACCTGGGTTCCGAAAAGTCCCCATGCAACCAGCATTCCCGCGACGGGGATCAGGCCCTGGTAGGTGAATTCGGATACTTTCGTCCACAGGGTGACATAGCCCATGACCGTTGTTCGCTCGTTGTAATTGGGCGTGAGCTCATACGTCATGCTGGTGAAAGGGACCGCGAATATAGTGAAGCAGGTATAGAAAATCAGGGAGGCAATGAGGAACCAGGCCATGATTCCGCCTTCGCTCCATGTTGTGGGCACCATCCAGATCATCCCGAAGGAAAGGCTCATCAAAATGGCACCCAGCACGATAAAGGGACGCCGCCTTCCCCACCTGGAGTGGAACCGGTCGGATATGCGACCCATGATGGGGTCGGTAAAAGCGTCCCAGATACGTGGTATGGCGAGGGCCAGCCCAAGAAGGGCAGGGTTCACGCCAAGGATCATGTTAAAGAAGGGCATCGCCGTCGCCTTGACGGTGGTATTCCCGTGAAACATGGTCATGCCCCCCATCCCAACAAGGACCTTTTCGCGGAATGGAACAACGTTGACTTCCTTTGTTTCCGGGGATGCTGCGCCGGGAGTATCTGATGAAACGGCCGCAGTCGGTTGAGGGAGCGGATTATTTTCTGAAGGGGTCTTGTCTGGCATGGGTTTATGTGGGTTGGGGAGGCTGGGGGATGGCTTATTCAGTTGAATAGCGAAGCGGATACATATGCGAGGAGACATCCCTGATCGCTTCGGTGAGAGTCTTGTACGGGCGATCGACAATGTTGACAAATCCAATACGGTAGTTTTCGCCATCGTAGCGCCCTGTTGTGGGATGATCGGCCCACTTGAACCAGTGGACCCCGACAAAGTTTGGATCGGCTGCCGCTTCCATGGCATATGTCTTATACAGTCTGGCCTGGTCCTCCAATGAGTCGCAAGGGACCAATCCGGACCCCCATACACCGTGGGAGCCAGTGCCAAAGTGGAATTCCCCGATCAGGATCGGGCGGTCCACCTCCGAAGTGGTCTCGATGTCGTGGATGGAATTCTTGTAGATGTTGTAGCTCATCACATCCACGTGCCGGGAGGCGGCTTTCTGGACAATCGGGTTTTTTCCGTCGTAGATTGCCCCGTGAAACCGGCAACCCAGATAAAGGTGACCGGGCATGAATTCCTCCAAGGCAGCCTTGCATTGGGAGAAATAGGTATCCGCATGATGATCACAAAATTCGGCAAGATCCTGCAGGTAGGCTGGTGTTTCCTTTTCCTTGGGCAAAACACCGACCTCCTTGAACCTTTTGTAGTTGGTTTCCCATGCTGTGTTTAGTGAATCAATTTTTCCATACTTCTTTTTGAAGAGGTTGATCATGGCGTTCTTGGCGGGTACGGATGAATCCAGTCCAATGACCTCCCGGGCCACCTGGATGCCCCTTCCCCAATGGAGCTCGTTGTCAATGAACACGCCCAGGTTCCAAGGGTCTCCGGCGTAGGATTTCGCCGCCTCTTTCACATCCCTCACCAGGCTTTTCTGGAACTCGGGCGAGAATGGGTCTGGTATCTTGTCCAGTTTCCCCAGTTCCTGCAGGCGAGGGTGGAGGATCAGGGTGTAGGGCACCATCCCGTGGCCGAGAACCGATTCAACTGACCACGCCCCGGTCGTGTTCAGCCCCCAGGAACGCATCCTGCCAAACGTCACTTGCTGGTTTGCTTCCCTCCAGTTGGCCCCGTATTTTCGGTGCAGGTTGGCCAGGGTGAAATCATATCCGCGCTTGAAGTTTTCCTCGCGCCAGAATTCCGCTCCCGTGAGCTTTGTGAAAAAGTGTTCGCGCCCGGAAGTCGGCGTCATAGCCCCTCCTCCAACGCCAGTCACCCCGAGCGACCAGAAAAGGTATCCGTCGGGGTCAACAAACCACCATTTGCCATCGACCTTTTCGACTCTGAAGTGTCCGGTGGCAGTGAGCCGGGGCCCGTCCATCCATCCACCATACTCGGATAATCCCTTTAGCACCGGTTGACCGGTGAATTTTTCAAGATCACGTTTCCCGTCAGCCGTGAGTTCGTCAGGATCGGTCACCCGGCCCTCCCACTTCCCGTCAATCAATTGCCCCATTGAATCAATGAGCGGTTGCGGGAGGTCATCAGGGGTGAGCTTGTCCGTCGTGTAAGCACCGGATCCATGGGGTGTGGAGAGGTGAACTGTCCTTATTTCGCCGGTCAACCCCTTCCAGGATATCTTCAGTTCGACGCTTCTCATTTGTGAGGGATCGAGGTATCGCCAGTTGCTCTGGTGCCCACCAGGGAGGCCGCGGATCCGCCCGAATGTTTTCGTCCAAGGATGGTCTTCAGGAAAATAATCCCGATTGATCAGGATCCTCATCAAGCGGTCTTCGCCACCCGCCACAAAATAGCGCCCGTTGATGTAGTGGTCGTTTTTCTCCTTCTCGCTGGTCGCGTGCAGACGGATATCCAGTTCAGTACCCGTAAGGTTCTCCAATTGGGTCGCCATATGGGAGAAATCAGACAAATCCAACGGAGATTTTTGGAAATCAAACAAAATTCTCCCTTCCCCTTGTTCGCCTCTCAGGGTCACCTCATAGCGCTCCGGGGACAGTTCCTTGAGGCATAGGTCACCGCCGCTTTTTGGGGGAGTGTGACCGGCTGCCGCAGGTATCGCCGAAAGGCTCAGGATTCCAAGAATAGAAAGGGTCAGATGGATTTTACGCATTGGGAAAGGGTATTGTTGATCCCCTCGGGGATAGGTAGGCACGGCGATTGAGCCAAGAATTAGTCTGAATTCTGTCGCAACTTGCAAGAGAAAAGATTGCGCACAAGAATCTTGCCATTTTGTCTGATTTAAACTGTGTTTGTCTGAAACTTCTCAGCATTTATGACATATGAATAATCCGATCGACAGCAACCGCCCTGAACAGGTGACAACAAAGACGAACCGGCGGGATTTTGCCAGCGAGCAGATCAAACATTACATACGCTCCCATCGAATGCAGCCAGGGGAATTGCTGCCGCCGATTCGCGCCTTTTCGGAACACCTGGATATCAGCCGTGATGCGGTCTGGCGTGCCTTGCGGGTCTTGCAGGAGGAAAAGTGGGTCCGTCCGAAGGCAAACAAGCGCTATTTAGTCTCGGATGACGTTTACACGGAGATTCTGCGCTCCCTGCGGGTACGCGCGGTCTTTTCGGGAAACAAGTACATTTATTTCTCCGGTTTTCGCCGCCTTGCGGATGCCTTGAAGAAGGAGTGCGACTATCACAATCTGGAACTTGAGATCAATCTGCTCCCGCTTGAGGAGGAGCCTCCGGAATCCATCTGGAAAGATTGTGATGCCTTGCTGATTGGCAGTCGCAGCAGCAGCGCACTCCTGAAGCACAGCAAGGGCTTCGATGTTCCGGTGATCGGGCTCGATGCGGATTACAGCGACCGCTACTTTGCGAATATTGTCACCGATCACCATCAGGGTGGGCGCATGGCAGCCGAACGCCTCATCCTTCAGGGATCAAAAAGCATTTGTATCGCTCACTTCGGCGGGTCTGAGAATAATCCGAGGATCAAGGCCCGCATTGATGGCTTTCGTCTGGCCTGGCTCGAAGCTGGCCGCCCCGAGGACTCCCTGACCGTCGCGCCCATTGAATGGGATGAAAATAATTTCAAGGTTGCCCTGAACATACAGAATTACCTGAAGTCGCACCCCCCGAAAAGTGACTTCTTTGTCACCGACGGCCGGCTCGCCGTGACCTTCCTCGAGGTGCTTGGGTTCATGGATGTGTCCATTCCTGAGGGGCTCCGGCTCATCGGGTATGACGGCGCACAGATGGGGGGTATGGCCAGTCCGCCGATGACCACCATCCAGCAGGATATGGATAAGATTGCCCAGATGGCCATTGCCCGCGTCGGGCAGATTGCGGAGTCGTCTGAGGGGGAATCCCCCTTGGTGAGGGTTGCCCCGCTCCTTATTGAACGCCTCTCCGGATAGGGAAAAATGGGATTTGCCGCACATTAGCTGATGGTCGTCCGCCGGCCAAAACTAAACTCTTACGGAATAAAGTTTAGAGTTGCGTAGCGAACGGATGACAGGAAAATGCGCGTATGGAGGAGAAAGAGTGAAGGGGAGGAATCTGAAGAAAGTGACCTGGGAATGCTGTTTTGGGATGGGCCTGTGGCTGTTTGGATGCGCATCGCTTTTGGGAGTGGGGTCGCCGAACATCATAGTGATATATGCGGATGACGTTGGGTACGGGGACCTTGGGAGTTACGGTGCGACGGGTGTGGACACGCCGAATCTGGACCTGCTTGCTAAAGGCGGATTACGCTTCACATCGGCGTATGCGGCTTCCTCTACCTGCACCCCATCCCGTTATTCCCTGCTGACCGGGGAATATGCCTTCAGGAACAAGGAGGCGCACATTTTGCGTGGCAACGCGCCGTTGATAATCGACACCGGGAAAGCCACGCTACCCTCGTTATTAAAGAGTCGAGGCTACGTGACCGGGCTGGTTGGAAAGTGGCATCTTGGCCTTGGCGGGCAGGGTGAGCCGCTGGATTGGAACGGGGAGATTGCGCCTGGCCCTCGAGAAGTGGGATTCGACTATTCATATCACATGGCGGCGACGGGTGACCGAGTACCGAGTGTGTATATCGAGAACGGGCGGATTGTGGATTTGGATGCGGAGGACCCGGTTGAAGTCAGCTATCAGGACCCGGTTGGGACAGACCCGACAGGCCACACTCATCCCGGGCTGTTGAAGAACCAGGCCGACTATCAGCATGCCTATACAATCGTTGATGGGACGAGCCGGATCGGATATATGAGCGGGGGGAATTCCGCCCGATGGACCGATGAGGAATTGCCGGACATTTTTTTGGGAAAGGCGGTTGAATTCATTGAATCGAACAAGATGAATCCCTTTTTTCTGTATTATGCGACCCATGAAAACCATGTCCCGCGAATTCCGCACCCACGCTTTCGCGGCTCAAGCGGGTTGGGAGTACGCGGTGATGCGATTGTGCAGATGGACTGGGGGGTTGGAATTCTGCTGGAAACCTTGAATCGGCTCGGGCTGGAAGAAAACACGCTTATTATTTTCTCAAGCGACAACGGGCCGGTGCTCTTTGACGGGTATTATGATGGAGCCTATGAGATGAATGGCGACCACCGTGCATCGGGCCCATGGCGTGGCGGCAAATACAGTGCGTGGGAAGGTGGGACCCGCATGCCCTTTATTGTTTCGTGGCCTGGAGCAATCGCGCCGGGAGTGACGGATGCCCTGTTCAGCCAGGTTGACCTGCTGGCCAGCCTTGCTGCCCTTGCTGGCGCGGAAGTCCCGGAAGGGGAAGCACGTGACAGTTTGAATATGATCGAGACCCTGACTGGACGGTCTCAGACCGGGCGGGAGTATCTGGTCCAGCAGGGAGTTGGAATTGAATCCCTCCGTGATGGGCCGTGGAAATATGTCCCGAAGGGAGTCATGAGGGACCGCAGGAAAATTGGCATTGTAGACAAGCAGAGTATTTCCGCGCCCGGCCTCTTGTATTATCTTCCGGAAGACCCAGGCGAGCAGAACAACCTCGCGGGGTTGTATCCCGAGAAGGTGAAGAAAATGAAATCGCTTCTCGAGCGTGAGCTGGGCGGGATTGGTCACGATGACAAGGAAGCGGACCTGATGGGAGGAGCGATTGAACGACCCTGAGAATAGAGATAAACCACGATGAGACCATTCTGTTTAAATAATGCAGCCTCAAAGCCGTTGTTGGCGGGACTGGCAACCCTCTGTCTGGCAATTTCGGCAGTGCAGGCAGATACGCGGCCGAATGTGCTCGTGATCCTGGTCGATGACGCAGGCTACAATGACTTTGGATTCATGGGATCGCCGGATATTCCGACGCCCAACCTTGACCGGCTGGCCTCAATGGGGACCATCTTCACGGATGCCCATGTCACGGCGACGGTCTGCAGCCCCTCGCGGGCCGGGCTGATGACCGGTCGCTACCAGCAGCGATTTGGCCACGAATGCAATGTCCCGCCCGACGACACGGGGATGGATCCGGCTGAGTCGACCATGGCGGACGTTCTGGGAGCCGCTGGTTACCGCAGTATTTGTATCGGGAAGTGGCACCTCGGCAACCGCACGATGTATCATCCGAACAACCGCGGATTTGATGATTTCTGGGGGTTTCTCGAAGGAGGTCGTAGTTATTTCCCGGATACACGAGCTGACCAGCCGGAGAATTACCGGGCGATCCTCCACAACCGCACGCAGGTTGACTTTGAGGGCTACTTGACGGACGTCTTCACGGACAAGGCGATCGAGTACATGGACAGCACCGTGGACCAGCCTTGGTTCATCTACCTGTCCTACAATGCCGTGCACACGCCAATGGAGGCCAAGGAGGCTGACCTTGAAAGGTTTGCGAATCACCCGCGCCAGAAGCTGGCCGCCATGACATGGTCCCTAGATGAAAATGTCGGGAAAATCATGACGTTCCTTGAATCAAAGGAATTGATGGAAGACACCTTGATTTTTTTCCTGAGCGACAATGGCGGGGCCGGGATGCATAACAACCAGTCACGGAATGATCCGCTCAAGGGGTGGAAGGGGAACAAGTTCGAGGGTGGTCATCGCGTGCCTTTTCTCGTGAGCTGGAAAGGAACCATTCCATCGGGGCAAAGGTTTGACCTGCTCAGCAGTTCCCTCGATGTCCTGGCCACCTGTCTCGCCGTTTCCGGACTTGAGGAGACCCCCGGTAAGCCGCTCGATGGAGTCAATCTGCTGCCTTACCTGCTTGGCGAGGAGGAGCGCCCCCCCCATGAGATGCTTTTCTGGCGGAAAGACCGGATGGCAGCTGCCCGGCATGGCAGTTTCAAGCTCATCCGGCTGGAGGGCTTCGGCTACCGCCTCTATGATCTAGGGACTGATCTGGGTGAGAGCGTGGACCTTCGTGAAAGCCATCCTTTGGAGTTTGAATTGATGAAGAAATCCCTGATTGCATGGGATCGCGAACAAGTCGTTCCCTTGTGGCTGGAGGGAGAGGATTGGAGCAGCGTCACCTATGAGATTCATCGCGCCCTGATGGACAACGAACAGCCACGATACTTGAACCCCGACCAGAAAATGGACTGGAAGTCCAAGGCACCCTGAACACCGGACTCCCATTCTGAGTCGAACACTTACCCCCATGATAAAATTCCAGTTACCCAACCCAACAGCCATCCTGCTATCCCTTCTGGCAATTTCATGCCAGAATGGCGTCAATGCTGGCGAAGTACGCCCGGAGTGGGACAACCCGGCAGTCATCCAGGTGAACACGGAAGCCCCGCGCGTGACCTTTATTCCCTTTCCCGACAGGGAGTCTGCGCTTGGGGATATTGATCACCCGAAAGCTTCCTCCCGTTACATGACCCTTTCCGGTAGCTGGGCATTCAAGTGGTCTCCATTTCCAGCCAAACGACCTAATGGGTTTTTTCTTCCCGAATATGCGGATGCGGATTGGGACCGGATCAAGGTCCCCGGCAATTGGCAAACGGAAGGGTTCGGTCTTCCCATCTACACGAATATCCCATACCCGTTTCCTGCCGATGAGTTCAGGGCCCCGCACGACTGGAACCCGGTCGGCTCGTATCGAAGAAGTTTTGAATTGCCGGAATCATGGTGGGGATCCCTCTGCGCTGAAGAGCCGGTATTCCTGCATTTCGAGGGAGTGGATTCCGCCTTTTATTTGTGGATCAACGGCGAAAGGGTGGGGTACAGTCAGGGTAGCCGTACGCCGGCCGAGTTTGATGTATCGGAATACCTGATACAGGGAACGAACCATATTGCGGTCGAAGTGTACCGCTTTTCCGATGGGTCCCTTCTTGAGGACCAGGACTTCTGGCGGCTGAGCGGAATTTACCGCGATGTCTACCTGTGGAAAGGGACAAGCGAGGGATTGAGGAATTTCAATGTTGTTGGTGATTACGACTTCTCTGACGGGTCGGGGACGCTGACGGTCGGGGCCTCTCTGTCCGGTGAGGCTGATCTCCTCCTCGAGTTGATCGATCCATCAGGTACGATTCCGGCGATTGCAATGAGCCTTGAGAACGAGGGGGGGAAGGCTGCTGCTTCAATTGAGTTGGAGAGCGTGCGCCCATGGAGCGCGGAAGATCCATTTTTGTACACGCTGGTTATGTCCGTCACTGGCGAGTCGGGGGAAGTCAAGGAAGCAGTCGCCCAGCGGATCGGCTTCCGGCGTGTGGAAATCCGCGATTCCCAGTTCCTGGTCAACGGCGTTGGCGTCAAGCTGAAGGGGGTAAACCGCCATGAGCACCATCCGGACATGGGCCATGTGGTGGATACGGAAAGCATGTTGCGGGACATCAAGCTGATGAAGCAGCACAACATCAACGCCGTGCGAACCTCCCACTACCCGAATGTCCCTGAATGGTATAGCCTGTGTGACAAGTATGGAATCTACGTGATCGACGAGGCGAATATTGAATCCCATGGGTTCGGTCGGGGAAGCGAAAACGGGATGAACCTGAATCCGGAATTCCGCAAGGCTCACGTTGACCGCGTGCAACGCATGGTCGAGCGCGACTTCAATCACCCGTCAATAGTCATGTGGTCGCTCGGAAATGAGTCGGGAGACGGGCCCAATACGAATGCCTGCTATGCGTGGGCTTCCCGGCGCGACCCGTCACGAATTGTTCATTACGAAAACTCCACTCATCCGCAGGGAGAGGGAGTCGGCACAGATATCATTTCCAGGATGTATCTCGTCGCGGAGGATTTTGAGGAAACCCTTGATTACTGGGGTCCCGGAAGGCCCATCATGCTGGCTGAGTACACCCATGCAATGGGCAACAGTAATGGCAATCTTGATGCTTACTGGGACAAGATCTGGACCAACCCGCGCATCGCAGGGGCATTTGTCTGGGACTGGATGGACCAGGGGCTGCGCCAACCGATTCCCTACGGAATAATAGGGCCTTGGGGTGAGACGGAATTCTTCGCCTATGGAGGTTGGTGGGAAAACCGGCTGGGCATCCACAACGACAACAATTTCTGCATGAACGGCCTGATCAGCTCGGACTGGACCGTTCATCCCGGTCTGCGCGCCCTCAAGCATTTCCAGCAACCTGTACAGGCAGTGCTCTCCCCTGACGGTCTCTCCGTCTCGATCCTCAACAGGTATGATTTCCTGGAATTGTCCGGGCAGTTTGTCCTTTATTGGTCGGTTTTGAAAGCAGGGAGATCTGTGGAAAACGGAATCCTCGAATTGCCCTTCATCGGTGCCGGCCAAAGCACGCAAATTCCACTTCCCGATGCTGTGGGCATGCAGGACCTGGAAGAGGAAACATGGCTCCGGCTATCATTCAGGACAAAAGAGGCAAGCCCATGGTGGGACATCGGCTATGAACTTGCCTGGGAACAAATGAAACTCGGTGGCAAGTGGTCAGTTCCCATGCCTGAGGCTGCGGAATCCTCCCTGATCAGTAATCATGACAGGCATACGATTAACGTGTCCGGACAGGATTGGAGTCTCTCCTTCAGCAAGAGGGACAGGAGCCTTACCCGTTGGACAGTCAAGGGCGTGGATTTGATCGAGCGAGGACCTCTTCCTGATTTCTGGCGCGCCCCGACCGATAACGACCGAGGCGCTGAACTTCTGGAAAGTGGACGGGATTATAATCCAAAACGTGTTGCCCTCGAGCCCAGCCGGATCTGGTTGAATGCAATGGATACCTGGTCCCCGAAGAATGCGGTTCTTGAAGACAAAGCTGATGGATCGGTTCGGATCTCGTTTCAGGGAGATGTCCTTGATGGCAGTGCCAAGGTTGACCTCGTCTACACAGTGGCTCCCTGTGGACGCATCAAAGTCGATTTTTCGTATAAGACTGACCAAGTCCTGCCAATGATTCCGCGGATCGGAACCGAGTGGATTTTGCCGAAGGAAATGGATATTGTGAGGTGGTATGGCCGCGGGCCTGATCCGACTTATTCCGATCGTCGCTGGGAACCCGTGGGGATTTACTCGACGACCGTCCGTGAAAACTGGATTGAGTATTCCAAGCCGCAGGAAAACGGCAACAAAGTGGATGTCCGCTGGATTGAAGTGAAAGACAGGGAAGGCTTTGGGCTGCGCGTCCTTGGTGATGATCTTCTCAGTTGTAATATTTCCCACTTCAGCAAGGCAGACATTGGCAGCAAGGCATACAGCTGGCAGCTTCCGAAGCCGGATTGCGTTTATTTGAACATTGACCACGCCCAGATGGGCGTGGGCGGTGACAACAGCTGGGGACAGCTTTGCCATCCCGAATACCGTCTCGAGGATAAATCTTATCGATACAGTTACTACGTCGAACCCATCCAGCCCGATTAATCCAGACAATGAAAAACACCTTAAATATACACCTGCCACGTTCACTGCTCTGTCTTGCGGGACTGGGTCTTCTGGCAACTCAGCCCCTTTTCGCGAAGAACCCCAATCTGATTGTCATCCTGACGGATGACCAAGGCTACAATGACGTCGGTTTCAATGGTGGAACGGAGATACCGACCCCTCATATTGACACGATCGCGTCCAACGGAATCCGATTTACCAACGGCTATGTCAGCTACTCCGTGTGTGGACCCAGCCGGGCGGGATTGCTGACCGGGCGTTACCAGGACCGCTTTGGGTTCACGCGAAATCCGACGATCGACCCATCAGTGCCCCATGCCGGCATTCCCCTCGAGGAAAAGAACATTGCCGAAGTGCTCTCACCAACCGGTTACCAAAGCATGATCATCGGCAAGTGGCACATGGGATCACATCCGCAAAACCATCCCCTGAACCGCGGTTTTGATGAGTTCTACGGGTTCCTCGCTGGTGGGCACCAGTATTTCCCGAGCGAGCTGACCCTCAACGACCTCTCTGAAGTCAGCAAAAAGTGGGAATGGTACAGGACAAAACTGCTTCGTGATCATACGCGGGTCGAGGAGACAGAATACCTCACAGACGCATTCAGCCGGGAGGCGGTGAGCTTTGTCGAGCGGCAGGCCTGCTCTGAGAAGCCCTTCTTCCTGTATCTTGCCTATAATGCCCCACACGCGCCGCTTCAAGCGACGGAAAAATATCTCAAACGATTCAAGCACATCAAGGACAAGAAACGGCGCACTTACGCCGCCATGGTCAGCGCCGTGGATGACGGGGTAGGGCTGTTATTGAATGCACTAGAGGAGAAGGAATTGATGGAGGACACGATTATCATATTCCTTTCGGACAACGGGGGATCCTCGAAGAATGCATCGGACAACACTCCATTGCGCGATTGGAAAGCCTCCCTGTTCGAAGGCGGTGTGCGTGTCCCGTTTGCCATTCAGTGGAAAAACCACCTTCCAGCCGGGGTTGATTACGACCACCCGGTCATTTCACTTGATATTCTTCCAACAATCGCGGAGTTGTCCGGTTCTCCTGTATCTTCCGAGCGGCCGCTTGACGGCGTGAATCTGATTCCTTTCCTGACCGGGGAGAAAGAGGAAAGGCCGCATGAGCAGCTGTTCTGGCGCACACTGCAGAATGACGACTGGGCAATTCGCAAAGGCGACATCAAGCTGGTGCGTTCCAGGACCAAGGAGAAGAAGGCGGATTTGTATGACCTTGCCCGTGACATGGTGGAAAGCACGGACCTTTCCTCCTCGATGAAGAAGGAAAAGAATGAACTGCAGACTGCTTGGGATAATTGGGAGGCGCAATTGAAGCCGTTGGCCTTTCCCGCAAACAACTATAACTGGTGGGATTGATTCCACTCAAACCTTGAAAGACACAATTATGAAATCGCTCTTTAACATATTGCTCATTGGAGCGGCCACAATGCCCGGTTCCAATGCCTTCGCCTCCTCGACGAAGCCCAATCTCCTGATCATCCACACGGATGAGCACAATTTCCGCACGCTCGGATGTTATCGCGACCAACTGCCCGAAGACCAGGCCTTCGTCTGGGGAAAAGGGGTGAAGGTGGATACTCCGCATATCGATTCCATCGCCAGGGATGGTGCCTTGTTCACGAGCTTTTATGCCGCTTCCCCGGTCTGCACGCCTTCACGGGCGTCATTTGTTACCGGGTTGTATCCGGTTGCCACTGGCTCCGCGAGAAACGACATGCCCCTGCATGACAACATGGTGACTTTCGCCGAAATCCTCAAGGACGGAGGCTACGCTACCGCTTATATCGGCAAGTGGCATCTTGACGGGGATGCCAAGCCGGGGTGGGCACCTGCACGCAAGTTCGGGTTTGAAGATAACCGGTACATGTTCAACCGCGGTCATTGGAAGCTTTTTGAGGAAACAGGTGACGGGCCAAAAGTCGGCGGCAGTTACAATCCGGAAAACGAGCGCTACCGGTACGATATCTCCACGGCAACGGACAAATCCTTCGCCACCGATTTTCTCGCCGACAAGGCCATTGAAATAATCGATCGCGACAAGGAAAAGCCGTTTTGCCTGATGCTCTCCCTGCCTGACCCGCATGGCCCCAACTCGGTCAGGGAACCGTACGACTCGATGTATTCACACCTCAAGTTTGAAGAGCCCAGGACTTTGAGGGCTGCATTGAAAAGTTCCCCCAAATGGAGCTCGGTGACCGGAAAGAATTCTGCTCAAACACTCAAGCAGGAACAGATGGCGGATTACTTCGGGATGGTCAAATGCATCGACGATAACGTCGGAAAAATTCTGAAGTATCTAAAAGATCATGACCTGGAAAAGAACACGATAGTTGTCTTCACTTCGGATCACGGCGACTCGATGGGCGAGCATGCCAAGCACAACAAGGGAACGCCATGGGAAACCTCGGCCGGGATTCCCTTCATTATAAAGTACCCCGGACAGATCAAGCCGGGCAAGCTGGTCCATACTGCTTACAGTACGGTTGACTTCGCCCCGACAGTCCTCGGGATCATGGGGGTTGATTCAGGCAGGGAATTCCACGGTTTGAACGGATCCTCCGAGCTGCTCGGACCGGAATGCGCATCAACCGGGGACCGAATTGTCTATATCACCAATGCCGGAAGCCGATGGGTGGCGGCGGTGGATGATCGCTATAAGCTGGTCATCTCACCTAGTGAGAAGCCCTGGCTCTTTGATCTTGAGAAAGATCCGGACGAGCTGATTAACTTCTACAGAAATCCAGACTACAAGGAAATCGGTGAACGGCTCAAGAATTCACTGGTCACCCAAATGAAAGCCTTCAAGGAACCGGCTCTAAAAAAGAACAATCTCAAATTTGACTAATTGAAAACTGTTAACAGGAAAACCAATGAATCCTAAATTCCTTATTCCCAGCCTGAGCCTGTGCCTTGCCGCTTTCTCCATGGAGGCGGCTGATCAACCCAACCTGATCGTCATCATGGCGGATGATCTCGGTTATGCCGATGTCGGTTTTAACGGATGTACAGACATCCCCACTCCGCACATTGACTCCATAGCCGACCAGGGAGTCCGTTTTTCCAGCGGCTATGTTTCCTATGCCGTTTGTGGACCGAGCCGTGCAGGCTTCATGACCGGTCGCTACCAACAACGCTTCGGGTTCGAAAGAAATCCACAATACCAACCGGGTGATCCCAATATGGGCCTCCCCCTTGAGGAGGAAACGATGGCGACCGTGTTGAAGAAGGTCGGCTACACCTCTGGGATCGTTGGCAAGTGGCACCTGGGCGCGCATCCGGACTTGCATCCGCTGAATCGTGGATTCGATTTCTTTTACGGCCACCTTGGAGGCGGTCACCGGTATATGCCCGAGGACCTGGTTATTCAGGACAGTTATTCTGCCACGGATGAGCAGGAGAGCTACCGGACATGGATCCTCCGGAACCATGAGGCGGTTGCGCCGACCAAATATCTCACGGATGAATTTTCGGATGCGGCGGTTGAGTTTGTCTCTGTGAACAAGGACAAGCCGTTTTTCTTGTTTTTGTCCTACAACGCCCCGCATCTTCCCCTTCAGGCGACTGAAAAGTACCTCGCGAGATTTTCCGATATCAAGGATGAGAAGCGCCGGACCTACGCCGCCATGGTGAGCGCTGTCGATGACGGGGTAGGGCGTGTCCTGACCACTCTTCGCGAGAACGGGCTGGAGGAGAACACGCTGGTCTTTTTCCTTTCAGACAACGGAGGTCCGATTTCCAAAAACGCCTCCCGTAACACGCCCTTAAAGGGAGCAAAGGGTGATGCCTGGGAAGGCGGTTTCCGCGTCCCCTTCGCGATGCAATGGCTTGGGAAGGTTCCTTCCGGGAAGACCTACGACAAGCCTGTCAGCTCGCTGGATATCTTCGCGACGATCACCGGGTTGTCTCAGGCCCCAGTCAGTCCCGAGCGGCCCCTTGACGGTGTGAACCTGGTGCCGTTCCTGACCGGAGACAACACCTGTACGCCGCACAAGGCAATCTACCTGAGGAAGTTTGACCAGCAACGCTACGCAATCCGAAAGGATGATTTCAAACTGGTAATTCCCGGACCGGACAAGGCTCCGCTGCTTTTCAATCTCGAGAAGGATATCGGGGAACAGCGCAATATCCTTTCCTCACACAAGGACATTGCAAAAGAGCTGGACGAGATGCGTCTTGAATGGAGTTCGGAATTGATGGATCCCCGTTTCCTTGGGCTGATCCACTCGGAGAGCTGGCAGAGAAACCGCAACAAATAGAATTATAAAATCATGAAAGCATTCCTTATTATCACCCTTCTTTTTGGATCAATCCTCCAGGCGTTCGCCGCAGCGGATCATCCGAATGTTGTCCTCATCGTCTGTGATGACCTCAATGATTATGTGACCGGCTTTGGCGGCCATCCCCAAGCGGAGACCCCGAATATGGCCCGTCTTGCGGATTCAGGGGTCGCCTTTAAACGCGCCTACAGCAATAACCCGGTTTGTGCTCCCTCCCGTTCAAGTTTTCTGACAGGGATCTACGCGCATACCTCGGGGAATCTCTTCTGGAACAAGTGGTTTGAGAACCCGGTTCTTAAAAACTCCAAGACCATCATGGAGCATTTCCGCGACAACGGGTATCACGTGCTCGGTTCCGGCAAGTTGATGCACCATGCAAAGCGTGATGTCTGGAGTGAATTTGGCCACGATACCGATTACGGTCCATTCGCCTACAATGGGACCGACCGGGTGGCCCATCCATCCGTTCCAATGCCCTTTGGCGGGAACGGACCTGTTGATGGATCATTTGCCGCCCTCGAGGATGTGCCATTTGCCGATGATGAGGATCCCACAAGTGGTTGGATCTATGGCAAGTGGGGCAAGGATGTCACCCCGTTCCACTACTTGGAGGATGGGAAGAAGGACCTGACACCGGATGAGCGGAACGCCGTCTGGGCGGAGAAACGCATTCGCGACTTTGCGGAGGACGAGAATGGTAAACCCTTTTTCCTGGCCGTGGGCTTCATTCGCCCGCACACACCCCTGCATGTAGCGAAGAAATACTACGACATGTTCCCCCAGGATGAAATCATCCTGCCAGTGGTCAAGCCGGGTGATGCCGAGGATACCCATTACAAAGATGTATTTGATGACAACCAGAAAGGCCTTAAATATTTCCGCACCCTCAACGAGTCCTACCCGACAACTGATGCCGCTTTGCGGGCCTTTACACAAGCTTACCTCGCTTCGGTAAAGGCTGTCGACGACTGTATCGGGCAGGTCATCAGCGCCATCGACAACAGTGGATTGAAGGAGAATACGATCATAATCGTGACGAGCGACCACGGCTGGAACATGGGTGAAAAGGATTATCTCTTCAAGAATTCCCCATGGGAGGAAAGCACCCGGGTCCCCTTTATTGTCCGGGCGCCTGGCGTGGCGAAGGCTGGAGGGGTTGCCGGGCAGCCAATTTCGCTGATCGACCTTTATCCGACCCTGGTTGACCTTTGCGGTCTTGAGGGCGACACGCGCAAGAATGACGAGGGAGCGCCTCTGGATGGCTTCAGTGTCCGGCCGTTCCTTGAAGATCCAGCCTGCGGTGAATGGGAAGGCCCCGAGGCCGCGATTTCGATGATCTGGGCAGGCCTCCAAGGCGACGACAAATGGAATCCCGACAGGCAGCACTGGTCACTGAGGACTGAGCGCTGGCGCTACATCCGCTACAACAATGGCGATGAAGAACTCTATGACCACAACAACGATCCATATGAATGGAACAATCTGGCCACACTTCCCGAGCACGAGGACCTGAAGAAGTCCCTGCATGAGAAGATGCTAAGCCTGCGATCAACCGACTGAAATTCCCCTTCCTGTAACACCTATTCGAAAGAATTGAATCATGAAAAAACAGCTTACATTGAACCTTAAGAGTGCGATAGGGGCCGCCTTTTTCCTTGGTCTTTCAACACTTGCCTTTGCAGAGGCCAGCGGGCCGCCCAACATCGTGATGATCGCTATCGATGACATGAACGACTGGACTGGTTTTCTTGGCGGGCACCCGCAGGCCATCACGCCGAACATGGACAGCCTGTCGAAGAAGGGCGTGAACTTTCCCAATGCCCAGTGTCCGGCCCCCGGATGTTCTCCGAGTCGCAATGCCATCCTCTACGGCGTGGAGCCATTCAACTCGGGCCTCTATGCCTTCTACGGACACTCCATCCACGACGAGCTGATTGAGAAGTATACCAGCCTTCCGGAATTCCTGATGGAGAATGGCTACGAGACCTTTGGTGCGGGAAAGATCCACCACGGATCAAGGGAGTTTCCGCAGGAGTGGTCAGACTATCACAAGCCGACGCGACACAAGTTGAAAATGGACATGGAGCAGCTTTACCAGGTGGGCGGGGACTTTAAAACCTCCTTTGGGCCGACCTTGAATCCCTACGAGGAACATCCCGACCACAAGGTTGCGACCTACGGGGTGGAGGTGCTTTCCAAAAAGCACGAGAAGCCCTTCTTCCTCGCGGTGGGACTTGTAAAACCGCATTTGCCGTTCCTTGCTCCGCAGGACTTCTTCGACCTCTACCCGGATCCGGTTGATCCTCCGCGGATTCTGGAGGACGACATTGACGATATTCCGTGGGTGGGAAAGTCCTTCATCAAGCGCCGGGACAATAATCAGTTCAACCAGGACAATGCGTGGGACCGGGTCCGTCGGGCTTATCTGGCCTGTATTTCATGGGTGGACTACAATGTGGGAAGAGTTCTCGAGGCGCTTGAGGAGAGCGAGTACGCGGATAACACGATTGTTGTCCTCTGGTCCGACCACGGGTATGCGCTTGGGGAAAAGGGACACTTTCGGAAGTTCGCCCTGTGGGAAGACACGACACACGTCCCGTTCATCATCTGGGATACCCGCGAGCATTGCGCGGATGAAGGCCGGACCGTCAAGGACGGCGTTTCCCTGATCAACATTTACCGAACGCTCGCCGAGCTGATCGGCAACAAGACTCCTGAATACGTGGATGGATACAGCCTGGTCCCGCAGTTGAAGGATCCGTCTGCCCCGGTGGCCGGCCCTTCCATTTGCACATGGGGCAGGGGAAACTACACCATTCGCGATACAGATTTCCGCTACATCCGTTACTTCGACGGGAGCGAGGAGCTCTATGCCCATTTGGATGATCCGGATGAATGGACCAATCTCGCCGACAATCCGGATTTTGCCTCCGTCAAGGAGCGCATGTCGGCCTTTCTTCCGAAAGAAGAAGCGCCGCTCTGGACTGACGAGATCCAAGAGTGGAGCATAGTCTCCAGCGCGGATAGACCGCAAAGAAAATAAGCCATTCGTGATACAGACGTCCACACCCCAATAGAATACTCGAGATCATTTCCGACCGTATTATGAAAACACCCTGCCAAATCTTGCCGATGATCGCCGTGCTCATTACAGCGCTCATTGCAAATCCTCTTCAGGCGTCAACGGTTGAAAGCCAACGGCCCAACATTGTCTGGCTGGTAAGCGAGGACAATTCGACGCATTACCTCCGGTTGTATGACGAGGGTGGGGCGCCCATGCCGAATGTGGAGCGTTTGGCCCAACAGGGCATTGTCTTTAACAATGCCTTTGCCAATTCCCCGGTCTGTTCGACCGCCCGGAGCTCGATCATCTCCGGGTGCTATGGGCCGCGCGTGTTCACGCAGTTTCACCGGAGGTCCGTGCTCGTCCCGCTGCCGGAGGGCCTGGAGATGTTTCCCGCCTACTTGAGACGCGCCGGATACTACACGACCAACAACAGCAAGGAGGATTACAACTTCATCAAGGGAAACGACGTGTGGGATGATTCATCCGGAAAGGCTTCCTACCGCAACCGGAAGCCCGGCCAGCCCTTTTTTCATGTGCAGAATTACGGGGCAACTCATGAGGGACAGCTACATTTCAAAAGGGAAGAGATGGAGTCGCAGCCGACTGTCACCGATCCGGAGACTGTCGCTGTTTTTCCAATACATCCGGATACGGCGTCCTTCCGTTACACCAACGCCAGATACCGGGATCTGCACATGGAGTTGGACCGGGAAATCGGGGAATTCATAGAGGCGTTGAGAAAGGACGGCCTGATGGAGGAGACGATCATTTTCTATTACGGCGACCACGGCGGGGTTCTGCCCGGGAGCAAGGGGTACATTTATGAGCGCGGGCTGCATGTGCCCATGGTGGTCTATGTCCCGGAAAAGTGGAAGGACCTGTTTCCGGTCGAGGCCGGAACGCGTGTGGACGGTTTTGTCCAGTTTGTTGACCTTGCCCCGACCGTCCTGAATCTTGCCGGTGTTGACGTTCCCGGGCAGATGGATGGCCTTCCCTTCCTCGGCAAGGGCGTCAATCATGACGAGCTGGAGTCCCGCGACACGGTTTTCAGTTATGCCGACCGCTTCGACGAGAAGTATGACATGGTCCGCGCCATCCGGAAAGGTCAGTACAAATATATGCGTAATTACCAGCCGTTCAATGTGGACGGCCTGCAGAATAATTACCGCTTCCAGATGCTGGCCTATGAAGAATGGCGCGAGCTTTACAAAGCGGGCAAGCTGACCTCCGAACAGGCACAATTCTTTGAGGCACGCCCGGTGGAAGCCCTCTACGACCTCGACCAGGATCCCTTTGAATTGAAGAACCTGGCCGGCGATCGGAAATACCGGGAAGTCCTGAAATCGATGCGGGAGGCCTTGCAGGAGCAGGTCAAGTCCATGCCCGATCTCAGTTTTATTCCCGAACCGGTATTGTTTGCGGAAGCCGCCAACGATCCCAGCGCCTACGGGCAGAACAAGAAGAAGCAGATTGCGCGCCTCGTGGGCACCGCCGATCTCAGCCTGAAGCCATTCAAGAAGGCGCGTAAGGGCCTTGCCAGGGCTTTGGAGTCAAAGGATCCGCTGAAACGCTATTGGGCCCTTATCGCCTGCAGCAGCTTTGGCACGGAGGCGGAATCATTTGCTGGCAGGGCCCGTGAAATGGCAACAGGCGACCCAGACAATCTTGTCCGCATGCGGTCCGCCGAATTCCTCGCGCTGACCGGTCTTGAGGATCCTCGTCCTGTCCTGACCGATTGCCTGAAGCAGGCCAAGTCGCTTGAGGAGGCCGCCCTGATTCTGAACACGATTACATTGCTCCACGATTCCGGCCGTGGATACACTTTCAAGCTCGACCCGGGATGGGTCCCGGCCGAATGGCTTGCTCACCGGCAGTCCAATGTGACCCGCCGCTTCGCCTACATCAACAAGGACTGATTCCCTTCAGGTTTCCAGCGCTACAGCGCGTCTGAAACAAGCTCCCCGTCGACCTCTGAAACGGGCTCTTTTTTACTGTGCCAAGGCTGTTGTGTGCCCGTTTTACTTTATAATCTGATATCTGTTTGTTTAATCAGACAAAAATCAAAAATATTGTTGACTATCCGTATTTGTACCTGCGTAAATGTAACTGTTCCGGCTGTTGTTCAGTGGGAATACGAACCACATTCTCCAACCCTACTCAAAAATCATGAAAAACCCGTTTACCCCGATGGTTGGCCTTTGCGCCGCTTTATTCCTTGTCCAGCCCCTGGTTGGGCAAGTCACGACAAACTTCAATGACCTTGCGCCGGACTACGAGCCGGATCCAATCGGGAATCCTGGTGTCTTTGTAATGGATCACCGCTGGTCATCTGCCCTGAACTGGGACAACGGGCTGCCGGTTGCTGGTGACACGGCGAATGTGGGTGGGACGTTCCTGGTTGAAACAGGTGGAGGCGATCTCAATTTGCTGGATGGGCTGACTGCGAATTTTTCGGGAAGCGCGACTTATTCAAGTGCGGGCCTTCGACTGGATGATGCGGTCCTTACCTTTAGTGATTCCTCATCCTGGGTAGCCTCTGGTGGCCTTGCCTTTGGGCGTGATGGAGCAACTTCATCGGTTATCGTGAATTGGGATTCAACGGGGACATTAACCCCGAGTGGCACAAATTTGCTTATTGGGCGGGTTGATGATGCCACACTTAACCAGACAACTGGGACGGTCGGTGATCCCGTGGTCGGGATCCGCATTGGGACAGGTGCTCTCAATTCTGGTTCTGGAACTTATAATCTATCGGGCGGATCCGCGGTCGGTCTCGAGTTGATTTTTGAGGCAAACCTTGGAGCTCAAACTTTCAACTATACCAGCGGCAGCACAGGCCAGCTGATTATCTCGAACTTCGGGCTGGATTATACGAACGCCATCCAAGCGTTTATCGATTCTGGGAACATCACAGTTGCTGGAGTCGCGCAAACGCCCGGTGATTACTCAGCTTTCACAATCGCTTATTCAGGCACCGATACAACGGTTAGCCTGTCAGGATATGCAGGTCCCGCACCGGTCAATTTCAATGACGGGGAAGTGGCGGACAGCCTTTGGACAAGCCCGTTGAATTGGGACTCCGGCGTTGTGCCGACAACAGGTGACATTGCGAATGTCGGATTGGCCTACGCGGTTGTGACCGGTGGCGGCGATGTCGATGTGCTTGACGGTGTCACTACAAATATTTCAGGAACAGCCATTCTCAGTTCGTCGGGAATCGATCTTGACGATGCGGTTGTCACCTTTAGTCAGGGATCCGCATGGAACGACGGGGTGACTGTCACACTTGGAAAAAACGTAGGGGCTACATCAGCAACCCTTGACTGGATCTCAACGGGAACATTCACGCCGACGGCACTCGTGATTGGTGAGGGAAGCGACGGGACAATTAACCAGACTGGCGGCACAGTCGGATCGGCCACTGTCCCCCTTCAGTTCGGATCCGGGGCCGGAAATTCCGGCAATGGAACATATAATCTTTGGGGCGGTACGGTAAGTGCTTCGACTTTGGTCTTCACCGCGAATCTCGGTTCACACGCCTTTAATTTCCCCCCGAGCAGCACAGGAACCCTTGTCGTTGCAAACGGCGGAGCGGATTACACGGCAGCTTTACAAGGCTTCATTGACTCGGGCAAGATCACGGTTGACGGGGCCGCGTATCCCGGGAATTACGCCCTTTTCAATATTGTCTATTCGGGGACTGAAACATCCATTAGTTTTGCCGGATTCCCCGGGCCCCCACCGATCGTATTTAATGACTTGGCACCTGATTTTGAACCAGATCCAATCGGCAATCCTGGTGTGTTTGTCGAGGACCACGATTGGGCTTCCGCCCTTAACTGGGTTGGTGGAGTCGTTCCTGTTTCAGGAGATACCGCTCAAGTTGGTAGCAGCTTCACGGTTGTCACAGGCGGTGGAGACCTGAGCATACTTGACGGTATCACCACGAACTTCATTCAAAATGCCCACTACGATTCAGCGGGTCTTCGCCTCGACAACGCGCTGATCACGTTCAGCGGAGCATCCACTTGGACAGCTGGTGGAGCGATTGCCCTTGGACGGGATGACACCGGCCAGCCTGCCACGGAGATCAACTGGAATTCCAGTGGTAGTTTTATTCCTGGCGGACTGAGCCTGCTTCTCGGGCGCAAGAGCGATGGGATCTTCAATCAGACTGCTGGAACAGTCGGCGTTCCCTCGGTTGGCTTCCAGTTTGGTGTAGGCTCCAACAACAACGGTGGCGGTACCTATAATCTTTCCGGCGGGACGGCTGTTTGCTCAAGCCTCGTTTACACAACGAATGGCGGCACGCATGCCTTTAATTTCCCAGCTGGCAGCACGGGCAAACTGGTTGTCGTCAATGCCGGCCTTGACTACACAACCGACTTGCAGGGCTTTATCGACGCCGGACTCATCACCATTGATGGCGTTGCACAAACACCGGGCGACTACTCAGCCTTCGCGATCACGTACGACACAGCTGATACCAAATCCATCGATTCCATACAGGATATCGCAGGGACTCTTCAAATTGGCTGGTTTGGTGAACTTGGCCGGGTTTATTCCGTCGAGTCCAGCGCAACTTTAGCGGCTCCGTGGACATCGCTTAACCGGACATGGACAGGTGCCGGCGCGGACATCACGGCCAATGTCGGTTCCCTTGCTCCGGGTGAAAAAATCTTCTATCGGCAAGTGGGTGTGACCGTCATCTCGCTTGCCCCATAATTCTCTTTCCACCTGGATTATCTGGATTGACGGGGCCCGGTCGTAAATGATCGGGCCCTTTTTTGCAATCTGAGAGGGAATGAAATTCAATCCGTACTCACTAACCCTGGTAGAGCCGATACAGCGCCTGCGTGCCAAGGTTCTCGCCTCCCTCTGCGGCCAGTTTCTCATACATGCGGATGGCCAGTTCGAGCCCCGGTGCCTCGAGGCCCAGGTCCTTTGCGGATTCAATGGCTATCCGCAGGTCCTTGATGAAGTGCTTCACATAGAACCCGGGGGCAAAGTCACCCGCGATCATCCGCGGGGCGAGGTTGCTCAGGGACCAGCTCCCCGCGGCTCCGCTACCAATGCTCTTGAGGACCGTTTCCTGGTCGAGTCCGGCCTGCTTTGCATAAGCCATCGCCTCGCAGACCCCGAGCATGCCGGAGGCAATGGCGATCTGGTTGGCCATTTTGGTATGCTGGCCGCTCCCCGCGGGGCCTTGCCGCACACAATTTGCCCCCATCGTCTCAAACAGGGGCAGGGCGGTATTAAAAGCGTCTTCCTCCCCTCCGACCATGATGGAAAGTTTCGCATTCCTGGCCCCAATGTCCCCCCCACTCACCGGCGCGTCCAGACAGGCCAGCTCCTTCTCCTGACCGGTCTCAAAGATCCGTTTTGCAAGGGCGGGACTGGACGTTGTCATGTCAATGAGCAGCGTCCTTGGGCGGGAATTGGCAATAAGTCCATCCTTGCCTAGATAGACCGATTCGACGTCTTCCGGCATGCCGACAATCGTGATTATCGCGTCACAAACTCGTGCCAGCGAGGCTGGCGAATCGTGCCATTGGGCCCCCGCTTCAATCAGGGCTTGTCCCTTGTCCCGGGTTCGCGTGTGCACGTGAAGTTGGTAGCCCGTCTTCATGAGATTGGCCGCCATGCTGCGCCCCATGACCCCAAGCCCAATGAAGCCGATTGATGCTGATTCCGGCGTGATCTTCATGGGCTTAAACGTGATGGGTCTCTTTTCAAAGGCAACGCCAATGACATTTTCAACATGTCCAAATTGATTGGCGTTTGATCAAGAGTCTGTCCTGAAGGTTTTCCAATTATTTCCGCGAATCTCGAATCCTGGGGCCTTGACCCTTTCCAATCTAACTGTAGAAAACGGGCAAGCTCGCTATGACCATGTTTGATACCTCGGAAACCCTTCTTCACGCCTGGTTGGATCTGGTGAATGCCGGTGACGCGGAAGGCGTCCTGGCTCTATACAACAGGGAGGCCATCCTTCAGCCGACCTTCAGCGCTGGCTTTCTTGGCAGGCCCAAAGGCATTCGGGGCTACTTTGAGAAACTGAGCAGCCGCGAAGGCCTAAGGGTGGACTTGAGCAGGGATCCGCTCATCAAACAGAAACTATGTGAGAGCCTGCATTCGGTCAGTGGCCTCTATACCTGGCACTTTCTGCTTCACGGAAAAGAGACGGCCTTCGAGGCGCGCTTCAGTATAATTGTTGACCTGTCCAAGGAAGCGCCGATTCTGCACCATCATTCCTCACAGGTGCCGAATCCACTGGGCTAAGACAGGATTTGTCCGGAACAACCGGTAAACCGGGATATTAACCTCCCACAATAATTGCACGCAATCGCAGATTATTGTATTGACGAAAATCGGGCTTGGGGACGAGTTTTGTCTCTGAATCCGATAAGACAAAAGCCATGAAAGTCTCCTTATTATATCTTACCCTGTTAGCGCTGGCATGCCTGTTTTTTGGAGGTTGTGCCACTTCCGGACGGAGCGACCGGGCTGAAGTAACAGCAGCGCAAATCCTTGGCAATCCTGACTACCGGGCGATCAGTTTTTCCGCCTGGCGGACCACAGAGCGTTCAGATGAGCTTGCCTCCACTGTGGAGGAACTGAAAGAGGATCTGCGCCTGATCCATGCGATGGGGATCCGGATTTTCCGGACTTACAACACCCAGAGGTATCCGCAGGTGGCGCACACCTTACAAGCGATCGAGGAATTACGGGAGGAGGATCCTGATTTTGAGATGTATGTAATGCTGGGGGCATGGATCCAATGTGCAGGCGTCTACAGTGACAGTGCCGACCACTCCCGTGGCGATACGGAATTTAACCGGCTCGAGATTGAGCGGGCGATCGAGCTGGCTCAGGCCTATCCGGAGGTAGTGAAAATCATTGCCGTCGGTAACGAGGCCATGGTGACCTGGCAGCCGCACCATGTGGCCCCGGGAATTATCCTGAATTGGGTGAATGTCTTGCGCGAGGCACGCGCGGACGGGCGACTTTCGAAGGATTTGTGGATCACGACATCGGACAACTGGGCAGCCCTTGGTGGAGAGGAAAGTTATCACAACGACGACCTTTTGGAGCTTCTGCGCGCTGTTGATTATGTTTCCCTGCACACCTATGCTTTCCACGATTCCTATTACAAGCCGACCTTCGAGTGGGCTGTTGAAGGCGATGCTGGTTTGCCTGTTGTTGAACAGCGCAAGCGCGCTGTCGCGCGATCCATCGCCCACCAGAAAAGCGAGCTGGAGGCAGCCCGCGCTTACATGACGGAGAACGGGATCCACAAGCAGATCCATATCGGGGAGACCGGATGGGCGACACGCGACGATTCGCACTACGGACCTGAAGGCACGAAGGTTGCCGATGAATACACGTCCAAGCTATTTCATGATGCGATGCGTGAATGGACGGATTCCGCCGGCATCAGCTGTTTTTACTTCCAAGCCTTCAACGAGCCATGGAAGAGCTCGACCCCCGATGGATCAGAAAGCCACTTCGGACTCTTTACAAACGAGGGTCAGGCCAAGGCAGTCATCTGGGATCTGGTTGATGCCGGTGTTTTTGAAGGCCTGGGGCGTAACGGAAACCCAGTCACCAAGACGTTCGATGGAGACATGGACCGACTTCTTGATACAGTGGAAGCGCCTGTCATCTTTAAGTTCGTTCCGTAGCGAGCGGCTTCATTCAATATCCGGGTTAAGAAAGTCCTCAGCCGGTCGGCGCATCAGTTCACGAATGATGGGCGATTCAAAGTGGCGTCGTACCCTGACCCCGTAGAAATTCTCAAATACGCCGGGAAGGGTGGCATGCTCGACCAGGAAACCGCTGTTGATTTCATCGCGCACAACGACCTTGGGCATGATCGCGAAGGCGGTTGAATCGCGGGCCAGCAGGCGCAGCATGGCCATGTCATCGACTTCCGCGAGGATCCGCGGATGGACCTCCCATTGCTCACAAAGAAGTTCGAAGGCATTCCGGATCTCGCTTCCCTGACCTGGCAGGAGCACTTGGCAGTCGTGCAGGTCCTCCGGTAGCCTGAAGGCCCGCTTCCGCTTTTCCTTTCGTCCGATAACGCTCACGGCTTGGCGCGCGATCAGGCGGCTTCGCCAGGGATGTTCCTCGTCTCCCTGCACAGGAACATTGCTAAGCAGGAGATCGATCGAGTGGGTGGCCAGACGGGAAAGCATTTCCTCCAACCGCCCGGATTGCATGACAAGGTGGACGTTCTCGCGGTCAATGATCGGGCGGACAAAGGCCTCTTGGAAATTTCTTGAAAGTGTAGCGACGGCACCAATACGGACATGCTGAAGGTCCGTTTGTTGTCCCTCGACGAGGAGGGTCCTCAGTTCATCGCCGCGGCGGAAAATATCATCGGCATGCGAGAAGGCGATCTGTCCGGCCTCGGTCAGTTCAAGCTTCCTCGCCTTCCGGTGGAAGAGCTTATGTCCAAGGTCTTCCTCGAGCTGCCGGATCTGCATCGAGAGGGCCGATTGGGAGATGCTCAGCAATTTAGCGGTTTCGGTGAGCTTGCCCTGCCGGGCAACCATCCAGAAGTAGTGCAGGTGGTGGTAATTGAGCCGTCTCATAGTTCGATAAAATAGAACCAAATAAACAAAATAATATATTATACTTAATGTCAATTATTCCCTATAGTAGGCGTTCAATGGAAATGGATGGAACAAATCTATGGGGATTGATCCGGCTGGACAGCCTGAGCGTGACGATGCTCGGCCTGATCGGCCTGATCGCCTTAATCATATTCCGGTACAGCCGGAACTATCTTGCCGGTGATCCCGGCCAGGGACGTTTCACCCGCTGGTTTCTGGGCACGGTCAGCTGCGTGGTGGTGCTGGTTTCAGCGAACCACCTGATGTTGCTGGCGGGAGCGTGGATTGGAACCAGCCTCTGCCTGCACCGCCTGCTGACCTTTTATCCCGAGCGGCCGGCGGCGATGCTGGCGGCGCACAAGAAGTTTCTAATCAGCCGAACCGGGGACCTTTTCCTGGTGAGTGGTTTTGCATTACTGGGGATGCAGTTCGGGACTTTTGATCTTGGGATCATCCTGAGTCAGATTACCGGCATGACGGGCAATTTGCCCGGCTCTGTGCAGACAGCCTCTATTCTGCTTGTATTGGCAGCAGTCCTCAAATGTGCGCAATTGCCCTTTCACGGCTGGTTGATCCAGGTCATGGAGGCCCCAACTCCGGTTTCAGCGCTTCTGCATGCCGGCGTCATCAATATTGGCGGCTTTCTGATGATCCGTTTTTCCCCGCTTATCATGGAAGTTGAGTTGGCGCAGTGGCTCCTGATCCTGTTTGGCACGACCAGTGCGGTCATTGCCGGAATGATCATGATGACCCGGATCAGCATCAAAGTGATGCTTGCCTGGTCAACCTGTGCACAGATGGGTTTTATGTTGATGGAGTGTGGCCTGGGTGCCTACTCCCTGGCACTTCTGCATCTGGTAGCACATTCACTGTACAAGGCATGGTCCTTTCTTGGAGCAGGGAGGACGGTCACGGAAACCCTGCAAAAGCTCTCCGTGGATCCCCGCAAGGAATCCCGTCCAGTCCACTGGGTTGGGGCCCTGGCGCTTGCACTAGTCCTTGTCACACTTGTGGCTTGGCTATTTGGTGTCAGTCCAGCCCACGAGCCAGCAATCTGGGCAATCGGAACAATTCTTGCCGTGGCCACGGCCACGGTGCTTGCCGAGGGGCTGGCCTTGCGCGAGTTCCGTTCATGGGCACTCCTTGCCGGGATATCGATTGGCATGAGTGGCCTGTATTTTACCTGGCACCACTTGTTCGCTCAATGGTATGCCCCGTTGATACCGCTCGGAAAACCATCTCCTGTGGCGGTCGGCTTTGTTTTGGTAGCCTTTCTGTTGACCTATGGGTTGCTGATGTGGATTCGCTTGAATCCTCGCACGCCGGCAGTCCAGCGCCTGCACGCATTGCTTTATCACGGACTTTATCTTGATGAGATTTTCACCTTCCTGACGCTTCGCATCTGGCCTCAAGCCCGGTCATAACTTTCGAAATTTCGATTCATGCAGATTTCCGACAAATTCAATCAATCAAATCAGGCCAGTCGCCACAGCGATTCCCTAAAAGCAGCGAAGGCGGCCGTTGAGCGGATTGCCCCGGTCTGGCCACTGGATCAGTTCATTGCGGTGAACCCGTGGTGGGAACGGATTGATACACCCTTTCAAGAGTGTTCCAATCAGATAGCCTTCTTCTCAGGGACCAACTTTCTGATGCCGCGCAAATATTATCGGGCGAAGTGGAATGACGGGACCATCGGGCAATCTGAATTGCTGGCTGCTGCACGGGAATGCGGAATCGGCGTGAAGGTAGATGAGCTTTCCGCCCATCTGCAGACTTCGTCATTTACTGTCAGCATGCGCTTGATGACTCATTTCATCGACATGCGACGGGACCTTGAGCACAACATGTCGTGGCAGAATGAAGTGACCCACCAGATGAGCCAGTTTTGCGCGGCATACTTCGACCGGGGTCAGGCGAGCTGGGGAATGTCGACCGAATCGAACATTTATGCCACTTGGCTTGAGATGGTTCGACATGAGCGGGGTATCGGGCTGTTGATGGGCGTCTCGGGTATTGGCTCCATTTTTGAGGATTTGCCAATGGATCCTGAGCAGCTGATTGCACAGAGCCTTGATGCGCTGGAGATTCCTTGCGCCGCAAAACAGGACTACCTGGAAGCGCTCCTGTTGAGTATCAACGGCTGGGCCTCCTGGTGTGCTTACTTGCGCTGGCAGGACCGCCTTGACAATTCCCATGAGGGAAGCAGCAACCATCTGATCGGCTTGCTGGCGATTCGCCTTGCATGGGAATGGGTGCTTCTTCGACACGCTGAGCAGGAGGGATTAGCTTATGGATGGTTGGGCAATGTTGAGTCATGGAAAGCCCTCAAGCCGATGTGCCGCGAGTCTCAGGAGCTGGATTGGATATGGCAGAGGGCACTCGAAATTTCCGTTCAGAAGCAGCTCGTAAACCGCCTTTCCCTGCCTGTGCCCAAGTCAAGCAATGAAATTAAACCGGAGCTGCGCGCCTTCTTCTGTATTGATGTGCGCTCAGAAGTTTTCAGGCGGGCCCTTGAACAAGTCGATCCACGCATCCGCACAGGCGGGTTTGCCGGCTTTTTCGGGCTGCCCTTGAGTTACCAGGGCGCGGGCCTTGATGTAGTGAAACCACAACTACCCGGATTACTTGCCCCGGTATTGAAGGCTGGGGATTGTTGCAGCGAAGGCGATGAAGTTTGTCATACGATTGCCGGAAAGCGACGCAAGCGACTGATCGGGAGCTCCATAGCCGGGCATCTGAAAACGGCCGGCACGGCGTTTTTCTCCTACGTCGAGGCAGCCGGTCTCCTGTACGCCTTCAAGCTCATCAAGGACGGTCTGCTCGGCGGATCCGCCAGTCAGGCTGTCAAGGGCCTGCGTGAGCGTGAGGCGGCGCAATTGAAGCCGCGTCTGGTTGGCAACGGCAGTCCAGAAGAGATCTCCGGACGCGTGGCCCTTGCCGCCCGGATTCTTCGAGCCATGTCCCTGACCGAAGATTTTCCCGAACTTGTGCTTCTGACAGGTCACGGAAGCCAGAGTGATAACAACCCGCATGCAGCCGGGCTTGATTGTGGCGCCTGCTGCGGCCAGACCGGGGAAGTCAATGCGCGGGTGCTCGCCGCGCTTCTCAATGAACCATCTGTCCGTTCCGGGCTGGAGAAGGAGGCAATCCACATTCCTGAGTCGACACGATTCATAGCTGGCCTGCACAACACCACAACCGATGAGGTCCGCCTGTTTGATCTTGATGAAGTCGGTCCCCAATGGGTCCAATCTGTCCAGAAGCTTGAGCACTGGTTGAAAGAGGCCGGGGACCGTGCACGGGCAGAGCGGGCTGAAAGCCTTCAATTACCGGCGGGAAAACCCGGCTTGCTCGGCAAGTATCGTCGTCGCAGCCGTGATTGGTCGGAAGTCCGACCGGAATGGGGACTGGCCAACAATTCCAGCTTTATTGTCGCCCCCCGCAAACGAACGGCCCACCTCGATCTTGCTGGTCGGTCCTTTCTTCATGATTACGACTGGAAACGTGATTCGGGCTTTCAAGTGCTTGAGCTGATCATGACAGCCCCGATGATCGTCACCCATTGGATCAACATGCAGTATTACGCCTCCACTGTGGACAACAAGCGCTATGGGAGCGGAAACAAGGTCCTGCATAATGTCGTTGGCGGGACAATCGGGGTTTTCACCGGGAATGGGGGCGACCTCCGGACGGGACTTTCCCTGCAATCCCTGCATGATGGCAAGCAGTGGATTCACGAGCCTGTCCGGTTGAGTGTGTTTATCCAGGCCCCAAGGGAAGCTATCGACAAGGTCATTGAAGACCACGAGGTTGTTCATCAACTTGTCATGAACAAGTGGATACACCTCTACCAGCTTGATGAAGGGGAAACTCCTGTCTCCCGGCGTGGGTCAGAAGGCTGGCATCCAGCTGTCCAATCCCGGAAAGGCTGAAACCCTTCTAGGGACGTATCTCGAGGAAGATCCGCTTGCCGGCTTGGATCACCATCGGGTCATCAGGCCTGCTGAGCATGCTGAAGGGATCGGTTTCCTTCACATCGTTGACCTTGACCGAACCCTGCTGGATGAGGCGCCGAGCCTCCTTCTTGCTCTGGATCAGCTTGGAATTGCCAAGCAGGTTCAAGAGCGATTGTGATTCCTCATCCGCAAGCTCATCCCAGTTAAAGGCCGGCATTTCGTCCGGTCGCTTGTTCTGCGAGAAAACCTGTTCAAACTGACCGCGCTCGTGTTCGCCAACCCCCTCGCCATGAATCATGGAAGTGAGGATTGATGCCAGTTGTTTCTTGAGCTCCATTGGATGCTGTTCCTTGAGCACCTTGACCTCTTCATCCGCCTTCAGGAGGAGGAGATGGTAATAGTCCCACATGACCTCATCGCTGATCGACATGATCTTACCAAACATTTCCTTGGGAGAATCATTAAAGGCGATATAGTTGTCCTGCGATTTGGACATCTTCTTGGTTCCATCGGTTCCAACAAGTAGTGGAAGGGTCAATACGGCTTGCTCGGATTGCCCGGCCTCCTTCTGGAGCTGGCGCCCGACGAGGCAGTTGAAAGTCTGGTCGGTTCCGCCCAGCTCGACATCCGCCTCGATCATTACCGAGTCGTAGCCCTGAACCAGCGGATACAGGAATTCAATGATCGAGATCGGCGTATTGGAACCGAAGCGCTTGGAGAAATCATCCCGTTCAAGCATGCGGGCCACCGTCATCTTGCGCGCGAGGCCCAGACAATCCTTGAATGACATGTCGTTGAACCATTCCGAGTTGAAACGCACAGTCGTCTTGTCGGGATCAAGGATATTGTAGGCCTGATTGACATACGTTTCCGCGTTGGCCTTTATTTCCTCCTCGGTAAGGACCGGCCGGGTGGAGGACCGGCCAGATGGATCACCGATCAAGGTGGTGAAGTCCCCGATGATGAGAATGGCCTCGTGGCCGAGGTCCTGGAACTGCCTGAGCTTGTTGAAGACCACCATGTGGCCGAAAGTCAGGTCCGGGCGCGTGGGATCCACACCCAGTTTCACTTTCAGGCGCTTCCCGGTGGCCAGCTTCTCGAGCAGTTGCTCCTCTCCGTAGAGGGCCTCCGCGTTCTGTTTGATCAACTCAATTGGCTTCATGAATGGGCAGCAGTTTTCGAACCGCTGGCCACGAAGTCAATAATCGCCTCGTCGTTATCAAAATTTTGCATGACAAAAGCGAGGAATTCGGCCGGATGCAGGTTGTTGGCCTTGAAAAACTTCCGGTCACCGCCGCAGCCGTACATCAAATCGTCGGACATCTCCCCGCGCAGCTTGGCCCGTGCCTTGGGCATGATCCGCGGCAACCAGTCGATTCCGGCCACCGAGAGATCTTTCGCCGGGAGGTCTCCCGTGTCGACGACAACATCGCTCTTATCGCCCTTCATGACGTGTAGAAAGTAGAATCGGCGCAGTGAGGCGACCAGCAGGAAGGTTTCAAAATCAGGCTCGCCCCCGTTCACAAAGTCCTCGGCAAAGTCGAAGACCTCCTGGGCAGTGTGGCCGATTGATTCGAGAAAGGCTGTTTCCCCAGTATTGAAATAGGTGCTGCTGTCGCGATTGCCATCCTGGTAAAGCTTGACGGCTTTGACCCAGATTTCCTTCAGCGGGACATGAAATGTGTAGCTCTCTGTCATGGAGGAAACGTGTATGCGGCTTCTCCAAAAATGCAAATTGAGGAGGCAATCAACTGGAGGATTGAAGGAATTGGGGGAGGGTCTCGACAATTGGGATATCGGCCGGGGCCCATTCAAGCCTGCGCAATTCCTGTAAATTGGCCCAACGCATTTCCACATGCTCATGAAGGACAGGCGCTTGTTCCTGTGCTGGCTTGCAGAGGAATGGAATTAAGATCAGATGATGCCCGTTCTCCCGATGCTCAACCGGTTCCAGCGGCTGAACAATCTTCACTTTGAGGGACAACTCCTCCAGAAGTTCCCGATGCAATGCCTCTTCACCGGACTCACCTGCCTCAATCTTGCCTCCGGGGAACTCCCAGAGCAGGGGAAAGGCCCGGCCCGGGTCCCGGCGGGTAGCGAGGATCCGGTCCTTGTGGACAATAATTCCACATACGACTTTGAGGTGCTTTAATTCCATTTCGGGTTGGGCCTGATGCTTGGGGATCCCATCCTGATGCCAAGCCTTTCTTTCACGGGTTGGACCTTGCGAAAGATGAATTCCAAGGCATCCTTTTCGCATGGCAGATCGGATTTCAGGAAAGGCGTTTGCAACCCGAAGTGAGGTGTTAGCCCAACATGGCATGGTGGCCTCGAGCCAACCCATTGCCACCCAGGTGGGCCTGCAAATTTTGCGCGAAGGCGGCAGTGCCATGGATGCCGCTATTGCCGTCAATGCCTGCCTTGGCCTGATGGAACCCACCGGTTGCGGTATCGGTGGCGACTTGTTCGCCATTGTTTGGGATGCCAAGTCACAATCCCTTCACGGGCTGAACGGAAGCGGACGCAGCGCGCGCAGTGCCAGCCTTGACGATATGCGGTCGGCTCTTGGCAAGACCGGGCAGGAGCACATCCCCATGTTGGGCCCTCTCTCCGTCTCTGTCCCCGGATGTGTGGATGGCTGGTTCACCCTGCACGAGAAATTCGGACATCTCCCCTTTGAGAGGGTTCTTGCCCCGGCCATTGAGTATGCTGAATCGGGTTTTCCGGTCTCTGAGGTCATTGCCTATTATTGGAATAAAAGCATCGAGTTGCGCGCCAGTTTTCCCGGCTTTCTGGACACTTTCACCGTGGATGGTGAACGGGCCCCCGCCAAGGGAGAGGTCTGGCGCAATCCTGCATTGGCGGAAACCTACCGACTCCTGGCCCGCGAGGGGCGTGACGGATTCTATACCGGCAAACTGGCCCGGGAAATGGCAGGCTTTCTGGAAGCAAGCGGTTCATTCCTCCGCGAGGAGGACTTTGCCGGGCACCGGTCCGAATGGGTGGATCCAATTTCCACAAATTATCGCGGCTACGATATCTGGGAGCTACCTCCCAATGGACAGGGCTTGGCCGCATTGCAGATGCTCAACATTCTTGAAGGTTACGACCTCGCCGGGATGGGATTCGGATCGGCTGAGTTTGTTCACCTTTTTGTTGAGGCAAAAAAGCAGGCCTTTGCTGACCGGGCCCGCTGCTACGCCGATCCGCACTTTTTCGATGTTCCTTTGGAGCGCTTGCTCTCAAAGGAATATGCCGCATCCCAGCGCCGGCAAATCATGATGGACAAGGCGGCCCCATCGGTCATCCCGGATCCTGAAGTGCTGAAGCGTGGGGATACGGTATATTTCTGTACGGCGGATTCTGAGGGCAACATGGTCTCCTTTATCCAGAGCAATTACTGGGGAATCGGGTCAGGGCTTTGCCCGCCCGGACTCGGGTTTGGCTTCCAGAACCGTGGTGCTTCCTTTGCCTTGGATCCAAGCCATGCCAACGTCTATGCGCCCGGTAAACGGCCCTTTCACACGATTATTCCCGCTTTCATCACCCGGGAAGGAAAGCCTCTCTGCGCCTTCGGGGTGATGGGAGGCGATACCCAGCCGCAAGCCCATGCCCAGATTGTTTGTCACCTGGTTGATTTCAAACTGGGACTCCAAGAGGCTGGTGATGCACCACGGGTGGTCCATTCCGGTGATTCCAACCCGCGGGGCGGATTGATGGAGAATGGCGGTATTGTGGTCCTTGAGACCGGTTTTAGCCCGGAAGTCATCGACTCTCTCAAGGATCGTGGCCACTGCCTGGAAGCGGGGAGCGGCCAGTTTGGGGGATATCAGGCCATCTGGCGGAATCCGGAAACCGGCGTCTATGCCGGAGCCAGTGAAAGCCGCAAGGATGGGCAGGCGGCCGGATACTGAATAAAGCTGATTATTACAGTTGCAGGGCGGGCTCTTTCCTGCATCTAATGGCGTTCAGTCGATTAATAGGCAATTCTGAGAGTCCGGAAACGGAACCCTGTGGGGCCCATCGATCGAATAATCAAGTTGCTTCACGCAGGATGCGCATCGCCTGCTGGAGCCGTTTCAAAAGGTGCGCATCTTAGTTAGAGTAGATTAAATGGATATATATGTAGGAAATCTAGCCTATGAAGTTCAGGACGAAGACCTGAATGAGGCGTTTGCACAATTCGGTGAAGTAGAGTCAGCTCGGGTCATTATGGACCGCGAATCTGGCCGCTCCCGTGGGTTTGGGTTTGTTAAAATGCCAAACCGTGAAGAAGCTGAGGCTGCTGTAGAGGGCCTCAACGATAACGAACTGCAAGGTCGCCCGTTGCGCGTCCGCGAAGCTGAAGAGCGCAAGCCCCGGTCCGGTGGATTCGGTGGCGGCGGAGGCGGCGGCGGAGGCGGTGGCTTCAAGCGTGGTGGCGGCGGCGGAGGCCGTGGCGGCTTTGGTGGTCGCGATGGTGGCCGTCAGCGTTATCGCTAAATCTTCCGGTTCAGGCTTAATCAGCCTTTAATAATCAAAAGGAGTATTCGGGTAACCGAATACTCCTTTTTTTGCGTCTTCCATTCCCAATTAGGCTCCATCATGCCATACCCGAGCGGGACTAATAAACCGCTCGGCCCCCCATTGATCCCTTGTCTCCATCAGGCAATGGGATTATTAGATTTCATCGCGCACTAACTCAACGAAGGGTATACGGATGAATGCGATGGTACGGGTAATAATCGGCTCCACACTGGTTATATTGTGTGGAACCTTGCAAGCTGACTGGATGGTGGGAGACGTGCATAAGATGCACTTTCCACAATTACCGGATCCAGTCGGATGGGATATTAAAGTAAGCCAGAATAACTTTGTGGCGGATGATTTTCTCTGCACACAAAGTGGTCCGATCACGGATATTCACTTCTGGGGGTCTTGGAGAGGTGATGTTTTTGTGGATCCGCTGCTGGATCTTCAGAATATTCAGTTAACCATCTACCCGGACGTACCGGCTGGGGTGGATTTGCCTTACAGCCACCCTGAGTCATTTTTCCTCTGGCAATACCAGACCTCCGATCATGATCCTGCTCTGGTAAGTATACGCAACGAGCTTCCGAGTCCACAGGGCTGGTATGATCCACAGCAAGGATTGGTCCTTCCCGGCGATCATTCCGAGTACTTCCAGTACAACGTTTCGATTGATCCGAACGCTCAGTTTATTCAGCAGGAAGGCACCATTTACTGGTTGGAAATTCACGTCATCACGACCGAGGGGCTGGAGTTTGGTTGGAAGACTTCACTGGATGCATGGAATGACGATTCTGTTTCCTTCCTGCCTCCGGCTGATTTGTGGGAGGAATTGTTTGATCCACTAACCGGAACTTCCCTGCAGCAGGCCTTTGTGATTGTGCCTGAGCCGGGACTGGCTGCGCTGGTTCTTGGATTCCTTGCTGCAGGACTGGTTTTGCTCAAACGTCGACTGCGCTAGTTGGGCATTGACCTAATCATTACAGTTAAAAAAAATCGGTTCGGTCTGGATAGGTCCGGACCGTTTTTTTTGAAGGCAAGAGGAGTGGATTCAGAAAATCGCAGTTCAAACACGCGCCCTGTCCGGGAGGTCATCCGGATTGCCTGGTCGCTCATGGCTGGATTCCGGACACGGTTCATTTTGGCCATCCTGTGCATGCTGGCGGGGACCGGATTGCGCTTTCTCGTACCGCTGGTCGCCAGCGGGACCATTGATTATGCCCTCCAGAGCGGGACCGGTCAGAGCCGTGTGGTGGATTTTTTCCGCAGGACCGTCGAGCAGGACTGGCTGGCTGGTCATCTCTGGGCGGCTGGTCTGGTGATCTTCGGGCTGACCTGCGGGGCCGGCCTGTTCAATTTCATGAAGGGGAAGCTTGCCGCCGAGGCATCTGACGGGATCGCCCGGAAATTGAAAAACCGGCTTTATGGTCACCTGCAACGCCTTCCGATGCGCTTTTTCGACAAGGCTGAGACGGGTGATCTCGTCCAGCGTTGCACCTCTGATGTGGAAACCCTACGGATGGCCATCAGCACGCAAGTGGTGGAGGTCAGTCATGCTCTCATTCTGATGGGAACGGCGATTCCGCTCATGTTCATGATTGATGCACGGATGGCCGCTGTCAGCTTTGCCTTGATTGGACCACTCATCGCCTTCGGGTATTTTTATATCAAGCGCGTTCGCTACCTCTTCCAGCTCTTTGATGAAGCGGAGGGCAAAGTGACGGCCGTGGTACAGGAGAACCTGACCGGTTTGCGCGTTGTCCGGGCCTTTCGTCGTCAGGCTTTCGAAATAGAGAAATTCAGTGGGCCCAACCAGAATTACCGCGATCTTGGGCTGCGCCTCATCCGCTTAATGGCAATCTATTGGTCCATTTCGGACTTTGTCGCCTTGTCGCAAAACGCGCTTGTCCTTGGAATTGGACTACACTTTATCTCTTCTGGTTCACTGACTGTGGGGACGCTCTTTGCGTTCATCATGTTGCTGAACCTCGTCCTTTGGCCGGTCCGCCAGATGGGGAGAACCTTGACTGAGTTGGGTAAATCAACCGTCGCCATCGGGCGCATTGAGGAAATCCTTGAGGAGGCTGAGGAGGGAGGGACGCCTGATCATGGCCTTCCAACCGGTCGCGGCCATATCTTGGCACGCGATGTAACCTTCTCCCACCAGGAAGGGCAGGTCGCCTTGGAGAAGGTCTCCTTTGAAGTCAGGCCCGGGGAAACCCTTGCCATACTCGGCCCATCCGGATCCGGGAAGTCCACTTTGATTCATTTGCTTCTACGCCTGTATGATTACCAGAGCGGGAGCATCCAGTTTGATGGTGTTGAAATGAAGGAGCTGGACCGGATCTGGTGTCGTGAACAATTCGCGACAGTCATGCAGGAACCCTTTCTCTTTTCCAAGTCTATCATTGAGAATATCAGGCTCGGCCGTCCATCCGCCCGTGAGAAAGAAATTACCCGGGTGGCCCAGATGGCCCATATTCATGAAACCATACACAGCTTTCCTTCCGGCTATAAGACCTTGGTGGGCGAGCGTGGAGTGACGCTGTCTGGCGGCCAGCGGCAACGCGTCGCCCTTGCCCGGGCGCTCTTGCGCGAGGCGCCGGTCTTGTTGCTGGACGACGCATTGAGTGCGGTCGACACCGAGACCGAGGAAATCATTCTTGATGCCTTGCGGAAGCGTCATGGAAAGATGACGACAATTGTCATTGCCCACCGTTTGTCGACGTTGTCGCATGCCGACCGGGTGATCGTCATGGACCAGGGGAAAATCGTCGAGTCAGGTACTCATGAAGAGCTTTGTCGCAGCGACGGTTTGTATCGCCGCCTCTGGCACATCCAGAACAAGGAGGAACCGGGAGGGATGGAACCCTTCACAATGAAGAACTGACGGCATGCATCTCGAAGAAGACACATTTCATAACCGACTCGACTGGAAGCTCTGGCATCAGGTGCTCCGGCATGCCTACCCATACAAGCGCTTTCTGGTGGGAATTGCTTTGCTTGCGGTGACCATTGCCACTTGTGAAGCCTGCTTTGCCCTCGTGACCCGCTGGGCCATCGACGATGTCTCCAGCATGGAAGAAGGCTTCAGTGTGCTTCCCTATGTCTCGGCGTACATGGGGCTGGCCCTGACGCTTGTCCTGGGCGTCTGGGGTTTTATCATTCTTGCTGGCGGCTTGAGCCATCACATGAGTCACGATATAAGACGCGATACCTTCAAGCGGCTCCAGGAGCTTGAGTTTGCCTACTTTGATCACCGGCCCACCGGCTGGTTGATATCGCGGCTGACCAGTGATTGTGACAAGCTTTCGAGAATCATTGCCTGGAGCTTTCTGGATCTGGTATGGGCGAGCAGCCTTATTCTGGCCATCTCGGTGATCCTGTTATCCCTGAACCTGAAACTTGGATTGCTTGTCCTCAGCGTTGTCCCGCCATTGATGATGATCAGCTCATGGTTCCAGAAGCGGCTTCTCCTGAGCTCGCGGAAGACACGGCAGTACAATTCCTTTATCACAGCCTCATTCAGCGAGGGAATCCAAGGATTGAAAACAACCAAGACCTTCGTGCGCGAAGAGACCAACCTGAAGGAGTTTTCCACACTCTCGGATAAGATGTACGACTATTCCGTCCTGAACGCGATCCAGTCGGCCATTTACCTTCCGATTGTCCTGACGATCGGCAGTGTTGCCGCGGGTCTGGTCCTTTGGATCGGGGGAGGGGACTATCTGGCGGAATCCCTTACCTTGGGGACCCTGATCGCGTTTATATTTTATTCCGGTCAGTTTTTTGATCCCATCAACCAGATTGCCGCAATCCTTGTCCAGTTACAGGGTGCGCAAGCGGCTGGGGAGCGCGTGCTGAGCCTGCTGGCGACGGAGCCCAAGATTCGTGACAGCGACGCGGTCCTCTCCCGGCTCAGCACCAGCGAGGCGAGCGCCCCTGAATCCACGCTGGCGGAGGATGGCCACTCCAAAACAATCCGGCAGATAGAATTCCGCAACGTCAGTTTTTCCTACAAGGAGGACGAGCCAATACTTGAGGACTTCAATTTCCTCATCAATCCCGGTGAGACCATTGCCCTTGTCGGGGCGAGCGGCGGAGGCAAGAGCACCATTGTGAGCCTGCTTGCACGCTTCTACGAACCAACCGGTGGCGGAATTTATATTGATGGTATTGAGTATCGTGAACGTTCCCTTGATTGGTACCAATCCAACTTGGGGATTGTGCTTCAGTCTCCGCACTTGTTTGCCGGAACCGTAAAGGAGAATATTCTCTACGGGCGCTTGGATGCAACGCAGGAGGAAATCGAGGAAGCGGCCCGGTTGGTCAATGCCCACGCCTTTATTGAAAAGCTGGAAAATGGCTATGAGACGGATGTCGGCGAGGGCGGCAACCGGCTTTCCACCGGACAAAAGCAGCTGGTCTCCTTTGCCCGGGCCATTCTGGCGAATCCGCAGATATTCATCATGGATGAGGCAACCTCTTCCATCGACACCGAAACCGAAGCGCTTATCCAGGCTGGCCTCCACGCGATCCTGCATGGGCGGATCAGTTTTGTTATTGCTCACCGGCTTTCAACAATCCGCTCGGCCGACAAGATCCTCGTTATTGAACGTGGTCAAATCCTTGAATACGGATCCCATTCGGAACTGATGTCGCGCAAGGGCCCGTATTATGCGCTCTACACGCGGCAGTTCCGTACGGAAACCGAGGCCAGTGTCCTGGACCGCGTGGGCGGGTAGCCGATCCCCTCTGGTTCTTAGTCACTATCTGGCAGAATCAGCGGCTTGCGACCGGCTTTGTGCCGGATCCAGGCAATTGATTTGCGGACCCTTCGCAGGCGGACCAAACGTATTTGCAGCCGTGCCTTTCCCGGGAAATCAAGCAGGCTGATTCCGACGAGCATGGTCAGGATTCCTTGTCCTGGGAGAAGGAGCATGCAGATACCCGCTAGAAGTAAAATCCCGCCCATGAGGTTTTTCAGGATATGACCAATCTGGCGTAGCGGCTTGCGGGGAAATTTATTCTGTTTTAGACGAAGGAAATAGTCCTCCGGTATGTAGGCGACAATGATTGGTATCATCAGCAGCGATCCAAGGAACATGAGCAGGCTGGCAGCCCCCAGCAAGCTGAGCAGAACTTCATTGGCCTTGATCCAATCCAGAATCCCCATGCTTAATAGTATGGCTCATCCAGCCTGTTCAGGCAATCGAAACACAGGTTTCCGGTGGCATTTGTTGGACACCAATGCGTCCATCCTCTAAGCGGAATGCCTTCAATGAATAGTGCCTGTTTAAAAATCTGCCTTCTTGAGCCCTATTATGGTGGCTCACATCGTCGTTGGGCGGATGAATACAAGCGGTTTTCCAGTCACAGGGTGGATATCCTGTCCCTTCCGCCCCGGCACTGGAAATGGCGGATGCACGGGGCCGCGGTGAGTTTTGCCGGCCAGTTGATTGAGTCAGGAGAAAGGTATGACCTGATCCTTGCGAATGACCTGATGGATGTCGCTGTATTCATTTCCCTGACACGGGAAGCCGGGATTGAATCTCCCGTGGCAAGCTACTTTCATGAGAACCAGATCTCTTATCCGCTTTCCCCATCCGATACCGACAGGGAAGCGGGGCGTGACCTGCATTACGGATATATCAATTACACAACTGCCCTGGCTTCTTCGGCAGTCTTCTTTAATTCTGAATTCCATCGGCGCTCATTCCTTGAATCCCTCCCGGCATTCCTTGGCCGTTTTCCGGACCATCAGAACATGGAGACGATCGCGCGCATCGAACAAAAGTCACGCGCCCTTCCGCTCGGCATGGACCTGCACGCACTGGACCAGCTCAAGCCAGGGCAGGACAAACCAGTGAACAGGGAACCCTTGCTCCTCTGGAATCATCGTTGGGAATTCGACAAGTGCCCTCAGGGATTCATGGACATTCTCCTGGAGCTCCAGAACCGGCAAATTCCGTTCAAGATCGCCCTGCTCGGGCAGAAACTCGAAGAGGCAGACGAGGGGATTATGGAGAAGATCAAGCGCCTGGGTGACCGCGTCCTCCATCTGGGTGCTGTCGAGAGTGCTTCGGACTATGCTCATTGGCTCTGGGAGGCGGACATTCTCCCTGTTACGGCCATCCAGGATTTTTTCGGGGGAAGCGTCGTCGAAGCAGTCTACTGTGGATGCCACCCCGTCCTGCCCAATCGGCTTGCCTATCCGGAGCATTTTGCGGACGCGCCTGTTTTCTTTGAGACGGAATCAGACGCCATTGAAATGCTTGTGGACTTGATCACTTCCGGCGACTGGCGGAAGCCGTGTCCACTCAGCGGCCAACTCAGGCAATATGACTGGAGCGAACTGGCTCCGGCATATGATCAGGCCATGAGGGAAATATAAAAGGCGGCGACCATTCCGGTGGTGAGCCCGATTTTCAGGACAAACGCGATCAGGGCTCCAACGACTGTTCCCGCACCAGCGCGGGCCGCCTCGGGTCCGGACCGGTTGTCCAGCAGTTCAAACAGGACAGCCCCGACGATGGGCCCGAGTATCAAGCCCGGCAGGCTGAAAAAGAGCAGCCCGAAGATCCCGCCCAGGACCGCCCCAAGGGCCCCTTTCCATGAGGCACCGAAGCGGCGGGCTCCCCACCATGTGCACCATGCGTCAATCACAAGGGTGAGAAGCGTTATTCCCAGCGCAATGGCGACAAACTCCCACGAGACAGACGCTTCCCCGAGAAGGAGTTTGTGAACCGCAATACCGGAAAACGCGATGACGGTTCCCGGAAGGATGGGCAAAAGTGTCCCCAGAAGCCCAAGGGCAATCAGGCTGGTGGCAAGAATCAATGATAGCATGCAATTCTACTAGAAGGTTCCGTGCCACAATGAAGGTGAATACCTGTAAAGCATTGGTTAATAGAAAGTTAGGAATTTAAACAATTTCCCGTTTCAATCCACTCTTGGTGGAATCAACCAAACTTTAGGCTTCACTGCCACCAGCTATTTGCGGGGCCTGTGCAGGTTATATTCAAGGGATCGGGCATCCGGATCGGTATCCGGGTTGAAAAAGTAGCTGAAAACAAGCTCCGGGCCCTCATCTCCTCGCGGATCAAACTCAATCTCGCCTTGGATCCAGCCATAGCAGGCTTCCAGTATCCGGCCGCTGGCATCCATTTTAGTCCGGGTTCGCAGGATGTAGTTACGATCCTTCTCCTGATAACTCTGGTAGGGATCGCCTTCCTGATGTGCCATGGAGTAGGAGAGCCGCGCCTCATAGCCATCCAGGGGAGCACTGTTGGGCGGGGCAAGGTTGCTGCCAAATTCCATTGAAAAGGGACGCGCCGCCTGGAAGGCCTGGATTCCATCGCCTTCGTTTG
Organism: Oceanipulchritudo coccoides; assembly: GCF_010500615.1. Lineage (NCBI taxonomy): Bacteria > Pseudomonadati > Verrucomicrobiota > Opitutia > Puniceicoccales > Oceanipulchritudinaceae > Oceanipulchritudo > Oceanipulchritudo coccoides. Next base: position 888,973 of record NZ_JAAGNX010000001.1, read on the forward strand.
GGAAGGTGATTGTCATCGTTCCGGCAAACGTCTCTCCATCAACATAGACATCGTGGAAATGAAAGAACATGTCTTCCGTCACGCCTTTTCCAAGCGGCCCGACCCAGTCACCGACCCGTAAATCGAATCCGACCGGTCTGTCCACCGCGGGGGCGTTTCCCCTGATCCGGCGATGCTGCATGAAGACCGGATCCAGGACCGGCTTCAATTCAATCGTATAGGCGTCAGCGATTTCCCGTGGAATCAGTTTTCTCTCCGGACCTTTATAAAGTCCACCGCGAAACAGCTCTCCGCCGGTCTTGTAGTATCCATCTTTGGATACATACACGGTAAGGCTTCGACCCTTTGAGAGTTGCAGGGAGACACGCCCGCTTTCATCGGTCTTTCCTTCAGCATTGCCCGGCCCGTAGCGCGATGCTTCAATCCGTGCGCCTTCAACGGGTTGGCCTGCCGGGTCTACAACGGTAAACGTCACTGTTGTCAGCTCAAGGCTTGGCAAGTTGGAGGGGGATTGGGCAACGAGGACCATATGGGCTAGAATAGTTGTGAAGAGTATCGGGATTTTCATGTATTTACGGGTTTATGGATTTAACACAGATTCGGTAAAGTTCGGCGACAAAGGGCAGGGCAGGATTCAGGTAATCGCTGTGGAGCCATCGGTCCTGTTTCTCCGCCGGACTCCTAAATGGCCAGAAGAGGGCCTGGCGGATGACCTTATCCAGATCATAGTTCAGAAGCAGGGGGAGTTTTGGCAGGCTGTTTGAACCAGCTGGTGCGGAATGGGCCGGCAACCCCTCGGCCAGAATCTTCGCGTGATTCTTGATGGCATTGGGAGAGGCACCAACAAAGGAAGCGGGAGGCAGGTGGGCATTGGCTTCCTCCTTGTTCCCATAAAGCCATGAACCATCTGACCAATCCGGAAAATCGGAATCACCGCTGGAAAAGGGTCTGAAAAATGGCTCTGTGATCAGCTCTTCCGGATCGATCAAGGCTGCTTCTGCCGGGAGCATCCGGATCCATTCCCCCGCGGGAGGATGTGCCGCCCCTCCGGGGTTGATCCAGTCCATGTGGGAAAAGTTGAAACCCCAGCCACCGTGAACGTCGCCGGTCAGGCTTGTCGCCAGGGTACTCGTTCCCTTGACCATTTCATTGTAAACCCAGATCAGTTCGGTCTTCCAGATATCCTCAAAGAGTGCGGGCAGATCGCCATTGCCTGAACGGAGGATGTCTTCCCCGGTCGAGAAAAAGTTATGGCAGATTGTATTCCCTGAAACGCCGCCGAAGCGGGTTTTCCAGCTCAACAGTGACCGGTGATCATCCGGCTGGAAGAGGGCTGACCAGTAGGACGGCATGAGGAATTCCGGATAATCCGATTGGTCTGACCCTTCGTCTTTCCAATCCGGATTGACCATTTTGCGGCGATCCTCCTGCTCTCCGAGGTAGGCCTCGGTCGGGACAGCGGCATTGAGCATGAAGTAGTTGAGGACATTCCATCCATGATCAACGATGGCGCTGGAGGCGACCATGTTCCCCAAGCTGTGTGCGAAGACCGAAGTGAGGGGTGCGGCAAGGGTTGCCAATGCCTCCGGCAGGTAGCCAGCCGTGATGAAGGCATTGATGACATTCTCATTGTAGTCAAAGGATGTGCCAATGAGCTCGAGCGTCCCTTCATCGCCAAACCAAGTGACGCCGACATAACGGGCACAGGAGCCTGTCTGGAAAAAGCGCTTGAAAATTTCCGCATGAGCTGCCGGTGCCTGATCTCCGCCCCAGTTGTAGCCATGGATATGCACAAGGGTGGGAAGGCTGTCCTTGAAGCTTCTCAGATATGCATCGGGCAGGTTGGGTGGCTCGCCCAGATCGGTGGGCCAGGGGCCGGGATCAGCCTGTGAGAATTTCGGATCGACATTCCGCAAGTTGGCAACCCGGAACATCTCCCCGACTGGAGAAATGGATAATGGGAGCTCACATGAGAAAACCAGATCCCCTCTGTAGTGGTAATTCATGACAAGTGGTTCAGTCGATGGATGAGCCCCTTCCATCAGGAGAACACCACGGTTCTCATCCCGGATCCGGCGAATAAATGCAGCTGACAGTATCGTTGCCTGGGAGGAGATGGCCTGCACCTCGGCGCTCTCCAAAGGAGATGAGAAAAGGGGTCCAAAACCGGTCTCCAGGCGGGATTCATGAATCTTTCCCATCTCTTCCGGCAAAAGGCTGGTGTAGACAAAATTGAGCGCGGCATCGGCCTGGGAAAGACTGACTTCCACATCATCGATGTTTTCGACGGCGGCCAGAAAGTCCTGAATGTCCAAGTGCACCGGAAAGAAGTCGACCACATCCCGTAATCCGTCGACGCCGGGGGACTCCCAGTCCGCATCGGCGGATTCCGGCATGTCATCTGCCCATGACCGGGCGAGGTCACCGGAATCATCATCGTCATTCACCCAGAAGTACCACGGGAAATTCTTTGCCGCCTGTTTTTGATCCGTAATATCAATCGTTCCATTCCGGTCCCAATCGGGGACGAGCAGCTGGGGCATCAAGAGAAAGCCGCGATCTTCCCATTGGAAGGTGGCCCAGTCAAAGAAGCGGCCTGTACCTGCAATCCTTCCGCTTGCACTGATACAGGTTGCCTTGAGTTGGGCCCATGACCCCGTATCCATGATCAGGTTATCAATGCTGCCCTCCCAGAAGTCAGGTGATGGCTGTCCGGTGGGCCTGCCTGAGAAGTCCGTTTCCGACATGCGTTTCCAGTAGTGGTTTTCAATGACAATTTCCTCCAGCCCGTCGAGTGGGTTGCTGATGCAGGGCACCACGGATTCAAGCTCGGTCAGGACAGGACCTATCGACCGCTGCCCGAATTGATCAAGAATCACCAGACCGAATTGCGGCCCGAGGGAACGGCCCAGAACCGTTCCCATGTCCGTGATCTGGAGCGGTTCAAAGTCGAGGACGGTCTCCTTGTTGAGTGCGAAATATTGATCCTGATGGTAGTAGGTGATGCCAGAGTCGTCCGAGAAAGCACTGTCCGAGTAGACCTCGCCGACTGTTTCGCCGTAATTGTTGATGTCATTCACCGTGTACAGGATGCCGCCCTGATGCAGGTCATAGTTCTCATCGATATAATATTCATATGACGAAAGCTCCTCGCATGTGCCGGATCGCAGGTTGAGCAGATCGGTCTCGATACGGAGCGTGTAGGGCGCAAAGGCAAAGAAACCGGATTCAGCTTCCTGGTGTAAAACCAGTTGGTCCTGATCATTAAAGGCATAAGGCCACCAGTAATAGGGCGGGTAGGGCAGGCAGTCTTCGTTTTCGACAAGACAATGAGATGCGTCTCCCTCCAGCCAGAAGCGCATTTCAAATTCATTCTCAGGCGTCATGCTGGTGGTGACGACGGATTTTTCCTCATTGAGGCGGGCCCAGTCTGAATACCTGAAGTTGTCATTCATGATGGATCGCTCCCCGCCACCCCATTGGATGAGCTTTTTGTCATCTGTGGACATCAGGATCATCATGGAATCGTTGATGGACACGGGCGTGATACCGGCTCCCAGGTCGACAATCCGGTAAGCTGGCAGTTCTACTGCCGCGGAGTAGGCGTCGCCGTAGGTAAATTCATACGCAGCGCGAATGGGTCCATAAGGTAGTTCCGCAACTGATGCGCAATGGAGGCAGAAAGTGATGATCAAAACGGTGTATCGGGGCATGGGGCTTTGAGGAGAAGACAGTTTGAAATTTCTGGATACGGTGAGGGCGTCAGGGAGCGGTGCTGGAAAAGGCGTAGAGGCCTGTTTGCGGATCAGCATCGGGTATTTCCTGATCAGTCAGCTCAAGAACAGGGATCCAATCCCCGGAGCTTGCCTTTTCCTCCACGCGGAATGAGAGGGCATCGGCGGCGTCGCCCTTCCAGGTGAAGAGGGTTTGATTAGCCAGCACGGTCCGCATGATTCCACGCGGGGGCCCATTCCCTTCGCCCGGAATGACATGAATCCGGATTTCCGCGGAAGCCTTACCTGCTTCAATAATCAGGACTTCATCCTGATCGGGGAGCGTGCTGGCCGCGTAGTGAATGGCATGCAGACTTGGATGGAGTCGTCCCAGATCATCCGTGTAGGCAAGCATCTCGGGAACAGCTGAACTCACAGGATCTCCTTTCTGTAGAAGCCCGTCGCTTCCGCTCTGCAGACGAAGACAGACCGGCGCGCCTACGATCGGCCGCCCGGTTTTGTCCAGCAGGGAAAGGGAGAGGGACTGGGTGGAGAGCTGATTTGCTCGAACAAGCCATTCGCTTCCGCAGGAGAGGTGGATGCTTGGTTGGTCGCCATTGTAGTAATCGAGTGGATCGGTCTGGTTCAGCCATTCAATGTAAGTACTCAATCCATCCCCGTCCGGGTCACTGGAAGCATTGATATCGAGCCGGCCGAAAGTCTGCTGCTCCCAGACATCGGGTAGCCCGTTCTCATTGGTGTCACCATTTGTATTGGACCGGATCCGGGTGAAAACGGGAGACGGGTTTGCCTCAAGCGCAAGGGACTCAATGGAGTCCCGGCCGGTAAAGACAAAGGGCAAGGTCATCCAATCGACCAGGTTTCCGGATGTCTGCACGGTGTAAGTCGTTCCCTGTTCCGCATACCATGAGAGAGCGAGTAGAAATCCATTAAGGGCGGTCAGGGCGGCATTCATAAGGAAGTTTATGAAGTTACGGGAGAAATGCTCCAAGGCGTATAAACGGTCAAAATTAGGTGTTTTGAGCCCGGCTTTCGGGGCAATTTTAAAAGTGTCTGTCCCTAAGGGGAAAACCGGTTGCCATGATAGATAAAAGCACCCAACTTGGCTGATTCAGATGAAGGATCAGCAAATCGAAACATCCGACCAGTTTGCCGTACGCCAGGCCAAGCTGGAAGAACTACGCGGTAAGGGGATTGATCCCTTCCGGACAAACTGGGACCAGACACATACGAGTGCCGAGGCAGCAGGAGCATGGATTGAGGACGAGGAGAACAGCCCCGTTGTCAGTTGTGCCGGGCGCCTTGTGGCCATCAGGAAAATGGGTAAAGCCAGCTTTGCCCGTATTCTCGACCGCGCTGGAACCCTTCAGATATACATGAAGAAGGACATTGTCGGCGAGGAAGCCTACGATCTCTTCAAGAAGTCGCTTGATTTGGGTGATTTCATTGGAATGCGGGGGACATTGTTCAAGACCAAGACGGGCGAAATCACCTTGCGCGTGCAGGAGTTTTCCCTTGTCAGCAAGTCGCTGCGGCCCTTGCCGGAAAAGTGGCACGGCCTGCAGGATGATGACCAGATCTACCGCCAGCGGTACCTCGATCTGATCAGTAACGAAGATTCGCGAAAAGTCTTTCAGACACGGAGCAAGATCATCCGTTGCATCCGCAATTACCTCGAATCAAAGGATTTCACGGAAGTGGAGACGCCCATCCTTACTTCTGAGGCGGGTGGGGCAGCAGCCCGGCCTTTCACGACTCACTTTAACGCCCTTGACTGTCCGTTTTACCTGCGCATCGCCCTTGAGTTGTATTTAAAGCGCCTGCTGGTCGCCGGGATGGACCGGGTTTTCGAAATTGGTCGCAACTTTCGCAATGAGGGCCTTTCGCGCCGTCACAATCCTGAATTTACCATGTTGGAGGTCTACCAGGCCTACAGCGACTACCGGGGCATGATGGAATTGATCCACGGAATGGTGCAGGCGATTTGTGAGGAAGTGCTTGGGACAACAAAAATCACCCGTTACGACGAGACCGTCATTGAGCTGGGTGGTGAGTGGCGGGAAGCCCGTTACAAGGACTTGATTATTGAAAAGACCGGTGACCCGGAATGGTTCAGCCGGAGCAAGGAGGAGAAGCTGGCCTGGTGCGAGGAGGAGGAAATCGAGGTGGATCCCAACCGCGAGGATTTTGAGGTGACCAACGCTGTCTTTGAGAAGCGCATTGAGCCGACTTTGATCCAGCCGACCTTCGTCACACATGTTCCCAAGGAGCTTGTGCCCTTGGCGAAAATTTCGCCTGACGATCCTGACACCGTGGAAGTCTTTGAACTCTGCATTAACGGGCAGGAAATTGCCCCGGCCTACAGTGAGCAGAATGATCCGGCAGTACAGCGCCAGCAGCTGGAACGGCAGGCCGGCGAGGAGCAGCAGAAAATTGACGAGGACTTCCTTCTGGCGCTTGAGCATGGCATGCCACCGGCAGGTGGAATGGGTGTGGGGATCGATCGCCTGATCATCATGCTGACCGGTGTACCAAGTATTCGCGACGTGATTCTCTTTCCTTCACTTAAACCAATCCCCAAGGACCAGTAATTCCACTCCGGACTGTTTGCAGGAAATGAGACTGCCCTGGTACATGTATCTTGCCTTGCGGCAGCTGGCGCCAAGCGGCCGCCGGTTGGGGTCCGTCTTTTTCTTCCTGTCCGTTCTCGGGGTGGCCCTCGGCGTGGCTGTGCTGGTCATTGTGCAGAGCGTGATGGGCGGTTTTGGACAAGTCCACCGCGAGCGGATTATCGATACATCCGGTCACTTGGATGTCACTGAAGGAGGCTATCCTTTTCAAGGCGGCTATGCCCTGGCTGATGCCATTCGTGAGCGGGAGGATGTGGTACAAGTGACGCCGTACGCGCGCGGATTTGTCATGGCACGCAGTGGCAATGTGCCCGTATTTCCGGCAATTTATGGCCTTTCCTACGAGGAGAATCCTGTCTTTGCCATCAGTCCCTATCTTACCGCGGGCTCGCTGGACGAGCTCTATGACGATACTGTTTTGATCAGCCAGTCACTTGCCCAACAGTTGGGAGTCTGGGTTGGCATCAATATCGAGGTGTTCAGCCCTGTCATGATTGAGCGACTACAATCAGACGAAGTGGTCCTGCCCCGCGAGTTGACCGTGGCCGGCATTTACAGCATTGACTGGAATCAGGAATTCCTGCCCGGCATCCTCTGTACATTGCGGACGATGCAGGACTTGTATGGACTTGGTGATGCCGTCCATGGAGTGGCCATCCGGCTCGTTGATGATGCGGATGAATTTGCTGTTGCCAGCGAGCTGGAGGCGGAGCTCTCCAGTGGCAAGCAAGTCCTCACTTGGAAGGAAAAGTGGGCCGACTTCCTGTGGGTACTCGATTTGGAGAAGACAATGATGCTCTTCCTGAACCTCTTCATTGTCGCTGTGGCCGCCTTCGCGATTGCCATCGCGCAACTCCTGACCGTTGTGCGCAAGACCCGCGAAATCGGCCTGCTGGCGGTCATCGGCGGGAGCCGCACAGGAGTGCTCGGGCTGTATTGTTTTCAAGGCTTTTTCATCGGGCTCCTTGGCGCGGCACTCGGCATCGGGGTGGCGCTGCTGGCATTGTCCTTCCGAGACCCGATCATCAACCTGTTGGCGGAGTTGACTGGCTCGCGAGACACCCTGATCCAGTATTATTACTTTGCCAACCTGCCGGTGGACTTTGATGTGCGGGAAATAACGGGTATCGGGCTCCTTGCCACTGCCCTTGCAACCCTTGCCAGCCTGCTCCCGGCATGGCGTGCAGCCCGTCTAAAACCAGCTGAAACCTTGAGGATTGAGCAATGAGCGAACTGGCTGGAACTTCCGTCCTCGCAGCGACAGGCCTGCAAAAATCCTACCAGAGCGGCCATCGGCAGATTGAAGTCCTGCAAGGGGTTTCCCTGTCCATTGAAGCGGGGGAAACGATCAGCATTCGTGGAGAATCCGGTAGCGGAAAAAGTACTTTGCTCAATTTGCTCGCCGGGATCGAGATGCCGGATGCCGGAGATGTGTCATGGAATGGCCAATTGCTAAGCGGGCTTCCTGAATCACGCCGGCCGAAAAAGCGGTCCGAATTCCTGGGATTTGTCTTTCAGTCATTTTATTTGATTCCAGAGCTGAACCTGCTCGAGAATGTCCTTATTGCCGCGCGCATTGCGGGTCTTTCCATGAAGGAGGCCCGGTCAAGAGCCTTTCAATTGTTAGAGGAATTGGGACTTCAGGACAGGCTGGAGAGTCGTCCGGAGCAACTCTCCGGAGGGGAGCGCCAGCGGACCGCCATCGCGCGTGCCCTGATCAACCAACCAAAGATCCTTCTAGCGGACGAGCCAACCGGAAATTTGGACGAGCACACGGCTGAGCGCGTCATTGACCAGTTGCTGACTGTTGTGGATCGCCACCGGGCGGCGTTGGTGCTGGTCACGCATCATCCCGGATTTGCGGCCCGGGCACAGAAGCAATATCGCCTCGTTGACGGGAATCTGGCCTAGGCCCAGCTCGGCGGATTCTGCAGCTCCGACTTGAGGACGCCAATGCAGGAGAGTTGGCGGTATCGCTCGGCAAAATCCAATCCGTAGCCGACCACGAACTGGTCCGGAATGCTGAAACCGACAAAATCCGGGTGGGCTTCGACTTCCCGACGCCCCTCCTTCTCGAGGAGTGCGCCAAATCGGATGCTTGCCGGTTTGAGTTTGCTGATCTCCTTCACAACCCGCATGAAGGTGTGCCCGGTATCGAGGATATCATCAATGATGAGCACATGCTGGTCCCGGAGATCCAGGCGGAGCATGTCAATAATCTCCGGCTCCTGGACCGGGCTTGTGTTGTTCCTGTAGCTGGAGACCCGCATGCAGTCCACACGGACCGGCATGTCAATTTGACGAATCAAATCGGCGGTAAAGAGGAGTGCGCCATTGATGATGGCAATAACCGTCAATTCATCTGCATCACGGTAAGTTTCCGTGATTTCCTGCCCGAGAATTGCCACTCGTTCGCGGATTTCCTGCTCGGTGACCAATATTGATTCAAGATCTTCAAACATCGCTGCTACCAAAGGAGCACAAAGTGGGGGGTGTTGGGGGCTTGTCAAATCAATCATGAAACGGGTTGCCAGAGCCGAGTTGACCCTTCAATACATTAAGTAAATGAAATTGACTCAATTCCTAGCCACCTTCGCAACAACCTCTCTGTTAACGGCTTTGCCAAGTCAGGCTCTGGTCATATCCGGTTCCGATCTGTTCAAGGGAGAGATGGAAAGCACCTTGTTGGCTGCCTTCGAAGCCGCTGGATTGGATGTGGAGATCCAATTTGACGGATCCCTTCTGGGACAGCGGGATCTGGCCGCCGGTACCGTTGATGCAAGCCTCCTGGCCATCCCCGATGCGGGGCGGGATGCCAATTCCCTGCGGGTTTTTCCGCTTGGTTACCAGACAGTCACTTTCCTTGTGAATAGCGTGAATCCTGTCACGGAAATGACCTATTCCCAGCTGAGCGATCTCTTCAAGGAGGGCGGAGAATTAAGCAAGTGGTCTTCCTTTACCGATGCCCCGGCATGGCAGGACCGCAATATCAGCCTGATTGCCTCGCGCCGTGAGAATGCCCTGACTTTGGAGCTTTTTAATGCCTTGGTCATGCAGGGTTCGTCCTATAATGTCGATCTGCGCTTTTTATCTGGTGATAATGACTCGCTGGTCAACGCAGTCATTGCAGACGCCTCAGCATTGGCGCTTACTCCAGCAATCCAGATTGGTGAGCAGCCCGTCAAGGCGTTGGCCATCAAGGCGGACGAAGGCAGCCAGGCCTACACGCCCAGTCGGGACAATATTTTCTTCGGCGATTATCCCCTGCGGCTGCCTTTTTACCTGGTTGTTGCGGATAGCATGGATGATTCAACACTTAGCACACTTCTGCAAATTATCTACTCGGATGCCGTGACGGCTGCCCTTGCTGAAGTCGATTGCGTTCCGGTGCCCGAACCCGAGCAACGGGCAGTCCTTGCCCAATACGAATAATCTCCTTATCCCGGGGGAAGAGGCTTAGATGGACTTGACCAGATGCAGCCAGCGCTTGAAGGCGTGAATGGCGTCCTCAAGAACCATGTAAATGGATGGGACCATCAGCAGGGTGATGAAGGTGGCAAAGAGCACGCCAAACCCAAGTGAGGTGGCCATCGGGATCAAAAATTGCGCCTGAAGGCTGCGTTCCAGCAAGATTGGGACAAGTCCCATAAAGGTTGTCAGAGAGGTCAGAAGAATCGGCCGGAAGCGCACAATGCCTGCCTCCCGCACGGCATCCATAAGATCCATACCATGCTCCCGGCGGCGGTTGATGTAATCGACGAGGACGAGCGAATCATTCACAACCACACCGGAGAGGGCGATGATCCCAAGCATCGAAAGTAGGCTCAGGGTCTGGAAAGTCAGGAAGTGTCCCAGAACCGCCCCGGCAATTCCGAAAGGGACCACCGACATGACAATCAGCGGCTGGAGGTAACTTTTGAAAGGAATGGCCAACAGTGCGTAGATCATGAAAATGACAAGGATGACTCCGCCAAGAAGGGATGCCTTTGTTTCCTCCCAGTCCTTCGCTTCGCCTCCCTTCACCAGCGTGACACCGGGATACTTTTCCTGAATCTCCTCGAGGACGCTTTTGGAGCCGCCACCGCTATCGTAAAGAGCTTTATTAAGAGCCGCAAAGTCAGCGACCGACTTGTCGGCGTCCGCTTGGATGTTGATGACCCGTTGCCGGTCAATCCGCGTAATGGTCGGAAAGCCCTCCCCGATTTCCAATTCAGCCACCTCGTTGATGGGGATTTCCGTTCCTCCCGGAAGGCGGATGCGCATATTTTCAAAATTGGCCAGGGAAACCCGGTCCTCGTAGGGATAGCGGACCATGACCCGGATGTCGTCCCGTCCCCGTTGGATTCTCTGTGCCTCCGCCCCGTAAAAGGCCGCCCGCACCTGGCGGGCAAGATCCTCGACACGGATACCAAGCGACTCTGCTGAGGGTTTGAGCTTCAACTTGATTTCCCGCTTTCCCTCGGAGAATGTGTCCCGGATATCGAAAAGCCCTGGGAATTCGGCTAGCTCTTCGCGGACCTCCTTGGCCGCGATCCGCAGCTGTTCAAAGTCGGGCCCGGTGAGGCGGATGTCGACCGGCAGGCCAGTTGGGGGTCCGGCAAAGGCACTGATGGTGAGTTCCCGTGCTCCGGGAATGGTGCCGATCTTTTCGCGCCAGCGCTTGGAGATTTGCTCGGCATCCGAGTCGCGCAGCTCGGACTTCGTCAGTTCGACAAAGAAAAAGCCGAGGTTGGTTCCCTGTTGTCCTGCGCCAAAGCCGATGAACTGGGCAAAGTGCTTGATGGGATCAGATTTGCCGGCCTCCATGTCCTCCGCGACAATCTCGTCCAGAGACCGGCCAATCTTGTCGAGCGCCTCCTGGGTTTGCTCAATCGGGGTTCCTTCAGGGAGCTTCAGGTTGATGGCGATGAAGTCACTGGGGACATTCGGGAACGGTGAAAACTTGACCCAGCCGGCTTTCGTCAGGCCGCCCATCAAGATGAGAAAGCCGACGAATGCGGCTATGGTCAGGTAGCGCCACTCAAGGCACCACGCAAGGGTGGGGCGGTAGATTTTATGGACAAAGGATTCCAGGCCGTCGGCAACCCATCTTTGAGCGCGGGAAAAGACGTTAAGCTGGTCACGGTGCTTACGGTCCCCCACCTTGCAGAGAGATAAATGGTAAGGCAGTACCAGCTTGCTCTGGACGAGGGAAAAGAAAAGGGTGGGGATGACGACCATCGGGATGGCGGCAAAGAATTTGCCGAGCTGTCCGGGAAGCATGAAAACCGGCAGGAATGCGACCATTGTTGTCAGCACCGCATAGGTGACGGGTGTCGAAACCAGATGCGTCCCTCGGATTGCCGATTCCACCCCGGGGCCGACTTTCTGGAATTCGCTGAAAACGCTTTCCCCGACCACGATGGCGTCATCAACGACAATCCCCAGGACCAGGATGAAGGCAAAGAGGGAAATCAGGTTGACGGAAATACCCACAAACGGGGCAACGAGAAAGGTCCCCAGAAAGCTCACGGGTATTCCGATCGCAACAAAGAAGGCCAGCGATGGACGCAGGAACAGCGACAGGGAGAGCAGTACCAAAACAAACCCGATGAGGCCGTTTTCGATGAGCATGTTCAACCGACCGCGCAAGTAGTATGATGAATCCCCCCACGCATCCAGGGAGATGGATTCCGGGAGCCAGCTTTCACGCGCTTCCTCGATGTATTTGTTGACTTGCTCCGAGATCACGAGCGGGCTTTCGCGCCCGACCTCCCGTACCAGCACCAGTGCCGCTGGCTTGCCGTTGAAGGTCGTGATGACCGGGTCGTCGACAAATCCGTCCACGACATTGGCAATGTCCTGAAGAAGGACCCGTGTGCCGTCCAGTTGGGTTTTCACGACAAGGCCTTCAAACTCGTTCCTGTTGTAGGCCTGTTCCTTTGTCCGGAGAAGAATCTCCCCGCCATCGCTTCGGATGGATCCGCCCGGAACATCGAGTGATCCACGACGAACAGCTTGCACCACCTGGTCGAATGTCAGGCCATATTTACGTAGTGAAAATTCCGATACTTCAATGGAGATTTCGTATGAACGAATACCTTGCACAAAGGCTTGTGAGACGCCCTGCATGCGGGTGATGTCATCCCGGACCTTTTCCGCCATCTCCTTCAGGTTCCGCTCGGAGGTATCCCCGTAAACGGAAACCCATACAACGTCGCGTTGCAGGAGGAGTTCCTCGACAATGGGCCGCTCTGTTTCCACGGGAAAACTCGTGATAGCATCCACCCGGGCCTTGATGTCGTCCTTGACCCGGCTGATATCCGCCCCTTTCGAGATTTCAATACTGACTTGGCCATAGCCTTCCGAGGCCCGTGACTGAATTTCCTTGATGCCGTCCACGCCCTGAACGGCTTCCTCAACTCGAAGGATTACCCCTTGTTCCACTTCCTCCGGGGCCGCGCCAAGATACGGGACGCGGACCACCACCGTATCCAGTGAGAACTCAGGAAAGAGTTCCTGCTTGATACTGAAGAGGGCCCCAACGCCTCCGACCACGATGATGAGCATGACCAGATTCGCCGCGACACCATTGCGGGCAAACCAGCGAATCATTGTCCGGACCCCTCTGTTTCGAGGTTATCCCCGGCAAGCTGCACATGCATTCCCTCGACAAAGAAGAGAAGCGGAGTGAGGCATATTTGGTCGCCTTCTTCGATACCCCCGGAAATCACTGCTGATTCAGCGTTTGTATAGAGAATCTCCACCTTTCTTGATTCGAGCCGCTTGTCCTCGGTGAGGCGGTAAACGATGTCACCGGGATGCAAGGCATTTCGGGGAATTTCGAGAACCTTGCCCAGTTCCTTGCCCTGGATTTCGACCTTCACGAACATCCCCGGGCGGAGCTTCATCCCATTCTCGCTGGTAAAGGGAGCCTGCGCCCGGATGATCGCCGTAATCATGCGCGATTGCGAATTGACGGAAGCGGAGGTGCGTTCGATGAATCCGTTCCACTGGTGCTCAATTCCATTGATCTGAATGGAGAGGATCGCCTTGGACGGTTCTATTTCGCTGGCTTCAGGATTCCCGATAAAGGAAAAATCCTCCAGCGAAAGAGGCACCGGAACTTCCAGTGCATTGGAGGAATGGATTTCACCAAGAATGGTGGCCTGGCCAGTGATGGCTTGGCCCACATCGACGAATTTGGCATCCACCCGGCCATCATACGGTGCACGGATCTCCGTGTAGTCCAGATTCACTTGAGCCACTTCCAGCGCAACTTTGGCGGCCTTTAATTCGGCCTCGGCTTTCATCAGTTGTGGCTTTCTCAAGACTAGCGGACTTGGGGAACCTCCGGATCCAATGGATTCCCAGTCCAACCGGGCTTGCTCGGACGCTTCGCGTTCCTGCGCCAGAGTGGCTTCCGCCAACGCTAACCGGGCCTCCGCCTCCGCCAACGCGCCCTTGTAGGGAAGGGGATCAAGGCGCAACAAAATGTCACCCGACTGAAAGGAACCGCCCTCATAAAAGTCGGGCGATACCGCTTCAATGTGGCCGGAGACTCGCGATGTCAGGCGGGTTTGCTGGCGTGGCCGGACCGTTCCTTCCGAGTTCAGGACGATCGGCTCATTGCTTCCCACTACTGAGTGCGCTTCAATCTTCGGGTGAACCGGTGCCGGCTCCTTGCGCTCTTGTTCGGGCTTTAATGCCACGAGGATCGCGGAGAGGAGCAGCGCCCCTATTATGACAAGGGGAGGAAGAATGATCTTCAGCCATTTGTTGGAAATTTTCATCAGTATGGGCATTTATACCCGTCTACTTTATTTCCGTAAACAGAATAGTGGCGCGTTTTGGGAGACCGCCTGAAGGTCTAACTCCAGCAAATTCATTCATTTGGCAGGCCCGCAGGGATTTGAACCCCGACTGAAGGAACCAGAATCCTCTGTGCTACCGTTACACCACGGGCCTGTAAATTGGTCGGGGCGACAGGATTTGAACCTGCGACCTCTTCGTCCCGAACGAAGCGCGCTACCAGGCTGCGCTACGCCCCGACAAATTAACAAGGGAATTAGCGGTATCGACATGGCTTTAACCGTCAAACAAAAAGACGTTGCGTAACTTTTTTGGAAAACCCGATTGACGAATGAAAAAAGCTTCTTCTATATCGCGGACTTTGTGTTGGGCCAGATAGCTCAGTTGGTAGAGCAGAGGACTGAAAATCCTTGTGTCCCCAGTTCAATTCTGGGTCTGGCCACCACTTTAAGGATCGCCTCAGTTGGTGAGTCCCGCATGGCGGGAAAAATCCTTGTGTCCCCAGTTCAATTCTGGGTCTGGCCACCACTTTTTATTTGGGTGGATGTTCCATTTGTTGTGGCCAAGGCAATTGGCAATTGAATCGGTAAAGGTCACCTGCGCAGACCGCTTTTCGCCGCGATTTGTCCGAAATCTGCTTGATTGACAATTTTTCTTGCGAGATGGACTTCGTGCTGGTTATTTAGAGGCTAATTCCAATATTCCACCTAGTTTTCAAATGATTATTAACAAATGCTGTATAGCCCCCCTTGCGCTTGCTTTGGCGCTTTCCCCACCGGCCCTGTATGCGGACCAACTGACTGTCTCAATTGACGGGTTTGGTGCGCCTGGAGGCGGATTCACAATAACGGAAAGCTCTGATTTGAATTTGCTCGTCAGTGAGCTTCTTCCTGCTCCGGGGACAAACGAGAGCACACACATTTTGATTGAGAGCCTTTCCCCGCTGGAGCCCGACACGCTCAATTACGCCAGCCCTTACACGGGAATCAATGTCAATACTGGAGTAACTCAGGATGCTGGAGTGCTTTTTCTCCAGATGCCATCCGGGTCATCGCTTCCCCAGGGAACCGTCGCTTCTCCCATTGTTGGTGTTGTTCAGCGGGCGGGAAGCTGGATGGACCTCACATTTCCGGAAACCTCCGTCGGGGGTTCCTCAGGACCTGGGGATTATGCCTCCGGAACATTGGATTTGTCCCTGACCAAGGGTCTGGAACAGTTTAATGGCACAGCTGGTTATGAGGTCGTAGATGAAGACACGATCCTGCTCGATGACTTTACGCTGACGAAAAGCGGTCCGGTCACTTACGAATTGTCCGGCACGACCCTGCTTCGCGATGGGGGCCGTTTTTACGGGACGGTTACCAACATGACCGCTGGAGCAGCGTACGAGTCCCTGCTCTTTGAAATCCAGCTCACCGGCATTCCTGATGTGGATCTGGATGGGATTCCGGACATCTCCGATTCCGTCATATCCGGCGGACTGGTTGTTGGCCAATGGTCCATGACCTCGCTGGGATACATGTATGGCGCCAATGCGGAATGGGCCTACTCCTATTACATGGGATTCATGACATTGAATCTGCCTTGGGTCTATCAAGCCTCCTTCGGTTGGATGTACCTCTACCAGTCTGTTCCATCTGAGGATGCTTACTGGTTCTACAGCCCGACTTTGGGATGGATCTACACCAAGAGTACCTGGGGTGGCTTATTCCAGAGCAACAATGGCAGTGGCTGGGTCACCAATAATTTCCGAAATCCGGCTACCTGATCGCCCAATATATTTTGTCACAAGGCGCCCCACTTCACGGTGGGGCGTTTCTTTTCCTCAAGTATTTTGAGGAATTGACTTTACAAGGGCGCTGGAGCCCGTTTCTTTCCTCTCTTTTCCCATGATCAAAACACGCAAATCCATTGCTAAGAAGTTCAAGGTGACCGGTACCGGTAAGGTACTTCGTCGCTCTGCCGGCAAGCGCCACTTCCTGCGTAACAAGACTGTTAAGCAGAAGCGTCGCATGGGGCAGGACCGTAGCTGCTCCCCGGGAGTAGCCAAGATCGTCAAGATCGGTTGCCCGAACAAGTTCTAAAGACAGTAACGCGGCTCGACCGGGTGACATTTGGCGACCCGGCAGCCACCAAAATATAAAGAAACCAACATGCCTAAAGCACAAAATCATGCCGCATCCCGCAAGCGTCGCAAGCGTACCTTACGCACGACCAAAGGATACTTCGGAAATGCCAGCCGTCTCTACCGCTATGCCAAGCAAGCGGCCGACCGCGCTGGGGTATTCGCTTACCGCGACCGGAGAACCAGAAAGCGCGAATTCCGCAAGTTGTGGATTGTTCGCATCAACGCCGCTTGCCGCCAGCACGGAATGGCCTACAGCCGATTTATCGCCGGTCTGAACAAAGCCGGAATCGAGCTGGACCGCAAAGCCCTGTCTGAGATGGCCATTCACGATGAAGTCGCCTTCAAGGCGCTTGTCGAGAAAGCGCAGAGCGCGCTGACATCCGCCTAGATCCCCCGGGATCACCGTTTGCCAGCAAACGGACTTGGCAGTTTAATTTACCAGCTTCCGCTTCCGGATTATTCCGGTAGCGGATTTTTTTTGAAATTCTGGAGAAGAGAAATGGAAGAAGAACTGAAAACTATTATTGCGGCGGTCGAAAAGGAGATTGGGGCCGTCGTCTCAGCAGCCGACTTTGAGCAATTCAAGGCAAAGATTAGTGGACCGAAGGGCCAATTCACGGCCTTGAGCAAGCAAATCGCCAAATTGCCGGTGGAGGAGCGTCCACTGGCCGGCAAGTTGATTAATGTGTACAAGCAGAAGCTGCAGGCAATCTGGGACAGCACGACGCAGCGCCTTGAGCAGGAAGCCCTCAGCCAACGGCTCGGTCCTCCGGTCGATGCGACCCTGCCCAGCCCGGAATTGCCACAAGGGACCCGCCACCTGCTGACGCAGGTTCGCGAGGAGATTGTCAGCATCCTGCGCAAGATCGGCTTTGTGGTGGCTGACGGACCTGAAGTGGAAACGGAGTACTATTGCTTTGATGCGCTGAACACGCCACCGGATCATCCGGCCCGGGATTTGCAGGATACGTATTATGTGAAAAAGCAAACGCCGTTTGGGAATATCTCCCAGCAATCGGACGAGCGCTATCTTCTCCGGACCCATACCTCCAGCGTGCAGATCCGGACCATGCTTGAAGAAAAGCCACCCATCCGCATCATTGCGCCCGGGCGCTGCTTCCGGCGTGATACCGCTGATGCCACACATTCGGCCAATTTCCACCAGATCGAGGCCCTTTACGTCGACCGCGGGGTCACTATCCGTGACCTGAAAGCTGATTTGGATTATCTCTTTCGCTCACTGCTGGGTCCGGATGCGGAGACGCGCTTCCGCCCGCATTACTTTAGTTATACGGAGCCCAGTTTTGAAGTCGACCTGAAGGCCCGTCACCTCGGAAAAGTGGGTTCCGAGTGGATGGAGATCATGGGATGCGGAATGGTTGATCCGGCGGTTTTCGAGGAAGTGGGATATGATCCCAAGGAGTGGACCGGTTATGCCTTCGGCCTTGGAATTGAGCGTATTGCGATGACGCTCTACGGCATCGACGATATCCGGTACCTTTACCAGAACGACGTCCGGCTGCTTTCGCAGTTTAAATAAGGCACCCTGCAACAGCTAATTTAAGGAACAGGATCCAATGAAAGTCAGTTTAGAATGGTTGAATGAATATGTTGATCTATCCGGCCTCTCGGTCGAGGAGATCAGCCATGCCCTGACAATGGTGGGCTTTGAAGTGGAAGGAATCAGCCAAGCGGGTTTGGCCCAGCTGGAGCATGTCGTGGTGGGTGAGATCACTTCCTTCGATAAGCATCCCAATGCGGACCGCTTGTCTGTTTGTGAGGTTGATGTCGGGACCGGGGAGCTCCAGACCATCGTCTGTGGCGCCAAGAATTTTCGCGCAAAGGACCGCGTGATTGCCGCCTTGCCGGGATCCGTCCTGCCGGGAAATTTCAAGATCAAGAAGAGCAAGCTCCGCGGCGTGGTGTCCAACGGGATGCTCTGTTCGGAACGCGAGTTGGGAATCGGGGATGACCATGCCGGCATTGCCATTTTGGAAGCACGCCCGGCGATTGGGACGCCGGTCAATGAGCTGTATCCTGAACCCGATTCGGTCTTCGACATCGAGATCACTCCCAATCGGCCGGATGCCTTGAGCCATATCGGTATTGCCCGTGAATTGGCGGCCTGGTTCAAGCGCGACTTGCGTTATCCGGAGCTTCAGGTCAATCCATCCGAGGCGAAGGAAGGAAAGCTCGTTGAGACCCTTGAATCCGTGGAGCCCGAATTATGCCCGCATTACCGCGGCTACAACCTCCGTGGGGTGGCTGTCGGTGATAGCCCCGAATGGCTCAAGCGGCGCCTCACGGCCATCGGTCTGCGTCCGATTAACAACGTGGTCGATGCGACCAATTATATCCTGCACGAGACAGGCCAGCCCTTGCATGCCTTTGACGTCTCGAAGATTCGCGGATCAAAGATCATTGTCCGCTCTGCAAATGCTGGCGAGAAGCTGGTCACGCTCGATGACAAGGAACGCGTTTTAAAGCCTGAGAATCTTGTCATTGCGGATGCTGATCGCGCGCTTGTGGTGGCCGGAGTCATGGGCTCGGTGGATGCGGAAGTGGATGACAACACACAGGATATTTTTCTTGAAGCAGCGTGGTTTAATCCGGTTTCCGTCCGCCGGACAAGCAAGCAACTGGGCTTGTCGACGGACAGTTCCTACCGCTTTGAGCGAGGTGTGGATCCGAAGGGTGCCGAATATGCTGCCCTGCGTTGCCTTGACCTCATCATAAAGCTTGCCGGTGGTGAATTGCTGGGTCCGGAGCTCGTGGCAGGCGAACCGCCATTGACGGAGCGGGAAGTAGAGTTGTCACCCGACTGGGTGCGCGAGCAGCTGGGATTTGAGATTTCCGATGACGAAATGGAGGCTTCCCTGTCCCGTCTGGAACTCGATGTTTCAAAGAGCGAGGATGACGACGACAAGGTTGTCTTCCGCGTGGGCATTCCCAGCTACCGTCTTGATCTCTACCGGCCGATTGATCTGGTGGAGGAAGTCGTCCGCATGTTCGGGTCAGACCGCATCCCTGAGGGAACCGTCAAGGCGACGGTGACATTGCGGGAAGATGATGCGGTGCCGGTCTACCAGCGGCGGGCAACGTCGCTCCTCACGGGTAAAGGATTCCAGGAAACAGTTCATTATTCCTTAAGGGATGAAAAGGAAATGACCCGCTGGAATGGCGAGGCACCATCGGATGACCTCTCCCTTGCCAATCCCCTTGCCAGCGATGCCTCGCACTTGCGCACGTCCATCATCCCGGCCTTGTTGGATTGTTTGAAACTGAATGCCGCCCGGCATAACGAAGCCTGCAGGCTCTTTGAGTGCGGGCGGGTTTTCCGCGAATTCGAAGGGACGGTCTACGAAGTCTTTTCGGTCGGTTTTGTCATCACCCAGGAGGGCAAAGCCTCTTGGAAGGAAGGCAACAAGCCGGACTACTATACCAGCACGCGCATTGTCACCGACTTGCTCGAAGAGGCGGGGATTCTGGTGAACTCCTGGCAGATTGAGCCGGTTGAAGGGGAGGCCGCCTGGCAGTCCGGTCATGCAGCGAAAACAGGTGCCTTGGAAAGCGGATATGGCGCGCGATTTGGCTTGCTGGATATCGGGATGACCCGCGAATGGGATATTGAAAGCCCGGTGCTGGCTGGAGAAGTGGTCTTTCTTCCGGAATACCTCCAAAAGCCGCGCAACCGTGCCAATTACAAGCCCTTCAGCCTCTTTCCGCCGGCTATCCGGGACCTTGCTCTGGTTGTTCCGGAAAGCACGCCAGCGGGCAAGGTTGAGGAGGTGCTGAGGAGCGTTACGGTAAAGCAACTGACGGAGGGGCTGATCCTTGAATCGGTGGAGGTTTTTGACATCTACGCCGGGAAGGGATTACCCGAAGGGCACAAGTCCATCGCCTGCAAATTGATTTTCCGCAATCTCGAGCGCACGCTGACGGACAAGGAAGTCAATATGGTCTTCCAGAGCATCCAGAGTGATTTGGATGACCGTGAGGATATGAGCGTCCGGCGCTAGGTTGGTCGACTGGACCACTTTAGCTTGCCACCCGGCCCTTTCATCCCGTTTTCTTTGGGCATGAAATTGACCTTTGAAAACCGCAAAGCCCTCGTTACGGGAGCTGGTCGTGGCATCGGCAAAGCCATTGCCATGGAGCTGGCCCAGCAAGGTGTGCATGTTGTCTGTGTCAGCCAGAATCCCGCTTCCTGTGGGGCTGCTGCTGAAGAAATCAAGGCCGCCGGGCATTCCGCCGAGTCGCATGCCGTCGATGTGGGTGACGGAGAAGCCGTGCAAGTCCTTTCGGATGCGATCCTGAAGGAGCACGGGGCCATTGACATAATCGTCAACAACGCGGGGATCACGCGCGACATGCTGCTCATGCGGATGAAGGATGAAGAGTGGGACGACGTTTTACGGACCAACCTGAACAGCTGTTTTTACTGGAGCAAAGGCCTCATGCAGGCCATGGCGCGCAAGCGCTGGGGCCGTGTCATCAACATCGGTTCAGTCATCGGCCTGATGGGGAACGCCGGACAGGCCAACTATGCAGCGGCCAAGGCCGGGATGATCGGTTTCACAAAAAGCCTTGCCCGTGAGTACGCCAAGCGGAATGTCACCGCCAATGTGGTCGCTCCGGGTTTCATCAAGACGGACATGACGGAAGTCCTCAACGAGGAGGTCACTTCGGCGATTTTACAGCAAATTCCGCTAAAACGCCTTGGCGAAGCCTCGGACATTGCCAATATGGTCGCTTTTTTAGCCTCTGAAGAGGCAGGATATATCACCGGTCAGACTTTTACAGTTGACGGGGGAATGGTGATGTGAAGAACTTTTGAGACTTAACTTTTACCTAAATACAACCATGGCAGATAAGAGCATCGAAGATCGCGTTAAAGACATCATTGTCAACCAGCTCAACGTAAACGAAGAGCAAGTTACTCCGGAGGCTTCCTTTCAGGAAGATCTTGGCGCTGACTCGCTTGATTTAGTTGAGCTCATAATGGCATTTGAAGAGGAATTTTCAGATGAGATTGATGGAGAGATCCCGGAATCTGAAGCTGAGAAGCTACAGACTGTCGGGGCAGTCATTACCTTTATTAAGGGCAAGTCTGAAAGCTAAGGCGATCAAACCAATCAGTTAAATTTAAAAGAGGCCTTTCGAGGCCTCTTTCTATATCCGGATTTGAGTATGAACAAGACACGCGTTGTGGTAACAGGAATGGGGGCGATCACCCCATTAGGGAATAATGTTGAACAGTTCTGGGATGGCCTGGTTGCCGGACGGAGCGGAATCCGCAAGGTGGAGGCCTTCGATGCGACCTCCTTCCAGTGCAAGGTTGGGGGAGAGGTTGTTGACTTCAATCCGGCTGACTGGATGGATCCCAAGGATGCCAAGCGCAACGACCGCTACACCCAGCTGGCGATGGCCGCCAGCCGGATGGCGATGGCTGACGCGAATCTGGATGTGAAGAATCTGGCCGACCCGGTCCGTTTCGGCTGTATTATCGGGTCGGGGATCGGTGGCCTGGACACGATTGAAAAGCAGACATTCCGGTTGTTTGATGGGGGTCCGCGCAAGGTGTCGCCGTTCATGATTCCCATGCTGATCGGCAATATGGCCAGCGGAGTCGTGGCAATTGAATTTGGGGCCATGGGGCCCAATTACGGAGTTGTCAGTGCCTGCGCGACAGGCAGCCATGCCATCGGGGATTGCCTGCGCATTCTTCGTGCCGGAGAAGCTGATGTCATGCTCGTGGGCGGTAGCGAGGCAAGCATTACACAGCTTGGCTATGCCGGCTTCTGTAACATGAAGGCCATGGGCACCAGTTTCAATGATGAGCCCACCCGCTCGAGCCGTCCCTTTGACGCAAAACGTGACGGATTCATCATGGGTGAAGGGGCAGGGGTCCTTGTCCTCGAGACGCTTGAACACGCCCAGTCACGCGGTGCCAATATCCTTTGTGAAGTGGTCGGGCATGCGGCGACGTGCGACGCCTATCACATTACCTCGCCCGATCCCTCTGGACGCGGTCTGCAGGCCTGTATGCGCAATTGCTTGAAGGATGCGGGACTGGCGGAAACGGACGTGGATTATATCAATGCCCACGGCACATCCACTCCATACAATGACAAGACGGAGAGCGCGGCCATCAAGGCGGTCTTTGGCGAGCATTCGCACAGCTTGAAGATCAGCTCGACTAAATCCATGACGGGCCACCTGTTGGGTGCTGCCGGAGGGATTGAAGCGATTGCCTGCATCCAATCAATCCGCACGGGCAAGATTGCCCCGACCATCAATTACGAGAACCCGGATCCGGAATGCGATCTGAGTTATGTTCCCAACAAGGCGATTGAAGCCCCCGTCAAGGTGGCTATCAGCAACAACCTTGGGTTTGGTGGACACAACGCGACGATCGCCTTCAAGGGATTCGAGGCCTAAGGGCGTGGGTGGGATTCCCGCTTCAGGCGGCCTCAAGACGCCCTGCTTTAGGATTGTCTAATAAATCTTTGATCGCAGGCTATTCATCCATGCCGCAGATACCGGATTACTATTTGCCCCTCGTGTATGGAGGAGCGGGCATTCTTGGCCTGATCAGTTGTTTTTTCGGCTATCGACTGTTCAAGTTGATTGTCATTTCCATCCTTGCCGTGGCCGGGGCGGCGACACTGGCCTGGGCAGGGTTTGAGTATGGAGAGCAACCGGTTTTATGGTCGGCTGGCGGTCTGGTCATCGGGGCCATTGTTGGCGGTGTGCTGGCTTTGTTTTTCTATTCCCTTGCTGTGGCTACAATGGGTGCGCTTTTCGCGGCAACAAGCCTGATGCCATGGGTCCAGGGGTTCGATATCTGGATGCAATGGTCGATTCTTGGCGTGGCTTGTATCCTTGCCGCCTTTATCGCGACCATGGTCACCAATTTGATGATCCAGCTGGCCTCGGCGATGTTGGGAGCGTCCCTTTTAGTGCTCAGTGTCTTGTATTTCACAACCGGGCAGACCATCCACCAAGCGATACAGGATGGCGAAGACTGGACGCTGATTCTTGACATGGATCTGACGGTTGCAGGGGCCGCGTTGGGAATTGGCCTGCTGGGCTTCCTGATCCAGCGACGGGGGGCGAAATAGTCCCAGAGTCTACCCGGTCGTCCGCAGTCCGCTGGCGATGGCGTTCACGGTAAGGAGCAGGGCAGGGAGGCGTGCGTTCCGTTCACGATCCGTTGAGCAGGA
This sequence comes from Oceanipulchritudo coccoides, assembly GCF_010500615.1. NCBI lineage: Bacteria > Pseudomonadati > Verrucomicrobiota > Opitutia > Puniceicoccales > Oceanipulchritudinaceae > Oceanipulchritudo > Oceanipulchritudo coccoides. The sequence goes on from NZ_JAAGNX010000001.1 coordinate 912,482, forward strand.
GCGCCAATCCTTCAGGAGACGGATCTGCTCTGCGTGTAGAATATCCAAGTCGTCCTCGCGTTCAATTAATGTCTTGTGGAAACGCGGTCTCCGGGCCTTCAAAGCGCCACCAAGGATCGTATCAATTTCCCGTTCAGTGCGATTGTATTCGCGGATGATCCGGCGGATCAGTTTTTGTCGAACTGTCTCATCATCGACTAATTCCGCGTAGGCTTTCATCCATTTTGGGTTGGCACTGGCAAGGCCGCTTTCGATGTTGAACAAAACATAGCGGAGGAAAGGCCAGTCGGCGTAGCCTTCGCACAATACCTTGTAGAGGCGGGGTTCCTGCTTCTTCAAATCCGCGATGGCGGAACCGACACCATACCAGCCCGGGAAATAAAACCGTGCTTGTGTCCAACTGAAGACCCAGGGAATGGCGCGCAAATCATCCAGACTCATCTGGCCGGTGCGGCGGGCCGGACGCGAGCCGATGCGGCTGACTTCGAGGACATCAATGACCGTTGCCTGCCGGTAGAAGGTGATGAAGTCGGGATCCTGTAAAAAGGCTTCGTAGGTGCGACGGCTTGAACTTGCAAGAAAGCTCATGACCTTGCTGAGGTCATCGGACGGCTTCCGGTTGAGATTGAGGAGGGAGACTCCGGTGGTGCCGGCCATGAGCAGTTCCATGTTGTAGGTGGCTGTCCGGAAATTGGTGAACTTCTGGGCCACGGTTTCCCCTTGTTCCGTGACGCGCAGACCCGTGAGGAGGGAGCCTTCTGGAAGCGCCTCGAGGAAGCGATGGGTTGGACCAGCTCCGCGGCTGACCGTGCCTCCGCGTCCGTGGAAAAACTGGATTTCCACACCATGGCGTTTACCGGTCTTGAGCAAATCCTCCTGTGCGGCCTGGAGTGCCCACTGGCTGGCGAGGATACCGCTGTCCTTGTTGGAGTCGCTGTATCCGAGCATGATCATCTGCCGGTTGGATTTGCTGGCCCGGGTAACTGGATGGGCAAGGAAGGTGTCCATGATGCCGGAGCTGTTCTCAAGATCATCCAGCGTCTCAAACAAAGGCACAACGGGCAACAGGCAGGCGGGACCCTGCTCAGTTTTGATCATCAGGCCGGCCTCCCGGCAGAGCAGGTAGACCGCGAGCAAGTCGCTGACCGAGCGGGTCATGCTGACGATCAGGGCGCCGAGCCCCGCATCGCCGTATTCCTTGTAATGGGCATACAGCGTCTGGTAAGTATCGACCGCATTCCGCGCCTCCGGGCCCAGTTCCATTTCCGGCCGGACAAAGGGGCGCAGGCTCTGCAGCTCTGTATTGAGAAACTCGATACGCTCTGCCTCCGTGCCGTTTAAGAAACGGGAGCCGTCCAGTCCGGCGGCCTCCATTAACTGGGCCACGGCCTTGTCGTGAAAGGCGCTATTCTGGCGCACATCGAGACTCGCCAGGTGAAAGCCAAAGACTTGGATCAGCCTCTGCAGGGGAAGGATATCTTCACGGAGAAGGGAATTGGCCCCCACTTCGCGCAGGGAGGCATCGAGGATATCCACATCTTCCTGCACCTCGGAAGGCATCGTGTACTGGGATTCGATGCCCGCATTGCCGGAAAGGGGCAGGCGGGCGCGAATCAGGATCACCAACTGGCGCCAGGGTTCTTCCTGGTGGTGCTCAAGCCGTTCAGCGGCAAGCGGGCCGCAGGCCTTGCGCAATGATTTGATCCGGTCCTCCAGCATCAGTGGCACCTGTTGGACAAAGCTCGATAGCCCGAGACGGCCCTGGGTCCGCTTCAGGCGGCTGTCAAGGACCTCAAGAGCGCTTGTACGGAGCTCCAGCAAGGTTTCCCGGGTGACCTCCGCGGTAACCAGTGGATGGCCGTCACGGTCACCTCCGACCCATGAGCCAAATCGTAGTCGTGGGTAATCGGAGACGCTTAATGGCGACCGCTGTGCGTAGCCGCTCTGTTCCCACGCGCAGCGGAAACGGTCATCCAGTTGCTCAAGGATAATCGGAAAGCGTTCACGAAAATAATAGAGTGCGTTGAGGCGCTCCGAGCGGACATCCGGTTTAGTCATGAGGATTTCGCCGGTCCGCCATAGACGCTCAAGGACGGCCTTGATCTTTTCCCGGATGCGCAAGCGCTCGTTGTCGGTGTACATCCGGTTCTCCAATTGCACGAGAAGGACATAGAGCTCCCGGTGCTGGTCGAGGACCGTCCAGCGCTTGGCTTCGGTTGGGTGCCCCGTGAGGACTGGCTCAATTGATTGCTGCGCAATACGCCCGAGAATCTTTTTTGCCCCGACCTTTGAGGCCTTCAATTGCTTCAGGTAATGCGGCCACAAGCCCGACTGGTGCTTCTCACCCAGCGCCATTTCGCGGGCACGGATAGCTTGTTGGGCGGCATTCTCCTCCACGAGGTTGAGCAACTGGAAGGCAATCGAGATGGCCTGAGCGCCGCGCTCGGGAAGGGGGCCCGCCTCGCCGGCTTTCAGATAACCCGGCAACAGGGGAACCAAATCCTTGTGACCAAGGCTTTCCAGCACCTCCCGTAGACAGTCGATGAGGAATTTGTAATCCTGATCGATTTTTGCAATTCCGTCCCTGAGGACGCGTTCCCATGTTCCACTCCTTGCCGCCATACACGCATTAATGGATGCAAATTCCGTGCTCAGTCAAATCACGATTCAGGAAAGCCGGGTCTTGTTGTCCCCGGATGGCTCAGCCGTGGACAATGCTGCTGCGCAGCCCTGCGGCATACGCCTCAAAGACCTTGTGGATTTCGTCCCGGATTCGCCGGAAGGCATTCATCTCGCTCTCGCCCGGCCGGGCCGCCTTTGGCGGATCCTCAAATCCCCAATGATAGCGGTTGATCTTCCCCGGAAAAACCGGGCAGGACTCATTGGCATGGTCACAGACCGTAATGACCGTGTCGATACCCGCGTCCAAATACTGGTCCAGGTGCTTCGAGCTGTGCCCGGAAATATCAATCCCGATTTCCTTCAGCGCCTCAATGGCCATCGGGTGGACATATCCCGCCGGCTTGGATCCGGCGCTGAAGACTTCCACGATATCCCCGGCGGCATGCCGCAGGATGCCCTCTGCCATATGACTTCGGCAGGAGTTTCCTGTACAAAGGATCAGGACTTTCGTTTTTGGCATGGAGTAAATCGGTTTAATGGTGCCCCCACTGGGGATCGAACCCAGATCTACGGTTTAGGAAACCATTGTTCTATCCATTGAACTATGGGGACGTTGTTGTTTATCAATTACTTGTGGAATTCATCCAATTCTTGTTGTAACCCGTTATTGTAACCTGGTGGCTCAAGGAAGGGTTCCAGTGGATTGAACAGATGGGCCATTTATGCGAGGCGAGGAGGGACAGGCAAGGGAGAAAATCTCGAATGGCAGCTTAGTGTGGTATACAAACTCAGCATGGGATTATTTCCGTGTATTGTCACTTTATAGATAGGCTTGCATCCTTCGGTATTTTAACTAAAGTCGGCATATTTACCATAAGTGTCTACTATAGTTAAATGAAGAGTCGTCTTGAAGAACTGGAACAAGAACTGAAGGAGCGTGGCATTCTGCGGGTCGCCGATCTTGTCCCGATGGGATTTCCGAAATCGTATCTCAGCGAGCTTGAGAAGCGTGGGAAAGCGATCAAACAGACCCGTGGCGTGTACATGCATTCTGAAGCAGACATCCCACCACATTACAGTCTGGCGCTGGCCTGCCAGAAAGTTCCCGGCGGGGTGGTATGCCTGCTCTCAGCGCTGGCCTACCATGAAATCGGAACCCAGAACCCCCATGAGGTGTGGATGGCGATCGACCGCAAAGCCAGGATGCCCAAGGTCGATTATCCGCCAATTCGCATCGTTCGCTTTTCCGGCAGTGCGCTGGAAGAAGGCATTGAAAAGATTGAAGGGCCATTTCCCATTCGGGTATATAATGAGGCAAAGACGGTTGCTGATTGCTTCAAGTACCGGAATAAGTTTGGTCTGGATGTAGCGGTCGAGGCACTCCGGGAAGGTTGGCGCATGAAGCGGATTACCGTTAAAGAGCTGGATCGGTATGCGCGGATTTGCCGTGTGGAGAAGATTATAACTCCCTACCTGGAGGCGATATTGTGAGCAAAGGCCCGGTCAAGAACTTGGCTGCATCGGTAATGCAGCGGCTGAACAACTATGCCCGGAATAACCGGCTTGATTTCAATGCGCTGCTAACCCGGTTTGTCATGGAACGGGTGTTGTACCGGCTCTCAAAATCGTCCTACGGCCGAGATTTCTATCTCAAAGGCGCCATGCTCTTTGTGCTCTGGGAGCAGCATCCGCATCGGCCAACCAAGGATCTGGATCTGTTATTCATTCCCCGGCATGACCGGAGCGAGCTGGAGCGGATATTCAAGGAGGTCTGCTCAACGGCTGTTTCCGGTGACGGATTGTTTTTTGATCCGGAATCCGTTACCGTTGAGGAAATCCGCGAAGCGAACGCCTATGGAGGTTTGCGGGTCAAGCTGATATGCTACTTGGGAAATGGACGAGTACCGCTACAGATTGATGTCGGCCTGGGGGATTCGGTATACCCTGAACCGGGGTGGACCGAATTCCCTCCGGTGCTTGAGTTTTCTGCTCCCCGAATCAGGGCATATCCCACTGAGACGGTGATAGCCGAAAAATTTCAGGCAATGGTTGAACTTGAGTTCCGCAACACGCGAATGAAGGATTACTACGACATACACTACTTGTCGCGGAAATTTCATTACTCAGGAAAGGAGCTTCGGGAGGCGATTCACCAGACATTTAGAAGGCGCAAAACAGAATTGCCCGTTGGCATTCCGGTGGGGTTGTCAGAAGGCTTTTCAGAAAATCCTCAAAGTCAGACTCAATGGAACGCATTTCTCAGAAAGAATCGATTAGATCAATCCACCCAGCTTCCAGAAATTGTTACGCGGATTTCGGATTTTCTCATGCCGGTCATCACCGAGGCATCAATCAGTGAGAAGCATTGGATTTCTGGCCGCGGTTGGGAACTACTCAAGCGGGTACCGTGAGACATCTGGAAACAGGGAAAAAATACTCTCTTTTGTAACCCGGCGCTCCGAAATGAGACCATTCCAGCTCACGCCCGCCAATCCCAGCAAAAACACCCCTTTCGTGTTAGGAAACCATTGGAAGGATGGCGGCCAAGGGCCTCGGTACTATCCATTGAACTATGGGGACAGGCAGCCAGCAGGGTAAATCCCTGCTGCAAAAGTGAAGAGAATTGAGCTGGCGCGGGCCATGGCAATCCGAAAACGGAGCCGCGATATAAAGGTGGGGGAAATCGATTTGACTTCGTGGTGGGGGTCTTTTACGTAAATATTTTTAATTAAAGTCATTAGATTAGGTAATTCATGCCGATTCCTTTAGTTATTATTCTGAAAGGAATTCCATGTACTTACCAAAAGTTCCGACCCTCCGCTTCCTCACTTCTCTCGTGCTTTTGACGTGTTGCCTGCTGCCCACCGGCTTGCTGACCGCAGAGACCTTGACGGTTCCCAATCCGGTGGTCGACACGGCAGCAGGTGGCTCCCACAGCCTGCTCCTGAAAAGCGATGGGACAGTCTTGGCCACTGGGAGCAATCTATATGACCAACTCGGCGATGGCACCTACACTGACAAGTCTATCCCGGTGGTGCTGAGCGGACTTACCAATGTTACGGAAATTGCTGCAGGCTTCTACCACAGTCTGTTTCTGAAGAGTGATGGCACCGTCTGGGCCGCAGGCGACAATGGGTTCGGTCAATTCGGCGACGGCACGATGACCGGTCAGTCGACCCCTGTTCAGGTAATGACGGGTGTGAAGTCAATAGCAGCAGGCTTCTTTCACAGCCTGTTTTTAAAAATTGACGGTTCCGTCTGGACTACCGGCTACAATTTCTTTGGGGGGCTCGGTGACGGCACCACGACCAACAGGTCCACACCTGTCCAGATAATGACTGATGTTAAGGCTATCGCTGGATTTAACGGCCACAGCCTTTTCCTGAAGAGCGATGGAAGCGTCTGGGGTGCAGGATGGAACGTATTTGGCCAACTTGGCGACAGCACCACGACTGACAGGACCACTCCGGTCCAGGTGAGTGGAATGACAGATGTCGTGGAAATCAGTGGCGGCAGTGCTCACAGCCTCTTTCTGAAAAGTGATGGCTCAGTCTGGGCGACAGGAAATAATTTCTATGGCCAACTCGGCGACGGTACCAACAACAACAAAAGCATCCCTGTTCAGGTTAGCGAAGTGGCCGAAGTTGTTAGCATCTCTGGAGGAAACGACCATAGCCTCTTTCTACAAAGCGATGGAACGGTCTGGGCCACCGGATACAATGGTTCAGGCCAGCTGGGCGACGGGACGACCGTCAACATACCCACCCCGGTGCAGGTGCTGGGCGATATTGTAGCGATCGCTGCAGGTAACTCCCACAGCCTGTTCCTGAAAAGCGACGGGACGGCCTGCGCCACGGGATTGAATGTCAACGGCCAGCTGGGCGACGGGACTTTAGTCGACACATCGACCCCGGTGCAGGTGATCAGCGAGGTCATTTACATCGCCGCCGGGGGTATCCACAGCCTTTTCCTGAAAAGCGACGGGACGGCCTGGGCCACAGGATCAAATTTCTTCGGCCAGCTGGGCGACGGGACGACTGCCAACAAATCGACGCCTGTGCAGGTGCCGGGTCTTGACGATGTGAAAGGGATCACCTCCGGGAGTGACCATAGCCTCTTCCTGAAAAGCGACGGGACGGTCTGGGCCACGGGAAGGAATGATTACGGCCAGCTGGGCGACGGCACCACTACTAAAAGGACCACTCCGGTCCAAGTGAGTGGAATGACAAATGTCGTTGCCATTTCAGCAGTGTATTGGCACAGCCTTTTTCTGAAAAGCGACGGGACGGTCTGGGCCACCGGATGGAATGGCAATGGCCAGTTGGGCGACGGGACTTTAGCCGACACATCGACCCCGGTGCATGTGCTCAGCGATGTCATTTCCATCGCCGCGGGCGAAGCTCACAGCCTCTTCCTGAAAAGCGACGGGACGGTCTGGGCCACGGGATCAAATTTCTGGGGACAGTTGGGAGATGGGACTCTATTAGACAAATCGACTCCTGTGCAGGTGCCGGGTCTAAGCGATGTGAAAGGGATCACCTCCGGGGGAAGCCATAGCCTGTTCCTGAAAAGCGACGGGACGGTCTGGGCGACTGGTAGAAACACTCGCGGTCAACTGGGCGACGGGACAACTGCCAACAAATCGATCCCGGTGCAGGTGCTAAGCGATGTCGTTTCCATTGCCGCCGGGGGCGATGGAAGCCGATTCCTGAAAAACGACGGGACCGTCTGGGCCGCAGGAAGAAATTTCGAGGGCCAGCTGGGCGACGGGACGACCGTCGACAAATCGACCCCGGTGCATGTGCTCAGCGATGTCATTTCCATCGACGCCTCGGCTGGCACCAGCCTGTTCCTGAAAAGCGACGGGACGGTCTGGGCCACTGGATACAACGCCTTTGGCGAATTGGGCGACGGGACGACGGCTAACAAGTCCACCCCGGTGCAGGTGCAGGCGCTTGGCACCGTCTTGTTTAATCCGATCGACAGCGACGGGGACGGCATCACTGATCTTGATGAAGTCTTTTGCTTTGGTTCCAACCGATTGGATTCCGATTCAAATGGTGACGGTGTTTCCGACACCATAGGCTTTAATTTGACAGGGAATCCGTTAACCGATGTCTCCGCGATTCTCTCGGTGGGAGAGGCAGAAGGCATTACTCAGGGCATCACCCAAGGCGTCGACCAGGTCCTCGCGGCTCCGGCTTCCTATTCCCTGTACTATTTATCCGAAATCGCCGACCTGCGCCCGGGCAGCGCGATGATTGAAATCATCGGCGGTGATGCGATCATCAACATGAGGGTCGAGGAAAGTGACGACCTGATCAATTGGTTTGATACGGGTGAAACCTCAAGCGTGACCTTGCCAGCCCCCAGTCCCGGGAAGAAGTTCTTCCGCTTCGGGGATTGAGGGACGGAAGGGCAGGGGACGCCCCGCTAAAGCCACCCCTGTCGTGACACTTTCAGCCTTGGGCCATCATCGATGGTTCAGGGCTTTTTTTGTAACCCGGATTTGTAACCCTGTTCGGCGAAATCGGCCTATTCCAGCTAACTCAGGCGCATGACAACATCGCTACAAAATCTTCTTATTCTGGCCTTTGCTAATTCAGCTGCACCCACTGGCCGTCCGGCTGCAGCTGCCTTACAAGAACGAGCTTGCCCGAATTGATCAGGAAGGAGTAGGGCTGTCCGCCAACAAAGGTCCAGTATCCGTGGATCACCTCGGCCCGTCCCCGCAGCTCGTAACCGTAAGCGCGCTCTGGACGACTCGGATAGGGGATTCCCTCGGAGGCCAGACGGAGGTCGCCCCATGTGTACTTGGGAGACTCCATATTCAGGTTTTCGCTCAGCCATTCCCCGGCAAGTTGCTCGGCTTCCATCTGGGAAACCGGCGTCCCGAAGTCGACACCGGAAGAGGTGTGTCCCGAACGTGTCGGAACAGTCGTGGTACAGCCACCCATCAGCACGCAGGCGACAACCAGCAAAATAAGTGGATTAAGCTTCATGGTACCCCAAAGCCTAACAAGCACGCGCCCCTCCGTCAATCCGGGAAGTGGCTGTCCCGGCCTCGATGGAGGAAACACCTAACGATTATGAAAATCCTGACCCAATCCATTCTCCTGTCTGTCTTTGCACTGGGCGGATGGTGATACGTAACAACAAGGTCCCGTCATCTGCATGGACAAGCGCTTGTGCCTCAATCGATACTGATTTTATTGGTGAGAATGATCCCCACATACTCCTGTAAGCTGCTGGTTCCGCTGATCCTTGGCTGCTGTCAGATAGCTTTTGCAGGAAGTCGCCCAAACATTGTCCTGTTGTTTGTGGACGATCTGGGCTGGTCGGATCTTGGCTATCGCAATCCCGGGGTGGTGGAGACACCCCACATCGATCAGCTGGCCCGTGAGGCGATGGACTTTGAGCAGTGCACGATTGCGACGCCCACCTGCAGCCCGAGCCGGGGCACCTTGTTGACCGGCAAGCATCCGGTCCGGCTGGGACTGGTCCGCCACATCTCAGGGGGACCGGAGGAGGAATTCAGCTACTGGAAAACTGATCCTGCCCAGGTTCCTTCACGCAACTGGATGGAGCTTGAGCACATCACCTATGCGGAGGCCCTGAAGGAGTTTGGCTACTACAACCAGTTTATCGGCAAATGGCATCTCGGGCACGAGCCATACCATCCGGTTGAGCAGGGTTTCGATAGCCAGATCGGGACAACCAATCGCGGCCATCCCGGCTCCTATTATCCGGATTATTTTCCTGATTCGGAAGTTTTCGAGGAAGAAGAGAGTGCTTATCTGACCGACAAGCTGACCGATGCGGCGGTGGGTTTCATTGAAAGCTATGACAAGCCGCAGCCCTTCATGCTGAGCTTCTGGTATTATTCCGTCCATTCCCCGCACATTGGACGGAAGGATTATGTGGAGCACTTCAAGAAGAAGGGATTCGAGGGGAAATACGCTGAATACCTTGCCATGATTAAATCCGTGGACGACTCGGTGGGGCGCATTCGGGGGGCTTTGGAGAGCAAGGGCATTGCCGATGAAACCATCCTGATCTTCCTGTCCGACCAAGGGAGCTACTTTGAGAACAAACCCCTTCGCGGGGGAAAGATGCATGACACCCTGTTCGAGGGCGGGGCGAGGGTGCCGTTCCTGTTTTACTGGCCGGGGGTGACTGAGCCGGTGAAAAACACCAGTATTGTCCAGTCGACAGACCTCTTTCCCACCTTGGTGGAAATTGCCGGGGGCGATCCCGGGGAGTATCCAGATGTTGATGGTGTCTCGTTGTTAAACGTGCTTCGTAACAATACGCAACTGGAGCGTGGAAGGCCCATTTTTGGTTACCGCGCCTACGAGGACCTCTATGCATCGGTTCGCAATGGTGACTGGAAACTGCTTGGGTATCGCAGTGGGAAGCTTGAGCTGTACAAGATCGATACGGACATTGGGGAGAGCAGCGATGTATCAAGCGAGTTTCCCGGGCGCACGGAAGAGATGAAAGCGATGCTGGTTGATTGGGAAAGAGAAATGGGTGTAATGCAGTACTCAGGATTCAACAAATGATGAACAGAAGAGACTTTATTCAGAAGACAGGAGCGACCGTATTGGGCGGTATGCTGGGAGGGAAACTGGTCGGGCATCCCATGGCGACAGACTCCTCATTCGCCGGCAGCAAGAAGAATGTCATATTTGTCATGACGGACCAGTGGCGCTATCACGCACAGGGATTTGTGAAACAGGATCCGGTTCAGACGCCCTGCCTGGATGCGTTCGCTTCCCGGAGTTTCAATTTTCACAATGCCATTGCCAGCACACCTGTCTGCGGTCCCAACCGGGCTTGCTGGATGACCGGGCGCTTTCACCAGAACCACGGGGTCATGAAGAACGAAGCGGCTCATGTTCAAGCGGACCAGATCCTTGTGAGGAACTTCAAGGATGCCGGGTATTCAACGGCGTATATCGGCAAGTGGCACCTCAGCGGCAAAGCTTACCCGCGTAGAGAGCCAACACCGGACTTTCTAAAGCAGGATTTTGATTACTGGTATCGTACTGAGAATCACACGCATTTTCGTCTGAAATACGACGACAACGGGAAAATGGTGGACAACGGCAAGGCATGGCAACCGGACCATGAAGTGGACAAGGCCATCGAGTACATGAAGGAGCCGCGGGAGACTCCATTCTTCATGGTGCTTTCATTTGGCCCGCCCCACAACGGGAGCTATCCCGGGTTCGGGGAGAAGCGGCATACGCCGGGCGCCTACAGTCACCGGAAGGGCGGATACGGCTATTACGCACCGACTGAATTTGAAGAACCCTACAAGGATTTGTCAGAGCAGGACATCCGGCAAAACATCCAGCCTGTTCGTGTCTCAGGCGGGGATGTGCCGGGAGAGACGGAATCCGCGCTTGGTGCCGTCCCCGGCTACCTCGGTGCCTGCAGCGCGATTGATGCCGATTTCGGGCGTTTGCTCGCCTACTTGAAAACATCAGGGCTGGAGGATGATACGATTGTCGTCTTCACCTCCGATCATGGCGAAATGCTCGGCTCGCACGGACTCATGACGAAGGGCGTTTGCTTTGAGGAGTCGATCCGAGTTCCGCTGTCGGTTTATGTTCCAGGTCTGGACGGAGGCAATGAGGATCGCTTGTTCAACAGCCCGGATGTACTGCCAACTTTGATGGGCTTGACCGGCGTGAGCTGCAAGCATACCGGCGTGGACGGATTGGACCATTCCGATTATTTGAAAGGCAACTGCTCCATCGCAGAGCCTGAACTGGCCTACATCGGCTATGCGAATTTCCGCGGATTCCGTACCAAACGATACACCTATGTGACGAATCTCAACGGCCAACACCTGGGCGGGCGCGAAGTTGTCTATTGCCGGGATACGTTGGGCCGTGTGAGTGACCATTTGCTGTTTGATCTGCAGGAGGATCCCCACCAGCTCCGCCCGATTCAACGCGGAGACGCTGCGCACACCGATGCGCTGATAAACGACCTTCATTCTGAATTACGTACCCAATTATCCCAAAGGGGAGAAACCCTTACCTGACCATGAATAAACAAATCTGGACCCTTACCTGCCTGTTTTGCCTCGCGGGAGTATCTTCCCTGGCGGAAAGGCTACCGAACATTGTGATAATCTACGCGGACGACGTGGGATATGGCGACATTGGCTGTTATGGTGCCACCGCTGTGGACACGCCAGCCATCGACCAGCTCGCGGTAAACGGAATTCGTTTCACCTCGGCCTACGCGACCGCCTCAACCTGTACGCCGTCCAGGTATTCACTGCTGACCGGAAGGTATGCCTTCCGGAATAAGAATGCGGTGATCCTTCCGGGCAACGCTCCCCTTATCATCGACATCACCCAATCGACCCTTCCCTCTGTCCTGAGGGAACAGGGTTATTCAACAGGTCTGGTCGGGAAGTGGCACATCGGACTCGGAAACCCCACCGAGCCGCTTGACTGGAATGAGCTGATTGCACCGGGACCGAAGGAGGTCGGATTTGATTATTCATACCACATGGCAGCGACAGGTGACCGGGTGCCTTCCGTCTTCATCGAAAACGGAAGGATTGTCGGCCTCGACTCATCGGATCCGGTTACTGTGAATTATCTGGAAGCCGTGGGAGATGACCCAACCGGAATATCCCATCCGGAAATGTTGAAAACGCAGGCCGACGAGCAGCATGCCAAGACCATCGTCGACGGAACCAGCCGCATCGGCTGGATGAGTGGTGGTGAGGATGCCCGCTGGACCGACGAGGAAATGCCGGATGTCTTTCTCAACAAGGCCATCGAATTTGTGGAGGAAAACAAGGAGGAGCCCTTCTTTCTCTTTTATGCGATGCATGAAAACCATGTTCCCCGCATTCCTCACCCGCGCTTCCGTGGCTCAAGCAGCCTCGGGGTGCGTGGAGATGCCGTCGTGCAGATGGACTGGAGCATCGGTCGATTGATGGAGACACTGAAGGAGAATGGTCTCTCGGAGAATACTATCGTCATCTTTTCCAGCGACAACGGTCCTGTCCTCTACGACGGCTATTATGACGGCGCGAGGGAATTAAATGGGGATCACAAGCCTGCCGGGCCATGGCGGGGAGGCAAATACAGTGTATGGGAAGGCGGGACGCGCATGCCCTTCATCCTGAGCTGGCCGGGAACGGTAGAGCCCGGACTTTCGGATGCCCTGATCAGCCAGGTCGATTTGCTGGCAAGCCTTGCAGCCTTGACCGGAGCGGAACTTCCCCAGGAGGAAGCATTGGACAGCCAAAACCTTTCGGACGCCCTGTTTGGCAAGTCCGAGGATGGCAGGGATTACCTGATCCAGCAGGGTGTCAAGATGGAGGCGATCCGGAAAGGCCCATGGAAGTACATTCCTGAAGGAGACGTGACAAACCGCGGGAGTATCGGAAAATTCTATACCAATACAATTACTCCACCAGGAGCCTTGTTTTATCTTCCCGAAGACCCCGGGGAAGCAAATGATGTCGCCCGCATTTATCCTGCCAAGGTGCAGGAATTGCGGGCCCTGCTTGACGCGGAAGTAGGAGATAACACAGCACGCCAATCGGATCGCGAGGAATTGGGGGGCGCGGTCCGGAATTAAGTCCTGCTGCTCAATACCCGCTAGAAACTCCCCTCGATATTTTCGAGTTCCGTTGTCGGTTGCCGATCGACCGGCAGGCCAACTCTTCGCACGGTATTCCCTTCCTGCCACTCTCCCTCAACAATTGTTTGAATCGGATGCTCCGGAATGCCCGAGGCTCCCTTGCGGACGGAGACGATCAAGTCATCAACCGCTTTTCTGCCGATCTGCCTGGCGATCTGGTCAATGCCGGCGATCTCACTTTCATCCCCCGGTTTGTCCAGCACGCTGAATCCAAGGTCTTCGGGAATTTTAATGCCCAGCTTGGAGCAGGTCTCCATCAATTCTGAATCCATTGAGATGATCGCCTCGATCTTGTGTCGGCTAAGCCATTCCTTGAAGGCCCGCCTGTCCACATTACCCGAATGATAGTAATGGCTCGGCAAGGTCCGCTTCGTGAATTGGCGTACGGTTCTCCAATGAAGGTAGGCGGAAGTCCACCGGTGGTAGGAACGCATATCTGTCACCGAGGAAATACAGAGGCCGATCCTCTTGTATCCAAGGTCTTCAAGCCCGGCCAGGGACTGCGCCATCCCCATGTAGTGATTGTGACGGACCAGATCGAGTTTCGGATAGGAGAGGGTCGCGCCAATCTGTACACAGCAAAACTTATCCCAGTCGATATCCAGCTGCTTTCCGATCATTTCCTTCCCCAGCGGGGCAATAATGATGCCGTCCACCCCGCGTGACCATAGAAAACTTGTCAGCTTCCCTTTGCCAAAGCGCCGGCTTCTTGCCCACACCGGAAGCAATTTATAGCCGTAAGCTTGTGCTTCCGCCTTCGCTCCCTCGTAGCAACCGCTCTCGTGGTAATACTTCCGCCACGAATCCTCCGTCTCGTCCGTCGTGATGTACGCCAGCTCACCGAGCACGTTCGGGCTCCCACGCGATTGCGCCATCTCGTACATCAACCGCGCAAGCTTCGGGTTCGGCACATAGCCCAATTCCTCCGCCGCCTTCTGTATCTTCTTGCGCGTCGTCTCCGCTACCGACGGCTCCTCACGCAGGGCACGCGATACCGTCATCTTCGATACGCCGACTTTCTTCGCAATGTCGCTTAAATGGACTTTCATGGGGACTTTCTCCTGGGGTGATACGTAACATTCCCAAAGCGGAATCAAGATTGCAATGGCAAATACGTAGCCTTTTGAATAACTCTATAATTCCCTAATGGAACCCTGTTCCCCAACCTCAATAAAGAACCTCTAGTTGACTCATGAAATATCTCCCAAAACAAATCCTTGTATACACACTGCCATTGATGGCTGCCCTGAGCGCAAATGCCGCGAATTTCATAGGCCCGGATGGTGGTCTCTGGAGTGACGGGGCGAACTGGGACACGGGATCTGTCCCGGCGGCATCCGAGGAAGCCCGTCATTCCATAGCTGAAAACCGCAGCATCGACATTGACGGGGACTATACCATCAGGTCGTTGCTGGACGGATTTGCCGATGGCGGCTTAACCCTTGGCGGAACCGGCACACTGACGGTGGACGTTGCCTCCGCAGCCGAGACGAAGGGGCTTGATAATGCGACCGGCAATGCTGGAAATTTTCTTCAGGTAAACGGCAATATTGAAGTCAACAACTCGGGTGCGGGACGGACCATCATCCGCAACTCGAACAGTGCCTCGAATGTCTTCCGCTTCAATCCCGGCAGTAATCTGATCCTCACGACGGGTCTGACAACACGAGGAAACATCGGTTTTATTGAATTCAATGGCAAGGTGAGCGGAGGTCCGCTCTTTATCGGATCAAACAACCCGACTTTCAATGAGGGACATGACAGCACCGAGTTGAACTCGGTGGTCTTCTTCAATGGCGGAGTTCTGAAAATCAACGGTGGCACAGTCCTCGCGCCTGCGGGAAAGTTCCAGGTAAACGGGACCAACACCAAACTCGAACTCAACGGTGCAAACTCGGTGAACGGGGCCTTCTTTTCAATTGCCGGATCAAATGACCTGCTGGTTGACATTAATTCCGACCAAGAGGATCTGGGTGGATTCGTTATGACAACTGGTTCGCTCAGTTTTGATGTCGACCCGGCTGTGACCAAAGTCAACTTTGCCAGCTCATTTTTCCGTGAATGGGGTACGGGGACCGTGACCATCACGGGCTTCAAGGAAAATACCATCCGCTTCGGAGTAAATGGCGCCGGGCTCACCAGTGAGCAATTGTCGGCCATTAATGGCGGTATTTACAGCCTTTCTCCCGATGGCTATCTTACTGAGGCAGCTTTTGAATATTGGGCCCGATTTGAAGTCGATGCAGAGGGATGGGTTTCCCTGAGTCCATGGATTGACGAGAATGCTTACGTCAACACGGCGCCCTTCATCGGGATTGAGAATATCGGTTGGACCTACATGGACGAAGCAGTTGGTGTCCGGGGAAGAGGTTGGATTTACTTCTATGATCTGGAGGCCCTGGACATATCCGTCGTCGATGGCACGGATTATGGATACAGTTCCACCTTGGAAAATTGGGTTTACCTGCCTTTTGATATTTCGGGGGAGACAGCTTCCTGGTTATTTCTGTTTTAAATAAGCCCAAACGTGCAACACCCCAAGTTTTCCTTCCCTTTCTTTAATCCTGCCAAGAAGGGTCCAGTTACTCTGGTTCTCTGCCTTCTTTGCTTCCTGTTGGCGTCTCCGGTCTCAGCGAATAAATTGCAATGGGCTATCGACCAGGCGGTGAAGAGTGGACAGACGATGATCAAGCTCCCGGCTGGGCGCTATGAGTTGGCACCGGTCAATGGATCACACCTTAGGTTTGCTGGTTTGAAGGATGTGACTATCGACGCACGCGATGTGGAGATTGTCTGCACCGAGACCACGGTGGCAGTGAATATTTTAAACTGCAAAAACCTGCGTATCGTCGGGTTGACAGTTGATTACGACCCACTCCCTTTCACACAGGGCCGCATCGTGGAGATTGCGGAGGACCGGAAGTCCCACGTTATTGAGATCACGGATGGCTTTCCTCCTGCGGACAAGGCCTATGTCTTCAAGCATGCCGTCTATACACCGGAGGGTGAGCTTCGCTTCGGGAACTATTACCGCTTTCAACTGGAAGTCCTTTCCCCGAAGCGCCTCAGGATCTTTGGTCTGCCTTCCCACGTGGATGGAGGTGAGCAAATCGGCGACACCGTTGTTGTTGGAGCGCAGCACTTGAATGGGCCCTACATTCCCCATGCGATCATCACGAAAAACTCAGTGGGGACGGTCTTTTATGAGGTGACGCTTTATAGTTCCCCTTGTTTCGGGTTCTTCGAAGTCGCCTCTTCCGAATCAGTCTACATGAACTGTGTCATTGACCGCAGGGAAGGGCGCATGCGGTCACTGAATGCGGATGCCTTTCACAGCAAGCATGCGGAAGTCGGACCAAAGATAGTAAACTGCAAAGCCATGTGGCAGTCTGACGACTGCGTGAACATTTGCGGGGACTACTATTTGGTTGCGAGCGGAAAGGGCCGCAAGTGGCGGCTTCTCGGGAACAGGGAATTTCATCTGAAACCGGGTGACCCGTTGGAACTTGTCACCCCTGAGGGCAAGCGCCTGCCGGATGCGGTGGTAATTTCCGTGGAGAAGGAGGGAGAGGTCAGCGCAAAGGACCGGGCCTTTTTCAACGCTCTCAATTTAAACCAAAAGGTTAAGAACAGCATGAGAGCTGTTTATTCGGTTGAATTGGACCACGATGTGGACCTGCCGCCCGGCAGCGTAATGGCTTCGACTAAACGGAAGGGAAACGGATTTGCGGTGATGAATTGTACCTTCGGCAATGTGCGATCCCGGGGAATCTTGATCAAGGCAAGCGAAGGAGAAATCAGTAAAAATCTCATTGTCAACACCCACATGCAATCCATCAAGATCTCACCGGAGTACCACTGGCTTGAATCGGGATTCAGCCGGAATCTGGTCGTTAAGGGGAACCGGATCATCAATCCCGGCAGGGAAGCCATTTCGATTAAGGGCGTTGGCCCGCATCCCGGACACGAGAATATTGATGTGATCAACAATTCGATCCAGACCGGCGTATTTCCCGCGGTCAACATCCAGTCGGTACGAAACGGGAAAGTTTCTTCCAATGAGATCCGCTCAATGGACGGCACGCTCCAAACCGACGCCATCGAGGTGAAGTTTTGTGAGAATTTTGAGACAAATCATGAAATCAACTAAGGGAACGCTCCTGGTATTCGTCTGGAGCGCAGTGTTCCTTTCGATCAATGCTGTAGCAGCATACAACTCCCATTTGCTGGAGCCCGTTGAAAGTCCCGGGCAACCCAACATCCTTTGGATATACATCGAGGACACGAATGCGTGGATGAGTTGCTACGGGGACACGGTGATCCAGACCCCGAATATTGACCAGCTGGCCGGTGAGGGAATCCGCTTCAACCGGGCCTACATGACATCGGGAGTCTGTTCGCCGACGCGCTCGGCCATTATCACGGGAATGTACCAGACTTCCATTGGGGCGCACGAACACTACAGTTCCTTCTCCATGTTCCGCGGGAACAAGATGGAAGTGTGGGACCCCAACCATCTCGGTGTTAAGACCCTGCCGGAGATATTCCGTGCCGCGGGTTACTACACATTCAATGAGGGAAAATTTCACTACAATTTTGTTTTCGACCCGGACACACTCTATCATCGGCACGCCGAGAAAATGGGGTTCAAGGGGGCCGAAAACGGGACCGAATGGACCGGCCGCAAGCCGGGCCAACCTTTCTTCGGGCAGATCCAGTTAATAGGAGGGAAGTTTAAGAATCCGGAACCGGTTGTGAAACCCGAGGATGTCCAGGTGCATCCCTACTATCCGGACCATCCGATCATCCGGGAAGTAACGGCAAATCACTACAACACAATCCTCGAGCTGGACAAGGAGTTGGAGACAATCGTGGCAGCCCTTAAGCGGGACGGCCTGTATGAAAACACGGTCATCTTTTTCTTCTCGGACCACGGATGCAATCTGCCACGACACAAACAGTTTCTTTATGATGAAAGCATTCGCGTCCCGTTTATTCTCGCTGGTCCGAAGGTACCCGCCGGAAAGGTCCGCGACGATCTCGTCAGCTCCCTTGACATCAGCGCCACCTCCCTTGAGCTGGCGAATATTCCCGTGCCAGACAACATGCACGGCATGGACATGCTGGCGGATGGCTTTCATCGGGATTACGTGATTGCCGCCCGCGACCGCTGCGATTTCACCATTGATCGCATTCGTGCGGTTACCTCCAAGCGCTACAAGTATATCCGCAACTTCATGACGGATCGCCCTTATCTGCAGCCGAACTACCGGAGCGATTGGCCGGAAATGCAGATTCTTGAGGAATTGTATCAGCAGGGCGAACTCAACGAGATCCAGGCGCATTTTGCCGGGCCTGAAAGGCCTGCTGAGGAGTTCTACGACCTGCAGGAAGATCCCCATGAGACCATTAATCTCGTGCATTCGGTTAAACGGGAGCATGCTGTCGCCCTTGCTGAGCACAGGGACATTCTCAATCGCTGGATTCTTGAAACTGATGACAAGGGTCGCTTCCCTGAATCGGAAAACGCCCTCCGGGCGGTCATTGACCGGTGGGGGGACAAGGCCGTTAATCCGGAATACGACGAAGTCCGGAATTAAGCTTAAGTTCCGCTCCCGCTTCCAGTTGATGATACAATTTCTGGACAAGTAGCCGTCACTGACCGATGCGCAACCTCATGAACTGCGCCGAAGATTCACCCACTGAAAGACGGTTCGTCACCTTCTCGAAGAGCCCATCACCGATAGTCTCGCTGCCAGTTTCTTTGACGCGATCGGTGTCCCAGCCCTCGAGGAGTAAGGCTTCAGTCGCCTCCACCCGATAGTTGATCCCTCGAGAGACATGATCTCGACGACGCCGGTAAACATATTCCAAATAAACAGAACCTGATTCAGCAGTCATCTTGAAGGCAGGTTGGATAACTGAGGCATCCCGAATGGTGGGATCACCCCCCAGCGCATATTCCATGAAATTGCTGAAGCCATCAGGTTCCAGATCGGCAGTTTCAAGAGCATCCTGGCTGGTCACTCCATGTCCCTTGATCCAGATCGCATAGTCGGGGGGCTCTGAAACGATTTCCGAGGCAACTGAATGATTTCCTGAAAAATCCACCGATTCGATGTAATAGCTGTGGATGATTCCGTCCAGTGCCCAGAGGTCGTTATAAACTGTATCCGTTGTGATGGCATACTCCCACCAGACTCCATTCAGCTGCCGGTAGATCTGGTAGAAATGCAGGTCTGGCTCTGTGTTTGCATCCCAGCTCAGCCGGCAGGTACCGGAGCCATCGACCAGCGAAAGCCCGATCGGTTGGGCAGGGGCAATCGCCTCTGCACCAGCATCACCAGCCCCTTCGATGGGGCCGCGTGAAACAATGACGTTTCCCTCAAAGCGAATATTGCTGGCCTCTTCTGTCATCAGGATGCCCCGCGCAAAGCTGTCGCGGAAGACACAGTTTCTAACAACACCGCCATTCACATTGAAGAAGGCCACACAATCATCCCCGGTCGATTCGATGTAGCAATTTTCAACTACCATGTTCGTGGACACCGCATCAGGTGAAGGCTGGCCCATTTGTGGGCCTCCCGCGGGGGATGACAGACAGGGCGTTTGCCCGTTGATGGGCGGTGAACGTTCGAAACGGCAACCGGTAAAGCGCACATTACTGGTTCCTTGGCGAAAAACACCGCGGGTCGAATGTGTCCACTTCATGTTTTCAAATATAATGTCATCCGAATCACTGAACCAGAAAGTGTTTCCGGTGTGCTTGGATTTGATGGCAACGTATTCGCCAATTTCATAATTGGTAAATTCACCTGCAAAGGCTCTGACCATGCGCCAGGTCACAATTCCCTCAGGGCTCGTGGACAATGCGTATGAATCGGTTTCCGACCATCTCACTTGTTCATTCTTTCCGTCGGTAATAACGAGCGGGTCTGTCTTACTGGCCGTGTAGCGGCGCAAATACAATCCCTGCGGAGCCGACCAGCGAACAATCTCATCCGGCATGGGGAAGCCGTCATGGATTTCCAGATCGATGTAATCAGGGTTCGCATCCAAGTTCACTGCCACGACCGTGCCTTGGCTGACTGTATACTGGGCCCGCGTCATATGCATGTCGCGGAAGGTGACGTGCGCCAAGTTTCTACCGTAAATCTGAGTAGTGTCAGTGTCGGAGAAAACCAGCACGGTCTCCTCCATTCCCGCACCCTGAAAGATTAGCCGACCTTCGTCTGCAGGGCCAAGGAGGTAGCCGTTTCTAAGATCAATGCTTCTTCCATCAGCCCCGGTAATGTCATAGGTTCCCGCAGGTATGTGAATGATGATCGTGTCATCCGGTGTAGTCAAAAAATGGTCATGCGCAGCTGTGATGGCGCTGTCGAATCCCGATTCGGAAATTCCCCAGTCAGCCAGATCCCAATTCACCGTGGCCGCGGTGGCTTGGAAGGGGAGGCACGCTGTAAATACCATCAAGCTATTGAGGCTGGCTTTCATAGTTTTTCGCTTCTTCACCCAGCCCGCTAATTGGAATCACGACGAAGTCCGGAACGTCGGACTAGCGGACTGATTTATCCGGTCCGCTGCTTCCGGATTCGGGGATAAAGGGCTCTTTCTCAACCTTGGTCAACAGCATGTGATAATCATCCTGTTGGCTGGTGACAGGTTCCTTTAATCCGGCAAGCCATTCGCGCATGACTTCGTCCATTGCCTCAACCTTGTCCCAATGCTTGGCCGCCACATTGTAGCGTTGCTGCCGGTCCATACTGGTGTCGTAAAGCATAACTTGGGCGGGAAGGCCGTCCGGGAGGCTTTCATACAAGCCGGCCCGGGTGGGGGTGACGCGCATGAAGAGGTGCGTCCCGTCAAAATGCCAGGCGTACAAGGGAGCCTTTATGCCGTCGCGCGTATTGTTTTCACCATTTCCTTCGTAGTAGTATGACCAGCGTGAAGACTGGATGCTTACGGAGTTGAGGAAATCGCGTGGACCTTCCTCCTCTTCACCAGTAAGGTAAGGGATAAAGCTTTTGCCGCTTATGCCATCGGGTATGGCAACGTCCGCATGGTCGAGGATGGTCGGCATCAAGTCGGCCAGGCTGATAATCTCCTCAGTGATGCCGGTCTGTTTGATGCTTTTTCCCCAGATAACGAGCGGAACATTCAATCCGCCAAACCATCCGGTCCCTTTGCCTCCACGGTTCGGTGCATTGTAGGGCGGCACGTCATACAACGTGCACCCATTGTCGGTCGTGAAGAGGAACAGGGTGTTCTCCAATTCGCCATTTGCCTCAAGGGCAGCGAAGATTTGGCGGATGCCCTCATCCATGGCCAGCATGTGGCCGGCATACTCGTCAGTGAACCGGTTTCCCGTATCAAACTTTTCGCTGTAGTGCTTTGGAGGGGGAACAATCCCGCCGTGGAGGGTCATGGGGGCGTAATAGAGGAAGAAGGGCTTGTCCTCCTTCATGGCCGAATCGATGAATTGCGTGGCCTTGTCGCTCAGCAAATCGGTCAAAAACTCCCCGGGCGGACGGGGCGGTACGCGCTCATGGTTTTCCCAAAGTTCCTCCGCCTCGAAATACTTGCTGTCGTGGCTGTTGAAGCCGTAGTAATAATCAAATCCCCTGTCCAGGGGATGTTGCCCGGGAAAGGAGGAGCTCTGGTATCCTGATCCTTTAAGAATGTTCCTCAATTCTGGCCAGCGGCCTTTGTAGAATTGAGGAATCGGCAGGGATTCGCCCAGTTCTTCGGTCCAGGCCTTTTCGATGAGTGTAGGGTCCTTCTTCGCGACATGCCATTTCCCGATCATCGCTGTGGTGTACCCTGCCGCCTTCAGGGGCTCCGCCATGACGACCCGGTCAGCTGGTATGCCATAGTCGTCAACATCCCGGTTCCAGTAAGCGCCCCATTCCTGTTGGAAGGTGCCGGTCAATAATCCCGCCCGGCTCGGAGCGCACAGGGAGGCTGTGGAAAAACAGTTGTCAAAGATGATCCCTTCATCGGCCAACTTGTCCAGGAACGGCATGCAGTTACGCGCCGCCTTGATGTGCTCGATCGGATCGACTTCTCCCAGATGGCCCCGCTTTTCCGCGTAGGAAGCGAGGATTTCCGGCTCGAGATCGTTCACCTGCAGGCGGTCCGCATGGAAGGGAAACCATCCCGTTCCAATGTCATCGGCCATGATCAGCACAACATTTGGCTGGTCGGCTTGCAGGGATACGGTTGCCAGCAGGCAGGGAAGTAACGATTTTAGAAGATTAGACATAGATTGGCCCTGTTGAGTGTTAAGACAGTCAACCTGAATAAGGACTTAGCTGGAAGCAGCAATTGTTTTAGCGGCGCTTGCGGCGCACCATAATGAAGCCAAGGGCCAATCCTCCTGCCAGCAGGGCAAAGGTGGAGGGCTCCGGAACGGCTGTCAGGAAGCCACTGCTATCAAGGGAGTATGCGCCGCCGTCGATGGCTGTAAGTTGATTTAAAGTCAGTCCGTTTGCATCTGTTCCAAAGCGAATGACCCCTTCCTGGAAGCCGGTAATGGCGATAGTGCCGCCAGCCCAATTCGACTCAAAGGCGGAACTGTCATCGAAGGCGAGCAGGGTGACGGAAGGATCCAAATCGATGGTCAGCGTTCCCCCGATGTCGATGAGGTCTCCCATGTTATTCTGGTCTGCGTTCACATCGACCAGGAAAGCATTGGTGCCGGAGACAACAATGTTTGCATCGTTTACGGCGTCGGCGGCATTCAGCTCCAGTTCGGCATTACTCGTGTTGACCTGGAATTTCCGCCCCGTATTCAGGACAGTACCTCCGTCAACGGCGACTTTGGCGGCACCAAGAAGAACAAAATCCTGTCCGAAATTTGAACTGTTGTGCCCAACCCCGAAGGAAACGTTCGACGAGTTGATTCGAATGGCCGCCAAACTGGGTTGCAGGATACCATTCAGTTGATATTCGCCGCCAGCAGCCTGCTCTATCTGTACAAGGGAGTTTACGGTCAGCCTGCTGGTCGTATCAAAAAGCATGATATTGCCAGCGGAATTGTTATTCTTGAAATAGGTGATGCCACCGAGAGTGTTATTCACGGTGAGGTTGATGTTATTGAACCGAAGCGTGCTGCCGGAAGTGCCGGTTGCGTTTACGAGGCCATCGGCGTTGGCAGCGGTATTGATGTCGACGGTCAAGCTACCACCGGCGCTAGCGTACAATGTATGAACAAACCCTGCACCGCCAAAGCCATCAGTGTATTTGTTGATCGTGTAATTGCCGTCAACAAGGTTGATCGCCAGGTCTGAACCGCCGAAGAAACCGGCTGTATCCCCATTGGTCGTGGGAACTCCGTCGGGATTCCAGTTTGCGGCATCGCCCCACACGTTGGAGCTGGGTTCACCATTGTCCCAGGAATAGCTTAAGGCATGGGAGGTTTGGAAGGCCAAAAGAAGGATGGATGAGGTTGTGATAAGGGTTATTCTATTCATGATTTGCTAGGAGCTTTGGATTGGTTTCTTTGTGACTCGATTTCCACTCAAGTCCAAAGATAGGCAAAGAGAAGGGCGATCTGCGGAATTGTATGTTACGTAGCATTCGGCGGATATAAATGGGCACTCCGGCAAGGCGGTTTCTGAAGAAAGTTTCCAGCCGGAGAAGCATTACCTTGACCGGGAATAAAACCCGGAAAATTCGTGACGAGGAAGGGGGTCAAGATTCATGTTATCCCTCAGGAAAGGGGTGGGCGCCTTTCCTGAGGATAACAGGTTGAATTTACCGATTACTCAAACCGTGCCCGGAAAAACAGCTCTTCCCCGGGATAGACCAGAAAGTCACCCTCATCGGCTGGTTCCCAATTGATCAAATCGGTGCTCTTTTCAAGGGAAACGGTGATGACAACGGGGTCAGGGAATGAATTGTTCTGCAAAAAGCCATCGGCATCGAGGAAGAAGCCTGCACCGAACGCAGCCAATTGGGCTGCAGTGAGCCCCGTGGCATCGGTTCCGAAGCGGATGACCTTGTTACGGAAGTTCACGATTGAAACGGAACCGCCGGCCCATGCTGCCTCGTGGGATGAGCTGTTGTTGAAAGCGAGGTCACCGACAGAGGGAGCCAGATCGATGGTCAGCGTTCCGCCAATATCAACGATGTCACCCATGTTTGTCTGGGATGCATTTACATCGACGAGGAAGTTATTGGTGCCGCTGATACTGATGTTTGCGCCGTTTATTGCGTCGGCGGCATTCAGCTCCAGTTCGGCAGTGCTCGTGTTGACTTGGAATTTCCGGCCCGAATTCAGAACGGTACCGCCGTCGACAGCGACCTTGGCGGCACCAAGAAGAACAAAATCCTGCCCGAAAGTCGAGCTGTTGTGGCCAACTCCGAAGGAAACGTTTGACGAGGCGATTCGAATGGCCGCCAAACTGGGTTGCAGGATGCCATTCAGTTGATATGCACCGCCAGCGGCCTGCTCTATCTGGACAAGGGTGTTTACGGTCAAATTGCTGGTCGTATCAAAGAGCATGACATTGCCAGCGGCATTGTTATTCTTGAAATAGGTGATGCCGCCAAGCGAGTTGCTGACGTTGAGATTGATGTTATTGAACCGGAGTGTGCCGCCGGTACTGCCGGTGGCGTTTACGATGCCATCTGCGTTTCCGGCGTTATTGACATCAATTGTCAGGCTGCCACCGGCGTTGGCGTAGATTGTATGCACAAATCCTTCACCGCCGAAGCCGTCAGTGTATTTGCTAATTGTATAGCTTCCGGCAACGAGGTTGATCGCGAGGTCTGAGCCGCCAAAGAAGCCGGCCGTATCGGCGCTGGTCGTAGGAACGCCGTCGGGATTCCAGTTTGCGGCATCACCCCACACATTGGAGCCGGGTTCACCGTTGTCCCAGGAATAGTCTACGGCCTGGGAGGTTTGGAATGCCAGAAGCACAAGGCAAGAGGTTGTGATTAGGGATAGATATTTCATGGGATGTTACATTAATAAGGTTGTGTATTGATTGAACAGATTCTCATTCAAAGGTCGCTCTGGAAAAAGACAAAGGGCAATAGGCGTGACAGTCTGATACGTAACATTTAGAGCGGGCATCTGCTGCTGATGGAACGGGTAGCGGACAGTGCAGAAGGCTTGCGGATTGGCGGCCCTTAGGACGGTTGCCTATTCTTGCGCGCTTCGGCCAATTGCTGTCGGATCTCGTAAGCCTTTTTCTCGGTGATCGGATAGGTGAATGCGAGGAGGGTTGTGACAAGCATGGCGATGGCACAGATCCATGCGAAGCTGACGCGCAACCAGTAGATGGTCTCGGGGGCCTGGTCACCGCCGAGCGCGGTATCAAAGCCGGTCCATTGGAGGACATAACCGGAGAGGAGGATGGCGAGGGCGGCACCGAGTTTGTAGGTCCATCCATAGACCGCGCTGAACATGCCTTCCCGGCGTTCGCCGGTCCGCAATTCATCGGCATCGACGGCTTCCGGAATCATGGCGTTGATAAAGAGGTAGGCCCCGGCCGTTCCGACTCCAAAGAGGATGGTCGGAATCATGGAAAGGTATGGATTCTCGGGGGTATACAAGTGCCAGCGCAGGGCGGCCCCAATGATGGTGAGGCCGAAGGCGACAATGAGGGCGTTGCGTTTGCCGATTCTGTGGGAAAGGCTGTTCATCAGCGGTAGCCCGATCATGGCCGAGATCGGGATGCAGTAGCCGACAAGGGTCAGCACTGTTCCGGAGGCCACGGTCTTATCCCCGGCGAAGAGGTGGTACACGGTAACGTAGTAACCGAGTGATCCTACGGTGATGACGCCGAGATAGCTGATGACGGTAATCAGTGCGAGATTGAGGAAGGGCCAGCAGGAAAGGGTTTCCTTAACGCTGGTAACAAGGGGAACCTTGAGCCGCTTGCCCTTTGCCTCGGTATCCTTGTTGCGCGCAACAAGAAAGGACGGATGTTCGCGGGCGAAGACGGCCGGGGCCATGATGACGAAAAAGATAACAAGGCCCACCCAGAGGCTGTTATAGCGCATGCCCTCGGCACGGTCGGAAAAGACCTCAAGGCTAGTGAGGAAGAAGAGGCTGGAAACGATGAAGAAGCCGAATTGTTCAATCACCGTCCGGGTGGTCATCACACTGGTGCGTTCGTGATAATCGGGTGACAGCTCCATCCCGAGAGCGATGTAGGGAACGGAAAAGACCGTGAAGGCGAGGTAAAAGACAAGGGAGAAGATCAGGAGCCACCAGAAGTAGAATGACGGATCCATGCCACGCGGGAACCACCAGATGGCGATGAAGCTCAAGGCGCAGAGCAGGGCACCAAGGGCAATCCAGGGCCGGCGTCGCCCCCATTTGGAGAATGTATTGTCGGAGAGGTTGCCCATCAAGGGATCAGTAATGGAATCCCAAATACGCGAAGCGGAAATGATCCAGGCAATCAGCACCGGACTCAGCCCAAGTGTATCGTTAAAGACCGGGTTGTAGAATTGCATGTAGACCTGGATCAAAAGGGCGTACCCCAGCATTCCAGTGCCGTATCCGGCCTTGCGCCAGAAGGGGACCTTGTCCTCCGGCGAGGTGACGTGTGTTGTGTGGGGTTTAATAGGGGTGTCTCCGTGTGTTCGGTTTATTCGGTGATTGCGATCCTGTAGAAGATGCTGCCCTCAACCAAGGGTGGTAAATCGAATGTTCCGTCTTCTGCGGGGATATCCTGTTCGAGGATGGAAAAGGAAGTGTCCAGGGTTTCGTTCTGATATACAGTAACAAAGCGATTCGCTTTCGGCGTCCAGTTGAGGTGGAGTCCGCCGGACATCCCGATTTTGGCTTGAAAGAAATCCTGCTGCAGAGGATTCAGCACAGCGATAAATTCTTCCGCTTCCGTAAGGCCGTCGCCATCCGTATCATCATTTGCATCCACGACGGATGTAAATCCGAAGTTATCGATTTCCCAATCGTCCGGCAACTGATCTGTGTCCTGATCAAGCAACAGGCCGGCGACAACATTGAGGTTGGTCACTTGCGGTCCCGTATCGATAAGGGCGGACATGTTGGCATTGGCCTCATTGATACCGGAGACAAGGTTCACCCCGTAGATGCTCACGTTGTTGACCCGCTCAAGACGGATGACCGAATCATAGAAAGGGGAGGCGCTCGTGAAATTATGTGAATTGGTAGTGGTGTTGCTCCGAAGTTTCACATCGTCTGCATACTCGATCAATATGCCGCCACTGGCAGGGGTTGTGATCTTGTTGCGCCGGATGGTGAGGTTGGAGTGTCCGGTTCCGGGCGTCCAGTTGTTAAAGCCCCTCGCACTGACATAGATTGGAGTGTACCCATTGCTTCTCGCAATGGAACAGCGCGTGAGCTCATTGTCCTCGATGATCACATTATGGGCAAAGTCTCCTTCCATCCAGTAAAAGGCGTCCGGGCGAACCTGGATGCCGGGCAGGAAGGAATTGTAGACGGAATTGTTACGGACGACTACATTGGAAGCCTTAATGAGGATGCCCCTTGCGCGGGTGTTATCGATTGTGCAATTCGATATGACCGAACCGGAGCTGTCGCCTGACCGGTTGGCCACTATACCACCCGTACCGGTGGTCACGTTGGTATCAAGGGTAAGGAGGAAGGCTTGCTCAAAAGTCGAGTTTGTCAGGTTTGCGTCAGGGAACAAAATGCTGATTTCTGCGCGAATAGCGGTTTCGCTCATAGCGACTGGCGATACCGTCTGGATGATGGCGCTTTCCCTTGTTCCCGCGACCGGATCATAAATATATAATTCGTCACCCACTTCGACAGTTTCGCTCGAAGATTTTGTGGCGACCGTAATGGCATTCGCGGCGTTTTTCTCGAGGATGGGAGCGTAGGCGGTCGTGAGGATAATGCCGTCGTCACCGGTGTACGCTGTGTGGCTGTTGTTAATGTTGATCTCGCCGTATGAGTGCTTGAAGTGCAGGCCGTCCGCATTGCTGGAAAGTAATCGAGGGATCGAGGCACGCAAGGGAGTCGCCCCCGGAGTGATCTGGACATTTTCGAGGCTGATTTGAAATCCGTTTACGCTCAGTACAGCGAATGCCGGCGCGCCATGGATCTCGATATCTTCAAGGCGAACACCTGTACAATTTTCCAGATAAATCCCGTGCGGAATACCTGCTGATACCGTCAGGGAAACGAAATCTCCGACATCCATGTTGCTGAAATTGGCGTTGACCTGATAAAGGCCCGGTTCGATTTCAGTGACATTACCATTTGGATAGATGGTATTCGTCATCTGCTTCATCGTCAGATTCGACGGCTCGTAGGTAATGCCACTGGTTGCGGTGGTAGAGAGGGTCTGTGGATACCCCTCGTGGAGCCGGAGCTCAAAGGTGCCGGTGGAGTAATTTCTGCTCTCTACGGTTCCTTGACGGTAGAGTTGCGGGTCATAGTCAATGGAGAGGCCACGAAGGGTGAGGTTGTTACAGTTGACAAGGCTGATCGTTCGGTTGTCGGACTGGTTGATCAGTTCAACGCCGTCAGCAATGACGGTTACCGGTGTCGGGGGATTGAAGTTGCCCCTATACACGTAGGTGGAGGACGGGTTGGCGTAATAGCGACCCGGAGTGATCGTGATAACATCCGCTCCCGAAGCTAGTCCATTCAGAAACTGGTCTCGGAAGGAAAGCCGGTCCGTACGGACAATATCAAAATCCATCGAGAAAGAATCTGATGTGGCCGACCCATTGGGTCCAAAGGCGACGTAAATGGTCTGTCCCGCATCGAGGTAGCCGATTTCGGTGTCAAAGGACGTGGTGGAAAAAGGATCAGAAACATGTCGGAGGACGGCCTCTGAAATGCCTGGAAAGACGAGCACTTCCACGCCGTTGCTGCTCGAGTTCGACATTGTGATGAAGCTGTTCGCGATGGCGTAGTGGCCGCTTGAGGGAACTGTGTACGCGGCGATGGCATAGCGGTCCCTCATGTTCGAACCGCCCACCGACACGCCGGGATGCCCCCCTCCAGAGGAGAGACGCATAAATCCCGATGGAGGATTGTTTCCGCCCACAAGGTCGCCATCCGCTGTGTAGGATGGACTGGCAAGAATCAGGGGGACATAGGAAGCGGGTGCCCCTATGAAGCCGCTGGCCTGGTCACCCGTAACGCCAATTCCCCAGCCGTCAGGAGCGTTCCAGAGGTAACTCCAGCCTGCTGTCGGGGCCCCGGTGGTGTTAAAATCGCTGCCATAGCTGGCAACAACGGTCTGGGCTCCAAGTTCGGCCGCGGCAATTGAGACTATAAAAGTCAAGATGCGATACATCATAAAAGGTTCAGGGGGGGAAGGGTTAGGTATTTAAATTCGGCAAGGGGTCAGTTTCGCAATATAGCTCATCTTTTATGGACACGTTGCTGCAGAATGAAATTATAAACGGGCTTTCCGGATTATCAATTCGGGATGCTTCAATTTGATTGTCCCGCCACTGGAGATTGTCCACGCAGAAGGCATGAAGGAGCGGGGATTGGTTGCCGCGGATAAACCGGTTATCCTTGATTACTATGTTCCGGTTATAGCGTGAGGACTCCCGTTTTTCATGGATACCTGCCTGAACGTCTATGACTCCCTTTCCCCAGACACCAAAGAGGCAGTTGTCGAAAGTGTTTCCCTGAATTACACAGTCGCTCACTCCACCCTGCTCAAACCAGTAGGAGGCATCCCCTTCAAAGAGGATCGCTGCCCCGGGAGTGTGGAAATAGTTATTTTCTACACGCGTCTTGCCCCGGCAATTCAGGAGCATGCCTCTTGCCCGGTTGTTGCGAATCGTGTTCCCGCTGATCCTTACCTCGGGATAATCCCGGTTGGCGGCGATGGCGTCGCCAACTGTCAATCCCTCTGGGATGGGCTTTTCGAGGACAATTTGGGTGAATTCCTTGTTTAGCGGCTTTTTGCGAATGACTTTCCCTTCACCAATTGTCTGGAGGCTTCTTCCATCAACAAATTCGATTTCCAACCCTTCGTGGATGAAATCAAATCCAATCTGCTGGGGATGAACCAGCCTTACGAGAAGTTCATGTGAACTGATCATTCGGGCGATCTGGACGTAGACCCCGTGAATATTGGTCGCATCATCTCCCTGGTTCTCAAACAGGTTGTCGGTAAGGCTCAGGAGACCTGTGCAATTTGCAAAGTGTGTTGCATCAGCCGTCGTGCTGAGAATACGACCCTTGGAAGGCGTCACCCGACACTTGTCGATGTGGACGTTGTGACAAAGTTGGGCCAAAATTCCCATTCCACCGGCATGATGAATCGTAATGGATTCCACGCATATGTCCCTGCTCTCATTTAAAACGAAGGCAGGATAATTCCGGTGATTGGGGCCGAAAACCAAGGTGTTTCCTGGTTTACCCGTGAGGCCCTTGATCGATAAGCGTATAGTCCGTTTCCCAATTTCCCTGGCAGGGTAGGAGGCCGTTCCGTTGAAATAGTAATCCTTGGCCATGAATGCAGTCTTCCGCTCAGTGGTATCAAACTCGAGGAGATGATTACTGCCGTAGACAAGCCTGCTTGCTGCGGAATTAGAAGATTCAACGGCTGAATCATTCCCGACAAATCGAAGCAGACCGCCGCAGATTTTGTACGGGAAATGCTCCGGAATGTGCAGGTCCATTCCTTCATCGTCGACGCTGAGTATTCGGCCCTCACTGTGGAAGCTCCGTTCAAAATCGACAGAAAACTCCTTCAGGGTGATGGATGAGGATTTGGATACAAAAAACGGGTTGATCAGGCCGTGGAAGACAAATTCCGATCCTTGTCCGTCAATGGTGAACTCCTCAAAGTCGATCAACGGAAAGACGATCCGTTTCAATCCTGCATCGTTATTGCACAGGTAAAGGTAGAGGTCCTTCGCGAAATCCGGAAAAAAATCATACCTTCCATTGGGGAAAACGAGACAGGAAACATTGTGGGTCTGGCAATATTGCAATGCTGCCAACACTCCCGGCGTCGCGTCGGTCCCATCAGGGACAACCCCGAACTGCTCGACACTCATAGAGGCCAGGTTGTCCTGGTCTGGTAGAGTTCGGACAGTTTTCTCTGCATGCTGCATTCCGGCGACTTCCTTTCGACGATCCAAATTACCAGCGGAGGGTGGCCATCAGGGTGAAGGAGCGGGGGGCTTTCATCTGCTGGGCGGTGAAGTAAGGATTCCCCGACAAATCGTCGATTGCCCGGCGAGGGAAGGTCCCACGGTCGTCAAGCAGGTTGTCCACATTCAGCTGCAGGACCAGTGTCTTGGAACCAAGGAAAATCGGGTAGCGGAGCATGGCATTCATGACGAAAATCTCCTCGCCCCGGAAGGGGCGGTTGGGATCCAGAATGTCATTCTCGTCAATGGCGAAGCCAAGCACGTCCTCATCCTGCCAGCGGAATCCGCCCCCGATCGCCAAGCGCTTCAGCGGGCCTTCGCGGACGGTGTAAACCGAATTCAGGATGACCTTCCATTCCCGTTGGACACGCGGGGCAATGCCCTCGGTTGCGTGGATGTCTGTTACGTAGGCCTGCAAGCGGTCGATGGCATCGCCAACGGTTTGGTATTCCGAGAAACTCACCGAGTCATCAAGCGGCGCATCACGATTCGCCTCCCAGGTTGGAAGGTATTGGGCGATATACCGATCTGTCACGGGCAGACGTGAATCAATGGTTGTTTCGATCCTGCTTACGATCAAGCGGAGGTTCCAACCCGGCAGCGGGTTACCGACGAGGCTGAATTCCAATCCCTCTGACTGGTCGTCACGGAAGGTGACCCAGCGTTCTTCCTCAATGATCAAGGATGGATCCACTATATCCCACATGTCGTTGATCCAGTTCGTCATCTGTCCGCGAATATTGCTTTCGCGCTGGTTGACGGCTGATGTCTCAAAGAAGGTCAGGGATGCGTTGAGTTTATCATTCAGCAGGTTGGCACGAATGCCAAAATCATGGGTTTCACCAAGGGTGGGCGGAGGTGCATTTCCATAGATGTCCTTGAAGAGGGCGGATGAGGAAATCAAGACATCCGAAAAATTGTAGAAGACCATCCAGTTCCGGTTTAGCCTGAAGACGACGGAATAGGTCGATGTCGGGTCCTCGTCCGTCACTTCCTTGGGATCCTTGGTTCCGTAATTGAATGTTCCGTCGTAGAGGATTTTGTCACCAACATCCCATGGGGACCCCCGGAAGTTTTCTCCCGCGTATATGTTCCCATCAACAAATGGAAACGTTGTGCGGCGGGATGACGACTTGTCATCGCGGATTCCGGCGGTGAGGATCAGGCGTTCATACCCTTCCCGGGCCTGCCAGGTGAAGTACTGAGCCGCCAGAAGATAGGTTTCACGAACTTCATCAATATCTCTTGGAGAGGTGTGCCGTATCCAGCCCGAGGTGACCCCGGGATCGTCGATCAGATCGAAGTTGGACTGGTAGTAGGGTATAGCGAAAGCCCCGTCCGGTGTTAAATCGGTCCGAATGTAGGCTCTGGTGGAGAGCTTGTTGGACCAGTCGCGCAAATCATTGGGAAAGTCTCCAGGAAAGTTACCCAGGAGGCTGGGGGTCGTATTGACCCGTCGAAATCCGGCAAAAAGCGAACGGACATCGCGACGCTCGATCATGCCCACCAGGTTAAGACGGCCTACAGGAATACGCCCAAATAGTTTCCGGTCCCGAAGGTCCAGCTCATAGGTGACCGTGGCCCGGTAGGTATCAGCCGTATTCTGGGCCCCCACGACCTCCGTGCGGGTGGTTTCGATATAGGTGGAAAGGAAATTCGGATTCGGAGCTCCATTGGGAAGCACTTCGTTGGGATCGATTCTGAGTTGGCCTCCCGGGAAGGCCTGCACCGTGCGGTGCTTTGTCCAGTTCCGGTTGTAGGCCAGCTCAATGTTCAGGTTTGGAAGGATTTGATGCTGGAGGTTCACCATGAAATCCTGCCACTCAAGGTCACGCTTGAGCCCGTCGCCCATCAACTGGAGACCTTCGACATCGTAGATGGCGTTGTCCTCCGTGTAGGACTTTATACGGGTCTCATTGATATCGGGATGTCCGGGGATTTCATTTGCCTCCCCGCGGGCCATACCCCGCCAGGTGGTTGCCTCAATTTCCGGTTGGCCCTGGACGTGGACGGTCAGCTTCCCGTCACGATCGAGGCCGGTGCCCGGACTGGCGTCAAGGGGATCGCCCACGTTGGCATATGTCGGCCTTCCCGCCTCAATCCATGGAGTGACCCAGTCATAGCTTACCCAACCGTAGCGGAAAATGCGTTTCTCGTTCCCCTTTTCAAGGAAAAGGGTCGCGCTGGTCTTTCGGCTCGGACGCCAGGTGAGGGTTCCGAATACACCTTTTCTCAGCAGGCCCGCCGGCTCGAGAAATTCCTTTTTATCGAAATACAACGCCCCCGTACGGAAGGCCAACTTGTCCTCGATGACTTCACGGCTCACATCCAGTGTGCTTCGGAAACTTTCCTCCGAATCCGTCTGTACCTGGAGTTCAACTGTGTCTTTCCCGAAGCGCGCCTTCTTTCTCTCGAGGCTCAGCACGCCGCCAGGAGAGCCAATACCATACAGCACGGCATTGGGGCCCTTGGCAATGGTCAGGCGTGTGAAGCTGTAAAAGTCCAACGGCTGCACGCCCAGTTCAAAGAAATCCGCAAGGACGGAGGTGCTCAGGAAGCCACGCGAATTATAGGGATTGGAAAACCAGATCTGGTTCTGCACGGCATCCTGGTCGCCGCTCTTGTCCCAAGTCGTCACATTGCCGGATAAATCCAGCGCGTCGGTGGCGTCATTCGCACCAATGTCCTCGAGGAGCTCGCTCGTGAGGACATCCAGCGAAGCACCCACTTCGCCCAGGTTCGAGCGGATGCGTGTGCCCGAAAGGGTCTCTGTCGCCACGTAGCCGACTTCTGAGTCCGCGCTGACAACAAAAGGGCTGAGTTCAACAACTTCCTCCTCCTTCTGTTCAGTTTCCTGGGCCAGGAGGCCGCTGGCAGGAAGGGAAAGGATCAATAATAATGGGGTGATTCTTTGGGGATTCATAATGGAATTCATTGGGTAGTTATGGAAACTATACGAGATCCTTCCCGCCTGCACAGGTCGGAGCAATCAGGATCAATGATACGTAACACCAGGCGACTGCGTGGTCAGGGGTGCTGAGGGAACCCGTCGTTATCGATCAAGGTGAGGGTAGCAGCCGAAGTCTCGTCAGTGGATAGGGTGTGCGTGTTTTCGCCCTCGTAGGTATTGCTCTCGATCCGCGCATTGCGGCAGAAGGTGAGCTCAATCATCGGGGAACCGGGATGAAGGACTGGCGCCTCATTGGTCTGCATGATGGTATTCTGAAGAATTTCCAAGCCCTCCACGCGCTCTGCCCAGACGATGCGGTTACCGAAGGTATGGACCTGGTTACCGACAAAGCGAATATTCCGGTCATAGGTGGAGGAGGCATCAAACTGCCGGCCCAATCTCGGGGTGACCCTGAGGACGGCATGTTCCATGCCGCTGTATGCGCAGTATTCAAAGCGGTTGTTCTGAATGAGCACGTCCTCGACGCTTCCTGATTCAAACCAGAACCATGATTCTCCCCGGAGGAAGATCGTCGACATCATGGAAGAAAAGGTGTTGTCCTCGATAAGGACCGGTAGTGGTGTTTTCAGGACAACACTTCGAGCACGGTGATCCTTGATGGTGCAACCCCGCATGGTGAAGGAAGGATTCCATGTCTTGTTCTCGAGCAGGTCCCCGTCCTTCAGGGATTTCCCAAGGGGTTCCTCAAAGGTGATTACCGAATACGTTTCATTAAGTTGTCTGAAGCGGTTAACGGTCTTAAGCTGGCCGCGGGATGGATCGGGCGCATGGATCAGCCAGACTTGGTCCCCGGGATCGGCAAAGTGGAAGCCTGCCTGCTGGAAGTGCATCAGCTTTACCCGCACCGAGTGGTCATCGAGGACTTCATCCACGACCACGTATGCCCCGTGGACATTCGTGCCATCGTCCAGCATGTGCTGGAAGCGGCTGTTCTCGATAAGGACCTCTCCCTTGCAGTTGCAGAAGTGGGTCGCGTCGGCGAGGAGAGAAACCATTCGGTTGGAATCGGGCCGGACAAAGGCGCCACAGTCAGACAGGGTGACCGTGTCGCAGCGTTCAAAAAGGAATCCCATTCCCGGAGCATGGTGGAGGGTCACATCCTTGATCAGGATATTGCTTGAACGAACTCCGTAAATCGCGGGGGCATAGCGGTTCTCGCCCATCTTTCCCTTTGAAACGATCACGTTTCCTTCGTCGGGGTAGTGCCTTGAACGCGCATGTATTCTCAGCTGCCCATCAGGGTGCTGCTCTACCCGGGGAGAGTCGAGGTGCATGTCCCATGCACCGTGAGCGACGCGCCGGTGAGCCGGGTCAAAGGCAAGGGTTTCGCCCATGTGCGAATAGGAGAAGCCTTCAATATCGGGAAAAAGCAGTCTCTCCCTGCGGACCGACCATGAAAAGCCTTCCTTGAAAGGCTCCACGTCGATCCATCCTGCATCGGAATTGACCTGCTTGACGGTGGCCTGGAAATAGAGGGGGACGTCCCAGTCGATGGTCAAACCGGACACTTCAACCCGCTTGCATCCTTTGAAAAGAAAGGGCAGGACGCGCCCTTGGAAGATAAACTCAGCCCCGTTGCCTTCAATCTTAACGGATTCAAAGCGATCCATTGGAAAGATGACACGCTTCAGTCCGTTATCATGGTTTGTGATGGCCAGGTATTGCTCGGAGGCCTTGTCCCTGCCGAATTCGTATCGACCCGGTTCAAAGATGAGAACGACGTGGCTTGCCTCAACCGCCTCAAGTGCTTCACGCACAACCTCGGTAGCATCTTCATCACCCGGGCTGAATGAAAGGGTAGCCACCTCACCGGCAAAAGAGCCGGTGAGGCAGGTCATGGAAAAGCTCCAAAGACAAAGGAGTTTTTTTGGCGTTTTCAGAATATCCCGGTCCCTTACTTGATGGGTTTGGCCAGTTCCTTGTAGGACAGGGAACCGTCGCCATTCAGGTCCTTCTTTTCGAAGACACCCTTTATCCAGCCATCCTTGGCCGTGCGGCCATTGCGCTCTGCGCGTTTCTTGTGCATGGCGGCAAATTCCTCATAGGAAATGGACTTGTCCTGGTCGAGGTCTACCGGATGGGCCCCGAATTCCTTGTAGCTGAGGACACCGTCCCCGTCGCTATCCTTGTCTTCAAAAAGCCATTTGATCTGCTGCTCTTTGTATTCCCTTCCGTTCTCGGCGGCCCGCGCCTTATGCAGAATTTCAAACTCGTCCCAGCTGATGCTCTTGTCCCGGTTGAGGTCATTCTTGTTTGCCGACAGGGATGCAGTGGCAAGGGTGAGTGTAAGGAGGGCAATGATGGTGCGTTTTGCTTTCATAATTTTTTTGTGATGGGTTAATATGGGTTTTTTGTATCAATAGAGACGTTGTCACTGTATGTCACGTTGAAGGCGTCGAATTTGCGCGGGGTCGGTGAATAAGCGTCCGTCTTTTCCACGGTGTTGTTTTTCCATGTCAGGCCGTCCACGCAGTAAACATTGAGAAGGGGCGTATCATCAAAAACGCGGAAGGTATTGTCCTCGATGCGGATGTTCCGGTTGTACCGGCTCTCCTCCTTGCGCTCATGGATGCCGGCCTTGACGTCGATGATAGCCTTGCCCCAAACGCCGAAGAGGCAGTTCTCAAAAATGTTGTTGCGGATCACGCAATCCGTCACACCGCCCTGTTCAAACCAGAAGAAGGCATCTCCCTCGAAAAGGATGGCTGCGCCCGGGGTATGAAAGGTATTGTTTTCCACGACAGTTTTTCCCCGGCAGTTAAGCAGCATGCCGCGGGCCCGGTTGTTCCGGATGATATTGTTCGCAATGGTGACTTCAGGATAATCCCGGATAGTCGCGATGGCATCCCCCGGTACGAGCTCCGCCGGGGCCTCTTCTTCAAGGGTGACCTGCATGTACTCCTTGTTGATCCGGTTGAATTCCTTGACGATACCGCGCCCGTAGGAGATGAGGCTCTTCCCTGTCACGAACTCCACCTCAGTCCCCGGGCGAAGCAAGTCGAACCCGTGCTGCTGGCGGTGTTTCAATTGGATGAGGATTTGGTTCGGGGCGGTTTTCCTTGTGACTTGAGCGTAGATGCCATGGATGTTTGTCGCGTCATCCTTCTGGTTCTCAAACAGGTTGTTGGTCAGCTTGATGTAGCCGGTGCAGTTCACAAAGTGGGTCGCATCGGCCGTCGTGCTGAGCATGCGCCCGTTCGACGGAGTGACTTTGCAGTTGTTGATCGAAATATTGTGGGTGAGCTGCCCCAGGATGCCCATTCCACCTGCATGGTGGATTGTCACCGACTCGAATGTGATGTCCGAGCTGCGGGTCAGGACAAATCCCGGATGTTTCCGGTGGTTGGGTCCGAAAACGAGTGTGTTTCCCGGCGTTCCAACAAGATTGGGAATTCGCAGGAGGACCTTGCGGCCATCCAGTTTCTTCACCGGGTAGGATGCAGTCGTCTTGAAATAGTAATCCCGCGCCATATAGGCGGTCTCACGTTTTTCGGTGTCAAACTCCAGCATGTGGCCACTACCGTAAACCGTTCCCTTGCTCACCGTTGTGAGCGGTCCCGTTTCTTTCTCGCCGGAGGTAAAGGTCAGGAGCCCGTTGCGGACTTCATACGGGAACTGCTGGGGGATCTCAACTTCCATTCCATCCTCATCCCATCCAATGATGATGGCCTCGCTGTGGAAGGGGCGGTCAAAGTCCACCGAGAAGTTTGTGAGGGTGATGTTTGAGGAGTCCTCGACGAGGAAGGGGCTGATAAAGCCATGGAACACAAATTCAGAGCCCTGTCCGTCAATCTTCAGGTTCTCAAAGCCGACCAGCGGAAAGACGACCCGCTTCAGGCCCTCGTCGTTGTTACTGATGTACAGGTAAATCTCCTCGGCAAGATCCGGATGGAAATCGTATCGGCCTTCAGGGAAAAGCAATGTCGTGGCACCCGATTCCCGGCATTTTTCGAGAGCTTTCCTCAGGGCAGGGGTGCAATCCCCGCCGTCGGGAAGGACATCGTAGTCCGCCACGTTCAGGATATCCGCCTTGCTTTCGCTTTCGGCTTTCAGGGATGCCGGAATGGCCATCGCGGCACAAATGGATCCAATAAGGACTTTGCTCAGGGTTTTCAGTGCCGGCCTGTTCATGCTTCGTCCGTCTTCGTTTTTATTCCAAGGTCACATAGAATGGCGCTGGGGTATATTGTCATATCTGGTAAAAGAACAAAATCCAACTGCTTTGACAGTCCCCCTCTGTGCAACTCTTCTGATACGTAACATGGGGCAAGTTGAGGGGGCGTGCTCACTGGACCCTGATTGCAAATCCGGTTGGACGGTGCTAACAGTTGTAGGTATGTCCTCTGATTCCTCACATGCCTCAGTGCCCAAAGCACCGGACCTTGCCGGACGTGTTGCCCTGACGCGCAGGCCCGAGAACCGTTCACCGGTGATGTTCCAGCAATGGGCCAATCTTCTTTTCCTGCACTGGGCGGTATCTCCGGAGACAATCCAGGCCACTCTCCCACCAGGACTGTATGTGGACACGTACGACAACAAGGCATGGCTCGGGGTAGTGCCTTTCTTCATGAAGGGGTTGAGGCCCCGTTTCTGTCCGGCGGTTCCCGGGCTATCCAACTTCCTTGAGCTCAACTTAAGAACCTACGTGCATGACCGGCACGGGCGGCCGGGGGTCTGGTTCTATTCGCTGGATGCCAACCAGGCCATAGCGGTCAAGATTGCCCAGACGGTGTTTTCGTTGCCCTATGTGTATGCGGAAATGTCGGCGCAGACGCGACCCGGCAAACCGATCGAGCTCCACTCCACCCGGAGAGGTCAGCCCCAGCAAAGCTTTGCTTACGCTGCGGGGGATTCCATCGGCCACGCGGATCCGGGTTCACTGGAACACTTTCTCGTCGAGCGCTACCTGTTGTTTTCCTATCGGAAAAAAAGCCAGTCGCTTTTCATGGGTCGTGTGCATCATGCACCTTATCCACTTTTTAAGGCGGAAGTCTCCGCCTTCAGTCGCGACCTGTTCCGACTGAACGGCTTTGCCGACCCGGGACGCCCCTTCGATCATGCGCTCATGGCCCCATCCGTGAATGTCACTGTCTACGGACTGGAGCAGGTGCCCTGCTAATGCGGTTGACAAGGTTTTCTAATATACTGAGCATTTTTGAGCGCCATCTGGCGGGCAGACCCAATTCCTCCGCCGATCTGTGTGCTCATCAAATAACCTTCAATCCAGGAATATCCATGAAGACATCGTCCCTGTTCTCAAAATCCATTGCCGCTATTTCACTGCTGGCCCTTTTCACTGCTCCGGCCGTTCTCTCCGCGAAGGCGTATGAGGCCGGTGGCAGCGCGACTTACATCGTCACGGACTCGGAGTCCACGACCCATCCTGACGGCACCGTGACCGTTATCCAAACCAGCAAGTCGGTGGTCGTCTGTGATGACGAAACAGTTCCCTTCCACCTTGGCTCCCAGACAGCCGTTGGCACCCTTGTGATGGATGCAGACGGCAATTTGCTCACAACTGCAGGCTATCTGCATACCGTTGATCCAGACGGCGACGTCATGTACATCTGGTGGCGAGGCATTGAAGGTGGCTCCGAATGGGGGTTTATGAGCGGTTCCGGCAAGTACGAAGGCATGGAAGGCGGGGGCACCAGCAAACTCATTTCCATGCAACCCGACGGCAGCCAGGTCATTCGCTGGCACGGCAAATGGACCATGAAGGACTAGGTTGCGAATCGGAAATATATCCCATTTTAGGAGGGACCCTCCAACTGCTAAGGGGAGGGTCCCTTGAATTATAATCAGCAGAAAATCAGCATATGAGCACACTCACAGGAAAAGTCGCCTTGGTAACTGGCGGGACATCGGGCATTGGCCGGGCGACGGCGGAGCTGTTGGCGAAGAATGGGGCGACGGTGGTGATCACCGGGCGCCGCGAGGCCGTGGGCGGTTTCCTGAAAACTTGAATCAGCTCCTGTTGCAGTTGTATTTTGTAGCGTTAAAATGGCTACAAAATTGAATTGTATTTCAAATTGCCTTTCTTGCTTGAGCCCGGTTGTTTAAAGGCGGATGGCTTTTCGTTTAGCCTTGTCGAAACGGCGCATTTATGCATAAACGTTTAATCTATAACGAGTGAACCCCGTATGCCCTGCTCATGAAAAGCCTATCTATCACTGCAATTCTTTTGGCAATGGCCACCCATTCCGGCCTCAGTGCGGTCTTTCATCCGAGTGGCAGTGAAGATATCGACACGATGAGGAAGGAGATTGTGGCAGACCCGACGACCGCCGGGAATTACCGTGAGCGGTCGGTGTTGCTCTTTGTGTGGCTGGGCAGCCTGCAGCAACAGGGAGCGGACACGCACTCGTTTTTCGACACGGACAAGGCCTATTACGCGCTGGAGACCCAGATCGTCCGGGGAGCGGGACTGGTCAGGGAACGGGCGCTGGGGAAAGTCGGCGGCGTTGTCGATGAGGGGTATGCGGTGCTGGAGGGCATCTCCAGAAAATTGAAGGAGGAGGGACCTATCCACGAACCATTCAAGGGCGATCCGGTCGGGTTTCCAGAGGGTGGGGACATGGACGCGGATTGGCCGATGTTCCAAGCGAACAAGCACAACACCGGCTACACGGAGGCTCCGGGACCGAGGACCGGTGAGCTGGCCTGGAAATTTCCAGTGGGCCTTGGCTGGTATGCCCGACCGGTGGTTGAAGGCGACCGCGTTTACGTGGCTTCACCCGGCATGCACACGACCAGCCTTTGCCTGGATTTGGAGACAGGAGAGGAAATCTGGAAATCAACACAGAGCCATCCGCTCTTTGGCATTTATAAGTACCCCGCTCTCATGTCGACTCCGGTTGTTCTCGAGGACAAACTCATTTACCGGGAGGTCAATAGCCACGGAGGCAACGAAGGACAGGCCCGCAATCTAGTCTACATCGACAAGGAAACAGGTGAGACGCTGGCCCGCAAGTATGCCGGTCACATCGACTACCGGACGCAAGTCGCCCCCGTCGCCAGCAACGGCAAATATACCGTCTATCCATTCGGGGTGCACGACATCTATGGCACGCCGGCGATCTGCCAGAACCTCAACCGCTTGATTTGTGCGGACGTCGATAATAATCGCACCCTGTGGGACTTGAATGTGGGGGATATCGACGTACTGGCGGAACCCGTCCTGACCGATTACCTGGTTTTTCAAGGAACGACTGATGGGTACTTGTATGCCGTCAATCTATCCGGTGAGCGGAGCCCCTTGATGGATCCAACATGGGATCACAGTGCCGGCCAGCGGGTGGCATGGTCCTTCAAGGCAAACGGTGCTGTGAATACGTCGGTCACGCTGGTTGACAGAAAGGTCTACTTCGGGTCAAACGGAGGGACCCTGTATTCACTGAGTGAACACACAGGCGAAGTTGTCTGGCAGACAGAAATTTCCGAACCGGAATCCGGTGCGCGCAAGCAATTCACCGTTCCCCTGTATTTCGAGGGCAAACTCTACTTCGGGAGCGCCAATAAACACATTTACTGCGTTGATGCGGAAACCGGGAAGGTTGAATGGCAAACCGCGCTCTCTGATTGGATACGCGCCAAACCTGGAATGACCTCAGAGGGGCTTGTAGTGGCAACGGTCGACGGCCAATTAACGTGTCTCAGCAAAGAGGGTATTCCCAAGTGGACACAACAGGTCTCCACACATCAAATTTATGCCGACTTGGTTGTGGCAGGGAATTCTGTTCTCGTCAGTGACAGCGACCTGTGGCTTCGCCGACTGGATGCGAAGGGGAATCTGCTCTGGAAGCGCAGCCTGCTCAATGCCTATGAGAATGAAGCGGGCGAGCGTATCTTCACGGATATCCTTTCAGGTGGGACTTATTATCAGTCAAAGCCGACGGCCGCTACCGGGAAAGTTTATTTTGGCAACGCTGCGGGTTTCCTCTTCAGTGTTGACGCGGAGACCGGCAAGGAGATCTGGAAATTCGAAATGGGCGGAGCGATCTCTGTTGGGCCAGCGATTGGGGATGGCAAGGTATTCGCGGGTCAGCAGGGTGGGGAGCGCTTCTTTTACGCTGTCGATGCCGACACGGGTGAACTTGTCTGGAAGCAGACTATTCCCGGCGGTTGGGTCTGGGGCTCGGCCGCCTACGACGATGGAATTGTTTATGTGCCGACCGTGAGCGGCTACTGCGTCGCCCTTGATGCAAAGACAGGCAATATTATCTGGATGTATCCAACGGCAAAATCCGTCCCGGCAGAACCGGCGATTGACGGAGACCTGGTCTACTTTGGCTCATGGAGTGGAACGCTCTATGCCTTTGATAAGAAGACCGGGGAAATCGTCTGGAAACGGAGCGGGATCGGTCTTGATTCCGGAACTCTGATTGCCTTTGAGGGGAGCATCTATTTGCCGCACCACAGCAGTGTCTTTATGTATTTTAATGCGAAAGACGGGGAGATTATCAGCCGCGGCAATTCGAACCCCGCCCACACTGGAAACTTTTCCAATTTCAACGCCACACCGGCCTTCTTCAAGGACCGTGCTTACTACACGGCCCGGGTTGGGGCAGGACTGCGAGGCGTCCCGGCGGCATCCCGTATATATTGTGTCGATTCCAAGACGGCGGCGATCCATTGGACTTTTGAGGATGGCGGTGGTCTATCCGCCCCGGCGATTGCCAGTGACCGGGTCTACATCGGGTCGGGCAATACTCCGCTCTTTTATTGTCTGGATGCCTTTACCGGCGAGCCGCTTTGGATCTACAAGCTCGGCCAGCGGGTGGAGGAAGCGACCCTCTGCATTTACAGGGACAAGGTATACGTGCTGGCCGGGGATGGATACGTCCATGCCATCGAATAACTTCTTGAATAAAATAGGATCGCTCACAATCAGGACATCTTCCGGCTCGCTCGAATTAAAGCAGTCCATTACCCTTTAAAAAATTCGAGCCTCGGGCATATCACGGGGTAGTCTACTTCCGGCTACACAGGCGATAGGGAGGTATTTGCGGTCCTGAAAATTTCCGGTCAGTCTGGGTTTGGAGGCCAGATCTTCGTTTGAAGGTTATTTAATTTACAGGGCGTCGGGTCTATTTGATCGGCACGATTTCGACTCGACTCAGTGCTGTGCCTGGATCCAGAATCGCTACTGTGAGTTGTACCGGCCCAGGGTGTAGCTGATCTACCACGACAATCTGCTCAGAGTATCCGCGGAAGACATTATCGAACCAGGTTGGCGAGCGATAGAGTGTGTTCATGTCAGCGATTTTGAAGCTGCCTTCCCCAAGGCGAACACCGATTTTAAGTGACCGTCCTTCATGGATGGGGAAGGTTGGAACACAGTGAATTTTCACCTCAAAGCGTCCGGCTGGCAGATCAACGATAGTGAATGCAGATGGGGCGTTTTCCGCTTGCGTCCACCCCTTGCCTGTAAACTTGACGGGTGAAAGTGATGCTCCCTCAACTCCCAAGCCTTGAACAAGTTGAAGATTTTTGGCATCGGCGATGGTGAATGATCTTGCTGGCAGGGTGACGGAGGGATTTGGCTTTTTGACAAGAATCTGCTTTGGAAGGATTTGCTCGGGGAGTGTTCCAAACTGTATGGCTTTTATTTTGGCATTGGGTTCGCGCTGGATGATCTCAAGCGTGTTATCTCCTTTTTCCAAGTCGAACAAACCGATGTTTCTCCAGCGCCAATGCTCACCCGTGCTAATGTTGTTTGCGACCAGTAGTTTCCCGTTAATCCGGACGAAAAAGGAATCTTCGTCAGGTGTTGGGCACTTGAGATAGAAAGTCAGCATGCGAGTAGCCTTGATATCAGAGTGAAATCGATAGATAGCGTTTCCACCAGTCGATTCATCACAACGCTCCGGGGCCTCCCCATAGAGCATGTTGTCCTTGAGTGTCATGGGAGCTTGAATGCTCATGAGGTCAACGGCTAGGTCGATTCGAAGACCAGGAAGAAGGGAAGGCTTAAGGAAGACAGCCTGTTCGCGTGGGCTATCATCCATCATCCCGTTCCACTTTCCATCTGCAATACCTGTGTTGTAAATTTCAGTGATAGCGGCGATTTCATCATATGCTTCAACGGCCGAAGGGGGATCGTTGAGAACGAGTG
The DNA here is from genome assembly GCF_010500615.1 of Oceanipulchritudo coccoides. NCBI lineage: Bacteria > Pseudomonadati > Verrucomicrobiota > Opitutia > Puniceicoccales > Oceanipulchritudinaceae > Oceanipulchritudo > Oceanipulchritudo coccoides. The sequence continues at coordinate 956,971 of NZ_JAAGNX010000001.1, forward strand.
AAATGATTTTTTCATTCAACTTGGCTGCTCCTTTGACCGGGTATAGAATTAATTGAAAATAGGCGTCCTGCAGGTGCTTGGGGATACGGGGTTGGAGCGCTTCGGTTTTTGAGAGAAGCGACTCGTAGGCCGTTAACCGATCCTCAAACTCCTCTTTTGTGCGCTGAACAAAATTCATATGCTCGGGCTTTCCAGAGGCTGCCAATCTATAGTATTCTGCTTTAATATCGGCAATTTCTTGAGCCACTACAGGTCCGAAAGTTTCTTTTGCCCAACTAAAAGCATAGTCTGGTGCACGTTCAGGACGCCACGCGTTAATGTCCCAGGCAAGGTCCATTGCAAATTGAATCTCCATTTCTGCGGGTTTCAGGTCTCCCACATTAAAGATCCACATACGGTCCGCACCATAATCAAAGGCCTTGCACATTTCATAGGAGATCAAGGAGGGGGAAATGCTGCTCAGCCAGAGCCAATCCTGTCCTGGAAACCAGTAGGATAAATGATAATAAACACCGCTCCCACCTGACCGTTTTTGTTCTTCGGGGTTGGAAAGTTTGCGGATGTAACCGTGGTTATCATCGGCCCAGACGATGGTGACATCTTCGGGAGGGACCGCTCCTGCCTGATAAAGAGAGAGCACTTCTGCATACGGAATAAAAGCCTGCGGTATTTCGGTCAGAGCTTCGCTTTTGTGTTCTTCGAGCATCGCTCGTTGATCCGCAAAGACTTGATTCATGATTTTAATTTTATCCTGCACCGATTTTCCCCCGCGAATCCCACTGTCATGAATCCCACGCATACCCAGAGTGAACGCACCTTGGACGTCATCCTCTTCGGTCTGAATAACCCGGTCTTCCCAGTAACGCCGAATATTCTCTCTGTTTGTGTCGTAACGCCACGGACCGGGTTCATTTCCGTACTCATCCTCGTAGGTCAGGTTCCATTCATCCACATTGTTGCGGAGCATTGGCTCGCAATGAGAGGATCCAATGACAATTTGGTATTGATAGGCCATCTCTCGGTTCCCTTCGTATCCAAAAAAAGCACGAGTTCCCAAGTGCATGGCTGGCCAAATAATGTTGGACTTCAAACGCAGCATCAGCTCAAAGACCTTTGCATAGGTATTGGGACCGATATCATTATGAGTTGGGTCAATGTTTTTCATTGCCCAGGGCCGGAGACCGAAGTCCTCATCGTTTAAGAAGATACCACGATACTTGACGGAAGGTGGCCCCATCAGTACGTCGTCCAAATAAATGCTTAGTTCCTCCTTTTGATCGGGTAAAACATCCGCCCAGTAAATCCAAGGGGATACGCCAAGACGCTTCGATAGTTCGAAAACGCCAAATGCTGTTCCGCGTGGGTCACTGCCGACGATGACGAGAGCTTGATCCAATCCTGAAAGTGGTTTTTCAATAACCTGAATGGCGAAGGTCTCCCATTTTCCGTCAAGGGCGACCGTGGAGATTTTCTCCGACGCTGCCAGTTGGTCGATCAACTCTGACTGTCCAAGTGTTCCAGCAATAATAGCACTCGATGACGAAAGCTCTTTGTTCCCTATTGTTGGTGTGGTTCCAGTAATGGCCGAAATATCGCCTGCCAATGCCGTAACGGCTATTTCAACTACGGGAGAGTCATTTGTGCTGAATAAAATGGGAACACATACGTTCGACCGGAAGATTGAGAAGTTCGATTCTGCAAGCAGAACCTGCTCAATGCCCAACCCGGAACCAAATAGGATGCTGATAAACCACAATTTAATTTTCATTTTTTAAAATTTCCAGAAACGAGTGACTGAAATCGGGACAACTTGGTTCACCCAAGATAGGGTCCCTCTTAAGACTGCATCTTATTCAAAGTTATATTTGAGGATGTTGGCTATGACGCGGGCATTGATCGGATCATGATCAATGGCATCCGTGCGGAGTTCGCTGACCAGCAGTTTTCCATCTCCACATTTAAGTTCAAAAAGCGGCACGCCACCAATTTCTCGATAATCAAGGGGTGTTTGAAGATAGCCGTGCCATTCCAGGGTTTCTGCCAAAGCAGTGACATTCGCGTGAAAGCGGTCCAGGGAGAAGCGTCCGGTGGCTGCAAAGGGGACATTGCGGTTGTCAGAAAACCAGGCGAGGTCCAAAGGTTGGAGTCCGGAAAAGACAGGACTTTCTTTACGGTTCATCGTGACGATCTCCTGTCGGAAGGGCGTATACGCTTGAACCAATTCCGGGGCTAACCCGATGACCTTTTCGCGATTATTCAGTAAAATTGCATATCCTCCCGCTTCCGCAAAGGTCTTGATTTTATCATAATCAAAAATCTTATCCGCTTGTGCAACGAGTAGGATTCCTTTTCTGCCAACCAAACTTTCAACGGTGGGTACGCGCTGTACAGAAAGACCCACATGCGTTCCGAGGCGTTGGGCGAGGGTGTCACCTTCAATACTGTAGTAAGGCCCCGTTGCTTTAAGCTCTGGCGACTGCGCCCATTGCCTGGTAGCTAAAGTGAGGTCATATTCATTTTTTGAAACTTGGTGACCATCTTCCAGTACTCGTAAGACTAACATAGCATGAAGACGATCTGCACCCAATTCCTCGGGAATCAGAAGGGTAAGGGTCTTCTTCTCACTTTGGTAATACGGCAAATCTGAAAACGGGAGCTCTTTTTCCGTAAGAATTCGGCCATCACTTACCAACTGACACAGTAAGACGGGCTTATGAAGCTTACGGAAAGATTCATCCCCGTTTAGGAGCGTAATATCGCTGGTCAAGGTATCTCCGGCATAGAGGTGACGCCCCAAAAGTTCGGCACTCGCTAGAATCGGTTCGTAAGCCAGTTTCAGGCGCATTGCGGTTTGTGTGGGCGAAATCCTATTCACTTCATGGTTATTATAAAACCATGTATGGAAGGCAAAGACCATGAGCCCGTTGCTTCTTGTATGCTCTACCCGGCGAAACATCTCCACCAACCCCTTTGTAAGCATACTGTGCCGTTCGATAAAGAACTCCGGATTGCTTTCCTCATAGGCATCTTTCCCCACTGTCGTCTGGGGCGTTTGATGATCGAAGAGATAAAACCGACTGGGCAAGGCATCATCTGCGCGGGGATAACCGGTGGACACTTCCTGCCCCATTAAGGCGCGACCTGGCGTGTGAAATTCACGAGCAAACTCTCCTTTCTGGAAATGAAAGAAACTTCTATTATACCACCCAAAATAGGCATGTGGATCATCCAAATCCCCATCATCCAAATCATATTTTTGAATGATCCGCTCATAGCGTCCACTTCGCATCACATGTTTACGGTAATATGAAGAATCCGCAATGACCGGGCGTGTCGGATCAAGCTTTCGAACCAATTTTATTCCTTCTGATAACGCGATGCCCTTTTCCAAGACCTCATTATCCGGTCCTTTTTTCACATAGAATTTCATTTCATTGTTCATGGTCCACAGGAATACCGCAGGACGGTTACGATTCGCCTTCACCAATTCGCCCATTTCCCTTTTCCATATCTCGATGGCTTCATCGCTTGGCATGTCACGCAACATCAACCAGGGGAATGGACCTTCAAAGGAAATCAATACTCCGATCTCATCCGCCGCATCCAACCAAATATCTGAATACGGACTGCAGTGGGTGCGGGTGGCAACGACATTGTGTTCCAGGGCAAGTTTCATAAACTTGCGGGCAAGAGGTTCATCATACGGTTTCATATGACCAGGGGTGTGATTCGCACCACGGATCCAGAACGGCTTTCCGTTCAATCGGACTTCCGCACCCTCCACCTCGATGGTTCGAAACCCGACCTGACCTGTCATTTCATCAATGACATCATTATTCCGGGTCAGCTGGAATGAAATCCTGTAGAGATTGGGAGCGCCCGGGGCCCAGAGTTCTGGTGCGACGGTCGGGGTTTGAAAGGTTGTTGTTCGCTTCTCCCCCGCATCCAAAACCGTTTTTTCGACGATACCTCCGCAAAGCCGTTCCCCGGAGGTTTTGTTGTTAATTTCATAGTGGAGGGTTACTACCTCTGCCTTTTCTCCATGGTTCGTGTAGGTAAGATCAATCTCCGCACCCTCCAGCGACGGTTTAAAGTAAAAATCGTCTATCTTGATTTTTTCAGTGATGACCAACTTCACGTCGCGCCAGATTCCTGCCGGACTGTTATTGTAGAACCCGTGCGGAATATGCTGATGGAGCAATTTTTTAGCTTTGTGACTCTTTCCCGGATCTAACTTTTCTACCTCGTCCTCACCATCAATGATGTTCCATGCGTCGGTATAGTTTTGATCGATCATTGGGGATATATTGCCTGAGAGGTCATCCTCCCATTTTTTCCAGCACTGGACGACAATCACATTACGGCCCGGTTTGACCAGGTCGGTAACATTGATTTTTTGGGGCGAGTACATGCCGATGTGGTCATGAATCTTCTCGCCGTTAAAATAAACCGTACTTACGAGGGCAATTCCCTGGAAGTCTATCACCACTTCCTTGGAATGAATATCTTCAGGGAAATCAATGTAGTGGCGATACCATGCCGACTGTGTCTTGAGGGAATCAAAGGTGTATTTCTTGCAACGTGCTTCTTCGATGCGGTGAAGTTTGTCGTTCTGGCCCTTGTTCAATCCGCGGCTCATGGTTTCCCCTTCGAGCCAGGCCGCAAAGGGTACCCAGAAGTTGGGTACATCGATCACATGTGCCTTGCGATCATCGTAATCCTTGGCAAAGACATCCATTCCTTCCGACTCGTAATCGGGAATGAAGAGCCAGTTCCCATTGAGCAGGAATTCATTTCTAGGATTATAGAGGAGCGGAACATAAAACGGCCGATATTCCGCTCTTTGCATTTTTCGTTTTGTTTCTCTTTGTTCTGCCACGAGTTCGACCGGAGTGTGCTTCTCTACTCCATCGAAAAAGGATTTATCTATTTTGGAAACCGTAACCTGATCAAATTCTGTTGGTAAGTAACTTCCTCCCAAGGAAATGCCACCCGCCGAAATAGGGGCTTCATTATCATGGACAAGAATTCGTGGCTGATCTTCCCCGTTGAGATACACGGCTATCCGATTCCTCATCACAGCGACCGTAATGTCGTACCATGTCCCGGGAGCGGGTGAGAAATCGAGCGGTGTTAGATCCAGAATCTTATCGTATCCCTCAGCACCGTAACGCGCGAGATAAAGGTGGTTGTTTGCCCCCCCACGGAGGGCCACGACATACCGGAAATCACGATTATGATGGCGGAAGCCAGCCCAGATCTGAACTTGCCGAGCATCCTCGGGACTTCGAGCGCGAAATTTCATCATGTAGTCGCTCAAGTCGGATCCGCCGGCAACCGCCCATCCATCTGTCACGCGGAGAACCCCATCTTGAACGACAAATTCTCCGTTATTGAACGTAGACCACGTTCCACCCGAAAGCCGATCCACTTCAAAAGAATCTTCGAACAGAAGACTCGATCCAGACGGATCTATCGTCTCAGTGGCAAATGAAAGTGTGCCAATGACGAGTAAGGTTACCAAGATGATCGGGTAGAAATATTTTTTCATAAATCTTTCATCCCCTGTTACCGGAACGCGTAGAGGTATCCGTCCGTGCAGAGCAGGTAGGCCATATCTCCGGAAATTGCTGGAATCGTTTCCTCAAGAATACCACCAATTCTGGTGCGCCAGATAATCCTTGGTGTTCCGTCAGGATTGCCGGCGACATCGAGACAGGTCACGAAACGCTCGGTCGAGGAGCCACAGATGACGGTATTTTCCGTGCAGGAAGACCCGGTCCATCCACCCGCACCCGTGTAGTGCCAAAGTTCCTCTCCAGTCGAATTATCGATACAATAGAGCGTCGCTCCTAAAGCAGCTCCGTCGTGGTCAATTGAAGTTGAGACAAAGGTTCGATTTCCCGAGTTGGAGGGAGTGGCATTCATGACCGTATTACCGAGGTGTTTCCGGGGATCCGAAAAGCCCCAAAGCTTCTTGGCTGTATTCTTGTCCAAACCACACAACTCACGATTGGTACGGCAAATGAACATGCCCTGCCAAAGGACTCCTGCCGCCGAGTCGGGCAACCCTCCAAACGAGGAATATGCCCAGTCGAGCAATCCTGTTTCCTTGTTGAGTGCATAGTAACTGCCATCCCACGAACCGGTGTAGACCCGCTTGTCATCGACTGCCGGGGCAGGGTAGATGCCGCCATTGGTCTGGTGAGTCCAGAGGCGTTTTCCGGTATCGGGTTCAAGGGCGATGATATCGCCTTCTACGGTTCCCGTGAAGACCTTAGCCCCATCAGGCATACAGGAGGTCCACACCCAGCCAACCTTGCTTGACCAGACAGGATCCCCGGTCTTGGCATCTACACAGTACATTTCGCGGTTGCCGCCTTGCTGACCGAAGTAGACCCGACCGTTCTGTACCCCTGGCGCCCCGGACACTTGTCCTGAAGTTTCAAAACGCCAGATTTCCTCGCCGGTCAGCGAGTCCATTGCAAAGACAAAGCGTGATGGACTGCCAATATAAACAATGCCATCGGCGACTGTTGGCGGGCTTTGAAAATCGCCACCACCCGCAACGATATCAGCGAGGATCCTTTCTCCGTTTTCGTATGAGCACTCGATCAGGCTCTGTTTCCATTGGATATCTCCGGTAAGGGGATTTAATGAGTAGAGATACAGCTCGGAACTGCTGGCCAGAATACCATTTTCGTTGCCCGCGAGGTCCGCAAATAGCTGGTGGTGTCCGGTCCCTTTGCTCCAAAGTTTTTCGAATCCATTTTTGTCAAAAGCCAGTGCCGTAACGTTCCCGCTGAGCGTTGCGAAATAAAGGCGGTTCTCCAAGACCAAGGGCTTTGACCGGATCCAGTCGTCTGAGGTTGCTTTCCAGAGAAGTTGACCGGTAGCGAGATCAACGCAATAGAGCTCATTTGTTGCGGAACCAATGAAAACCTTGCCGTTGTGGATAACCGGACTGGAGAACAGTTGGAAAGCACGGGCATTACCCTCGTTGAGTTGGGTGCGCCAAATCTCCGTACCGCTTGACCGGTCCAATGCGACTAGAAATCCCGACTCTGTGGTGGTTACCACCGTGTTGGCGTCCACCGCGGGCGTTGTGCGGATCGGGGATCCGGCATTGAAAACCCAATGAATACGGTTCCCGCCCTCCAAATTGAGAGCGTACAGGAGTCCCTTATTCGTGCCCGCAAATATCAGCTCTTCATGCAGAACAAGTTCCCCGAACAATTGACCGACCCTGAACTCCCACCAGCGCTGTCCATTGTTTCTTTTGACGACTACGGTATCCTGGAGAATGGTTGTAGGTGGTTTCTTCTTGAGGTCCAAGCGACCGGAAGGGTAGACAATATATTGTTCGTTTCCCGTTACAGAAGTAGTTCCCCTGCGATAATCGATCCGGCCAGCATCGACTTGATTCAATACCTTCCCGCTTTCCTTATCGATCTGGAAAATGTGCCTTACTGGATCCGTGAACTCCCAGCTTCCGCTGGTTGCCCGCATGACTATCCGGTCATTGAGGACAAGAACATTCGAGGCCCCTCTCGGCGTTGAATACATCTGCAGGCCATCCTGTGTGGTCTTCCAGGTCACGTCACCGGTGGCCTCATCCAGACAGTATAAAAGGGACCGCATCCCCGGAGAGGTGATATAAACGCGCCCATTCTCCACTGAGGGGGAAGCATACCATGAATGCCCATTTGGAAATTTCCAGGCAATCTCACCCGTCATTGGGCCCGGGTCGGGGGAGAGACCGGACTGCATTTGGCTGCCCCCGAACACCGGCCACCCGGTTGGGTTTGAAAAAGGCGCACTCTCCGGCCCCCGAATTTCCTGAATAAAAACCGGTTCATCCTGAAGGGCCTCCATTTTTCCGTAAGCCTTGTCCAGCACAGGGTAGTTTTCCGGGTGAACCGGACCCCACTTGGCGAGCACGTATCCCTCTTCGTGCAGGCTCTGCAAATCGACTCCACGGTTGATCATGTGCCGAATCCATGAAAAGAGGACTGATTGCCGATGGATGGCATTCCCTGCGTGGGTCGGCGTCTCCAAGACACTTTGCCTTGTCGAATCGATCTCTTCAACACCGGTGTTCTGGAAGCCGTGCAAGCAAGGTGATGCGGCCAACGATCCGAGGACAAACAGGGACAGGTAACGCTTTAACTTCAAGAGGATTCAGTGGGGTAAGGAATTATAGACTAACTGTGTATTATATTTAAATTTTCCCACTCGCGAACGGAACCAGATCTGATCCAGCACCCCAGTTGCTTGGCTCCGGCCCCATTTCAAATTCCAGCGAACCGCCGTTCATAATGGAATCGTGAGTGATCCATACATTCTTCAATGGATTCCCATTCAAGCGCACTGACTGGATATAGATATTCTGTTCGGATAAACCATTTGCCGTTATTTCAAACTGCTTCCCATTCTCCAGGTTAATTGTGAAGCCCGGGAGGAGAGGGGATCCGATAACATAAATTCCACCACACGGATTGACGGGATAGAAGCCCATGGCACTCATGACATACCAGGCGGACATCTGCCCAGCGTCCTCGTTGCCAATCAGACCTTCCGGGGTCGGATGGTAGAACCGATTCGCAATGTCATGGATCCTTTCCTGGGCTTTCCATGGCTGGCCAACGTAGTTGTACAGATAGGCCACGTGATGACACGGCTCGTTGCCGTGTGCGTAGTCGCCAATCAACCCGGACACATCGCCGACTGCAGTACCATCATCATTTGGGGGCAGCGTAAACAAGGTATCCAGTTTCCGGCTGAATTCCTCGGGGCCGCCAATAAGATCAATCAAGCCATATACATCGTGGGGCACAAAGAAGAGATATTGCCAGGCATTTCCTTCCGTAAATTCGCGATCATTGTGATCCTCCCGGTGGTATGCTCGCGGGGAGAATGGCTCAAAGAAGTTGCCATTCTCCAGTTTTCCGCGGAAGAAACCGGTTTTGGAATCCCAGACATTCCGGTAATTTTGTCCCCTCGACTGGTATTCCTTCGCGACTTTCACATTGCCCATGGTCTCCGCCATCAGGCTGACGGTCCAATCGTCATAAGCATGCTCAAGCGTAATTGAAGTCCCGGCCGGGGTCAGCTCGTCTGGAAAATATCCAAGCCTGAGGTAGTGCTGTTGTCCATACCACTGGGGGTAGTTCCTGAATTTCAAGCGTGGCGCTCCCGGTTGTGTGGTTGTCTCCAGAACAGCTTTCAGGACCACTTCGTCCGGTGCATCGACAAGCCCCTTGTGCCATGCGTCGACAATCACTGGCACCGCGTGGTAACCAATCATGCAGAAATTCTCGTTATGGTGCATCGACCAGGACGGGAGCATGTTGAAGGCGCTCTGGGACTGGTGTGCGAGCATTGAGGCGATGAAATCCTTGGTTCGTTCCTGCTGTATGATTGTGAACAAGGGATGCACGGCCCGGAATGTATCCCAAAGCGAGAACACGGTATGGTTTGTGTAACCCTCCGCCTTGTGGATTTCCTTGTCGATCCCCCGGTATTCCCCATTCACATCCTCACTAATATCCGGATGGATCATGGTATGGTATAAGGCCGAATAAAATATCTCCAATTCCCTATCAGGACCACTGGCTTCGATCTTGCCAAGTTCGGCTGCCCATTCTTCCCCCGCGGCCTGCCGGATCTTCTCAAAATCCCAGTGCGGTAATTCAGTTTCTAGATTTTCACGGGCATTCCGCATGGATACCGGCGAGACGGAAATTTTTGCCAGAAGAGGCTTGTCCGAATTTTCAGCAAATTGAAACACTGCGACCATTTTCGATGAGGCCTGTTCAGGAATGTTAGGATAATCCAATTTGCGTATCCTGTCATGTATATTGTGGCCCGTCATTGGTTCGGAGAACTTCAAACAGAAATAAATGAACCGGCTCTTGGCCCACCAGGTATCGGTGATCCGGTAGCCCGTCACCGTGTAAGGATCGTGGACCCGCAGGTAGGCATGCTTGACTGAGTTTGGTACTCCAATGTGATGCTCCATATCCATCACCACCTGTCGCTGCTTCCCTTCAGGATAGGTGTACCTGTGCAGAGCTACGCGCGTGGTCGCCGTGAGCTCAACATTGATGTCATAATCGGTGAGTCGGACTTGATAATAACCGGGATTGGCGGTTTCATCATCATGGGAGAAGCGCGAACGGTAACCGGTTTCCGGTTGTTCCTCTTTTCCCGGTTCGAGTTGTATTTGGCCCACCGTCGGCATGAGCATGAAGTCACCCAGTTCGATGAGTCCCGTTCCGCTCAGGTGAGTTTGGCTGAACCCCATGATCGTCGGCTTGTCGTAATGGTATCCGGAGGCCGCATGCCATCCCATGACCGAGCAGTCCGGTCCCGGGGCCACTGCCCCGTAGGGAAGCGTCGCCGCGGGGAAGGTGTGCCCATGATAGCCCGTACCAATAAACAAGTTGGCATGGTCCACACCGTTTGAAGCCTGAGACAATTGGGCCCCGATTACTACCGGCAGGATTCCCAGACAGAAATTAATTCGTTTCAGACTTCGCAGTGGCATTTTGTGCTATTGTGGAATGAAAGGTTTAACCCGTATGGCTAAACTTGGTCTGCCTGGTCGAGAGTTGCAAAAATATGTGGTTCTCTTGGGAAATCTTTCTGTCAATCGGACACTCCTGAAAGTATTGCAAAACTGTCGGGAGTCATAAAAAAAGCCGCACAGGAATTGTGTGCGGCTTGGAAATAAACCTTGTTTGGCCGAAGAGACCTCTTAACGTTGCCTGCGCCGCCAGACGACAAAACCAAATGTGGCAATTGCCGCCATCAACGCATAAGTGGAGGGTTCGGGGACCGCTGACACGGAGAATTCAAAACCACTCAGGCCAGCACCTCCGGCGTTTCCGGTAATTGTGCGGAACGTCATGTCTTCACCGGCAGAAAGGGAGATGCCGATTCCAGAGATAGTGCCTGATGTGGATGTGTTGGGTATCAACTGCTCGATAACCGTGCCACTTGTGTCCTCCACCCCGAAAGAGGATCCTCCATTCGCAAGGCGTCTACCATACGAGAAATTGGCCAAATCCAGGGAGAATCCAGTGACCGCGGTTGCCGTTCCCGATACGGAGAATGTGACAAATTCACCACTTTCCAGTGCTGTGGCATTGCCTTCTCCTTGCGTTACTAAGACAGCGCCAGAACCGGCATTATCGTACGACGGAAAATTAAGGCTTGGGGCAGCGGATCCTGAAAAGGTCAGTGTGAAGGAGGTATTGTATAGAGCCGCGGCGGTCGTCGTTCCCGCGGTCGCATTATCTACTTGATTCCATCTCGCGGGAGAGGCTGCACCACCACCACTCCCAAGCGCAACCGCGTCGAGCGCTATATTGCCGGACCCATCAATCGTGAAGTTGAGGGCTAGTGAGGCCGCACCAGCGGCGGCAAAACTTTGTGCGTCGGGGCTCAGGTCCACGTCGAAATTGACGACAATTTGGGCGTAGGAGGATATGGTGGATAGCAAGCTACCAACCAGTAGGAGTTGTTTTATATTATTCATGGGTAGTGGCCAAAATATCTAATGTGCGGTTAAACGTTTTTCTGGCAGATGGGATGAAGGCAAGAAAAAAATGGAAAACCACCGAATATTTAGTTTATAAACGTGTGGATTCACGCCTGCAGCTTTGCCGAGCAAGAGTGCATTTGATTAAGCCCTTGCCGATGAAAAGAGGGGAAAAGTGGATGACTGCGGCTGATTTACTAAAATGGGCTTAGTTTTTTTTGGGGGGGGGAGCTGCGGAGAATTATTGTAAAGTAGCGGGAATTGTTGTCCGAGTCGAGGCGATGATCCTGTCGTGCCATTAATTCATTCAAAGCAGGAGTCGCCTTCAGTTTGAGGTTGTCCGACTCTGCGTAATCTCCCTCAAACGACGACTCAATCCTCCGGGGAAAAAGCATCGACGATCCGACCTTCCTTATCTCTCAAGGCAACTTCCCCATTATTCATGGAGATCCAGAGTAACCCAGTCATGAAAGGTGGCATATTCCACCAACAAGTAAAACGTTTAACTTGATTTTTCCGGAGTTCTGAGGTTCGCTCGTCCAGTATATCAATTAGAATATCCGCCTCTTCGGCGGAGCAAGAACCAACCCCTTTTCCCGGCAGATTGAACCGAAGCATGAGAAAATCGAAGAATCCGTATCTGGCCGCCTTTATAATCGTCACGAGCCTGTTTTTCATCTGGGGCTTCATCACGGTTCTGGTGGACGCCTTGATCCCGAGGCTCCGGGATGTGTTCACGCTGACCTATTTCCAGGCGGGGCTGGTTCAGGTAGCGTTTTTCGGAGCGTATTTCACGGTTTCGCTTCCCGGTGGATCGATCATTTCCAAGGTGGGCTACAAGCGAGGTATTGTTATCGGACTGTCCGTGATGGCCATTGGTTGCCTTGCTTTTCTTCCGGCGGCCTCCCTGCGCATATTTCCGCTTTTCCTTCTCGCCCTTTTTATTCTGGCTGGAGGAATGACGCTGCTGCAAGTGGCCGCGAATCCGTATGTTGTCGCGCTTGGCCCTGAGAAAACGGCATCCAGTCGTTTGAATCTATCTCAGGCATTCAATTCCCTCGGTACAGCCATTGCCCCGTTGGTGGCGGCGAGCATGATCCTTGGAACGGAGGTGATGGCAGAAACTGAGCAAGCGGCACTTACGCCAGATGCGCTGACGACCTATCGGATCATGGAAGCGGAGGCCGTCCGCGCCCCGTTTTTAGCCTTGGGCCTGATTCTGCTTGTTGTCGCTGTTGGGTTTTTGTTCATCCGTCTTCCGGAAGTCAGATCCAGTGTTGAAGCAAGCGAGCAGAGAGGGTATGGATTTGTTCTTCAGCATAGAGGGTTGATGCTGGGTGCACTTGGAATATTTGTTTATGTTGGGGCGGAAGTCACGATTGGCAGTTATATCGTAAATTACTTTCTTCACATGGACATACCGGCACTGGTCCAGTCGTCAGGCGGGCGTGTCACAGGCTGGATCGAGACCCTCGCGAACCGGTCGATAGAGGAGCTGAATCCTTCGCGCATTGCCGGCACCTTTGTTGCCTTTTATTGGACCGGTGCGATGATCGGGCGGTTCATTGGGGCGGGACTTTCCCGCATCATCCCTCCCTCGATCCTGCTCGGGGTTTATGCGGTTATTGCGGCCCTGCTGTGTGTCGTCAGCGCCACTTCCGGGGGCTTCGTCGCCGTGTGGAGCCTGTTGGCAATCGGGTTGTTCAACTCGATCATGTTCCCCACAATCTTCAGCTTGGCCACAAACAGTCTTCCCCACAGTCGCTCGCAGGGCTCGGGGGTTTTGTGTGCAGCAATTGTTGGCGGGGCGGTCTTTCCGCCTCTATTTGGTCTGTTTGCCGATAACATTGGCTTTGTCTTCGCCTTTATTGTTCCAGCATTGTGCTACGGCTACATCGCGTTTTATGGCTTCACGCGGAGCTCCGGTAACCAATTACAAACCCAATCATAATCGAAACCTGACCAGGAAGTCGGGTTATCCTGGATATAATTTTCAACCTACAATATAAGTATGAATCTATCATATAGCATCTTTCTATTAGCCATAGCTTTTTCAGTGTGTGCCTGTCATGGAGACACTGACCGGGAGCGGACATCCTTCAATGCAGACTGGCAGATGATGAAGGGGGACTTCACGGTTCAGACGATCGGCGAGGCTGGAGAGCAACTCTGGGAACCGGTGCGTCTGCCGCACGACTGGGCCATCAGTCAGAGACCCGTAAAGGGGGCATCAATGAAGAACTACGGGCATTACCCTTTGCCGGGAACGTATTGGTACCGGAAGTCATTTGTTCTTCCTGAAGAGGATCAGGATAAATTGATCAGTCTGTACTTTGAAGGCATTATGCGGGATGCGACGATATATCTCAACGGGGAACAAGTCGGCCGATGGGTATATGGATACACTTCTTTTCCAGTGAATTTGCTGCCGTACCTGAAATTCGGCGAGGGAGAAGTGAATGAACTTCTAGTGCGATTGCATTTAACTAAAAAATTCACCCGTTGGTATACAGGTGCGGGCATTTATCGGGATGTGTGGATGATCAAAACAAATCCGACTCACTTTGTACATGACGGGGTATTCATCACAACGCCAACGGTTCAGAATGACTATGCCATTGTCAATGTGGAGACTGAGATAAGCAGTGCTGCCAGTTTTAGTGGGAAAGGATTGGTGGAGGCCTTTATCCTGAACTCGCAAGATGAAGTCGTCGCGCAAGGGAAGCGTGTTGCCGATTTTCGCGCCGGTGAGACAATATCGGTGGAACAGGAACTAAAAGTTCTAAAGCCGAATCTCTGGGATATTGAAAATCCATATCTCTACAAGCTGGTGACCAAGCTAAAGATCGATGAAATGAGGGTGGATGAGCTTGAGACAAATTTTGGTATCCGGACCTTCAGATTTGACGCAAATGAGGGATTCTTTTTGAATGGGCGTCACGTCAAGATTTATGGGGTCAATAACCATCACGATTTGGGCCCATTGGGAACGGCTTTCAATCTTCGCGCGGCTGAGCGGCAACTTGAGATTTTGCGCGAGATGGGATGCAACGCGATCCGCACGAGCCACAATCCATCTGCTCCGGGATTGCTGGATCTCTGTGATCGTATGGGCTTTTTGGTGATGAATGAACTCTTTGATTCGTGGACGATTCCCAAGGGCGTACATGATGAAGGTTACACACCAAAGCACTGGGATGATTGGTGGGAAAAAGATCTTAAAACGTTTGTCAGGCGGGACCGAAATCATCCGAGTATCATCATGTGGTCTTCGGGAAACGAGATTCCCGAGCAGAGACATGAGAAGCTGGCTCAACTCAGTCGGGAAATCACGGATGAATTTCATAAGTACGATCCAACGCGCCCAGTGACGGCTGGCTTCAATTTGAATAAAGATGCGGTTGAAAATGGCTTTGTTGATACGGTCGATGTGGTTGGCTGGAATTACGCGACGAAGTTCGGGGACTGGTATAATGACTTCCGTGCACGGCCCGAGTTCAAGGACAAGCCCCAGATCGCTACGGAAACGGTTTCCACCCAAAGCTCGCGGGGTTACTACCGGTTCCCTTATGGTGAACCGAATTTAAACGGTCCTGAAAACCAAGCCTGCTCATACGTTATGCGAGCGCCCCACTATGGATTGCCGCCCGATATGGAGTTGATGCGTCAGGCCACAAGCCCTTCTTTGGCCGGTGAATTCATATGGACTGGTTTTGATTATATTGGAGAACCCTGGCCGTACGAAGAAGATTCAACACTGTCCTACTACGGATTGATTGATCTATGCGGATTTCCAAAAGATATTTTTTATAACTACCAGTCAGCTTGGCGACCAAATTATGATATGGTTCACATTTTGCCGCATTGGACATGGCCGGGGCGGGAAGGCAAACTCACTCCTATCCATGTCTTCACGAACGGGGATGAAGCTGAACTCTTCGTGAACGGAAAGTCCCACGGCAAGCGGCGCAAAGGTGAGGGGAATACAATGGTAAAAAGTTTCAGTCGACACGATGCAGGATCTTTAGCGAAGTTTACGAATCGTATGATCTGGGAGGATGTGATTTACGAGCCAGGGGAGGTCAAAGTTGTCGCCTGGAAGAATGGTGAAAAGATAGCGGAGAATGCAATTCATACAGCGGGCGAGGTAGCCCGTTTGCAGCTGACGGCTGACCGGAAAAAAATTCGGGCCGACTATGAGGATCTTTCCTTTATCACCGTTGATGCGGTAGACGATGCCGGGCGTTTTGTTCCCACATTCAACGGCACGCTTGAGTTTTCCGTTGAAGGGGAAGGCGAACTTGTGGCCCTGGGTAGCGGTAATCCAACCGACTTTACGCCCATGCAAGGCGGGTCGACATACAGGGCTTTCAATGGGAAGTGCCTCGCCATTGTTCGCGGAATAGACGGCAAGCCCGGCTCAATCACTGTGCGGGTGAAAGGAGTGCCTGCACGGATAACAGCAGAGGATGTTTATTCCAGTGTGGAGGTCACCGGGAGAAAGAAGACGGCTCCTCATTCCACCCAATTCGAAAGTGGAGAAATCATTGTAACGACCGAACTGTAAGGGGATCGCACTTTGATAAGCTATCGTTCCAAATTTGTTCTGGTAGTTCTCTTTGGGCCTTCAGGGAGAACGAAAGCATGAAGAAGAACTCATTGACCATTGGATGGAATCTGGCGGCGTTGCTACTGACCTTTACCAGTCAAGCTTTTGCGGCGAGTTACACTTCAATGGTCATGCCCCTGATGGGGACAGACAGTTCGCGGGAATTCTCAGCAGGCAACGTGTACCCGGCGATCAGCCGCCCTTGGGGGATGAATACCTGGACACCGCAGACAGGGGAAATGGGTAGCGGCTGGATCTATACATACGACGAAATGAAGATTGTCGGGATCAAGCAGACGCATCAACCGAGTCCATGGCTTCGGGACTATGGTCAGTTCTCAGTCATGCCGGTGACAGGGCAAAAGACCTTTCACGAGAAGGAACGTTCCAGCTACTTTTCGCACAAGGCAGAAACGGCTTTGCCCCATTACTACCGTGTCTTTTTAGCAGACCATAACACCACGGTGGAGATGACCCCCACCGACCGGGCGGCCTTCTTTCGAGTGACCTATCCCGAAGCGAATCAGTCCTATCTGGTTATTGATGCCTTCGATGAGGGATCTTACATTAAGGTGCTTCCTGAGGAGGCAAAGGTTATTGGATGGTCAACCAAGAATGCTGGCGGTGTGGCTAAAAACTTCAAAAACTACTTTGTCTTTGCTTTCGACACCCCTTTCATCGGGTCTGAAACTTGGGGAGGAGAAGTGGGTAAACTGGAAGTGGAAGGTGAACATGTTGGAGCCATTCTCCAATTTGAATCGTCTAAACCAGAAACAGAGGTTCACTTTCGTGTCGCGTCCTCTTTTATTGGTTTCGAACAAGCCGAGAGAAATCTCAAGGAAATTCATACCAGCGATTTCGAGGAGCTACGCGACGAGGGCAGGCAGAGCTGGGATGACCTCCTTGGGCGGTTTAAAGTGGAAGGAACGGACGACCAGAAGCGGCTGTTCTACACCTGCCTTTATCGTTCCACCCTTTTTCCGAGGAAGTTCTACGAAATCGACGAAGCCGGCGAAGTAATGCACTATAGTCCAAACGCGGGTTTGGTGGAACCCGGATACTATTTCACCGATACCGGCTTCTGGGATACTTTCCGGTCCCTCTTTCCTCTCCTGAACACCTTTTTCCCCTCCATGAACGCCATCATGACTGAGGGGCTTGAGAATTGTTATAATGAGAGTGGTTGGTTACCTGAATGGGCAACTCCCGGTCACCGCAATTGCATGGTTGGAAACAACTCAACCTCTATTGTGGCAGATGCATGGCTGAGCGGTATCCGTGGCAATTTTTCAATTGAAAGGCTTTACGAGGCTATGCTCAAGGGTGCCAATGATCAGGGGCCGGTTGAATCGGTGGGAAGAAAGGGATGGGAGGATTACAACGCACTTGGATACGTCTCCCGGCAAAGTGCGAAGGAGAGTGCGGCCAGAACACTTGAGTATGCGTTTAACGACTGGAGTATATGGCAACTCGCAAAGAGCTTGAATCGCCCGAAAGAGGAGATCGACCTATATGCTGCACGTTCCCAGAATTATCGGAACTTGTTCAGTTCCGAGCACGGTCTGATGGTTGGGCGAAATAGGGACGGTTCTTTCAATGAGGATTTCAGTCCCATATCTTGGGGCGGTGACTTCACTGAAGGTAACAGCCTGCATTATACATGGTCGGTTTTTCACGATATTGAAGGCCTGATCGGTTTAATGGGGGGGGACGCTAAATTCATCGAGAAACTTGATAGTATATTCAGTATGGGCCCAGCGTTTGATAAAGGAGGCTATCGCACCGTTATCCACGAAATCCGCGAAATGCAGGTAGCAGGATTCGGAAATTATGCGCACGGTAACCAACCCATCCAGCATATGATTTACCTCTACAACTATGCGGGCGAACCTTGGAAAACCCAGTACTGGGTTCGGGAAGTGATGAATCGCTTGTATACCCCAACGCCAGACGGTTATTGTGGGGACGAGGACAATGGTCAAACATCCGCCTGGTTTGTCTGGTCTGCCTTGGGTTTTTATCCGGTCTGTCCGGGGTCCGGAGAACTGGTTCTGGGGGCTCCTCTGTTTCGACAGGTCAGCATCGAATTGGAGAATGGGAAAACGCTAGTTATCGATGCGCCGAATAACAGCGATACCAACCGCTACGTCCAGAGCGTCAAAGTCAACGGCAAGGTCACAACCAGGAATTACATTACGTTGGAACAATTGCGTCAGGGTGGGGTGATCGAATTTGAAATGGGCGATAAACCTAATAAAAAACGCGGTATTGCTAAGGCAGACGCACCATATTCATTTTCGAGGACGATTGATTTTCAAAAGCTTAACTAGAACTAGTTCTCAGCCTGTTTGAATCTTGTTGTCAGCAAAAACCAGATTCAGGTAATTGCTTCACCGCTTTGGGCTGCTCAGGTCGATCGTGAAGTCCAGCGCGTTATTATTCCGGTCTTGTTTGTGGCTCCGCCGGATTATTGATTGATTGGGTGCTGGTACCGTATCGATTTTGAAGTTATCCTTTTCTACGTAATCCCCATCAAACGACGACTCAGCCGTCCAGGAAAAGGCATCGACGATTCGACCTTCCTGATCTCTCAAGGCAATTTGTCCATTATTCATGGAAATCCTGGGCAAAACTGCTGCGGTCGTTGTCTGATCAACAGTCAGCTGCTCTTTTTCTTTAAGAAAATCACGTGCGGCAGGGGTAGCGACAAGGTAGTTTTCGCCCGCCGGGATGGAGCCAGAAAGCTTAACATAGAAATTATCTCGCTCAAAGCTATCATGCCGGGACCGGAGGCAGAGCCGCATTCCCTGTAGATCAACAGACTCACTTCCCGGGTTATGGAGTTCGATGTAGCCAGCTTGTTTGTTCCCGTTAACGGCCAGGCAAAGCTCTGTGATATTGATCTTCTTTACTGAAGGCAGTGATTTCGGACCCGAATAAGTGTTTTTGAATTCTTTCAGGATGTTCAACAGGTCAAAGCCGTACGGTTCAACATTCAAACCGACAGTGTGCGTCGCAGGCTCCCTTGTCGGTACCCCTGAGTCAGGTTCCAGTTGAGTGTCCTCGTGCCATTCATTCCAAGAGGTGACCATCATTAATTTGAAATCCGGATTCATAAACTCTCCGGCCATGTCCAGATAATCTTCAAAAAGGCCATATTTGCGAGGATCATGGGCATTTCGCCGGTGGGGCAGGTAGTAATGGTTAACGTCCAAACGAACTCCCCGATCATTGAACCCCGGTAAGGCGTTGGGGACAAATTCAATTCCCAAACGATCAGAAATGGCTTTGAAGCGGGTGTTTTTCATCCGGGCGTTCTGGAGTATCCAGACATCATCTGCATATCCTAAGGCGGTATCGGGAAGTGTCTGGATAGGGCTGGCATATTGAATATAAGGTGTAATGGCGTCAAAGCAGGCGATGCGGTCTTCCACAGGGGGCTTGATAGGATCCACTTCATCTCCAATAAGAAACAATTCCATACCGTGCTTTTCGCGGATGGTTGCGCGAAGTCGTTGGATAGCTCCCTTATAATCCCCCGCAAATTGATGCGTGACATAGATTATCAGCACGGGTTTATCATCAATCCGCAGATAGGATGGATGGCTGAAGTAGGTTTCTGCCAAATAATCAATGGAGTCGATAAACCTTTGTTCCAGTTCATTCCCCAACTCAAAGGTCAGGTCTCCTTTGACTCTATAAGGTACGAGAAGCTTGTCCGCGACGGTTTCGTACAAAATTGTAAATTTGAAATCCTTTAAAGCGCTGGCTTTGGTGAAGCAATTTTTTGCTGTCTGATTGACCCATGTATCCTCTCCCCAAAACGAAAGGGCAAAGAAATCAATGCCGGCATCTTTCGCCCATTCGATGTGCTGGTTGATTGTCGCTTCATCCCGTGAATCATACTCGCCTAAAAGCGGGAGTTGTTGCGGTCGTAAATCACCGCGAAAATAGCCCTCATTCCAATGCCGCCCATCCGAGCCATACCATGGGTAATAGTAGGCCCCGATTTGGAGCTCATGCAAGCTGGCCGGTGTTGCGTTGTTAGAACAGAGAACCCCGGTCTTCTCCGCAATTGCCGGAGTGTTTCCCCATACGAGAAACAAGGCAAAAATTATAGTCGCCCAGCTATAAATCCGGTCTGTGCTTCCTGTTTTTTCAATATTTTTTGTATTCAATTTCGATATCCCGGTTACGGTTATCCAGAGGAAGGTAACCCCCTGCCTTCACATGCTTTTCAAACCAAATGGCGTGCCTGATATTAATTATTTACCGGCGTGTCTGCATGCAGGGCGGCCAAGGCGTCCTGATAGAGTTTGGAGACCTTGTACATGCCACCGTTTTCGCGCATCAATTGGTCGCAGATATCGAACCAGAGTTTGACGCGGAAGGGGTGCAGGTCTGCAGGAAACATGTCTCCATGCTGATCCCGGAATTCTTTACTGTTCATCAGCTGCCGTCGCAGGCCATCGGCATTTCTTTGCCGACTCCTCAACAGTTCGACTGAGTTGTTGAACTCAAACTCGGTGGGAGCTCTCCTGAGCATTTCCAGGTAGGCCGCATTTACAACTGCGGCAACTTCCTCATGCCCGTAATCATGCATCTGGTAACCATTGGCATCTTCGGGAGCAAACTGGGTGCGAAGCAGATGTTCGATATGGCGCTTGCTCTTAACGAATTCCGGCTGTAGCTCACAATCCACTACACTATCGGCATCATAAATGAATGCGCCTGGTTCATCGGGCGGGTTAGGATGCTTCCCATATTCCGCCAGCCCGGAATAGGATGCGGTGCTGTGGTTGCCCACGATTTTCCAGTCACGAATACCATGCGCGACAATGCCATATGCTCCGGCGCCTCCAGTGATGGTATTTCCGGTGATTTCCCCGCCTGTCGTTATCCTGCCACGCCAGTGGGGGACCCAGACAACACAACCCACCGGTATGCCCATGTGGATACGTGCGCCAAAGGCATCGATAAAATTGTCCCTTACCTTGACTCCCCGGTAATCAAAAAGATTCTCTGAATTTTCGATTTTATAATAATCGAGGGCATCCACCAGATTGATCCCACCGAGTGACTCACGGGAAACCGAGGCAACCACATTATTTTCCACGATGGTTCCCGGAGCGCAGTATAGCACGACCCCAACATCGGTTGGATCAATCATCAAGTTGTTGCGGATTATGGAGTCGGAGGCCGCGCAGGAAATGAGGTCAGCCCAGCCAAATGGAACTTCATTCAGGTCACGGCCATTACCCCTGGGATCCACACCAGCACCAAAAAACAAATTGTTTTCGGTCAGCATATTCGAAGCCCCTTCATGCATTTTAAGCGTGGCCCAAGTACGCGTGTTAATGAAGACACAATGACGAACGATTTGTCCATCTCCTCCCTTTCCACCAAAGTGTACAAGCGCAGGTTGCCCGCCTCCGCCAATTCGTGGTTTTGGAACGACTGAGAGGTTGTATCGGTCACCATCGCAGATGACACGCTCAAGGATTGCGTTTTCAGCGCCTCCCGCACTGATCAGCATCATGAGGTCCTTGCTTGCCAACCTGAGGGTCGCGTACTCCGATGGATACATCGCCTCAGCTGTATAAATTTTCTGCCCTTTTGTGGTGTAGCGGAGCGTTTTTGTGATCTCGTACACAGCCCCTTTCTGAAGCACAAGGTCTTTTCCCTTGTTTAATACAGCCTGCAGATCGTCGCCGGGTAGCGCGGTTCGGGCTGCCGCTAGAACGGACACCCCGAGTGTCAGGAAGGCCAGGAAAAGGGAAAGTCTGGATACAGAATTCATTGTTACAGGTGTTTTAAATTTTAACGGTTATGAGAGGCGCGTAGATCTGGCTCGTTTTCCATGTCCCGGTCGGGTCTTTGATTTTTGTACCAGATGAAGTACATGCCCAGGCAGGCCACAACGAAGATGGGCAAGCTCCAGTACAATGAGGTGAAGCTGTGGATGATGATTTGCATGGGTATCAGGAAGAGCATGACCTGATAGAAAAAGGCAAACGGTACCGAAATAACATCCCGGGTATTTTCGGAGTCGATGTAACTGAGCTGTTCCTCAAGAAGATACTTCCGGACGGGCCCCCAGAATCCAAATGGTCGGGTCTTTTTGTAGAAGTGAACGAGGGTATCCATTTCAGTTGGCTTGGTGATGAGGCATCCGCCAATAGTCCCCGTGAAGGCGATGATCGCGACGTAGAGAAACTTGCCCCAGTAGGGAAAATCCGGAAAGAAGATAGTTTGAGAAATGGCTGCAACAGCCCCAAAGGCCATTCCAAAGGCGACGCCCCAGCCGTTCATCCTCCACCAGTAAAGTCGAAGGAAATTCGGGACAAACAGGCCCGTCATCAAACTCATGAGGACCCAGTCCCAAACGTGGTTAATGCTGGAAAAATTCAGCCCGGCTATAAAGCCGACAATTGCCACAGCAACGGTTGTAATCCAAGCAACTCTGATCAGTTCCTTGTCCCCCGCTTTCGGCCTCATCCAGCGTTGATAAATATCCTTCACGACAAATGAGGAAGCCGCATTCAGGGTTGAGTCGAAGGTGGACATGGTGGCCGCAAGGGCTGTCACAAGAATGACTCCAAGCAGTCCCGCTGGGACATAGCTCAGGATGACAGCTGGCAAAATGCGCTCTGGATCAGTGATTCCTTCATAGCCTACGAGGGGAAGCTTGGCCCGCCATTCCTCCCCGAGAACAGTTTCCAAGTTGCTGATGAGCGTGGGGTCGGCCTCATCCGGATGGGCGATCAACTGAGTCGTGGTCGAGTGCCAGCTTGTCTTGTCCATGTCCGGATAGTAAGCGCGGACTGTCTGAGCGGCCTCAGCAATGACGGTGCGGTCTTCAAAGGTATCATTGACCAGGAATAGCCCGAGCACAGCGAGCCCGATCATCATGGGCCAGCGAATGGCAATCATCCCGCTAATGAGAAGGTTCAATTTGCCGACGTCCTTGTCAGAGCGCGAAGCGAAGTATTTGGGATCTGCTCCACTAGCGAGGCCAAACACGGTTTGTTGTAGGAGAAAGAATCCCATAGCCAGCCCAAGAAAGCGGTAAACATCATATTCCGAGCCGTTGGCAGTCTGGGGAAAGGTGATTTCCATCTGTGGCAGTGATCCGGCCCAGTCGGACACCCCGTTCACCGAGTTTGCAAGCGCCGAAACCGATTCGATTCCATCAATCAGGGTAAAGGCAACAACACCAAGGACCAATGCTGAAACAAAAATGAGCAGGGATTGGATTACATCACTGATAACGACCCCGTAAAAGCCGGACATCATCGTGTAAACTACGGCTATGGCTATCAGAACCCCCGCGCAGACCTCGGGTGGAAAGGGAAAGAACATCGAAAGAAACAAACCCGTTCCTTTCATCAAGTAAGCAATCAAACCGATTACCGGAAGGATGGCCACGACAGCTGTCAAAAGGCGTGCGGCATCGGCATCGCGCCCTTGCCCAAAACGGAACTGCATCCATTCCGCACCTGTCAGTACTCCTGAGCGACGGTGCCATTTGCCAGTGAAGCAAAGCAGGAAAATCAGGATCAACACCGCATCCCCGCGGAATCCAATGAACAGCGCCTTCGGCCCGATCATGAAAAGAAAGGATGTGATCACCATCGTGCCGGTCACATCGAACCAACTGGCCATCCCGGAACAGCCAAGAAAATACCAGGGAAGTTTGCGACCGCCGAGAAAGTATTCCTCCAGTCCGCCTGCTGCCTTCTTTGCCAGAAGGGCCCCCATCACAACGAGTATTAGTGAGTAGACAACGATGATGGTGTAATCAAGAGGTGTGAGCATCAGTATTTGAAGGTAGTAGGGCTTTTCTTAATTGGGAATTTTTAATTCCACAGGAGGGAGTTTAGGCTTGTAGAAAAAACGTTTATCCACTTCATGCAAGGAAAAAGGAATGAAATGGGATTAAGGAAAAAGAGGGTATTCTGGATTATTCTGTGGATGGGGTTTGCCTGTTCCTTTTTATGGACACTGGGGGCGGATCCGGGTGATGGGCGAGCCGGGGTGGGGCCCAATATCATTTTCATTCTGGCGGATGACCTTGGGTATGGTGACCTCGGGGTAACGGGGCATCCTTATGCCAGAACGCCACACATTGACCGGCTCGCTGAAGAGGGCCTGCGCTTCAATCAGGCGTACATGTCGGGGGCTTGGTGCGCGCCAAGCCGGGCGGCAATCATGGGCGGGGTTTATCCAGCCCGGGGCTTCAATATCAACCGGGAATTGTCCCCTGAAAAGCCCTCCCTCACTTCACTCCTGAAGGGGGCTGGCTACTCGACAGCGCATTTTGGCAAGTGGCATTTGGGAGGGAAAAACGCGCCTGCCCCGACTCCCGGGCAATACGGAATTGATGAAGCGCTCATTACCAACGGCAATGGACCGACATGGTCGCCAATAGAGCGCAATGATCCTCATTTCCGGGAGAAGACGACGGCGCGTTATATTGACTTAGCCATCGCGTTTGCCGGGCAAAACCGTGATCGCCCATTTTTCATCAATTTGTGGCTTTACCCAACCCACTCCTACATTGATCCGACTGAAGAAATGCTCGCGGTTTATGAGGATCTGGACGTGGACATCAACGATTTCGAGAATCCCCTGCAGCGGGAATTCCTCGAATTTGTTGCCCAGCACGGGGACATACAGAAAGCGGTACGCGCCTATTGTGCCGATATTACGGCGATGGACACGGAGCTTGGGCGGCTCATGAAGGCATTGAAGGATATGAATCTGGATGAGCGAACGGTCGTAATTTTCACAAGCGACAACGGGCCCGGGCCGATCGTCAACCAGGATCTGGCGGGCCGGTATGTTGAGCACCCCACCTTGCTCAACAATACCGGCTCTGCCGGCCCATACCGTGACCGCAAATTATCCCTGCATGACGGGGGAATTCACGCCCCGCTCATCCTGCGATGGCCAGGAAAGATTCCCGCGGGCATGGTGAATGACAGCACAGTGCTCGGGGGAGTGGATTTCCTTCCGACCCTTACCAATATGGCAGGCGTGAGTATTGAAGGAATCATGACGGACGGTGTCGACCTGACTGCTGCTGTTATGGGAGAAGTGGTCCAACGTGGAAAACCCCTGTTCTGGAATGATCGACCCGGTTGGTCCGCCCTGCGTGACGAGCAGTGGAAGGCCCACCTTCGGCGGGGACAATTCAAGTTGTTCGACCTCGCTTCAGATCCATCCGAATCGAACAACCTCGCTGCTGAATTTCCTCAAATCTCCGCACAATACCGGGCACAACTGGAGGCATTCGAGAAAGCGCTTCCCAAACGCGGAAAATAGGAAATAATAATGACCAGTCCAACCAGATTCCTTTCGCTCATTTTCCTGTCCGGGTTTGTTTTTCTAATACCGGTTTCTGCCGAGGAGAAGGCTCCCTTAAACGTACTCCTCATTATGGTGGATGATCTACGCCCGGAGCTATCCTGTTATGGCGTTGGTGAGGTGGTCTCGCCGAATATCGACCGGTTGGCCAGCCGAGGCATGCGTTTCAATAATGCTTATGCCCAGTACCCTGTCTGTAATCCCAGCCGGGCATCGCTGCTGACCGGTTGGCGACCCAACGAAGTGGGAATAGTGACGAACAATATTCCACTTCGGAAAGTCTGGCCGGACGTTGTGACCCTTCCCCAGATATTCCGCGAGAATGGCTATTTCACGGCCGGCTTTGGAAAAATTTTTCACCTTGGATTGAACGCTGATCAAGAGGTCACATTTTTTGAAGACCCCCAGTCCTTTGATATCTTTTATGATGCAAGACCAGATGCGTCTAAACTGGGCAAGACTGGAGAAGGCAGGAACTTGACAGACGGGCGTCTCGGATGGTGCCAATGGCTGGCCGCCAATGGCGATGATGAGGATCAGGCTGATGGGCTCCTTGCAAAGGCTGCTATTAAGATTCTGAACGAAAAGCGTGATCGACCTTTCTTTATCGGTCTTGGTTTTCACAAGCCTCATGATCCATTTATCGCTCCCAAAAAGTACTTTGATCTTTATCCGGTGGAAGATGTTAAACTGGCTATTGAACCGGATAACCGATCACCGAGAGTTCGGCATGCCATCCCAAACGAAAGGGATTTCAGCAGCTTTACGGACAAGGAGCGCAAGGAATTCAAGCGGGCCTACCAGGCATGTGTCAGTTTCACGGATGCGCAGATCGGAAAGGTCTTCTCTGCTATGGACAAACTGAATCTTTGGGATACGACAATCGTTATTCTAATGGGAGACCACGGTTACCATTTAGGTGAACATGATTGGTGGAATAAGGTGACTGTTTATGAACTTGGAGCAAGGGCACCAATGGCAATCTGGGTTCCCGGGACAAAAGGGATGGGCCGTTCAACGGATGCCATCGTTGAATTTGTCGACCTCTATCCGACCCTCCTTGACCTGACGGGACTGAACAGCCCGCATAAATTGTCCGGTGTATCCGTACGACCGGTTTTTGATGATCCGGATTTGCCCGGGAAGCAAGCCGCCTTTACCCAAGTGAACAGGGGAAAGGTATATGGTAGGAGCGTAAGGACACGTGACTGGCGGTATACCGAGTGGGGAGAGACGGGTGAATTAGGCATCGAATTGTATAACAAACGATCGGATGACGGCGAATACTACAATCTCGCTGAATCGGAAAAACACTCAAACGTCCGCAAACACATGAAGCAGCTACTGTATGAGGGGTTTATCAAAAACCAAGAAGCCCATTGATATTGTCTAATTCCTGCTCTCTTGGCTACTCAAAGACGTTGGCAAACATTTCCACTTCCGCGTTGGAAGTGTTGGAGATCTGATCATTCCTGAAGAGGCAACCGGTAATTGTCCCGGCTATGAAATCGCCTTCGAGGGAAATCAGTTTCTTGGAGGGTTGCATGAACTCGGAGCCTGTCAGGATCATCCGCCCGTTTGTCGCCCGAATGCAGGGAAGCCCTTCCTCAAGCATATCCCAGTTATAGAAGTGACATCCATTCACGATGAGGGTTGATGCCCCTTCTTGGACAATCTGCTCGGGAGTATCCTTGATCACCCAGAATCCGCTGTTGGAGATTTTTACCGGACCCTTGTTCTCCGGACCAATCTTGACTGTTCCCATGAACTGGCAATTGACAAATTGCACCCCGGCGTGGGGTTGTACCTGGTTGATCTGCACGGCAACCGGCCCAACATCCCCGCCCGACTGTACAACAAGTGCGTTGCCAGGGCGATGGCCAAAGTCATCAAAGAGAAAGCCGATCTTGGCGAAAATAACAAAGCAGTTGCTGATATATTCCCAGTCGGTCTTGCCGATCTTGAAACCGATCAGGTTTGCCTTGAGGTAGGGAATCAGCATTTCGTTCCAGTAGCTGTCTTCCGAACCTTCATAATCCGCGGGCGGAGCAGGCAGTTTGGGATCCAGGCCAATCCGTTTCCAAAGGTTGGGATTCAGATGGATATTCTCCATCCGCCCGACGTCATAACATTGGTCGACGTAAACACCAATCTTCAACGGACAGGCGAAAATATTGCGCAAGTAGTGCAGCTCATTAACCTTGGTTCCAGCATCAATCATCTTGTAGGGATTGGTCATGGCGACATCGACGACCTGGCACATTTCGCCGTCGATCTGGATGGTCCAGGGATACGGAATGACGTTGGGTGGTGCCTGCTGTTCCGGGTAGTGGATCATCAGGCGTGTGATGGTCGCATTAAATTTCAAGGTAATGGCCGGCTTGGCGTTTTCGTCTCCCTTTCCGCCGTAAATATAGAGGACTGTCCCAACGGGGTGTTGTGGATGTGGAATGGATTCATAGGAGCCCCTGAGGGTCACCCCGTCCGGAACAGTCAATGAGCCATCCAGGCGATAACGGCCTTCCGGCAGGTAACAGACTCCGTTACCTTTGGCGGCCGCATGAAGGGCGGCTTGAATCGCCTTGGTGTCGTCCTTTTCACCGTTCCCGGCGGCCCCGAAGTCTTTCGCATTGATCTGCGTTGGAGGGGTCGAGCCAATGGCGTAGCCGGGCAGGCCCGCCAAAACGAGGATCAATAAGTGTGCAATAAGTTTTCTTTTATTCATGGGATGTTCTACTCTGGTTTTGTCAGTCCAATCCTTTGGACGATTCTTGTGATGAGTTCTGATTTCACTTAAGCATGATCGTCACGATCTTGCCCTTTTCCAAGGTTACGGAGAGTTGATTGTTTTCAACCGGTAGCGTTGCCAAATCCACTTCGTTCAGGTTGGTCATCGTGGCCTGCTTGACTGGAAAGCCCAATCGAATGTTTGTGCTCTGACTGGTCGCCGTTGGATTGAAAATCCTGAGAATAATGGCTTCCTCGTCTTCCGCTTTCTTGAAGGTTGAGAGGATGATCGAGTCGTTATCAATCTCGTAAAGGGAAACAGAGTGGGGGAGGTCCCCGGCGGCATTTCTGGAAATCTGCATAACCGCGGGTCTGGCGTTGAGCCGGTCCGCCTCGGGATAGGCTTTCCCCTCAATCCATGACCCTTTGTGGGGACAGATGGAATATTCGAATTCAAGGGTTTGCAGGATCTGGCTTCCCAGTTGATCGGGGAATTCCGCGGAAACCCGGGATTCCGTACAGATCCGGTTTCTTACCGCGCGGAAAAGGGTCAGGGCAATGGTCCTTCGTTCATCGTCCAGAAGCTGGAATTCCGTCAGGCAGTTGTTGACAATAGAGAGCCCCGACTGGTCGTCACTGACAGAGCAAAAGACCCCTTGTGGACGAAGCGCCATTTCCGGGTAGTGTTTGCCAGCCTGATCCACTTCGTGGACCATGTGGCGCCTGTCGACTGTGAAGTGACCCGCCGCATCGGAAAAGTCCGCTTTGATGTCTGAGGGAATCATGACACGCAAGCGATGATCTTTTGCCTTGTTTTCAACCTTGGTCTTGATGCGTAACTGCCGCGCTCCCTTGGTCAGTGAGAGCTTGGATACGATCTTCATATCGACAAGATCCTCACTCCGTTTGCCGTAACCCTGGATATTTATCTTCCCGTATTCTGCCCTGGAAGGAATGCGCATGATTTTTTCGATACAAATTGTTCCCGAAAGCGGCCCGTTGTCCTCCATCCAGATCCTCGACTCAAACCCGCGACTGCTGATGGCCTGGTTTTGACAGGGGGGGTAGTATGCCCAATAGTCCCCTGTGTCACCCTCGTCCTCAAAGGCATGCATCCCGGTGATGCTTCGCTCGTTTGACTTGTCGGTCAGGTCAAATGTGCCGTCCGGATTGACCTCAACTTTAAGATTCTCGTTCTCGAGGATGTGGGTCCCGGTCCCGATAAGTCCTCCTTTGGATTTCCGCATTGCCGGCCACCATTCTTCCTCCCGCCAGAAAGTTTTTTCGTGGACTACCCGGACAACCTTGTAACCACCTGCAGGAATGTTTCCTGAATCAAGGTATACTTCATGGCGGTCCACAAGGAATGGCCATGGTCTTGCCTCAATATCGTGCACCGGCTGCTTGTGTTCGTCCCTGGAGATCATCTGGACTTCCAATGGTGTGCCATCGGCTTCTTCCGCGCCGATCGCCCAGACGTTTTCTTCCTGTGGGGTATCGACTGCCAGGCGGATGACTTCCCGGACAGGCCTTGGCTGGGGGTTGTGTATCAGAAGCAATTGGTCTTTCTCCCCAAATTCCGAGAGGTCCAGGCGTTTTATAAGGGCTGCAACGGTATCGTCATAAATTGTTTCCCCGATTTCCAACGCTTGATTCAATCTGTAGATATTGTCCTCAACAGTCTTGTCCTGAGTGACACCGTTGATGGAGTCGTGGGCGTGGGCCTTGAGAAGATACTCCCACCCTTTTTCAAGGAATTTTTCCGGGTATGAATGGCCATTCATGAACAAGCAGGCCGCAAGCGGCTCTGTCCGGCGGATCATGACGTTCTCGGCCTTTTTGTTCAGCTGCTTGATATGAATACGCGTGGCCAAGGCATTTGCGGATGCCCCGCACGGCTCCCCATCGCGGAGCTCCCCGTCGACAACGGGAACCTTGCTCCTGTCAATGCGTTCCTCAAGGCCCTTGAAGTACTCCTCAAGGGACCCCATCCTGAACTCAATATCTGGGTGGGCTTCATTACAGTCCCGCACCATCCGGGGCAGATGGGGGTTGGGGGTTGAAAAATCGCAACCACACATCAGGAGACGCCAGTCCTGGGCCATGGTCTTGTCCATGTTATCCCAGGTGCGCTGCGCCGCGGCCTTCACGTTTTCCTTGAAGTAGCCTTGCTCGTGATCAATCCGGAAGTAATCCGTGCGTGCCTGGTCTGCATCTGCACGATGATAGGCAAGGCCTGTCTCGCCCCACTTCCACGCATACACATTGTCGTCGTATTGATTATTGAGACGGACCGGAAAATGTAGGTAAAAGTATCCGTTTTGTCGACCAAAGTGCCCCAGCCGTGAGGCCAGAACCGTTGATCCGTCCGGGGCAGTCCAGAGGAATTCGCAATGTGGTGCCCGCTCTTCCGATACCTTTTTGGCCGCCACCGCGTACTTGATTCCCAGACTTTCGTATATCTGGGGAAACTGAGCGGTCTGTCCCCATCCGAATGTATGATAAGCAATCGGGTTATATCCACCAAACTCATCCGCGTAGCGGATACCTTTCAAAAGGCTCCTCAGGAGGCATTCCCCCGAAACTGGAAAGAGGTCCGGCAGCGTATACCAGGGCCCGATCCAAAGCCTGCCTGCCTTCACCTGCGCTTCGATCCGGCCACGGTTTTCCGGCCGGATTTCCAGGTAGTCCTGCAGGCAAACAGTTTGCCCGTCCAATAAAAATCCAGCATACCCTTCATCGGTCTCAAGAATCTCCAACAGCCAGTCCATGAACTCCAGAAGCAATGAGCGGTTTTTATAGATCGGATACCGCCATTCGCGGTCCCAGTGGGTATGCCCGACGACGATCGCTGTTTGCTTGCTTTCCTTCTGCATAGGGTTCTCCTTTTTAACTTGACCGGTTCTGTCAACCACAAAGAGTAAAACGTTTAACTAACTACATGAACAAAGTGCAATATCCGAATTTAGGCGAGACAAATCCAGCGCTTGGGCTGCAGAGCCTTGAACGAACATCGGACAATCGATTCTTTGTGGGTGAAGGAGGCGTGGGCGCCATTGGGGCGACTGGGGATGGCAAAGTTGAATTTGTCGGGTTCGAGGAACATACCCTTGCCCTGGTCAAATCGGCAATGGGATATCCAGCCTATTATCCTGTTGATGCTCTGGGAGAAGAGAGACCTTTAAAGGCGGTATTGATGGATCTCGACGGGACGACCGTGCACAGTGAATCGTTCTGGATCTGGATCATTGAGAGGAGTATCGGGAGTTTGCTTGGCAAGAAAAGCTTTCAGTTGGAAGAAGAGGATATTCCGTACGTTTCAGGCCACTCGGTTTCCGAGCACTTGCAGTATTGCATTGAAAAGTACTGTCCGGATAAGCTGCTCGAAACGGCGCGAGCCCATTACTTCAAACACACGCATCGGGAAATGCAGTTGATCCTCGAAGGCAAGGGCAGGGAGGGAGCTTTTGAACCATCACCGGGGATCAAGCCGTTTCTTGAGGAATTGAAAGCCATGGGCTTGAAAATCGGGCTGGTTACTTCCGGGCTATACGAAAAGGCCTATCCGGAGATACTCGATGCTTTCCGGACCCTTGGAATGGGGGATCCCGCAGATTTTTATGATGCCATCATCACGGCGGGCCATGCCCTCCGCAAGGGGCAGTCAGGAACGCTTGGGGAATTGTCTCCAAAGCCACATCCATGGTTGTATGCGGAAACCTTCCGTGTGGGCCTTGGAATGGATTACCATGAACGGAATGCAGTTATCGGTATTGAAGACAGCGGGGCTGGGGTGGTCTCCATACGCCTGGCCGGAATGCAGGCCTGGGGGATTGGTGGCGGCAATATCGAGCAATCAGGAACCAAGGGGCTTTGCAGTGAGTTCTCGAATGATTTTGAAGGGCTTCTCAAACGGATACGCCTGCGGGCAGAGGCCTGATTGGATAAGCACTGGAACAAGGGAAAGGGAAAATTTAAATGAAGTTGAAATTTAACTACAGCTTCATGCTGATTGTTCTTCTTCTCCAGACAGGTATTCTTTCGGCAGACGACCAGCAGCCGAACATTGTCATGTTTGTTGTGGACGACATGTGTGACTGGATCGGGCCGATGGGTCATGCGCAGGCCATTACGCCGAATATGGATCGGCTGGCAGATCAGGGAATCACTTTTCAGGACGCTCATACACCGGGGATTTTCTGTGCTCCAGCGAGGTCTGCGATATTTACGGGACGCCTGGCATCCAGGACAGGCTGCTACCGTACTCAGGTTTATTTTCAAACCCGGCCCGAGCTCAGGCCCCTTCAAGTACAGTTGCAGGCGTGTGGGTACGCGACCTTCGGTGCCGGGAAGCTCTTCCATCATCCGGCCGGATATGTTGATTTGCGGGGCTGGGACAGCTTTTTTCTACGGGATGAAAAGCTGAAGGAGAAAGGCTGGGACTTGCAAACCTGGACTGTGGATAGTCCCATCCTTCCAGACCCTTACCCAAGCAGCATTTTCAACCATGATCGAAAGCCGGCGAACAAGTTTTTCATGGAATGGGGGAAGATCCTTGATGAAAATGAGGAGCTGATGGCCGACACCCTCCGGACCAACTGGGCCTGTGATCTCGTCTCAAAAGAACACGGGAAGCCGTTCTTTGTCGCGGTGGGATTATACACGCCGCATTTCCCGAATTATGTGCCGGAAAAATATTTCGACCTATATGATCCCGAGACGATCGAACACCCCCCTTACTTCGAATGGGATCTGGAGGATCTACCGCCTGCCATAAAGCGGGCCAAGACTGCGCGAAGCGCCATTCACAAGCGCTTGGAACAACTGGACGCCGTTGAAGACGCGATTCACGGCTATCTTGCCAGTATTTCCTATGCGGACGCCATGCTTGGACGCTTGCTTGATGCGATTGCATCCGGGCCCAATGCAGACAACACCATCGTTGTTCTATGGAGTGATCATGGCTACCACCACGGGGAAAAATTTGACTGGGGAAAACACACTTTATGGGAGCGCACGACAAATGTACCTTTCATGTGGATGGGGCCCGGAATTGCCCGCGGAGAAAGCATAGAAACCACAGTGAGCTTGATCGATATCATGCCGACTCTTCTCGACTATTCCGGCGCTACTGCTGATGCCGGAGCTGACGGAATCTCCTTGCGTGAAGTTCTGGATGATCCAGGCAAGGCGGTTGAGCGCAATGTCGTCGTGCCTGGCATGCAACCCGGTGAATATGCCATTGTAAGCAACGACTGGCGCTATATCCACTATGCCGATGGCACAGAGGAACTCTACAACCTTGATCGTGACCCCAATGAGTGGTTCAACATGGCTGGCCTTGAGGGCTTGTCGGTGGTCATGGAAGAGCTGCGGAAATCCGCGCCAGTAACGTGGGCTGAACCCGGCCCGGAGAGAAACCGGTTAAGGTTGATTACCGAAGGCCGGGAATTTCACTGGATCACTAAAAAGTAGTTCCTTAAAGGATACATCGATCTGCCTGCGGTCAGAAATTTTCGGGCAGCCCGTCCGTTGCCGGGATGGTTCCACGGAGCATTCTACGGATTGCCCCGGTCAGCCTTAAATAGTAGTCGGGAGCATGCGGGCTGTAATCCAGAAATCGGGATTCCCCGACCGGTACGTCGTTTGATACCTTGAATATCTGGGTCCCTTCATCCATTTCATCAAACATGGCGATGTATAGGGTGTCCGCTCCACTGCGTTTGGCGGCAACGGCCTGGGCCCACAAGAACTTGCCCCCTTCGCGCGGGATACTGTCAAAAGCCGCATTCTTATGAACGTAGCGATTAGCCCAACTGAATCCAGGAAAGGCCAGAGGCATATATTTCACTCCTTGGGCCTCGCACCAATCCATGTCGGGTCGGACAATTTCATCCGTCCGCTTAAGGGCGGTTTCTGACCCGCCAAAACGACCGACCGACCAGGGAAGGATAACATCAGCACTGGCGATGACCTCATGCAATTTGGAATCGGTGGTGGCATCTTTTTCCAATGTCCTCCAAAAGGTCGGGATACCCAGAAGAATACTGCACCCGCCAAATTCCGGATCATTCTTGAGGAAATCAATCAGGTCTGCAACTTCCTCGAGGGTGTAATCCCTGCCCACGAATCCGACGCCCCAGATGGCCACCAGCGGCTTGCCTTCCATGTGCAAGTATGCGCGATCTTCACTCAGGCGAAATTGTTTCTGCAGGTCCTTCCAGTCCTGCTTGACGCGGTCCATCTCCCCATGCGGCATGCCGGAGAGGTCATACATAATAGAGTAAGCCCTACTGTGATGATTAGCACTTTGCTGAATAAATTCGAGTTTTCTGTTGTTTGAGGGGAGTAATAACTCCGCCTGATGATGAAATCCAACCACGTCCAAGGCAAATCGCTGCAGGAAAATTCCGTCGATGTTATATTGCCGCATCCACTTGAAATGGCGGTCGATGGTTGCCGGATGCTGCGTTGAAAACACGTGGGCCACACGGCCGTCAGCATGGCGAAAATCCGTGGCATATTTTTCCGAGGGCGTCAGCTCGCTTTCGTCGGGCCAGTAATCGATACCGACATGTCCCGGCTTGAACTGTTCATCATAGGTTTCGTAATGTTCCCATCCCAGTCCGGATCCGTCAGTCGGTGTCCGGTACCATCCCTGATAACCGGCAAAGACCTTGCCCTCGAGTCCATCCGCCGCCGGGAGGAGGTCGACTTGGCTCTTGCAGGCGGCTCCGGAGGAAAGCGTCAAAAAGGTGACCGCTAGTACTATCAGGCGGAATTTGTAACTATTCATCGTCATCATCTCAAGCTCTGACAGATTGCGCTTCAAGAGCGAGGGCGACCCAATCGCTCCAATTATTGTCGACAATCGACATCACTGGCTTGGCCTGCCAGTCACTATCATACAAGGAGAAATGCTGTGGCTTGAAATCTCCGGGAAGGACATCATTTGGCTTCGTTGATGGATCATCGAAATCGGGGGCAATATCCACAAACTCCCATCCAAACCGGGTTCCGTTTTTCAAAGTATTGCTCAAGAGACCATCGACATCCTCTGGAAAATAGTCGGCCCCATTCAGTGTCATGTGCTCAGTAATTGCCCAGTCTTTCTTATGTTCGCGCATCACTTGGTGGACCCGGTCATAGGCTTTCTGGTTAGGCTTTCTGCGGATATTACACCAACTCCAATTCACCTGTATGATGTTGATTTCAGTCAGGTTGCGGAGCAATTCGACCGGGTCGCCAAGACGCCGGTTCATAGTCCCATTTTCTGCGTCCAAATAGTCAGTGGCGATCCAGAGCGGGGCTCCGTTGGCGGCCTCCTTGTAGGCACGCGCATCCCCGTTGATCCAGCTGGCAAGGTTTTGCGCACGAAAGATGTTCCAGGCTTTTGAATCAATGAAGGCCTGGCTGGCCGGCAATTTATCCGGAAAGGGCAGGGGATTCAGCTCGGGATTGCGGGCCAACCACTTCTCATAGCTTTCCCTGGCTGCTCTGCTGTAGTCCAGATTTTGCGAGCCCATATATTGCGGCTCAACAGTTGTCTCAAAATAAAGGAAATTTTCCGCCCCCAGTTTCTCGACCAGATTCTTCATGTAAGCCCGGGATGCGTGCAAGTACTCCGGTGAAAACAGGGAAGGAACAGCCGTGTTGTAGCCATACTCAGTATCCCGGACAGGGTTGCCTTCATGAGTGATCGCTTCTGTTTCGGGGTTGTTATCCCAGAATCCTTGAGGGATCTGCCCGCCGCCAACACCATAGGTTTCCACTGACAGCGATGCATACATGCCGTGAGCATCCACTGCTTTCAGCAAATCGTACAAAGGCTCAAGGGAGACTTCAATCCGTCCGTCACCCGAAGGGTTGAAATGGTGCCAGTAGCAATTGATCGCCAGATTCTTGTACCCTTTCGAGGCAATTACCGGTAGGTCCGCCATCAGCTTGCGGACTTCCGTCGGATCCCCGTAGTTTCTCAATGGCTTTCCTGTTTTCAGGAACTGATGCTCATCATTTACATAGAGCCTTCCGTCACGGAGGCAATGGCCAGTTTTATACGGGTGAATGTGCATGGTGAAATTTCAAAGTGAAACGTTTCACCACTTTAGCAAGAAAAAATTCCCTGCCTTGCGTGGGCCTGTGCCGGCGCCGTTCAGGCTTTTGGCGGAGCTTCAGAACCGCGGTGAACCAGCTCGACCGGGAGCAGCACCGATGAGACGGACGTTTCCGGATTTTGAATACGGTTGATAATCGTTTCTGCACCAATCCGACCGAGGCCTGCCTTGTCTACTTTCACGGTGGAAATAGGCGGGCTGGAGCTTCGACTGTGCCGGTCGTCATTGTAGCCAAAAATGGTCAGGTCTCGGGGAATGCTGAATCCGTCGTCCTTCAATTTTTCAAGCAATTCGACAGCAAGAGTATCATTAACGCAAATGACTGCTGTCGGAGGACGCTTTCCAAGGAGCAACGGTTTCAACCGCTCGTACCCATCATCCGTCCGATAGAAATCCCGCATACTGGGATTGAGTGTCTTGGGAAGATCATGCCGATTGACGGCTGCCAGAAAGCCGGCCTCACGCTGATCGGCGTTGGTATCCTCATGGGCGTGCGCCATGAAGACAATTCGGCGGTGCCCCAGATTGACGAGGTGGTCCACGATCTGCCCGCAGGCGGCGTATCCATCAGTCGTGATGTAATCAATTTTGATGCGTTCCCGATAGCTGTCCAAGTGTAAAAGGGGAAGTGAAAAACCAAGTAATTTCCTCACTTCAGACCGGGGGAAGCCGCCAAGGAGGATGATCCCGTCGACTTTTCCCTGTCGGATGAACCGGGGCGTATGCTGATCTGCCACCGATGAATCAAACCCGGAGAGCAACAGGTCATATCCGCGGCTTTCCATCGTCGCTTCCAGCGCTTCCATGATTTCCGCGTAGAAAATATTTCGGAAAATCGCCGAGGTGGACGGATAGAAGAGGAGTCCCACGGTCTCCATCGTCTGGCGCCGCAGGTTCCGGCCAGCTGAGTTTGGCACGTATCCGTGCTTCTCGCAGATTTCCAGCACTTTCTCACGGACTTCCTGGCTGATACGGCCCTTGTTATTGAGGGTGTTTGATACTGTCGCAATTGAACATCCCGCTAATTGCGCTATTTCTTTTATCGAGGTGATCCGTTTTATGGGCTGTTTACTCATCTTATCATTCGCTTATCTTCACAGGTCTCTCGCCTTCATCAGTGGATATGCGGAAAATTGATTGAACTTCAATCCTCTTTATTTGTCCGAGTCAGTATCTGCAGGTTTGAAAATTACCCTTTGGAAATTATATTGACATACGCCCCGGCTCCTGAATAAACGTTTAACTCTATTTATCCGATTAACACCCAACACCCTTAAACATATGAAATATTCCTTAATTCTGGCTTTGAGTCTTCTGTCTTGTGCAGCAAGTTTATCCGCGGCCGTGTCGGCCAACCTTGTCATATCTGTTCCGGAGGGAACGGACGATCCACAAGCCCCGACGGCGGTTGATGGTGTCGAGGGCGGGTTGGCCCTGGCCTACGGAGGAAAGTCCTTTCTGCGTTTTATTGTGAAGGCGGGAAATGGCAACGTGAAATTGAATAATGAGGCTGGCAACAGTGGTGCACCGGAAATCAAGGCCTGGGGTGACCTTCTTGATGTGCTCGGAGATGGAAACAGTCTTCCCGGGTCCCCGCTAAGTTATGTTCCAGAAGCGGATGAAGTAATCATTATCACCCTCAATGGTGAAAATTCAAATGGCGGTTCTGCCGGATTCAGAGCGAACAACGGGACGGGATTCGGCGTTATTGGCGGAAACCCCAACCGGCTTGACTGGAGGTTTGACCAGGCCGCCAGCGAGGGGATACGGCTTGATGTGGATGCGACAGCCCTGCCTGAGACCCATCGGGTGGTCATATCTTCAATAACAGTTGGCAACGGAACTCCAAATGGAGTTGTCATTCCCACTGTGACAAATTTCGCCGGTGGGGCAGTCACGGGAACGGAAATTGTGACCTTGGAAGACCAGAGTGTGCTTGAGCTGAGCAGTGCCCATGAGCTGTTGGGCGGTCGCTTTGGCCAGATTTGGGTGCGGCAGGCGGTACAGCCCGAGGCAGGGGATTTAGGCTTTTGTCTTCAGGGCATCTCGCTGGATGTACTTCCCTATTACGGGGAATGGGCCAACTACTTTCTCTCAAACGAGGCGGGTGACACGGAAACGAAAACAGTGCTGGGATCCATCAATACAAGCCTTGGAGAGTGGGTCTGGAGCAATGATCTTTCCCTCTGGATCTACATCAATGAAAGCTCGGTCACGAACAATGGTTCCTGGGCTTATTTGCCCGCGGAGTCAGAGGCGGCCCTTGGTGAGACATCGGTTGTTGAAAACGACTGGCTTTACCTGCAGGAACTGTCCCAGTGGCTCTATCAGCCGGCATCACTTGTCGGTGAGACTGGCAGTTGGGTCTACGTTCTGGGCCTGTAGGTCAAGCAACCTGCTTTCCCTGTTTTGCCCCATTTAACCTCTAACGCTTATGAAATCCCTGGTCGTATTTTTGTCTTTGAGCGTGTTTTTGAGTTCGAGTCAGGCTGCGATCCCAGTCCTTTTTTCGTATGATGGAACAGAGGCTGTAAGGAACCGCTCAATCAAGCTCGATTTCTCGATCAACGATGAAGGTGTTGTTTCGCTTGACGCCTCCACACAGAGCCCGGACACGCATGCCAATGTAGCGGTGGACAAGTGGGATAATGAGAACATTGGCACGGTTGAGGACAAATCTTTGTTCGGTAAATCGTTCTCCTTGCAATCTTTTGGTGAAAATGAAAAAGGCGGCTCTCCTCCCTTGATACTGCGCCCGGAGGAAGGTGGTGTGCTTGGTGTCGGTGGTCACAATCCTGGACGCATTGACGGGACAGGCATCAAGACTGGCCCGAACAAGGAAAAGATGTCATGGGTTTTTTCTGGGGACGTGGAACTGGTCCTTATGGGCTTTTCCTGCGGCTTGGTCACAAACAACAGCGGTATCATTGTTGAAGATGCCGATAGTGACATGCGAACCGGACCTTTGAAAATAGGCACACCGGCCAAACAGGACATTCTGCAAGGAACGCTTTCCCTTGTCGATGGTGAGAAATTGGTGTTTAAAGCTGATCCTGACCTGATGCAGGGGGCTGGTTTGGTTGGATTTGACTTCGAAATCAAAAGCCCCGAGTGAGCAAATATCAACCCCCCCGTTTTGTGAATAAATTCAAGCTTCCCCTTTTTCTCCTTCCGGCGCTTCTTCCAGTTGCCTCATACGGAGCGACAGTTTCCCTCGTTCCTGATGATTACTCATTTGGGTCCTTCACTGTTGAAACTGTTAACGGTCAGGATGTTTGGGTGGCTACCAACGCCAATTCCTACCTTTATTTTGATGTTCCCTCAAGTTTCTCCTTCGTTCCCGGCGAGCCGGTTTACGTCGAGATTGAGTACATCGATGATGCTACCGGCAGGTTGTTTGTGGAATATGATTCGGGATACGGCTCAGATCCCAGCGACAAAAATTACGATGCGGAGATCCACACCCGTTCAAGCCGGCTGGGGACCCTTGAATTTGTGAAGTCCTATCAAGTCTTTGAAAATCCGTTGTTCGCGAACCGGCAAGGCGGGGGGAATGACTTCCGTATGCGGCTGCTGAACTGGAGCGGGACGCCTCTCCGGATCGCTTCGGTCAAAATCAGCACCGAGATTTTCCCTGATGAGCAACTTCTGTATGCTAACTCAAAGCCTTGGTTACAGCCTTACAACAGCCCAGTTGTTGATCACGTGGATAACCTCAGCCTTAAAGGGAAGGTGCTCGCCGGTTACCAGGGCTGGTTCAATGCGCCAAATGACCTGAGAGACAAAGGCTGGAATCATTGGGGTCGCACACGTGACGTGGATCCGTCTCCAACTGAGATTACAATCGACATGTGGCCATGGATGAATGACTACGACCCGGATTCGATCTATCCCGTTGGGCAGATGGACCTTGGGGACGGGCGGCCTGCCTATCTGTTTTCTTCGGCGGACCTCGATACGGTCCAGACACACTTCCGCTGGATGCGAGAGTATAATATAGACGGGGTTTATTTGCAGCGTTTTGTCTCACGGACAAATAGCGGATTTTATGGGGCGGAGGAATTCGTTCTTCATAACGTGCGGGAGGCCGCCAGGCTGGAAGGCCGGGTATGGGCTCTTGAATACGATATCAGCTCACTGGACACGGATCCGGACCCGCTTCTGGTCATGCAGAATGACTGGAACTGGCTGGTCAACGAAGCGGGAATTCTTGATGATCCCCGCTATCTTCATGAAGATGGAAAACCGGTGTTGTTTATCTGGGGCTTTTCAACCAACGGGCGTGACTTTACGGTCGCGCAGGCTAACGAGATTGTTGATTGGTTTGCAGCCCAGAATCTTTATTTGATCGGTGGTGTTCCCAATAGCTGGGAGAGCAAAACGGACTGGTTTGGCCACTATCAAAAGTATGACCAATTGCTTGCATGGCAGGAGTCCTCAGGTTCCGAATTGATTTCGGAAAAGGCGCAACTTGACAGTTGGGGAATGAAGATTCTCCCGCATGCCTGGCCCGGCTTCTCATGGACAAACCTCAAGAAGCTTTTGCCGGGGCAACAGTTTACTCCGCGCAACGGCGGGCAGTTCTATTGGGACCGGATCAAGAACGCCATTAACACCGGAGCGGACCAGATATTCCTCGGTATGTTCGACGAGTATGACGAGGGCACGGCCATCATGCCTATGTCGGATAATCACCCTGATCCACATACCGCGTGGGGTAGCTACATTGACAACGAGGGTAGGGATCCCTTTTGGTATCTCCGCCTGAGCGGCGCTGCCAAGGAGATGCTGACGGGGGTCAGGCCCTTGAGCAATTCCCTCCCTCTCGAATCCGCGATTTCTCCAGCTGGTTATATGGGCGCTGATGCCACCGCTTTTCTTGGCGCGGTTAATGACGAGACGAACCTCTTTCTCGCGGAGCCTTTCGATGGCCTGACTTTCAGCGCCACCTACGGCGGACAGGAATGCCGGCACAATGAGCTCGACCCCAATGCAACGACCTATATCTATTTTGATGTCGATGATGCTTTCGTCCCGGGAATCCCTGGCGAACAGACGGTCATGATCGAGGTTGAGGTCTACGTAACCGAGGCCAATACCTCTGTCCGGTTACAATATGACAGCAACGACCCGGATTATGCCCTCAACCCCAATTACAAGTTGGCTCCCGACCCGATAGCCTTTCCCAAACCAAATGTCTGGACCACCGTTCGGTGGTTCATCGACGATGCGGCTTTTGAGAACAGCCAAAATGGACCAGCTGATTTTCGCCTCAATATTACAAAGGGCAAACTCGCTGCGGTCAGGAGGGCCAGCGTCTTCCTTCCCAATAACTCAACAGGGTCTATCGATCCCTCCATTCGCTTGAACATCCAGAATGGTCAGGTAGTTTGGTCTGATCGGATTGATGCGGTCGGTTGGCGCCTTTCCAAGTCCCCTGATTTAAGCCCCGGGAGCTGGCTTTCAGTTCCTGACATCGATATCTCTTTTCTCGATGGGGATATTTTCTATGATTTCGATCTGCCCAGCGGGTCAGAATTCTTCAGGCTGGAATCGACAGACTGATTTCCCATAGCCGCTTTCAGCCCATAACTGTCAAGGGGAGGCCCTTGTCCTCGTTCTTGCCTTTTTCACTATTTTCTTGACAGGTTTTAGAAACTGATGAAACGTTTACTCACCTAACCCTTAAATAATAATTACCCTTATCTCAGAATCATGAAAAAGTATGTTGTACTCCTCATTTCGGGCCTCCTGACAATTGCTGCTCTAGAAGCACAAGTAACATCCGATCTTATCATCACAAAAGCGGAAGTCGGCGTCACAGATGATCCGCAATCGCCTGCGGATGGGGGCGTTAGCGAGGAATATGGAAACAAGTCCTTTCTGAATTTTTCGATTAACGATGGAAATGGTAATCTTGCTTTGAACAATGTGGTTGGGAACAATGGTGGGACGAGTCCGACTCCTGAACAACTGCTTGTCCGTGATTGGGGCGATGCACTCGACTACACGGGAGCAACTGACCTAACCAGCCCACCAACGGGTACAGGCAGCAATACCCCGTTCAAGATCACGCTGGTCGGGTTAGACCCGGATGGAGTTATTACCCGTCTTCGTGCGGACGACGGAATAGGGTTTGGCGTTTCCGGATCGAACAACGTCCGACTTGATTGGAATTCAGCAAATACGAACAGCGAGGCCATCCGGATCGAACTGGATGCCACGAGTATTCCTTCTACACATAAGCTGGTGATCACCGCGCTGGAATTGGGCAATGGTAATGGCATTGATGCGGTCCAGCCCGAAGGACTTATTTCTGATCTCACTGGCGATGCAACTGGCTTTACCGGTGCTTTGGGTTCCATTACCCCACTCACGGACAAAAACGTATTGCCTCTTGGGGATGGGATCGTGCTGCTTGGCGGAGGGACGGGATCATTTACTCTTTCACAGGCAACTATTCCGCTGACCGGCAACGTCGGCTTCAGCCTGCAAGGGATCATCCTTGATGTAGTACCGGTCGGTGTTTTCACAAATCTCGTCATCAACAAGGCAGATGTTGGCGAAAGTGGGGTCACAGATGACCCGCAGTCTCCTGCTGATGGGGGAGTGAATTTAACCCTCGGAAACAGATCATTTTTAAACTATACGATCAACGATACTTCGGGCAATCTTGCGCTCGACCATCTCATCGGAAACAATGGTGGAGCCAATCCGAACACCAACCAGCAGTTGGTAAGGGACTGGGGGGATGCGCTTGACTTTACGGGTGACACAGGTTTGACAAACCCGCCAACAGGAACGGGTAGCAACTCCCTTTTCAAGGTCACCATTAATGGAGTTTCCTCCACGGGGGCAGCTGCCCGGCTGAGAGCCGATGACGGATTTGGGTTTGGTGTCACAAGTATTGGGGACGCCCGCCGTATTGAATATGTCACCGGAGCAGGCACGCAAAGCGAGGGTATCCTCTTCGAAGTTGACGCCACATCCGTGCCTTTGACTCACAAACTGATTATATCCGGCTTGGATCTAGGAAAAGGCAGGGGAATTGCCGAAGGGAAAATCTCTGGCTTTACGGGTATAACGCACGCCGACGAGACATCGGGTGTCTTTGGGAACGGGGCTAGTATTGGAACCGTCTCCTGGGTATTTACAAATCCCATTGAAATCGTCGGGGGCAATACCGCTTCGTTTTTTCTTTCACAGGCTGTTGCTGGCGCGGTTGCCGGTGAAGTGGGCTTTACACTGACTGGCATGACAGTCGATGTTGTATCCAGCGGACTGGCGGAGCCAACAATCTCAATTGCCAATACGGGTGGAAGCCTTGAGGTTACTTACACAGGGACCATCCAGGAGAGCACCAGCCTCTCTGGTTGGACGACCATTGATCCACAGCCTGCATCCCCCTTCACAGTGCCGGCCCCAGCCTCAGGCGATAAGATCTTCTATCAGGTGATCCCTTAAAAAATGGATCCGAACCTATCGAGAATCAAGTAAGGGCGTGCCGAATTCCTTTTGTTTTCCCATGACATCTCAATTTAGGTTAGTAGGTCTTGTAAAGTGTCTTTGGGCACTTTAACCAGACTTGCACAGGGGTTTGGGCTGCGTCTCACCATTGAGGCGCGGCCCTTTTAAAATAAACCCCGTTTTGCATCAGATTTTAATTTCCCTTTTGTTTGCCACTTAAACTACTCAATAAAACCAGATATCATGAACAACTGTAAGACATATCCCGTGAATACAAAGGATCGTAAAATTCTACGAAACTTAATCGCCTTTGGGACAAGCTATTTATGTGTACTTTCCCCGGTTTTTTCGCAGGACGCGGAAGGAGAGGGAAAAGAGGTTTTTGAATTAAGTCCCTTCGTTGTTTCTGGTGCTGACAGCGGTTATTATGCCAGTGAGACTTTATCAGGGACAAGCCTGCGCACGAATATTCGCACTTTGGCGAATCCGATAACTGTGTTTACTGGAGAAGTAATGGAAGATATCGGGGCAACTTCCTATAAGGATGTGGTTCAATTCATGCCCAGTTCCAGCACCTACGATGGCGATATTGCCGATCCGCTTGGCGAGCAGGTTCGGGCGGGGACTCCTTTTGTCTCGAGGGGTTTTCGGGTGACCCAGCTGACACAAAACTTTCTAGCGACGAATGTCCGGCAGGATAACTACAACACGGAACGACTGACACAATCACGTGGCCCCAATTCCCTTCTCTTCGGACTGGGATCTGTGGGCGGTGCCATTGAGATTCAGCCCAAGCGGGCAATGTTCGGCAAGGATTTCGCACAAGTAAACCTATTGCTTGATGATAATGAAAGGGTCCGAGGTAAATTCGATTTCAATAAAACCCTGGTTGATGATAAAATCGCCGTCCGTCTTGCGGCTCTC
The DNA here is from genome assembly GCF_010500615.1 of Oceanipulchritudo coccoides. Lineage (NCBI taxonomy): Bacteria > Pseudomonadati > Verrucomicrobiota > Opitutia > Puniceicoccales > Oceanipulchritudinaceae > Oceanipulchritudo > Oceanipulchritudo coccoides. Next base: position 1,001,726 of record NZ_JAAGNX010000001.1, read on the forward strand.
TATGATGACAACCGAACATTTCGGGATATAGAGTATTCCGAACGTAAATCAGTTTACGGTGATATTACCTTCAAGCCTTTCAACAAAACAACCATCCGTGTGAATGCTGAGTTTGGCTCCATTGACGAAAACCTTCCGCGGTTGTTTGTCACCAAGGATCGAATTACTCCTTGGACGTCCTCTCCGCTTTCTCTCCTCGATAAAGCGAACACGACGGATCTCGATTTAATCGTTAATGGACCAGGAAATCTTCGCACGGAGGCAACGAATATTATCCGGGGCGTTACGCAAAGATTTCGAACCAACAACTACCTGGTGTGGATAGCCAATGATCCTTCCTTGGGAGTGCTGAATTGGCGTTTCAAAGGACGTGGGAGCGATTTTGATATCAACGGCACGCTGAGAGGCAACGTGAGTCTTAAGGAGTCCCAGCTTACGGATGATGTTAATTTTCCTCTCACTACCGTCATTGCAGGTCCTTCGGATTTGGTTTCGTGGGATTATGAGAAATATTCTATCACTTTGGAGCAGCAGATTGGAAGTGACACCTTTCTGCAGGTTGTTGCCGGAAAGGAGAATCAAGACCGCTACGATTATCGTCCCGTTCGTCGTCAGAACTGGTCCATACAAATCGACAACAATTATTATCTTCCGACCCAGCGCGCTAGCGACAACCCGGATCCCACCCAACCTTTAAATCCGTACTTTGGGGTTCCCTACATTGAATCCAATCCCTACCTGATAACGGCAGAAACAGAGCTGGAACAGCTTCGTGCCAGCCTGACTCACAGGATTGATCTCACGGGTATAGAGATTGCCGACGGATGGGATTTAGGTGAAATCCAACTGGTTGGTTCCTGGTACCATCTGAAATCGGGGGATAATCTCACGCAAAAGGAAGAGATGACTCTTCAGTCGGTTCTTCCTAATGGCGTGGTGAGCAATCTACAAAACCAGATTTATCGTCGATTCTATATTTCCAGTAGCACACCCAATTATCCCAATATTCCGTGGAGTCCTTTAAGCCAGCCGGGAGATTCTTCTATAGGTGGGAGAATTGTTCCAGCGATTGAGTCTGCTTTTGTGAATCGACTTCCGCCGATTCTGAATGAATCAACAACAGAATCCATCTACGGTGTGATTCAATGGAAGCCGTTTAATGAGCGGCTATCTCTCACAGCCGGTTACCGGGAAGACGAGTACCAGGGATCTGCCATTACGATTCCCATAGACCCCGTCACCCGTTTGTACGGTGATCTTGATACTGGGGAATTGGATCGGTCCTCAAAGAGCAAAGTTTCCAATTATAATTTGGGGGCTGTTTTCCGGCCCTTTCGGGATTTTGACTTTTTCATCAACAAGGCGACGAATAATGTCAACGCTTCAACGTCCCGTTTCGACATTTTCGGAAATTTCCTGCCTCCTGAGGAAGGAGAGGGTATGGATTATGGTATCCGGGCTTTTCTCCTTGAGGACCGGGTGATCGTTAAAGTGAATTATTATGAGAACACCCAATTCAATGTTCTCAGTAATCCGTTGCGCGATGGTGCTGGAATAGGAATCGGTCTGGCAAGGGAGTTAGGTCGCGTTGAACGCTTGTTAAATTCGGTTTCCGCGGCTGGGAGATCCGATCTTGTTGAGGGCGCAATCCGTTATGGTGACTTTCCCGGAAACCAGCTCTGGACAGATATTCAAAACATCCGTTCCGAGGGATATGAGCTCGAGGTCACCGCTAACATAACGGATAGATGGAATATTCTTTTCAACATATCTATACAGGATTCGTTCCTGGACGATACCTACCTGATTTTCGATGAATGGTACGATCGTTACTTTGTGCCCATCAAAAATACGGCTGATATCCAGTCTGCCCCAGATCCAAGCGGGGGCGGGTTCGATGTGGCCCGGCTGGTCAATGATATTGATGTAAAGTATGCGTTTCATGAATCACAGGTTGGTGGTCAATTGGAACGGAGCAGCAGATTGGCATGGAACTTAATCTCCACATACAAGTTTGATCAGGACTTTTTCGCGAAGAATCTCCGCGTTGGCACAGCCGTGCGCTGGAGGGAAGGCCCGGCCCTCGGGTATCCGGAACCGGAACCGGGTGTTTTTGATACATCCAATCCTTTCAAGGGAGATGATGATTTGACCGTGGACGTATGGTTTGCGAAACCATTCCGCTTGAGTAAGGGACCCAATTCCAAGGTCCTCAATGTAACCCTGCGGGTGAAAAACGTATTCGATGATGGTCCTCTTTTCAGCAGAAGCGGGACAGATGATGGGGCAGGCAACGTGGTTATTCTTGCAGAAACCTTCAAAAGGCCACGCAGTTTCCAACTGGAAATTGGGATGCGCTTCTAAACGGGCCGGCCAAGTTGCATCGATCCATTAACTGGGCAAGGTTATGTTGCCTTTCAGATTAACATAATGAATTTCAGACTTTCCACCTTGGGTTTTGTCCTTGTCACCATGGGTTCGTTAGCGGACGCCATGGTGACAGTGGACTTTTCCCATTCCTACACGGGGGTTGCTGCGGTCACGCAAAACACTGGGCAGATCACTCTGGATTTTGTGGTCGATAGCGTGGGAAACGTGACTCTGGACGCCAGTTGTGCCGATCCCGATCCTGCGGCATATGTGAACGAATTTGATGGGCCAGTCGGTTCCCTGCCTGATCCGGCATATTGGAGCACTAGTTTCCAGGTCATTGTTTCAGGAACAGGCAATCTGCGGATTGATAATAGTGGCTTGGGTCTGGGTATACAGGGGCAAAATGCACAGAGGCTCGATAAAGCCGATGAAGCAATTACATTTTCCCTGCAATCCAGCAATCTACTCCTTTCGGTGAGTTCCTTGAATTACGGGAATAGCAATGGCTCCATTCTCGATTTTAACGGGGTTTCGTTCCCTATTTCAGGCAGCTCTGGCCAAGTTGATACGAGTTCTGCCAATGCTGCCGTTTCGGTTGTCATCGATTCCACTTCGGATACCGATGGAGAGGGCTTTGTGCTAACCGGCATCAGCTTTAATCTGGTTCCCCAGAGTACGGATTCAATGGAAATTGGAACGGATATTTTGTTGCCGGAGGAAGTCTTCATGGACGGGAGCAGCGACACCTTTGCTTTTACAGGGTCTGATACGGGATCGCTCACTTTGGGCAAGGCCGGGAAAGTTGTGACCACTCCCTCTGCCAGCGGCGCCAGTCCCATTGCGATTGGACAGGCGCAGCTGATTATTGAAGAGGGTGCGAGATGGATTCTGGACGGATCACAATACACGGGAACCTTTAACTTGGGTCAGCAGTTTATCCTATCCACCTTTGGCTCATTTTCAGGCCCACTTACCGGTTTCCGTCACCGTAACTTTTCGCTTCCCGCCAATCGGAACTTAAAACTTTTCCAGACCGGATCCTCCATTTACTATGAGGTCGTATCGCAGACGCCGGTGACCGGCCCGAATATCATTGTTGTCTACATGGACGACATGTCCGGAGGGAATCATTTCGGATTCGAGGGCCGGGATGCCCTGACCCCGACGATTGATTCACTTGCCTCCAACGGGGTGAATTTCACCAATGCCATTACAGCCTCAACAGTTTGTTCCCCTTCTCGTTATTCTTTGCTCACCAGCCGTTGGCCAACCCGCAACACTGGTGCGGAGTTCCTCCAAAGATATCCTATTGGAACGCTTGCCCGCTTCGCCAATCTGGGTGTGGAGCTTCCGGAGAACACGGATAATATTGGTGGCTGGTTGCAGGAGCTTGGATACCGCACAGGCTTTGTTGGCAAGTCCCACGTTGTGGAGCATGATATGCTGGCCACAAGCGGTTGGGTTGCCGGTGGGCTGATGACATATTCCCAGACAATCGATCCGGCGCAGAACGCCCTGCCAAATGCCAAGATGGCCTTCAACCACCGGGTCATTGCGGAGCGCCACGTTCGAAGGGGCTTTGATTTCGCAGGTGGGGTCTACCTTGGCAATCTGAAGGAGCAATTCAATGATTTCTTGAATTTTCACAATCAGGAGTGGCTCACCTACTACGCACGCCAGTTTATTGAGGAGAACCACTCCCAACCCTTTTTCCTCTACATGGCCCCGACAATCAATCACGGGCCCATCCGCAGCAACCTGAGCAAGTCCCTTGGTGCGAATCCGGACTATACAGGTGAGGGGTACGTACCTAACCTCGACTACTCTTTCATGCCGTCCAGAAACTCCATCATTCAGGAAGTGACCTCGGCCGGCAAGGCTCTTGTATCAGCTCGCGAAACATGGATCGACTATTCAATGGAAGCGATCATCAACAAACTCATTGAGCATGGATTGCTCAATAATACGCTTATCATTTTCACTTCGGATCATGGCTATTTGACCTTGGAGGATTCGCCTGTTTTGGATGGGAAGTCCTCCCTTTTTGAATCCGGCCTCAAAGTCCCACTGGTCATGCATTGGCCTGATGGCATCTCCTCCCCGGGAAGACTATATAATGATCTTGTGCAGAATGTGGATATTGCCGCAACGCTTCTTGATCTGGCTGGTGGCTCCAATTTGCCCGCTGAATCAATTAATGGGGTCAGCATTGCATCTGTCCTCGCTGGCAGCAGTGCTCCCATCCGCTCCGAAGCTTACTCAGAAATAGGCTATGCCAGATCCATCCGGACGTTGGATTGGAAACTTGTTTCCTTGCGTTATCCGGTTTCAGTTCAACAGCAGGTAGACGCAGGATTCCTTTGGAATGATTATAGCACCGGTCTGCCCACTCATCCACGCCCGTATTATATCCAGAATACGGGCCTCTCGAACGGTCCGGCCACTGATTATCCGGGGTACTTCGATGATGACCAGTTATATGATTTGAATGCCGATCCAACTGAACGGATCAATTTATTCGGAGATGAACCGGCCATTCAGGTGGATTTGAAAAAGCGCCTCTCCTTGTATACTGGAGTCATTACGGGAAGACCCTTTGGCGAATTTGCCCCGATTGCCTCCGCGGCACCATCTGCTCCGGCAAGCTTCGATTGGACGATTCCGTCAACCCAGACGCTCAGCCTCTCATGGGCGGATACGGCAAGCAATGAGCTGGGTTTTTACGTGTCAAAATCCGTCGAAGGCTCACCTGACGAGATTATTGCGGAGTTGCCTGTCGGTTCATTCAGTTTGTCCCTAACGCTCACGGACTATGGAGAAGATGAAAGTTTTCAGATTTTCGCCTACAATGCCATCGGAGATACATCGAGTCCTGCCCCGGTGGATCTGATCGAGCCGGATATCTGGCGGTATCGAAATTTCTATGACATTGATCCAACACTGACAGATCCGGTCAGTGACTGGGAAGGAGATCCTGATGAGGATGGATCATCCACTCTGTTGGAGTATGCATTTTCCATGGATCCCAGGAATCCCGATTTTGCCCAACCAATTCAGCCCAAACTTGTGAGTGATCCTGGCGGAACTTATCTGCGGACCGACATTCCATGGGATGGTCGGTCCAAGGTAGTTATTATCGGAAGGCTTTCCACTGACCTGTCCTCCTGGGATGAAGGTGAGCCTTTTGTCTCTCTCGAGATCGACGAGTTTGATCAGTACTTCCTGAGAAGCAACACACCTTTGGAAACAGAGAATAAACAATTCATCATGTACAGGGTGGCTTTGCCTTAGTTCTGTTAAATCAAAATTCCATTAGTATGAAAACGACTATCCCCACAATTCTGGCCCTTGCCTGTCTTATCAGTCCTGCTACAGGAACTTTTGCCGCTGACTCCCCGCCGAACATCATCATTTTTATGACGGACGATCAAAGTCCAATGGATTGGGAGTACAGCAAGTTTGACCTGACTTCCCCCGCCGCATGGGGTTACACAGGAGCGAATGTTTACAGCCCGACTGTTGATCGACTGGCAGCCGGCGGAATGGTTTTTGACAGGGCCTACGCCTCAACAAGTGTCTGCACGCCTTCCCGTTACACAACCCTGACCGGTCGCTACGCTAGCCGGACAAAGGGTAAGAGGTTCCAACAACTTCATCCGTCTGGATCGCTCACTCGGGTGGAAAACATTGTTGAGCTGGATCCTCCGGATGAACTCAACATGCCGAAGATTCTGCAACAGAACGGCTATAAGACTGGATTTGTTGGCAAGTCGCACATTGTCGACCACGAGATTCTCAATCATCCGGAGCGCTGGTCAAATTACGGCTTGGAGGAATATGACAAGGATGCGGATCCATTGGATCCTGAAACAAACGCAAAAATGCAACACAACCACAAGTGGTGGCGTGAACGCATTGCCCCTTATGGATTTGATTATGTAAATAGTGTCTACTCAGGAAACCTGCGGGAGCTTTTCAACCAAAAGCTCAATGTCCACAACATCGAGTGGACCACCAAGGCCGCTCTGGACTTTATCGAGCAAAGTGAAGACGGGCCATTCTTCCTCTATTACGCACCGACTTTACCTCATGGGCCGGATCCATGGGTTCGGGATGGACAGGGCCGTTTTAAATTCTCTCTCCACGCCGACGAGAACATGACCGGAGAGGGTTATCTTCCGGCTGATTATCCATTCATGCCCACTCGTGAAGAAATCTTGAAGATTGTCCATGAGAAGGGATTTCCGGAAAAAACAGCCTATGTGACTTTGATTGATGCTGCTGTGGGCGCTCTTGTCGAGAAACTGGAGGCCTTGGACATGCTCGATAACACGGTTATTATCCTTACCTCTGACCACGGTGCCTGGCGCTATGGAAAGACCACTTTGTACGAGGGTGGAATACGTGTTCCCCTCGTGGTTCATTGGCCCGAGAAGGTGAAAGCGGGCTCTAAGTATAGTCATCTGGTGTCTAATATCGACCATGCTCCTACAATTCTTGGTTTTGCTGGTGCAGAGATTCCCACGGATTATCAAATGGACGGAGTCGATTTGACCCCGGTTGCCGAGGGCAAGGAAGAAGGCCCAGTGCATGATTCTGTTTTTGGTGAAATCGGTTACAGCCGCGGTGTCCTGACAGAAGACGGATGGAAGTACATTGCGATCCGCTACCCAAAAGATGTGCAGCGCAAGATCGACAATGGAAAAACATTCCCGACTTTCAGGGGTATGCCGATGCCCGGGGAACAATGGAAGCAGGTCAAGACTGGGCAGATGCCTCAGCCGTATCTCGTCCGTAACGGTCACCTTGGTTTTAATTCCTCGAAGCATAATCCGAATTACTTCCAAATGGATCAACTGTACAATATCAATGAGGATCCGCGGGAAAAGAACAATTTGGCGGAACAGAATCCAGAGAAGCTCGCGGAAATGAAGAAGTTATTGTCGCGTTACCTGAAGACATTCCCGGACCATCCATTTGGTGAGTTTACTGAATGAGCCGCGCATTCGCGTACATTCTGGCATTTGTAGCCCTCGCGCATTTATCCATTGCTGATTCGCCTGATTGAGGCGGCTGATGTCGCCAGTCCATGGGCTGCTGGTCGCTATGAGATGGAGACGGTCGACAGATATACCGAGGAGAAGTGGAAACCTGACTTGGCTTGGTGTAGAGAGCGGGGAATCGACTACCTTCCCTGTGTATTTCCAGGCTTCAGTTGGGCGAATATGAAAAGGGATTCGGGCCTGTCAGATCAGATTTCCCGCCATGGGGGCCGCTTTCTTTGGAAACAGTTCACCAATCTGGTTGGGATTGGGGTCCAGCAGGTTTATGTCGGGATGTTTGACGAAATTGATGAAGGGACACAGATCCTGAAGGTGGATAACGAACCTCCAGTCAGTGGAAAGGATACATTCTTGAGTTATTATCCACATCCTGAAGATCATTATCTCTGGATAACAGGATTAGCCCAGAAGCTCCTGCGCCGGGAAATTCACCTCAGTGAGGAATTCCCGAAACGGCAGGATGATTCCCGTCCGGAGAAGAAATAAATATCGAATGGCGGTTCAGTTGCGACCTTGATTGAGATCAGTCCATCTGGTCCAGTTTGCGCACGTATTCGAGCGGACTTTCAATCCCGTATCGTGTCATAAGGCGCGACAATTCCTTTTCCATACGGTTGATTTCCTCGGTCAATCCGGAATCCCCCCAGCGGTTGTTGATCTCCTGTGGATCCTGTTTGAGGTCGTAGAATTCCTTTTCGCCTGTCTCGGGAAAGTGGATCAATTTGTAGCGATGATCCCGTACGCCATAGTGAAGGGCAACATCGTGGATACCCTGTTCGTAGTAGGTGTAGAGAAGGCTGTCGCGCCATGGGATATCTTTACCCAGCAGAATGGGCTTGAAGGATTCGCCCTGGATCTCTGCGGGAGCGTTAAGGCCAGCGATATCGAGCAGTGTGGGTGCATAGTCGATGTTTTGAATCAACTCATCGAAACGGGAACCGGGCTTTATCTTGCCAGGCCAACGGATCAGGAACGGATTACGAAATGATTCCTCATACATCCATCGCTTGTCGTACCATCCGTGCTCACCATTATAGAATCCCTGATCGGAGCTGTACACGACGATGGTGTTTCCCGCCAGGCCAGATTCTTCAAGATACCTCATCAGCCGCCCGATATTTTCATCCATGGCTTTGATGCAGCGAAGATAATCTTTCATGTAGGCCTGGTACTTCCACTTCGTCAGTGCCTGACCTTTCAGGTTTTGTTCTAGGAACTTCTCGTTGCGAGCCACGTAGTGGTAATCCCATGCTTGTTTTTGCCGATCACTCATGCGGGCAAATTCCCATCGAGTCGATGGATCTTTCGACTTCGTGTTTTCCACACCGCTCCAGAATGCATCCAGATTCTCACTGGTCGCTGGGGCCGTGACCTTGGTATCATGGGCAATGTTCAGCTCGTTCGCGATCGACATGGTCTGCTCCTTCAAGACAGAACTTCGCCCGGAATAGTCGTCGAAGAGTGTTGGAGGCTCTGGAATATCCACATTTTCGAGGAAATAGAGATGTCGCTCAGCAGGCATCCATGTCCGATGCGGTGCCTTGTGCCAGCTGCAGAGGAAAAACGGTTGGTCGCTGTCCTTGTTGGCCTCCAGCCATTCCAATGTTTTCTCCGTTATCACATCACTGACATATCCTTCCTGCCGTGTCAGCTTGCTTGAGCCATTCACGAAAAAGTCCGGGTTGTAGTAATACCCCTGCCCTTGAAGGACCCACGACTCATCGAATCCGCGAGGAGCCGTACCAAGGTGCCACTTTCCGAATATGGCTGTGTTGTAGCCCGCTTCCTGCAAAGCCTGCGGGAAGGTCCACTGGTCAGGATTGAACTGCTGGCTGTTCCGGATAAAGCCATTGTGCTGGCTGTGCTTTCCGGTCAGGATGGCGGCACGACTTGGTCCACAGATGGAATTTGTGACAAAGCTGTTTTCAAAGACGGCTCCTTGCGCGGCCAGCCGTTCCAGATTTGGGGTCACTCCCTGCTCGCGTATAAATTTCTGCATGCGCCCCTCGTAGGCGGAAAGGGCTTGCAGGGAATGATCATCCGAGAAAATGAACAGGATGTTGGGGCGCTCGCTGGCTTGTCCGGTCGTTCCTGCGAATAGACTTATCAGAAGAATCCAACCTTTGAAGGAAGAAGCAATTTTCATAAGGGAATGTTTCTGTGTGGAGATCATTAGGGCAAAAATTATCAGGTGAATACTGACATTCACGACAGAGCTTTTGCCTGCCCCCCGCTATTACAATTTATAACGGAATTGTTCGAGGAGCTGCTCCTGAACCTCGCTGGCTTTTTCAATATATAGCTCCACCGGGTAGCCGGTGGCTTCTTGTAAAACCTCCTTCACCAGTTCCTTTCCGGAAACGCGCTTCTTGAGGTTGTTCAGCTTCTCACGAAAGACCTCAATCAAGCGATCAGGATGGCGCCGGTAGGCATCCAGAAGGATGAACCGGGCACCTTCGGCCTGATTAAAGTTGACGTTGACTGGACCCTGTTTGGTGGGATCGTAATTCAGGGATCGCTCCTCGCCGGGATTCCAATTAAGAAGATCAAGTCCCTGACCAAGAACATTCCTGTTAACGGGCACCTTTTGCAGCATCGCCAAATCGTAGATTTCATTTACGCCGCGGTATTTGATCGTGATCACGTCATTGAGGAAGTTGGCCAGTACCCGATCAAACCATTCCCGGTCGCTGACGCGTATTCGGTTCCTTTGGACAGCTTTAATCAATTGGCCTTGGAATCCTCCACGAAAACGGACATTTCGCCGCATCAACCAACTGAAAGGATCGTAGATGCTTGTCAGGTTGGTGAGAAAAGTCGACTTCAGCCGTTGAACTTGGAGGTCCGTAGCCTCCTCGGAATTGAAAAAGATCGGGTAGGTCAGCTTGACCTCATCGAAAGCCTGTGGTGTCACCCAGAGGTTTAGGGGCTGGTTGATGAAATGATATCCCTTATTGGTGTCCAAGTTTAAGCCTTGTTCCTTCACCACTGTTCTCCAATCGGTTTCCCCTTGCCGGTAGCCAACTTCCCATCGGGTTGTCACCCGGCGTTCCCAGCGCCCACGGTCGGGATTGAAGCGGATGTCCTTCGCGTATTCTGATGTCGGATGCCGGCCATCCATTCGCTTCAACTTGTCCAGATCCCAGACAATCAACGCTTCGATGCGGAAGAAGGGGTCTCGCATCAACCTCTGAAAAATAGCCCTCTCGATCTTCAGGTGCTTCGCTTTATCCCTTTCGAATCCTTCTATCCCAAATGACTCTGCCAGCTCTTCCAGGTCGGTCGCAAACTCAGTGTCGAGCTTGATCCGCATCTTCATGAATTCCGATTCCGACCGAAGGAGGGTCCAATGATACCCCTCCAGTAATTGGTTGAATTCCTCCCGGAAGGCCGTGACCACCGGATTGTCCTCGTTGAAGGGCTCCCCCGTGAAACCGTCTATGACGTCAATGGTGCCCGCATAGACAACGAAGGCCTCCAGTTCGAAGACGCTCGGGTCGACGTAATCAGGGTCCTTCGCCGCTTGGAGTCCAGCCGTCGCAACGACTAAAAGCACCATCAGTAAGGTGCGGGAAGGGGAAATAGTTCTTGTAAATGGGTCTTCCATATGGCCTGTGAGCGGAATTTAGTACTTAGAGGGTTGATCTGATTGTCTTATTCTTGAAAAACTTGACGGCAATACAAGAAAAAACGTTTAATCGCCTTTGGTGAGATAAATGGAACGCAGAAAATTTATTAAAAATTCCACCTTGGTGATAGCGGCTGCTCCTTTCCTGAAGGGAAAAGTGTATGGGAAGGGATTGGGGTCGCCGAATGTTCTGAAGGGATTTATTGTCTCGGATGCGCACTTTGGGTGGAGAAATGACCAGCAACCGTCACTAGAAGTGCAGGGCAAGATGATCGCCCGGATACATGAGAGATTTCCGGATCTGGACCTGTTTCTCGATACAGGCGACGCACATCATGGGTCGCTCGGTCCGATGCTCAATTCTGCGAGGCGTGACTGGTCCGACACAATTGCGAACCAGAGCAATCATGCCCCCTTTTACTACGTCCCGGGCAACCACGATATCATCAATCCGGTAGATGGTGATGCGGAGCTGCGCTGCTGTCAGTTGGGGAGCATATCTTACCGCCCATACTACAGCTTTGACATTAAAGGAATCCACTTTGTTTCCATTCCCGAGCTCGAGCATCCGGTCTATGTGAACAAGGAAACCCTTGACTGGCTCAGGCTTGACCTGAGCCTGAACCGTGAGAAGAGCATTATCCTCCTTTCGCACAACAACCTCAAGGGAACCACCGGCGATGACAATTTCATGCTGGGCTACCGCGGTCTTGCGAACAGCGAAGACATTATCAACCTGATCAAGGCCTATCCCAACATTCTCGCATGGATGCACGGTCACAATCATGATTATGTGATAAAGAAGTCACATGGCCGGCTCTTTGTTTCAAACGGGCGTATTGGGGGATTTAATCCCAGCAGGAATTCCGAAGAAGGGGAGCCGCTTGGGGGGATGTATTTTGAGATTTCCCGAACCGGTCTCAAGGTGCAATCGTACAGTGCGGAGCATAATGCTTTTCTTGATGAGGACATGGGGCGCCCGGGTCGGTCCCGGACCTTGAGAATAGGGACCACGCTCAGCGACACGGCCCCCATGAGCTATGCCTTCGGGCATGGCGGATTTCTGGATGGCCAGAAAGCGGCGGTCTATAATTACCATACTTCCACGGATGATTCCTTTTCCGTAGTTCTGGCCGGAACGACTGATTTCCTCATTAACGAGAACAGCGAATTTTTGGATTACACCCACCGCAATGATAATCCATCAAGGCGGCAATGGAATGTTTTTGGCTACGATATCTCCTCCGGCACATGGCCACAGTACTTTGAGGAGAAAAATGAATTTTGGCGCTGGTTGAGTCCCGGCGTGCTTCTTTACAAGCGGAAGGCCTCTAAAGATACCACCTCGCTCCACCTGCCAGCGCAAAAGCATGGCAAGGAGATGTACTTTCGGACGGTTCCCAACCAGAGCTATACCTGCGGGCTGATCCTGCTCTCAGGGAAGGGCGGCCAGCAACTAGAAATGCTGGCCAGAGCCTACAGTCAGAAGGGCAAGCTGCTCTGGGAGAAACGATTTCCCAGCCGTGATATCAAGCCGGGCGAAAGCAAGATGGCGTTTCAGGTTGATTTGCCGGATCTTTCCGAAGGTGGAACAATTTACGATAGCGAAAAAGTGGATACAGAAATCCAATTGGCAATGGAGGCCCGTTTTTCCTGTCTCGATAGCGAGTTGATCATTTCGAGGGCAACTCTAACGCGCAAAGGTGCAAGCGGCACAACGGAGGATCCCAAGCTCATTATTGGGGGCAAAGTAGTCAGCAAAGAGGGACCTCTTGTTCTGGGTGATCCCTTTGAGAAAAAGTTGAAGAAGCCGAAAGGCTCTCGCTTGGTGATTGAGGGACAGTGCGGTGGATCGCGCCGGATGCTCTGGTACTGCCGGCAGGACAACATTGACTGGCAGGTCCGCAATGCGCCGGTCGCGGATCATGGTACCTGGCTCGAAGTAGACGCACCGACCAATACGTGGTCGACCGGCAAGGAAATTGTCATCGTACCAGCTGCAAATACGCTAGATACCCATTATGTCCACAGGTTGAAAAATGTCACTCGTGCGAGGGTCTGGCCCCTGAACAGAGGCAACAAAGAACTTTCCGTGGAGATCCATGCTGCCGATGGTGATTCAGGTGCAGTGGAGATCCGGAGTGATCAAAAACCAGAGGCGGTCAATGGCCCCGCGCAGTGGGAGTACCGGGACGGCGCCATCTATTTTACGCTATCGACTGGAAAGCGGGCAACAGTGATTATTTGACCGATTTGAATGATGATTACCAGTTCATCCTGAACCTATTATTTGAATCACGATGAAGATCTTCCATCGTTTCCGAAGGCAAGTTAGCTGCCTTCTGATAATTTGCTCCCTTCTCCCGGCGGCCCTTGTCGCAGAGTCCGAGCCTGATCCGATTGAACCGCGGGTCCATCCTTTGTTTTCCAATCGAATGGTCCTGCAGCGGAATCAACCGGTGCCGGTCTGGGGGCACGCTTCACCCGGGACTGAAATGACGGTCGAGTTCGGCGGACAACTGGTCCGGACGCAGACAGGGAGCGATGGTCGCTGGCTTCTTTTCCTTGAGCCAATGAAGGCATCAGGGGAGGGCCGAACCCTTAAGATCACGGACTCCTCAGGGGAACCTGATATCGAGTTAGTGGACGTCCTTGTGGGGGATGTCTGGGTATGCGCGGGCCAGTCCAACATGGCGCAAACAATGGACCGGTACTTGATCTGGGACAAGGTCAAGAAGGGTTTCACTAACCCCAACATACGACTGTTTAAAATCAAGCAGGGTGGGGTTGCCCGTGACGGCCCATCAACAGAGATTGTTTCAGATCCATTTTTCAAGGTCAGCTGGCAGCCATGTGTTCCTGAATTTGCGGCAAAGTTCTCGGCTGCTGCCAGCTTCTTTGGAATGGAATTGGAGTGCCTGACCGGTGTTCCGCTTGGCCTGCTTTACGCCAATCGTGGGGCGACTTCCGCCAGCTGCTGGTTGCCGCATGAAGTGCTTGAAGGGAATCCCGCCTACTCCCGGTTTCTAAGTCCGCAGAACCCGAATTACACGCCCTCAAAGTTCAATCCAGACGCCATTCTTGCTCCGTCACGGCTTTACAATGGAACGATACATCCCCTTGCCCCGTTCGCCATCCGGGGGGTGATCTGGTACCAGGGTGAATCGGATTCCCGCTGGTCCTGGTTGTATGCAGATTTATTTTCGGATGTGATCCGGTCATGGCGAAAACTCTGGGGTTACGATTTCCCATTCCTTTATGTCCAACTGGCTCCTCATGCCGATGTGAAGTGGGATAATGCCGGAGACGTCCGGGCCCTTATCCGTGAGGCGCAGCAACAAGTACTCGAAGATGTTCCGGGAACCGCAATGGTTGTTATCACCGATGCAGGCGAAGCGGAGGACATCCATCCGCAGGCAAAAGACATTCCGGGGAAACGGCTCGCCAGACTTGCCGCTTCACTCGATATTGAAACAATTGATGCGGGCTTTCCATCATTCAAACACCTTAAAGTCCGGGGCAACCGGGCTTCATTGAGATTTGATCATGTCAGTGGAGGTCTGCAGACGCAGCGTGTCGCAATGAATGTGGAACGTGGCCATTTTCCCGGCGAGGGCCCGGATGCAGTGGTTGCTGAGGCTGACACCCTTGTTGGTTTCGAGGTTTGCGGACCCGATCGTGTCTTTCATCCAGCCAAGGCAACCATTGTTTTGCCCGATACGGTTGAAGTGTATTCGCCAGATGTTCTCGATGTCACGGCAGTCCGTTACGGTTGGGCCAATTTTCCGCTATGTAACCTCTACGGTGGAAACGGAATGCCAGCCTCACCTTTTCGGACTCGTGTGGCGGAGGTGGCAAACAAGGCAGACCCTGGCCTTGTTGAAGTCTGCGAATCCCTTCCGGTCAGCAAGCCGAACATCCTTCTCATTATCGCGGATGACCTGAACACGGCATTGAGCGGTTACGGACATCCTCAGTGCAAGACCCCGAACTTGGACCGCTTGGCTGCAGAGGGAACACGTTTTACACGGGCATACTGTCAGTATCCGCTATGCGGGCCGTCGCGGGCATCACTCATGTCGGGCCGTTATCCCTTATCCAACGGTGTGACGGATAACAGCGGCGTCCTCAAAGCGGATATACCAACGCTGCCACAACTCTTCAGGGAGTCCGGTTATTGGACCGGGCGGGTCAGCAAAATTTTTCACATGGGCGTACCCGGGCATATCTATACCGGGGATGATGGCTTGGACCATCCGGAGTCCTGGACTGAACGCTATAATGTGAGTGTGATGGAAGCTTTGACACCGGGGAAAGCAGAGGATGTGATGCTCGAAGACAGCACGCCGCATTACAATGAATATCGGGAAAAGTGGCAGGCTGTTGCGGGCAAGGGTGGCAAGCTGTTCATTAATCACGGAAACCACCAGGGGGATGACTTTGTCATTGTCGAAGCGGATGTGGGTGATGAGCAACTGGCAGACGGAGTTGCGGCGAACAAGACCATTGAGTTATTGAAGGAGCGGGCCAGTGACAAGGAGCCGTTCTTTCTCGCTGTTGGATTTGTCCGTCCGCATGTTCCATTTGTTGCCCCGAGGCGCTCCTTCGATCGATACCCTGTTGATGAGATGCAGGTTCCTGAAGTTTCCATGGATGATCTCGACGACGTTCCTGGGTCAGCAAAGAAGCGAACAAACGCAGCCAAGTTCCAACTCTCCGAGGAGGCTCAACGCAAAAGCATGCGGGGCTATTATGCCTCCGTGAGCTACATGGATGAGCAGGTGGGTCGACTCATAGACACTCTGGATACCGTTGGATTGCGAGATAGTACAATTGTCGTTTTTCTTTCTGATCATGGCTACCATCTGGGTGAGCACACCATGTGGCAGAAGCTGAGCCTCTTTGAAGAAAGTATCAGGACACCCCTCATTGTCTCCATTCCGGGCCAGACATTGGTAAACGGCAAATGCGCCTCGATTGTTGAACTGATCGACATTTATCCGACTATTGCGGAAATTGCAGGCCTTGATGCGCCGGAGGAAATCCAGGGGCAAAGCTTTGTTCCGCTTCTAAAGGATGCTGACGCAGACCTTGGCCACAAGGATGCACTGATTCAAGTTGGGCTGGATTTTTGCCTACGCACGAGCAAGTGGGCCTTCATGCGCTATTCCGCGCGAGGTGATGGGATTAATGAATTCATGCTTTATGACATGCAGGAGGATCCAGAACAATTCACCAACCTCGTGGGCAATCGTGATTATTCAGAAATCGAAGGGTTTCTCCGCAAGCGGCTTGAAGAGAGAATTCAATCAGCAAAGACACCTGTCCACTCAATCAAGGACCCACAGTAATCTATCGATACCCCACATTGACTGTTGTGCTCTCAAGATTCTGTTGAATACGGCCAGAACGGACTTCACATCCAGTGGTAGCGTGAAATTGACTCTTGTGTAGCATCTACCGTCTCCCCCATCATTGCCTTGTGTCCCAATTGCTATGATTTGCTGCACTGGTTAAAGCAAGAGGCGTCTACATGGGAAATCCTGAAGAGGCCGGCACCCGACACTTGATCAATCCAGTCCTTGGGGTTTCTCTTTCAGCTCTTTTTCGACAGGCTCAGACTCAGGTGCCTTGGCTGCCTGAAGCAACTTGACGACCTCTGAATGATTGGCCTTTGCGGCAAATGACTCAGCAGTGTCGCCATCAATATCCTTCAAGGAGGTGTTGGCGTTGCGTTCCAAGAGAAGTTTCACGACCTCCGCTTGTCCTTCAGCGGCGGCCCACATCAGGGCGGTGAAATGTTCATTGTCATCGATCTCATCAATCTTTGCCCCCTTGTCGAGGAGGAGGGAGACCGCTTCAACAAAGGGTCCACTCGAGGCAAACATGAGAGCGGTTGAACCAATTTGGTCCTTCTTGTTGATATCGGCTCCTGCCTCGATGAGTTTGGCCATCACTTCTGAGTGCCCATTATAAGCGGCATACATGATGGCAGTTCGGTTAGCCTCATCGGTGACGTTTATATCAAAACCGTTTTCCAAAGCTTCCGCAATCGGTTGCCATTGGCCCTCGAGAGCGGCTGAAAAGACAACTTTCAGATCCGTTGCTTCGTCCAGCGCTTGGGCATGGGAGAGGGTGGGGATTAAAACGCAAGCGACGCATGCAAGCATGAAACAGCCCGCGATGGCTTTAAATGAGTGAGCTCTTTGCATTCGGGATAAGTAAAGCGCCTCCACCTGTCGTTAACAAGGGCGAAACTTCCTCCATATGAATCCGGAGGTCCGCTTGGTGACCAATCCGGGGGGTGGGATAAGTTTTCTTCACCCAAGCCCGGGAGTCGCTAACTATCCTTCGACTGCTCGTCATCCTGCATGCTTTCATGGACGGAGACCACGGCTTCCGTGACTCGGTGTTTCTCGATGACCGAATCCAACTTCTTCTTCACTGCGTCCTCGACATACATCTCCTGGGAGAGCCCGACATACAAACCTACTGTGGGAGTCCCTGTCCCGGTCTCGATTCAAAAAAGAAACTGTAACCCATTCATGCTCGTTTCCGTATAAAGGTATGAGAGCACACTATGGCCTCATTAACCTAAACACCTAACGATTATGAAAATCCTGACCCAATCCATTCTCCTGTCTGTCTTAGCACTCGGCGGGAGTGTTCTAAGCGCTGCTCCTCAAACGATGGAGCTCAAGGCGCCTCAAGCCATTGAAATCATCGAGCCGGAAGTACCGGTCAATTACATGCGCTGGGGTATCAAGGGGCACGTCGTCGTCACCTTCCAGATCAATGAGGAAGGACAGCCGGAAAACATCCATCTTGTTGACTATGACGATCGCGTTTACGCAAAGGTTGTGACGAAGGCCCTCCGCCAATGGCGCTTTGAAAAGCCTGAGGTCGAGGGGATCACCTACCGGTTGCCGATCAACTTCATTTAAGGTATCTGGACTGTATTTTCCCTATCCACGGCAATCACCTCATTTGCCCAGTCTGGACCAGATACCATTTTGCAAATCAACGACCCATTGAGTGCTTGCGGGGTCATACCAATACCAAGCCGACTCAGCAGCCGAAAAGGAATAGGGCCATGTGAAACGGTGCCATTCGTTGTTGGCGGCGAAGGTTTGCCGGAGTCCGGTATCCACATTGACCCGCCACTGGACACTGGCCCCTGAGGTATCAAGGCGATACCATCTGCCGATATTGTAGGGCCAACTGCCGGGTTCGATATAGGGCCAACTGCCGGCACTGATATAGGGCCAACTGACATAGACCCAACCCACCGGCCACCAGCGTTCGGTACCCTTTGTCCCTGTCAGCCACGGGAAATCGAATTCACCGCTGGTGGAAAAATCGAGCCCACCACCAACGTATTCCCGATATGCATAAGTCCCCGATATTTCAGTCAGAAAGGTCAGCTCAGTTTCCTCCCGATAGCTCGCCGGGTTATTGCCGCCATCATCGTAGGTTTGCGTGAGCAGACCCACGTTTTGGGATAGTCGCGTATAGCTCCAATTCCCAGGCTCACCAAACCAATCAAAGCGGGTGGCACTCAGGAATTGGGTCCCTCCAATGCTCTGACCCGGAAGGCTGGCCGCGACCGTTCCCTCGCTCGGGGCCAATTGCGCGGCACTCGAAGCAGCTAAGGCCAAAATTCCAAACAGACTCAATTGCAAGGCTTTCAACATAACTAACTCTGTCAGACGGCGAACGAAATTTAAGCGAGAGTATTGTGGAAACTTATAGCGCAAAACAGCTACCCTTATGGGCGGGAGCCCGGACTATTAGCTTGGGCAGCTCCCTGCAGCTGCTTGATCGCACTTTTTGCCCCGGTGTGAAATTTTTCCGCTTCGGGGATTGAGTGGACGGCCCCCGGGCTATCCAACTTCCTCGAGCTCAACTTAAGGACCTATGTGCATGACCGGTACGGTCGGCCAGGGGTCTGGTTCTATTCGCTGGATGCCAATCAGGCCATAGCGATCAAGATTGCCCAGACGGTGTTTTCGTTGCTCTATGTGTATGCGGAAATGTCGGCGCAGACGCGACCCGGCAAACCGATCGAGCTCCACTCCACCCGGAGAGGTCAGCCCCGGCAAAGCTTTGCCTACGCTCCGGGGGCTTCCATCGGCCAAGCAGCCCGGCATCGCTTCCCGTGAGCATCTGGGGGACTTTGAAGATAAGCCTTTCCTCGCGATCGTTTTTCGGTAGGGTGGAGGATTGTAAGTTTATCTTGGTGGGGACCTCTCGCTGACTGTCGGCCACTTCTGGTCGGTCCGATTCCGTCGCCTCCTCTGAGCCTAGCTCAAAATTGAGGAGTATTTATGTTTAAAAATCCACCATTCCCCGCGCAGGCGAGGCAAGCACTTGCTACGCCATCACCTATCAACGAACTCAACCGGTCCTTAACGGCGATCGTCTATTGTGAGGCCAATTTCGGCGGTATTGACGGAAAGACGGCCAACGGCCTGGTCCGCCATTCCGAGAAATACGAGATTCTCTCAATTATCGATAGTGAGAAGGCTGGTCAGGATGCCGGTACGGTTCTCGACGACGAGCCCAACGGGATTCCCATCTTTCGCGACCTGACCGATGCCTTGGCGCACGCCGGTAAGGTCCCGGACTACTTCATCTTCGGAATTGCCCCAGCGACCGGGATGCTCTCACCGGCTGAGCGCAGACTGGTACTGAAAGCCATCGATCTGGGGATGAACATCGTCAACGGGCTCCATGAGTTCCTGAACGAAGATCCAGAATTTGTAGCAGCGTGTTTACGATCAAACGTGGTGATTCGCGACGTCCGGCGGCCTCGCGAGAAAAAAGATTTACGCGTTTTCAGTGGGCGCATCGCGGAGGTCACCTGCCCGCGTATTGCTGTTCTGGGGACTGACTGCGCCATTGGTAAGCGGACCACCGCCACCGTTTTGACAAAGGCCCTCAGGGATCTCGGCATCAAGGCCGTGATGATCGGAACGGGTCAGACCGGCTTAATTCAAGGAGCACGTTACGGGATGGCTCTTGATGCGGTGCCCTCACAGTTTTGCGCGGGAGAATTGGAGGCCACGATTCTCGAAGCGTTCGCAGGCGAGGATCCCGATGTTATTTTCATCGAAGGGCAGGGCTCCCTCAGCCATCCCGCGTATTCCACCTCCAGCTTCATTCTGCGCGGCAGCTGCCCGGATGGCGTTGTGTTGCAGCATGCCCCGGGACGGGAGCACCGGTGCGACTTCCCCCAGATGCCCATGCCGACTCCAGCCTCCGAGATAAATCTTATTGAGACCTTCGCGGAAACCAAGGTGATTGGCCTCACGCTCAACCACGAGAACATGACGGACGCGGAAATTTCCTCAGCAATCATCCTCTATGAACTTGAGTTGGGTATCCCCGTCACCGATGCATTGACCCGGCCCACTGAGCGTTTGGTGGAAATGGTCCTCGCCGCGTTTCCGCAGATTGGAGAAAAGCTATCAACCGTCGTAGCATAACCGCGCCACGATTGCAGATCGATCTCAACAAGATATATCACAACGCAGAGACACTTGTCGCCCGGCTGAGCAAACGAGGTATTTCGGTCACTGGTGTCACCAAGGCCAGCATGGGATTGCCGGAGATCGCGAACGTTTGGCTTCAGGCAGGCGTCAGCGGGCTGGGGGATTCCCGTATCCAGAATTTAGATACGCTAAGGCGCGCGAGTATCGTGGCACCGATGGTGTTGGTTCGCTCACCGATGCTGAGTCAAGTGGATCAAGTGGTCGCGCTCACCGACGTCAGTTTAAATTCGGAAGTCGAAGTCATCCGGAAACTTTCTGCCGCTGCAAATACCATAAACCGAATCCACGGAATCGTGCTTATGGTCGAACTGGGAGACCTGCGCGAAGGCATCATGCCTGAGCTTCTGGAGGCCACGGTAGCGGAAGTGCTTCGTCTTCCCAGCCTTGTGTTGGAAGGCATCGGGACAAATCT
The DNA here is from genome assembly GCF_010500615.1 of Oceanipulchritudo coccoides. Lineage (NCBI taxonomy): Bacteria > Pseudomonadati > Verrucomicrobiota > Opitutia > Puniceicoccales > Oceanipulchritudinaceae > Oceanipulchritudo > Oceanipulchritudo coccoides. Next base: position 1,022,756 of record NZ_JAAGNX010000001.1, read on the forward strand.
CGCCTGCCGATGCGGCGTATCACCCGACGACCGGAACATGGCCGAATTATCATCCCTTGCGGATTCGCTTGAAGCCACTTTTGGGATAAGTATCAACACCGTATCCGGTGGCAACTCGGCCAATCTCGATTGGGCTCTTAACTGCGCGGACACCGGACGGATCAACAACCTTCGCTTGGGCGAAGCGCTCCTTCTGGGATGTGAGCCCCTTCATCGCCAAGCGATCAAAGGCCTGCATACCGATGCCGTTACACTTTTTGCAGAAGTAATCGAATCGAAGGAAAAACCTTCCAAGCCATGGGGCGAGATTGCGCAATCGGCCTTTGGGGCGGTCCCTCAAAGCAACGATACCGGAAGCATCAAGCAATCCATTCTCGCGATTGGGCGGCAGGACATTGATCCATGCGGCCTCACTCCGCCATCCGGGATTGTGATTCTCGGGGCGAGCAGCGATCACCTTGTCGTTGATTCCGGCAACTATTCCCATCAGCTGGCGGTTGGTGCTGAAATTCCGTTTCAGCTCAATTACAGCGCGTTGCTCCGCGCCATGACCTCACCCTACGTCACCAAGGACATCATGCGAACGCCTATGACAAGGCATCTTGCAGAAAACGCACAAAGTTCCTGTGCATGACATTTGCCACGTCCTCGTCGCTGTAGCCGCGTGATTTGAGAATTGCAGGCAACCGCTGCACATCGGCAATCGAGTCCAGATCCATCGGTGATTCCTCAAGTCCGAATCCGCCGTCCAGATCCGAACCGATGCCCGCGTGTAGCGAGTTCCCCGCGAGCTGGCAGACATGGTCGATGTGATCGACAATATGTTCCAGCTTCACGCCCGTCTCCGCCGGCTTGGTCTTCCCAAGAATCCAGCCCGGAACCAGCATCCATGCATCCAGTGACGCCCCGATGACAGCCCCGCGGGTGATCAGTTCCTGCAACTGCTCAGAGGTGAATTGGCGCTCGTGTTGAACAAGCTTCCGGCAATTGGAATGGCTCGCCCAGACTTTACCTTGGAACACATCCATGGCCTCGCGGAAGGATTCGTCACACAGGTGGGAAACGTCGAGAATGATCCCCAGGCGATCCATCTCCTTGAGCAGCTCCGCTCCCTTGGCTCCGATACCGCCTCTTGCGTTCGTGCCCTGTGCGTAAATTCCCGGGCCGAAATTTGCGGGTCCGATGGCGCGCAGACCCTGCGCGTAAGCGCGTTCGACGTGCCCGATGGTCACCATGGAATCAGCGCCTTCAAGGCTCAGTAGGTAGGAAATGGGAGCGCTGACCGGAGGGTCCTGTGTCCACAGTTCCACCGCGGCGTCCAACTGAGCAACCGTCGTAATTTGCGACAACTCACCCTTCTCCTCCATGGCACGGTACCAGGCCAGCTGCCCCTGTGTCTGTGCCCAAGCCTGCTCGGGAGAATGCCACCCGCGAAGGCGATTGGACGGCTTAATATAACGACCGATTAACGTGGCCACGCAGATACCCGTCTGGCCTTTGCGCATTTCCGGAAAACAGACCGTTCCCTTCCCGCGATCGGGCCGGTCCGTCATCTCTCGCTCCCGCTCACGGATCTCATGCAAGGGTCGCGTGTAGTCACGGTTCCACTCAAGGGCGTTCATGCCCAAATCAAGGTGGGCATCAAAGATTAACATGGCTAAAGATCTGGAGGGTGGCTGACAGGGCGCCGAGACTTTACCATCGGTTCAGCTTGGCAAGACTGTATTTGGCAGAGCGTGAAACTGGCACGTGCTGGGTGAGGGGACCGCGCTGGAGCCAGCCTCAAATGGGTCATTTTTAAAACTTACCGCGGGTATTTGTTTCTTGGTTCCCGCTACAAGTTGCTCTGATTGAGCGTTTGCTGAAGCGCCTTGTAATTGATGTAGACAAAGTAGGCCATGAAGGCGGGCATGACCCATGTGCCCAGTTTCCAGAAGAGGAGAATGCCGATGGCGCTGGCGCAGACCATGCCAGTGATATGAATCAATCTTGAGCGCTTGTGGCCGACAACCGCGGCCAGCATCTGACCACCGTCCAGCGGGTAGATTGGGAGGCAATTGAAGATCGACCAGACAATGCTGATCCAAACCAGATCGAACAGCATGATTAGTAAAAGCGAATTTTCCGGAATGGGGAAATTCCGGATTACCGCAATCGCCAGCAGTCCGAGCAGGAGTTGGATGCCCGGACCCGCGGCTGTTACGAGAAAGGATTGCCGTCGGCTCAGGACCCCGGCCGGAAAACTGGCGGTGCCCCCGAAGGCGGTCAGCGTTATGATCGTCGGCAGGCCAAATTTGCGAATGGTCAGGGCATGTCCCAATTCATGCACAAAGATCGAGAGGAACCCGGCTAAGACAAACAGGGCTACGTTAATGATGTCCTGTCGGTCGGCCATGTGCACTCCGCCTCCCAGAAAGACCATCGTGATCCAGAACCACGGTGCAATTCGAACGGGTATGCCTGCAAAATTAAATGTTATCATAGTTTTCTTCGGGTTAGGCAAAGACCTCCGGCTCCCTCTGCAACGGTTAATTGCTGGCAAACCCACCCAGGCATCCGTCCCCGCGTTGCGGGTCTGTCAACTTGGGCTAGGTATGTCAGCCCTTTGGGCTTTGATGACAAGTTTGGGCATCTTGTGGCGCGGCTTTGGAAAATACCGAAGGGTCGGAAGATGTAGCCCAGGTTGAGGGTTCCGCAACGCGGAGCCCGACGCCTGGGTATTCTTATAGCATACATTAGAATCTTGTATCCCAAGAGGGAGGCCGTACTGTGATCAACGACCTCGGAACGATACCGAGGGAGCGTTTAATAACCAAAAAAGAGGAATTCAGGAATGAGCACACTTACAGGAAAAGTCGCCTTGGTAACGGGCGGGACATCCGGCATTGGCCGGGCGACGGCCGAGCTGCTGACGAAGAACGGCGCGACGGTGGTGATCACCGGGCGCCGCGAGGCCGAGGGCAAGGAAACGGTCCGGCTGGTTGAGGAAGCCGGTGGCAAGTGCGTTTTCATCCAGGGCGACATGTCGCTCGAGGCGGATATCGAGAAGGCCGTCTCGGAGACCGTGTCGCAGTTCGGCAAACTGGACATTGCGGTGAACAACGCGGGCGTCGAGGTGGCGGGAATGGTGCCTGAAATCGACAAGGAAAGCTTCGACAAGGTCTTCGGTGTCAACGTCTGGGGCGTCCTTGCCTCAATGAAGCATGAGATACCGGTGATGCTGAAGAACGGGGGCGGATCGATCATCAACATGTCGAGCATCGCCGGACACATCGGTGCACCCGGCTTGTCAATTTACATCGCCAGCAAGCACGCGGTTGAGGGTCTGACCAAGGTGGCCGCCCTCGAGACCGCCCAGCAGGGCATCCGTATCAACGCGGTGGCCCCGGCGGTGATTGAAACGGCCATGGCTGAGCGCCTGTTTGGTGGCGACGAGGAGACCCGCACGGGCATGATCGCCCGTCATCCCATCGGCCGCTTTGGCGTCTCCAAGGAAGTTGCGGAAGCAGTCCTTTGGCTGGCCAGCGATGCCTCCAGCTACACGACCGGACACAGCCTGCCAGTTGATGGCGGCTTCCTGGCAACTTGAATCCGACGATATCCCCTGAATCCCTAAAGCTTGATCACCTTAAGGCGCGCGAGGGTGGCGGGACCGGCGAGGGGACTGGTCACTTCAAAAGAAACCGTCTCAATCTCCGCATTGACGGCCGCGGGAATGCCAATGGGGGAAGTGGCTGCGCTGCCGTCCACCCACGTTTCCGTGACGGTGTTGTAGATTTCGAGCGTGTAGGACAGTCCGCCGGGTTGGATGCGCCGGTTGTAGGTCAGGTTGAGAAAGGTGTCTCCCCCGGATTCAGTCAGGTAATAATTAACCGCCCTTAACTCAGCGGGATTGGTTGGGTCGAGACCCGTGGCAAACTCAACCAGGTTGAGGGTGCCGTCCAGGTCGTAGTCGTCCAGTTCCCCGGTGGCGAGGCCACCTATTATTTCCGCTTCGGTAAAGTAACGGGTCTGCCAGGAATTGAAGGGATCGGTAAAGACCGTGATCGGGATGACCTTGTTGTCCGTTTCCGGAAGGGACGGATCGTTGTCGGACAGATCGATGGTCAAATCTGTGTCCGTATTGGTTCCGGCTGTGTAAAGGAGTCCGTAGGGATCGCTCAGGGTCGTGTTGATCTCCGTCTTGCTGGCATTGATAGTCAGGGAGGTTGATCCATTACCCGAGACCTGGGCGACCTGCACGCCACCGGGTATGTCCGTGGACAGGGACAACTGCCCGTGGGTGACGCCAAGGATCAATTGAAAACCGCTCTCCGTGTCCGGATCAGAGATACCAAGCCCGTTCAAGGGTTCGGCGAATCCGTTGGCCGCCGCGAGGGAGGTGGGCCCCTCAATTGTGGGCGGGGCATTGGGATCAACCACGTAGATCGTGACGTTGCGAATGGTCGTCTGTACGCCATCGGAGACCGACAACTGAATGGCGGCCGTGCCCGTGGCATCGGCTGTGGTGAACTGGACGGTCCGCGATCCTCCTGAACCGGTCACGACAATGGAAGCATCCGGGATCAGGCTTTCCGAAAGCGAGACCGCATCCGCCGTGAGGCTGTTCACATCGGTATCCGCATCCGAGAAACTGAAGCTGAAGGAGAGGCCCGTGGAATTGCGGACAACCGTCTGGGCAGGAACGCTGTTGATGCTGGGGGCAATGGAACCATCTGAAGGGAAGGATTCCAATCCGTAATTACCCGTGTTGGTTTGCAGATCGTAAAAGGCCAGGTACCCGCTCTCGGTATTCCATGTTCCGTTCGAGCTCTGAAGGCGGGTCTGGAAAGAGGCCGACTTGAAGGCACAGGATACAGACTCATCCGGGGCACCGCCGTTTTTGCTTCCCGACCAGCTCAGGCTCTCAACAAAAACATTGTTATAGATAAGCCGGGTCTGGGTGATAACGCCGCCACCGTAGAGGACATCGTAATCAATCTCCAACTTATCGAATGCGGATCCCTGTGTGAGGGCCTTGAATAGTGAAGGTGACAGCGAATCGACAGGTTTAGTAAAACTGACCGAGTACAGGTCAGGATTGGAGGTGCTCGCTGTTCCGCCGCTTCCGAAACTGACGACGTTGAAAGCACCAGCGAAGAAACTCTGTATGTCCGTCCAACCATTTCGCCCGGCAGCAGTGCTCTCACCGGGTGGGGGATTCACACCTCCCGTGAACCGGGCATAGATGTCGGCTTGGGCGTGTCCAGTTTGCCAGGTTCCAATCAATGCAAGGAGCAAGAAACACGCTTCAACGCGCCTGCAGGCAAAAGCAGTCAGTTGATTCATTCCTCGCATGGGAGGTCCTGGCTTATTTGGTGGGATAGGTAGCCGTGTTTGACGCTAAATCCCATTCAGCCGAGAAAGTGTCAATTTCAGCGTTCGTTTTGATATCAAAGGTCACATACTCCACCTTGACGGCTTGATAGGCCAGACTCATACTCTGAAAGGGTTTATCATCCCCCCCCGCGACTCCCGACCAGGACATGGACTCCACAAAGACGTTTTTCATGTAAATCCGCATAAATTCAGTCGATGAATTCGGGGTCCTCATGAAGAGCTTGATTTCAGCCACAAATTTGCCAGTCGTCAGGTTGTTGAAAAATCCCGGACTGGTCTGCCCGACGGGCATTGTCACGTTCATTGAAGTAAGCGAGACCTTGCCGTCTCCCCCTCCGCCGCCGATGGAGCCGATGGCAAAAGGTGCACTGCCTCCCACACTGAAGGAATCGATCTCGATCCAGCCCTTGTATTCCGGGAAGGAGCCCCCATCGGATTCCCCGTCAGGAATGCCGGAGCCATCCGTCTTCATGAAGATGTCGAAGGCCCCGTTGATGGTTGCAAGGGGGATGGAATACAGGGCAAGGCAGGCAATACCGGCGAGGATTTTTTGTGTGCGGCTGAGTTTCATGGAAAAACCTTTCTTATAAAAGCTATGAATTGAGCTAATGCCCTCGTCAAGCCTAGCGTAGGAATTTCCAAAGGTTACTGAAATCGTCAGTCCAGATGACTTCTTCGTACGGGCGAATATCGGCAGCGGCCGAACGGATTGGCTCCTTTCCGAGAATGGCCCTGCCCATGAGGATCCAGTCCGAAGGGATCGGTACTGGGGGCTGGCCGCTGCACTTGATGCGGACGGCCTCCATGCCCAGTTCCCGGGCAATAGAGACAACCGGCACGCTGATATCGAGGATGCGATTTGAAATATTCACCGCGATGACGGAATCCTCATCCCGGAGGTGCATAAGGTACATCTGGAAAGCCTCGCGGGTAAGCAGGTGAACCGGTATGGAATCGCTGGAGAAGGCATCGAGTACAAGAATGTCGAATTTCCCCGGCCGACCTTCCTGAAGCTCCTTTTCAAGGGAGAGGCGGGCATCGCCGAGGCTCAGTTCGACCGTGCCCATGCACTTTTGAAGGTATGTGAAATCCGCCTCCGGCCCATAGGCATGATCGATCACGAGGGGATTGATCTCGTAGAAGCGGATCAGGTCACCCGGTTCGGTGTAGGCGGCAATGGCTCCTGCGCCAAGGCCGGTGACCCCGATCCGGATGGGCTGGCCCATTTTCCGGCGAGGATGCTGTAGGATTCCCAAGCCGACCCCGCTATCCCTGACGTAATAGGAATTCGGGACCATTTCCAGATCTCCCCGAAGGTACTGGAACCCGTGCAGGATCTTTCCGTGGACGAGGTTGCGGATCGTGAGGGGATACGGATCGAAGATCTTTCCTTCATTGATCTTCACGACGCCGAAGAAATTCCGGTCCACCTCCTGGGCGGCCACGCCGGTGCTGCGGACATTAAAGACCGTGAAGCACTCGAAGACAAAGATCAGCATGGCGATGAGAATCCTTGGCCAGAGGGGCCATGAGATGAAGGCGGCTTTCCGGAATGGAAGGTAGAGGGCAAGGGCGATCGCAAGGGCAATCCCGAGGTTGGCCAGCTCGCGGTGGGCCTGGATCCCGGGAAGGGAATAGCCTCCGGTCAGGGCAAGCGTGTAGTGGGTGATGATGTAGGCAGTGAGCAGGAGCAGGGCAATGGCATGCCAGCGGTCGCCGGTGTTCAGGAAGGATTTCTTGTCCTTCCAGAACAGGTAGGTGAGGAGGATCCAGCTGGTGAAGACAGTCAGATGGAATTCCCAGTAGCCGGTGAAGAGGGTCGGGGCAAGGATACCAACCGTGATCCCCCCAATGACCCCACCAAGGGCAACCATGAGGTAGAAAGAGGTGAGTTTCTCAACCCTTGGCCGAATCCGGAAGAGCTCACCATGGCAGAGCATCGAGAAGACAAAGAGGAAGAATCCGTAGGAGAGTACATGCCCGATCATTCCGAGATCAAATCCTTTCAAATTGGTGATCAGGACCACCATCGAGGCAAGGTAGGTCAGGAGGACAAAGGCACGGCGCGAGTACCAGCGTGGATGGTCGAAGCAGATGATGAAACTCAGGAGGTAAATCGCCAGTGGGAGGACCCAGATGAACGGCGTTACCGCGACCTCCTGGGAGAGGTCGTTGGTGATTGCCAGCATCATCGCCGCCGGGCAGGCCGAAAGGATCAGCCAGAACGACCAGTGGCCCTGACCTTCACTCTCCGTGGGTGCCTCGGGTGCAATGGTTTCCGTCACCTTGATGGATTCCCCTGAAAGGCCGGCCTTGCGCGCCGCGAGGGCGCTGGCGATGGTCGCCACGATAAAGATAAAATACAGGCCCGCCCAGATTTTCGCCTGCAGGGAAAGCGGCAGGTAGGGTTCGATAAAGATTGGATAGGAGAGGAGGGCCAGCAGCGACCCGGCGTTGGAAAGGGCGTAGAGCCGGTAAGGGCGGTTGGTCCCGGCACCGATCCCGTACCAGCGCTGGATGAGGGGGCTGTTTGCGGCTAGGAGGGTGTAGCTGAGGGCGATCGCCGCCATGAGGATCATGAGTAGCTGCGGGATGGGATTACCCGATCCCGATACGGGTTTCCATCCATCACCGGGAAGGACCGGTGATCCCCATCTGAGCCAGGCCAGGCCGAGGCTGGCCATGGCCAGTATGAGGAGCAGGCTGTGCAGCTTGACTTGGGCGGGCAGGCTCAACTTCCGGTCGATGAAGAAGGCGTAGGCATAGCCTGCCAGAAGGAAAGATTGAAAAAACAGGATGCAGGTTGTCCAGACAGCGGGCGCCCCGCCAAACCACGGCAGGAGGAATTTGCCGAGAATCAGCTGGATCTGGAAAAGCAGGAAGGCTGAAAGGAAAATGGAACAGGCAAACCGCATGAGATTGTCGAACGGCAATTAACGCCCCCTGTCAAAGCGAATGTCGGGGGCGGCCATGGTGTAAATCAAGCTTCAGGCAGGGTTTGCTGGTGACGCGCGGAATCCGTGCGACGATCTGGTTGAATAGGAATGGCGATTCTTGGGACCGCTGTTTTTGATTGCCCGAACGGGTGATTCCGGCAGATTTGGCGTGAGCCCCCATGCAATACCCCATCACACATTCCTCCTTTCTACGTATCATTTCCATTGCCTGTCTGGCAGCGCTTGCCTCGCCCGTGCTGGCCCTTGACGGCGGCAATGACGTCTTCATTACCGTGCCGACCGGAACCAGCACCGGGTGGAAGACTTTCGAAATCCTGACCGGGGATGACACCCTCGGCAGCCTTGCCCAGGAAGGCTTCATTTGGACGCTGTCACACGATGACTGGGACGGAGTGGGGGCCTACCTGTTGGACAGCTCGACGCTGCGCGTTTTCATCAACCACGAGGCGGGCGCGGGATCCACTTTCAGCCGGGTGGATATCGACCTCACAAATCTGCAGAACTGGATTGTTGCGGGTATCCCGAACAACACGAACAACGACCAGGTCGCTGCCCCTGGCCAGATCGTCAAGGCGGTCAGCCTTGGCTGGACCAGTGTCGGCGCGGGTACCGGAGCACTCAATAATCCTTGTTCGGCGAATGTCTGGCCAGCGGACACCTTTGGCTTTGCCCGTGGCTTTGCGGATACCCTTTACCTTCTGGGAGAGGAAAGTACCGGGGGACATTTCTGGGTCATGGATGTGACCACGCGCACGCTTTATGAAGCACCGGATCTTGGCACCAGCCGCTGGGAAAATGCGACCATTGTGGATACAGGAAGAACCGATACGGTTGCCTTGATTCTCGGGGCAGATGTGGGAAGCAGCAGCACCGGCACCGCGCCGCTTCAGCTATATGTCGGATTAAAGAATCCGTCTGGCAGCTTCCTCGAACGGAATGGATTGGTTGGAGGGAAAGTCTACAACTGGGATCCGGAAGGCAGCAGTACCAACGGCACCCTCAGCGGGATTTTTTCAGGAGGAAACGGTACTTCCGTCAACGGGACATGGGTCCTTGACGGAACCAACGCAGCCCTGTTTTCCAAGCTTGAAGATGTCCACACCAACCTCTCTCCGGGCTCATCCGGATATGGGGTTGAAGTCGCCGTAGCCTCACAGGCAGAGGCAGTTTTCACCGTTGACTTGTCGGGCGTGGACTTTGTTGCCGGTGACCTTGGGGTGAATCGCGACTCTCCGGTATTGGTCCTTTTCGCGTCGAATTCCCAAGACGTTTCGGTCGGCAATGGTTTTGCCGGAATGGATAATCTCGTCTGGTCGGCAAACGGAAAGATCTATGTCAACGAGGACGATGGGGAAGGGGACATCTGGCAGATTGACGTTGATTCCCTGAAGGCCTCCTACACGCTCGGCGACTTCACTCCTGATGCCTCACAGGTCTTTGATATCCTCGACGCGGATTTCGCCAACGAGAGCTCAGGGATCATCGATATCTCCCGCGACCTTGGCTATCAGGCGGGCAGTATCTTTCTCACCGTAGGGCAGAGCGGCGTCCTCACAAACAACCAGCTCGCGATGGCTGTTTCGCCAACCGCCGCACTAATCCCCGATCCCATCACCTACGCAACCTGGATTGCCGGCTTTCCCTCTCTCACGGGCTCCAACGCCCTCGCTACGGGGGATCCGGAAAAGGACGGGATCGTCAATCTGCTTGAGTACGCCTTTAATTTGAACCCGACTGTTCCCGATGCAGCAGCTCTTGAGATTAACGGAGCTTCGGGGCTGCCCCGCATGGAATTAACGACAGATGGATCGGAAAGTCATCTGATCCTCGAATTTGTTCGCCGCACCAATTCCTCCGACCTCATTGAGGCTTCCGAGTTCAGCCCCGCAATGGATTCCTGGGGTGCTGGTTCCTTGATCACCACAACTCCCATCAGCTCCGAATTTGAGCGCGTCCTTGTGCAAGACCCGACTGGGCTCTCCGCAGGGACGAGCCGCTTTGGCAGGATTCGTGTTGAGCTGGAAACAGGCCCGTAGATTTCCGAAAAACCTTGCCGTTTCTACGCAGTGCTGATTGGCTGATCCATCGGCTTAGGGTAAAGCCATGAACAACGCAGCACGAATTGGGGCAGTGCCCCGGACAACGATGCTTTTTCCGCCTCGGCGGGTCGTGGACATGATCGTTCACGGGCAGTGGGGCGGCTTGGATACTGTATATCTCGAGGGTTTTTTAAATCCATTTGGGTCAACTTGAAACGTATAATGCGGCCTCAAGTTGGCCGCTGGAGGGAAGTTTAAATGAAACCGCGTACAAAGCGCTCGCTGGTGCCGCTGATGGCCGCCGCGTGCTTGTTTACTATTGTCGTGATGGTTCCAAGAGCGGAAGCCATCATCGCGGGCAGCAACTGGGATATCCACATGGATATCGAGGGTGTTGTCGCCAATGATTATCATATTGAGGGAGTCATCTATTCCGGGATTCCGGGAGAGAACTGGTCTTATCCGCCAACGCTGGTGGATCATATCGACGGGAATTTTCCCAATTTCAGTTATTCCATGGTTCCGGACCTCTCGGATCCAGACCAATTCGCCTATATATTCCAGGCAGACTGGACAGGGGCTGATTACGAATTTTGCCAGGACCTACACCTCGGCCTGTTTTTCGACCTCGAGTGCCATAACCTGATGATTGATTTGAAGGGGTGGTGGACCAAGGATGGCGAGCCGGTTGGAATGACCCTCTTGCCTGGATTTGAGGCTGAGGATGAATTCGGGCCCACAACGCCCCATTTGCGCCTGCGCAACGATTCCCAGATACCGGGAGAGATCGTTGCCCTTCGCCTTACCGGTTTGAGCCCGGAGGAAGTCGAGGGACTCTTCGGGACGGCGCAGGACATGTTTCCCGAGCTGGCGCCCGGTGGATTACTCGATCCGGAAAACCCGCAATCACCGGTTCCCTGGAGTGAGGGGAAGGAAATGGACCCCACCGGCCAGTTGATTCCGATGGGACCCAAGGATTTTCCCGCCGAGAGCTTCTTCGACGTTTTCTACGAAATCGAAATTGATACTGAGCCCGGCGATATTGTTGCCGATCCTCCGTTGGCCATGGAGGCGGGCAACATCCTTGTCGCCGCGGAACTTGTCAGATATATCAATGAATCCGGGGTGGAGGAATTCAACTGGACCTGGGAACTGCATGAATCGCATGGTATTGATTTCGGGGATGCCCCGGACCAGAGCTACCAGACCCTGCTCGCCAGTGACGGCGCCCGCCACATTGCCCAAGGCGTCTACCTTGGACAAGTGCGCGATACTGAGTTGGATGGCCAACCAACCGCGCTGGCTGACGGGGATGACAATAATCCAGCCGGTGGTCCGGATGATGAAGATGGCGTGACTTTCACCGGTTCATTTGTTCCCGGCTCCGCTGTTGGCCTCAATGTCCAAGTGAATGGGACGGGCTTCCTGAACATCTGGGCTGACTGGAACCGCGATGGAATGTGGGATCCCTCTGAACAAGTACTGACGCCCGATATTCCCGTATCCACGGGGACTTTTGTCGGTGCGATCGTTGTTCCTCCTGCACCGCCGACCGGCTTTGGTCCGACCTACATGCGTTTCCGCGTCAGCTCGCAACCGGGACTTCAATGGTTCGGCTTGGCAGTGGATGGTGAAGTGGAGGACTACCGGATTGATATCCTGGACAGTAATGACGATGTTTATGACTGGGGAGATGCCCCGGACGCTGCGGCAGGGCCGGCCTATCCGACTTGGGCCAGTAGCAACGGTGCGCGGCATTTACTCTCTTCACAACTTTGGCTTGGTGGTGGCGTCGATCCGGAACCGGATGGCCAACCAACCATTCCAGCTGACGGAGATGACATAAGCGGTTTCCCCGACGACGAGGATGGGGTCGCTTTACCGATCTCCCTGATGCAGGGCATTACAGCCACTGTGAACGTGTTCGCCTCTGGGTCGGGCCTTCTCAACGCATGGGTGGACTTCGACCAGAATTCATCCTGGCTCGATGCCTTCGAACACGTGATTGTTGATGCGCCAGTTGTCGGGGGTCCAAACAGCCTGAGCTTCCTGGTTCCGGCAGTGGCCTTGCCGGGCAACACCTACATGCGGTTCCGCCTCAGCACGCAAGCTGGGTTGACACCGAGCGGACCGGCACCGGACGGTGAGGTGGAGGATTACCTGGTCTTGATTGAAGAGTCCGCCGCCCAGGGATTTGACTGGGGCGACGCTCCGGACTTCCCGCAAGTGCCGGGCTATCCAACCTTGTCGATCCACAATGGTGCCCACCATTTTCTTGGGGGCGTCTATCTGGGGAATGTGGTCGATCCTGAACCCGATGGGCAGCCAACCATTCCGGCAGACGGGGACGATCTCGCTGCGCTTCCGGATGAAGATGGGGTCACCTTCCTCATGCACTTGGTAAAAGGAAAAACTTCCCAGATTCAGGTTTGGGCCTCAGCTGTAGGTTTCCTGAATGCGTGGATGGATTACAATCAGAACACCTCATGGGCCGATCCGGGAGAGCACGTTTTCATCGATACCCCGCTGGTCGCTGGTCCCAACAACCTGACCCTGACCCTTCCCGCCTCGGCGGTATTCGGAAATACATACTTCCGGTTCCGCTTCAGTTCTGCTCCGGGCTTGTCCTTTGACGGCTTTGCCTCGGACGGGGAAGTGGAGGATTACCGGGTCGAGGTCTGCGAGTTGGCTGATACCGTCATTACAACCACGGCGAGCAATGATGTTGTTTTGAACTGGACACCAGTGACCGGTGCCACGTCCTACGCCATCTATTCAGCAAACCACCTTGGCTCCTTCTACTTGTGGAACTACATGGGGCCGGCCGCTGGGCCGCCGTGGACCCATACCGCTCCCGGATGGATGCCACTCAGCTTCTATTACGTGGTTGCCGAGCCATAAATCCCACCTGGTCCCCCTTCTTTTTCTTAATGGCATCAGCCAGGACTGGAAACGGTCCTGGCTGGTTTTCTTGCCAGAGTGTGGTTGGTAGGGAAGACTGATTTCCGGATGATGGAGATTATTGATTTTTGGAACGGCAACAAATCAGAGTCGAGACAGGGCTATGAGCTGGAGCTTCTTGAGGCCTGCCTTTGCGCGTCGGAAGTAAACGGATCGTATGAGCTCCGGATCGACAACACGGATTACCCCTTGGCCGAGGACGAGGGGAACATTTTCCGCAACGGCGCGGACATCCTGGTGACTGTTGCTGGCAACGTGAAATTCAGAAACCGCGAGAAGATTGTCATATCCCGTCCCCTGGCAAAGGGCCTGCTGGGTTACCGTTTGCTCATCGTGCGCAGTGAGGACGCGGATCGTTTCAAAGGGATCAAGGAGATGCGCGAGCTGCAGGAACTTTCCATTGGCATACCGGAAACATGGGCCGATGCAGACCTGTTTCGCAGCAACCAATTCTCCGTTGTCGAGAAGGGGAGCTTTGAGGAGTTGTTCCATCGCCTGAAGGGTCGTGAATTTGACTACACGGCCTTGGGGGCCAATGAAATTGAATCAGCCTTCAACGAGCATGCTCAACCCCTTGGCGGCCTGCAGATTGAGCCGTCCCTGATGATATATTATTCCTTCCCGCTGGTCTTCTATGTTCATCCCGACAAACGCCAGCTGGCCGAACGAGTCGAAAGCGGGCTACAGGCCCTCATTGACTCGGGAGAATTCGATGACCTGTTCGCGAAATATCATGGGGATATTGTCGAGCGGCTGAATTTGAAAAACCGACGCACCTTTACCCTGCAGAACCCCGTCCTGCCTGAAGAGATGATGGATTTTCGCTCGGCCCTGTTGGATTAAGCGCTTTCCATATGGAACCAGCGCGCGCGGCCTTGTTTGTCGATCCTGTATTTCTTGTGCGTCAGTTGGTATTTCTATGCAATTTATATTGGAGACAAACTGCCTCAAAGTGCATATAGCTCCAAGGAACAGTTTGATTTTATATCTATTTCAACCCCCTCCCAATAACAAAGGCACCCATGAACATGACTCCTTACATCCGCGGCATCGGCCTTCTCTGTGTCGGCTTAATGAGCTTCAACCCACTGATTGCGAAAGCCCCGAACCTGGTGGTTATCCTGACTGACGACCAAGGCTATCAGGATGTCGGTTTTAATGGGTGTGAGGATATTCCGACGCCGAATATTGATTCCATCGCCTCCAACGGGATTCGTTTCACGAACGGGTATGTCAGTTATCCGGTTTGTGGCCCAAGCCGGGCGGGGCTCTTGACCGGGCGTTATCAGGGTCGCTTTGGATTTACGACCAACCCGACCATTGATCCGGCGGTTCCCCACGCCGGCATTCCCCTCGAGGAGAAGAACATCGCCGAAGTGCTTTCCCCGGTCGGCTACCGCAGCATGATTATCGGCAAGTGGCACATGGGATCACACCCGCAGAACCACCCGCTCAACCGCGGCTTCGATGAGTTTTTCGGGTTTCTATCGGGCGGGCACAACTACTTCCCTGAGAATTATACCTTGAACGACCTTTCCGAAGTTAAAAAGAAATGGGACTGGTACCGGACCAAGCTCATCCACAACCGGGAGCGCGTGGACATCGAGCAATACCTGACAGATGAATTGAGCGACCGGGCGGTGGCGTTCGTCGAGCGCCAAGCCTGCTCCGATTCGCCTTTCTTCCTGTACCTGGCCTACAACGCCCCGCACACCCCGCTTCAGGCGACTGAGAAGTACCTGAGCCGCTTTACGCATATAAAGGACAAGAAGCGCCGGACTTACGCCGCCATGGTGAGCTCAGTGGACGATGGAGTTGGGGCCCTGCTGTCGGCGATTGAAGAGAAAGGCCTGACCGAGGAGACCATTATCCTCTTTCTTTCCGACAATGGGGGAGCGACCAACAATGCTTCGCGTAATCTTCCCCTTCGTGGCAATAAGGGAACCATGTGGGAAGGGGGCGTGCGCGTTCCCTTTGCCATGCAATGGAAGGGGCAGATTCCCGAAGGTATCGATTACGATGAGCCCGTCATCTCGCTGGATATCCTTCCCACGATTGCCGCCTTGTCCAATGCCCCTCTTTCGGAAGAACGACCGTTGGACGGCGTCAACCTCATCCCTTATCTCAGGGGAGAAAAAGACGGTGCGCCGCATGCACAACTCACATGGCGGGACTTCAGGAGCGGAGGTTTTGCCATTCGGCAGGGTGACCTAAAACTTGTCCGGGAAAAACCCCGCACGAACGAACCCAAGCTCTACGATCTTGAGAAGGATATCTCCGAGAAAAGGGACTTACGCGGGAAATACGCGAACAAGGCGGACTCCATGCAGGCTGCATGGGATGAATGGGAGTCCCAACTCAAGCCGCTTGCTTTCCCAACGCTGGGCGATGTCTGGTGGGAGAAGAATTAATGTATCTTTGAACCAATTTGGAATTACAGCGTGAGAACTTTATTGGGTCATTTACTGAAAGGGTTGATTTTGAGCGGAATTATTTCGACTAACACAGTTTTCGCCTCAGGCGAAGCCCGTCCTGAATGGGACAATCCGGCCGTCATCCAGGTGAATGCCGAGCCACCCCGGGCCAGCTTCATTCCCTTTGCCGACAAGGCCAGCGCCCTCCAGCACATTGACAATCCAAAGGAATCAGAGCGTTACATGACCTTGTCCGGTCGGTGGGCTTTTAACTGGTGCTACAAACCGGCGGACCGACCAAAGGAGTTTTACCGGACGGACTTCAAGGACGCTGATTGGGACCGGATTGATGTACCCGGCAACTGGCAGATGCAGGGGCACGGCACACCCGTTTACCTGAATACCAAATACCCCTTTGAAATAGAGAAGTTCCGCGCGCCCCGTGATTGGAATCCAGTGGGTTCCTATCGGCGGGAATTTGAATTACCGGATTCATGGAAGCATGCAGATGGAGCCGGCGACAGCATTTTCCTGCACTTTGAAGGTGTGGAATCTGCCTTCTATCTTTGGGTCAACGGGAAGCCTGTTGGCTACAGCCAAGGCAGCCGGACCCCGGCTGAATTCAATGTATCGAAATTCCTGATACCGGGAGTAAACACAATCGCCGTCGAGGTGTACCGCTGGTCCGATGGATCTTATCTCGAGGATCAGGACTTCTGGCGTCTGAGCGGGATTTACCGGGATGTCTATCTCTGGAAGGCCGGAGCTGCCCGGGTCGAGAATTTCCAGGTCAATGCGGATTATGAATCAGCAGATGGCAGCGGAACATTCTCCCTGTCCGCCAAAATTGGTGGTTCGGCAACGGTCCTAATCGAGTTGATCGATCCGGGAGGTGTTTCACTTTTCGAAAAGACACTCGAGCCTTCCAAGGGAGCACTCGAGATGGTTCACGAGTTGGCATCAGTCCAGCCATGGAGCGCTGAGAGCCCGGATCTTTATTCACTGTTGATCACGGTCATGAATGATGCCGGCACCGTTGCTGAAGTTGTTACCCAGCCGGTCGGTTTCCGCCGGGTGGAGATCAAGGACAGTCGTTTTCTAGTCAACGGCGTGGGTATCAAGTTGAAAGGCGTGAACCGCCATGAGCACAGCCCCGACACCGGGCATTATGTCACCCGTGAGGACATGGTGCGCGACATCCTGCTGTTCAAGCGGAACAATATCAATGCCGTGCGGACAGCCCATTACCCGAATGTACCGGAATGGTACCACCTGTGCGACCGCTACGGGATTTACGTGATGGACGAGGGGAACATTGAGTCCCACGGATTTGGAAAAGGGCAGGGGAACGCCCTCAATGACAACCCGGACTTCATGGAAGCGCATGTCGACCGGGTTCGTCGCATGGTTGAGCGCGACATCAATCATCCCTCGGTCATCATTTGGTCAACCGGCAATGAGGCGGGTGACGGTCCCAATACAAATGCCTGCCGTACTTGGATGAAAGAGCGTGATCCGTCCCGCCCGGTAAGCTACGAGGATTCGACCAATCCGACAGGCAAGGGGCACGGCACGGATATCCTCTCGCGTATGTATATTGAGGCGAAGGACATTGATGCATTCCTGGAATTGTGGGGGCCCGAACGGCCGATGATTATCATTGAATACAGTCACGCAATGGGGAACAGCAACGGAAGCCTTGATGCTTACTGGGACAAGTTCTGGGACCATCCCCGCCTGGGCGGCGCCTTTATTTGGGACTGGATGGACCAAGGCTTGCGACAGCCCGTTCCAGACGGGAACAGCGACCCATGGGGCCGCAAGGATTTCTTTGCCTATGGTGGCTACATTGAAGATCCACTCGGGATATACAATGACCGGAGCTTCTGCATGAACGGCATGGTCGGCGCTGATGGAACGCCGCACCCCGGTTTGAGGGCGCTCAAGTTCGTGCAGCAGCCCGTTAAAGTTGAATGGCAAGATCCGGGGATAGCTTTGCTTATCACAAACCGGTATGACTTTTCGAATCTCGCTGACAAGCTCGTCCTTCATTGGTCAATCACTGAGGACGGATTCGTGGTCAACAACGGAACCCTAGAATTGCCCTCCATTCAAGCCCGGGCAAGTGGAGTCCTGACTTTGCCGGAAGAGGTCCATGCGACTGGCAACGGCAAGGAAAGCTTCCTTAACTTGTCCTTCAAGTCACGTGAATCGACCAACTGGTCCGATGCGGGCCACGAGGTGGCCTACAGCCAGCTTGAATTCGCCGGTCAATGGACGGCTTCCATTCAGGCAATCGCGGCGGAGTCACCATCACTGACGACAGAGGGTTCGCAGGTCGTTGTGTCTGGAAATGACTGGAGCATCACCTTTGACAAGGAGGCCAGGGGCTTGAGCAGCTGGGTTGTTGATGGGAAGGAGCTGATTGAACGCGGTCCGCTTCCAGATTTCTGGCGCGCCCCGACAGACAATGACCGGGGTGCCGCATTGTCGCTCCACGGTCGCGGTGCCGGATGGAAAGGACACATTCTCTCCGAAAGCACCAGATGGGCGAAAGCCTCTGACCAATGGAAACCGTCCGACCCGGAAATTAAAAGGAAGGAAGACGGTTCTGTGAGTTTGGTTTTCTCGGGCGATATCCTTGGGAAACAGGCAGTGGTGACCTTGTCCTACACGGTCCTTCCGGGCGGAAAATTGAAAGTCGACTACGACTACCGTGCGAAGACGGACCTGCCCCTGATTCCACGTGTCGGGACGGATTGGGTTTTGCCGAAGGAGTTCGACCGGATAAAATGGTATGGTCGTGGTCCGGATCCGACATACAGCGACCGTGCCTTTGAAAGGATTGGTATCTATGGAACCACCGTCATGGATAATTGGGTGGATTACGGCGTGCCACAGGAAAACGGCAACAAGACCGGTGTCCGTTGGCTGGAACTTACCAACAATGACGGAATGGGCCTTCGTGTAACCGGAACAAAGCCCCTGAGCGCCAACGCTTGGCCGTTCGACAAAGCCGATGTCCATGGCAAGGACTACAGCTGGCAACTGCCTTCACCGGAGTTCACTTACCTGAACGTCGATCATGCCCAGCTGGGCGTGGGGGGCGATACCAGTTGGGGACACATCTGCCACCCGCCATACCAGCTGAAGGATCGTGTGTATCAATATTCCTACTACGTGGAGCCTGTCGGTAAGTAGTGTGTGGCTTTGACGGTCTGGAGTGGAGGTGATCTCCATTTCTGTGCGACTCGGGTCCTGCCGGGCCCTCCCATATGGATGCCCGCTCCCAAAGCGTTTCTCCGTCCTCATTCCTGCCACCTCCCTGATAAATCCCGAAATTTTGACGCCTTCCCCCGTTTTTTCGCGTTGACACCCGCTTTCTGGTATTGAGACTCAGTCCCAATATGAAAATGAGACTGAGTGGGATTCAGGTCAAACGCATCCTTGCCGGGCTGGTGCTGTCGGCGGGATTCTATCTGCCGGTACTGGGCGAGACGCCGAGTGCGGAGGAGATGTGGCGGATCATCCAGGAGCAGCAGGCGGAGATTGAGCGACTGCGTGGACTGGTTGAGGAGAGCCGTGGGGAGACGCAAGTGGTGCGTGCGGAGACGCGCGAGACGCGTGCGCAAGTGGAGGCGACAGCGCTGGCGATTGAGGAGCTGTCGGAGGAGAGCAGTGGCGGAAGTGGCGGAGGCTGGTGGGAGCGGACCTCGATTGGTGGCTATGGTGAGCTGCATGCGAACTTTTTCGAGGATGCCTCCAACGAGATTGATTTCCATCGCTTCGTGCTGTTCGTGAATCACGAATTCAATGATTGGATCACGCTGTACACCGAGCTGGAAGTGGAGCACTCGGTGGCGGGCGAGGGGAAGAACGGCGAAGTGGAGCTGGAGCAGGCCTTTGTGCGGATGGACTTCACGGACACCTTCAGCCTGGATGCGGGGCTGTTCTTGATGCCCGTCGGTCTTTTGAATGAGATCCACGAGCCAAACACCTTTTACGGGGTTGAGCGCAACAACATTGAGGCGCGGTTGATTCCCACGACCTGGTGGGAAGCCGGCGTGAAGGGGAACTGGCGTTTTGAGAACGGCCTTTCGATCGAGGCCGGCATTACCTCCGGTCTGGATGTGGATCCAAGCGGGGTGATTCGCAGCGGCCGGCAAAAGGTATCCGAGGCAATCAACGAGAGCGCGGGCTACGTTGCTCGAGTCAAGTACACGGGTGTTCCTGGACTGGAACTGGGGGCCTCGCTCTTCTATCAGGACGATCTTGCCCAGAGCTATGTCGAGGAGATTGAAGGCCTCCTGAGCACCGCGCATGTTGACTACCGCAAGGGCGGGTTCCGCTTGCGCGCGCTCTATGCCCGCTGGGATCTGAACGGGACGACCAGTTCCGAGGCGGAGGAGCAGCACGGGTATTACATTGAGCCCTCCTACCGGTGGACCGTGGATGACTTTTATGGCGACCTTGGGGTGTATTTCCGGATCAGTGACTACGAGTATTTCAGTGGCAGCCTGAAGGAGAACGAGATCTACGAAATCGGGATCAACTACTGGCCGGTGGAGTATGTCGTCTTCAAGGCGGACATCCAGGACATTTCCGAATCGGACCAGTACAATTCGAAAGGCGACATCGCCTACAACCTCGGAGTGGGGTACCAGTTCTAGACTTGAATGGCGGCCAAGCGGAAAATTTATTTCCTGATAACGCTGGTCTCCGTCCTTGTGGGCGGGGGCCAGCTCTTTGCTGAAGACGTCTACCTTGAGCCGGAGGCCTTCATCGAGCAGAGCTTTGAGGCCGAACCGGAGGCCAAGGTCCTCTGGTTGGACCGCGAGACCAAGGCCTCCATGAAAGACATCCTTGGTCACCGTTACAAAGGGCTGCGCATTCGTTATTGGGCGGAAGGGGACAGGACCGCTTGGATCCTTGAGGAGATTGGAAAAGTTGAGCTCATCACGGCTGGTTTTGTTGTGGAGAACAATGTCCTGCAGGGAATGGATGTCCTGATTTACCGGGAGAGCCACGGCTGGGAAGTGAAGTATCCCTTCTTCACAAGCCAGTTCAAGGGCCGGACGCTGGGTGAGGATACCGAGCTTGACCAGCGAATTGACGGGATCAGCGGGGCAACCTTGTCGGTTAATGCCTTGACCCGGCTGAGTCGCCTGGCGCTCTTCCTGCATACAAAGGCCACCGAATGAAAAAGTGGTTTCCGCGCAAGCGACTGATCCTCGCATTCCATAAGTGGCTCGGGATTCTGTCCGCGGTGTTTCTGGTCATTCTCTCCCTGACCGGACTGGCTCTCAATCACACCGAGCGGCTTGGGCTGAATAATGTCACGATTGACAATGCCTTTATTCTTAAGCGCTACGGGATGCAGTCCGGATCCGATATCCAGACATATCGTATTCATGAAACCGCTACACTTTCTCATCTCGAAAACCAGTTGTTCTACAATGGCGAACCGCTTGCCAATGCGGGCCCTCCGGTGGGCATTCTTGAGGGCAGTCCGTTCACGGTCATAGCGACCCCTGACCAGCTCGTTTACCTCACGGAATCCGGTGAGTTGATTGAACAGATCCGGCCGGAGGAGCTTCCCTATGACCAACTGCTCCATCTCGGGCGCGACGCCACCGGGAATCCTGTCCTGGTTGCCGCCAGTGGCCAATGGCAACCGGATCCCGATTGGCTCGAATTCCTCGAATTCAAGGGGCCTTTTTCGGTCAATCCACTCTCCGAATCAAACCTGGACCCTGACGTCCGGGCGGCCATCCTCGCCAATTACCAAGGCAGGGGACCAACCCTTTACCGCGTCATTCTGGACCTCCACGCGGGTCGCCTCTTCGGCTGGGGCGGACGGACCCTGATGGACCTCTCCGCCATTGCGATTCTACTGCTTGTCTCTTCCGGTATTTCCGGTTGGCTGCGCCGATCCAGTTGGTCTTACCGGACGAAATAGCTGCGCGACAGGCCAGTTTTCGGGCAGCTCCAAGTTTATTCCATTGGTAATCAACAACTAGGGGGTTTCGTTTATTTATGGTTGACAAATGGAGCGGTTTAGGTCTAGGAGTTACCTAGTTGGTTAGGGGATGAGTAGCAGCAGCAAAGTGAGAGGTCGTTTGGATCTCGAGGCCATGGAGCCCCGTCTGTTGTTGTCAGGAGACTCACTGGGAGTGCTTTTGACCTTGGAAACGGAGACTTTCGAAGAACCCCCGGACGCCATAATTGTCCAGTTTGAGAATGAAATTTCCGCGGAAACGGACGGGCAAAACGGGACGGATATCTTTAGTGATATTGAGGACGAAGCGATTCTCAATGCTGCCCCAAGTGGCAGCCAAGTGGTGGAAACTGATTCCCGGAATTGTGATGTTTTTGAGTTGGAAGACTTAAAGGGGACAGTGTCCACCACACATTTTAGTGCGCCTGTCAGCGCTGTCATGATCCATGGAAATGGATCGGGTAATGACGCAGTCATGACAGAACAAATTGTCACGACCTTGCACGCGGCAAACGGCCCGCCTGCGGGTGAAGCAGTTGCTAACCAACTGGTTGAAGACATTGCTGCAAACAAAATCCAATCCGCCACCTTCCTTGCAAATGACGGAGCGTGGGAGAACGTAATCAATGAAGCCCGGCAAAACTGGGCTCTTTTTGTATATTCAGAGGAGCTTCTGGGGCGGCTTGACGCGATCTCGGTGAGTGTGGCCGATCTGCCGGGTGGCATCCTTGGCGAGGCCCGCGGACTGGATATCACACTGGACATCGATGCGGCTGGGCGTGGCTGGTATGTTGATCCCACACCTGGCGACCATAGCGAATTTGTCCTGCAGAGTGACGGCAGTTATATTGGTGGCAACGGCGTGGATCTCCTCACCGTAGTCATGCACGAGATGGGCCACGTGCTCGGACTTGAAGATGGAGGGTATAACGGATCGGCCGATCTGATGGATGGTGTTGTGAGCGAAGGGATTCGTTTGCTTCCGGACAGTGGCTTCGAATTATCATCATCCCTTCAACCTGTTGAGCTTGGCTACGCAGTGGCAGATGCGATTGTTGCCGGCCTGAGTACCAGTACCGAGGAAGGGTTGACGGCCATCACTGCGGCCCTGCAGGATTTGTTCGAATCCAATTCTGCTTTCGGGAATGTTGTTCCGGGAGTCCTCGAGACCCAGGGAACAGGTGAGGACGTCGTCGAGTCAGCACCCACCGTCTTGCAGATCCTCGATATGCCAACCGATATCGCGGAGAACTTCAGTCCCTCTGCCAATCCTGGATTCTACTACTCAGGGCCCGATACCCTTCAGGACCGGTATGAGTGGATAAAGAGCCTTGAACTGCAGATTTTCTACCCGCCCGACATCGCCAAGGATGAAGGTGCCCTCTATGCGATGGATCTGGATGGGGATGACAAGGTGACTTGGGAAGAAGCCTTCAACGTCCTCGTGGTCGGACAAATCATTTCCTATCTCAACACGGCGACGATTCTGGAATTCGATGGAGATCCGGGAATTGATGACGATGACGTCACCCTAAACCTGAACTATTTCTTCAACGGTGGCATTGCGGTTCTTATTCCGGGCTTTGAATTGCCTGATTTCCTGACAGATCGCTTCAACCTGAGCATTTCTTCGAGTATTGAGTCAATCGGGACGGACATGAAGTTTGATCTGGACCTGACCCTGTCCTTCAAACACGACAACACGCTTTATCTCGGGTATGAATCGGAGCAACTCGGAATTGTCACAGACCCGACCCTTCCTGGCTCAACCGCCAGCCCGACCCTTCTTGATGTCGATGCGGGAGTTCACTTCAAGGGTCTCATGATCGGGTTCCTCAATGTGGGCGGTAGCGTCAGTGCCTCCGACTTTGTCTTTGCCGTACAGGACAAACCCTCCGATCCGAATGACGGCATGGTCGTGAGCGTGGAAATGGATCAGTCGGGAACCATTGATGCCGACGGATCTCCGCTTGCACGGACTTTCAATATTAACGTGGGATTCCTCGGGGCATCGGTCACCAATGGTGAAATCAAGCTTGATATGGATCAGGAAGGCGGCGCTTCTGATCCAAGTAATCCGGATGCCCTTGGATTTACCCTGGATCAGCAAGGGGTTCCTTATTCGAGCGGGGTGATCCTGGCCGACGCGGTTCCTGAGCCGGTTGATTATGTCCTCCCGAATGAAATTATTTTCACACTGACTGTTGGAACCAACACCTACAGCCCGACAACCGAAGTGACGGTTCCGTTCCCGGACACAAATTCTCCGGCACCCAACACTTCCATTGCTGATCTCGTCGGGGATGTTGACGCCGCTCTTCCCGGTAGCCTTTCCAGCCTGATCGGTGTGGGCCACACGGGTGGTAAGATCCAGCTCAGCCTGCCGAACGTGACCACTTACAAAATTGGATTTGCCAATGAGGCCTCCGGAAGCAATTCCATCACCGGAACTTCCGCTGCGTCAGTCATCGGCAGCACCAACCCGGGAGTTGTCAGATTCCTCCTGTCCCTTGACGGCTCTCTTCCGAAATTAATCAGCTTCACACCCACAGTGGTGGATCATGACGCTGACGCAAATACGCCTGATGAAGTAACAGTCTTTACCCTCGGACTGGGATTGAATATCTCCCTTGTTCTCGAAGGTCTTGGCAGTGTGACCGCTTCGATTGACGGTGCGGGCAAAGTGACCTTCACCGCGGGGGCTGGGCACACCTTGGAAATTACCCATACCTTGACGATTGATACCGTTTCGGAAATCACCCTTGCCGAGCTCGCAAGTGGTCAACTCTTCGATGTAGATCCCGTAGCACCCGGTGAATTCCTGCTGAATCTATCCGTGGTCACCTTGCCGGGACTGGAAAAGCCCGACAGCACGGTATGGGAACCCGTCGGAACGATTGATTTCACGCTCGATCCGTGGGACAGCAACGTGATTGATGCAGTCATTGTCGATGTCAACCCTGTCACCGGTGATAACGTCCTCCGTTCGCGTTATGCCCTGAAAGATACCGGCGGGAATTTGCTTGCCGACCCCAATTCCGGATCGGACATGCACGAGTTGCTAGACTTCAATGTCATCACAACGACGGAGATCCTTGGCTTGATCAATCAGTTGGGCAACTGGTTCGGTCGCCTTAACGCAAGTGAGCTTTTCAATGAGTTTGATATTCTCTTCGCGGATCTTGCTTTGGGGAAATTGCTGGACTTCCCGGATCTCATCACCGACACGCTGCTGATCGATGATGCCGATGACGGGGTGAAGGCAGCCACCAATGATATCAATCGTCTTTTGAATTGGGTCAAAATCAACGACCAGGATCAGCTCTCACCCTTATTCCTGACTGCCCAGCAGTTGGAGGTTGAGTTGGCTGGAATCCTTTACGACATTGACGATGAACTTTCACTTGGGCGCTTTGCGGACCTGAATGCCGCGAAGGATTATGTCGATGCCACCTATGACCCAATTAATGACCGCCTGACCTACGAACTTATTCTGGATCATGAATTGATCCCGCAAGAGGTTGACCTTGATTTCGATATGGATCTGGGCGACCTGGGCAGCTGGGATAGCGACACCCTCACCCAGACCGGCATCGAAGTGGAAGGGAAAGTGAAGCTACTCGCCACCGGTCAGCTTGGCTTTACCGTTGGTCTTAAAATGGGCAACGCGGTGGAGGCTCTCATTGATTCTGCAAACTTGGCAGACCTCAATGCCGGCGCCGGGATCACCATCAATGACCACTTGGCCCTGACCACGCTCGATGTCATCACGCCGGTTTATGGGCGCCTTAGTGCGGATGCGGAATTCAAGCTCACGGTGATCCGGTCAACGCCGAGTGTCTCTGTCCACACGATTGAAATCCTGAAGAGTGTCACAGACAACAATGACAGCCTGGACGATCTCAAGGGTGACCTGAACTGGGAGCTTATCGGCACGGGAATCACAGCTGAGATTGAAGCCGGCTACATTGTCCTGAAGGCGACCGATCCGACCATTATCCAATTCCAGATCCAGTCAAACTCCGGTAATACCGCCTTCACTGAGTTTGGACTGCAGCCCGAGGCCGCTGCAACGGTCAACTTAATCGCTCCTGCTCCGATCGACCGGGATCTTGAGGTGGCGAACATCATTTTTGATGGGGTGGATCCCGGGTGGGATTTGCCATTTATACTGACGATTTACCGGCCCGGTGGACCCGATGTCTTCAATTTGAATGTCACTACGGCAATGACGACCGGTAACTCGACTTACAATGACCTCGTTACCGATTTCAATACCGTCATCTCAGCCGCCCTTGAACTCGAGTACGGGCTCAATGGAGCAAGTGACGTGGTCGTTAGCCAGGCTCTTGGTTACCTTGTCTTCAGCGCCACCCATGAGGATATTGTCGCCCTTAAAGTCACGCCCAATGGTGTAGTGGCGAATGAGAATCGTTCCCTTCGGGCAACCGGTCTGGACTTTTATACGCTTCAAAGAAACCTTGAGGAGATAGGGGTCGCCAGTGATGTGGATCCAACCTCCCTTGTGGCTTCGGTCGTTTACCGCGGGCCGACCATCCCGACGGATGATGCCGCGAGCGGTTCCACTTTCGGACGCCTGTCACAAGACGCGAATTTCACGATAAACGGGGTTGCCATTTCAATTGATGAGGATGCGACAAACAAGACCAACAGTTCCATCGATGACCTTGTTTTCGACTTCAATCAGGCAATCAATGCAACATCCCTGAAGGGCAAGGTCATTGTCGAGAACATCGCTGGCTACATTCAACTGCGCTCGATTGATACCGGGATAAACTCGCTCACCATAGCTGGATTGAATTCGACCGAAGCCCGCGAACTGGGGCTTGAGGAAACAACAAAGTCCCTTGAGCTCTCCCTGACGGCAAACAAGCTCGCACCGATTTCATACGGGGTCACAAGCGATGCCACCTTTGAACTTGTTGTCACTGGCGGGGCCAATGCCGGCACTTTCACGGTGACGATCGACGACAATAACACAATCCGCAACCGGACCATCTACGACCTTGCAGGGACCATCAACAGCGCGATCAATGCAGCTTACATCGATTACAACGAGGCCAACACGACTGAGTTGGTGAATCCGCTGGCAGTCATTGTCCAAGCAGGAAAGATTGTCATTGGTCCGAAGATCGGTGACGGGAGCGGCGCGGCCCTCTATAATCCCTATGACGGATTAAAGAATAACCCGGCAACCTCCGCGGCGGGCATAACCGCCTTCAGTATCGAACCCACCAGCACTTCAGCAGCTGATCAGCTCAAGTTGGCGAGCGGCGTGAATGTGGTGAACAATGCGAACCTGGCTGATCTGCTCATCTATACTCGTGATGGAAGTATGTATTCCGTTTCCCTGGACAGTTTGCGGGATCCTGCTCCAAACAGCGTGCCCAAGCTGGTCGGAACGCTGGGTGCTCTCAAGACGCTGATCAGTACGGAGACTTCAGGCAAAGTGGAATTGGCGGTGGCGAACGACGGTGTGAGCCTGCTCCTGATTGATAAATCCTTGCCGGGTGATACGGATTTCACAGATGACCCGGGTGTCTTGCGCGTGGCCATTTTCAACGGATCACCAGCGGCCATCCAGCTGGGCATTTTCGGATCGGATACCAGTCCGCTCAATTCCGGCAGCTATATTTTCAATCCGAACTTCGGGAATCCGGACGGTATCATTGAAGGTGCCCGCGTTGCGACTGTTGATCCAGTTGACCGGTTCTTCATCCGCGATGTCATCGCAAGTGCGAGCCTGACGGTCTCCACTGTTGATGAGGATGATTCGGGCACAACACCCGATGCGACCGCAGAGGCTAACTTTGGCTTTGTCGGGGTAAAACTCGAGACAACAAGCCAGAATCAGGAGCTCTTCACGGCAAATGTGACCGTTCCGTTTATTAAGACCGAGATGACCCTCGGCCAGCTATACGATGGATTGGTGGATACAGAAACCGTTCTCACTTTTATCGGATATCCCACCTTGAAGACGCATGAAAATCCGGATCCGCCAGCTTCCTTCACGTTAAAGGCATCCATTTTCCCGTCGCTCCCGTCAGGTCTTCTGACCCTTGGCGCTTCCCCGGAATTACAATTCACGATCAACAATCCCGGGTACCTCCATCCCGACCTTGGTGACCCAAGCAATGTTGTTGAGTTTGAACTGCCGGACATCTCCGTAACGGGTGTGGATATCGGCGACCTTGCTGACTTTACAGCCCTCGAGTTTGATGGAGTGCTTGCGGCATTGAAGCAAATTTCAGCCTTTCTGGATACCTTTGCCGACTACACATTCCTCGGGGAGGAGATCCCCCTCATCGGGGTGAGTGTCAATGACCTGCTCGAAGTGGCGGAAAAATTTGGTGATGCCGTGGAAGCAGTTGAATTGAATCCGGCCGGTGGCTTGCAATTGCTGGATCAGAAGATCCGTGAAGCCTTCACGCTTCCTGAATTTGCCAATCCGAGCGCCCTCAATGACTACTTTGCCAATCTGGGAATTCCGGACCCGACAGACCTGATCACTTTTGCCTTGGAAAACCTCACCGGTGGCGACTTCCTTCGCTTCGATCTTCGCTTGCCGATTGGCTTCAGTGAAGGCCGATCCATTGATCTGGATCTTGGCGAAGCCCTTGGCGTCGATCTGGGTCCTGTCGATATACAGGGTGGGGCAGGCTTTAACCTGACCGGTTACCTCGATGCCCGTCTGTCATTTGGCATCGACCTGAACGATCCCACAAAGATCCATCTCTTCACCAACGCCAGTGGTGTCTTCGGAAAACTCTCAGCAAAGGCCAGTAACCTCGCCTTTAATGCAGCCCTTGGTCCGCTTGGTGTCTTTATCAAGGACGGCAACATTGATGTGTCGATCACCTTTGAGCTGGATAACGGAGCATTCGCTGCAGGCTCGGATGTGCACACAGAAATCAGCTCTGCAAGTGACCTTGCGGGATTGTTCCTTGGTGATGATGTCGATGACTTTTCGCCCAGCCTGACCGGGTCGATTGCAGCAACCTTGCCGGTCTATGTTCCGACCGATTCCGATTTCCTTGGGGATATCAAGCTCGACCTGACGGGAACAAATGCCATCTCCATAGCGCAGCTGTCACCGGATTACGGACTGGTCATTCCGAATTTCAGCGACCCTGGAATTCTTACCATACCGGACTTCAGCGGCATTGATCTCTCCTCCATCAATCCCTTCAACAGCATCCCGCTGATGCTGGATTCCCTCGATTTCTTCCTCTTGGGATTGCAGGATATTGTCGATGGTGAGGTCTTTGGGTTTGAGCTGCCATTGATTGGCGACCAGCTTTCCAGCGCCGCCGGCTTCATAGATGACCTCCGCAAGGACGTGATCAAACCGATCCGGCAATTTGTCGAACAAGCACCCGAGCTCGGACAGGAATTGATCCAGAAGCTGATCTTCTCACTTCTTGGCCCAGGTAGTGATGATGTGACCTTTGGAGGCGACTCCCTCCATGGCTTCCTTGGCCTTTCGAGCCCGATTCCCGGTCTTGATTTACTTGTCAATTACCTGACCGGAGCTGACCTGCCCGGAACCATTACCCAAGCTGTCATCGACTCGGCTGTTGTCGCCAGCAACCCTGCGGAAAATGACTTCCGCTGGCTGTTCCGCTTGCGTGACGAATTTACTCCGCCTGTCGATTTTGATTTTGACCTGGGCTGGGATGCGCTCGGCCTGGACATGGACGTGGGGCTTGATGTCACCATGTCGTGGGATCTCGCTCTTGGCCTTGGAATCAGCCTGACCGATGGAGCGTACCTCTACGTTGGCGACCATGGCCGGACGGATGGGGATGCGGATACGGAAGAACTAGTCCTGAATCTTGAGGTCGAGCTTGAGGATGGTTCCGATCTTGATGGTCGACTGGCCTTCCTTCAGCTGATTGCAGAGGAGTCAACAGTCCCTGATCCCGACCTCGAAGGCGAAAACACTTACTTTGAGGCGACCTTCAAGGTCGACTTGATCGAGAAAAACCCGACGGACGTGAACGACGGAAATATCCTCACCTTCTCTGAACTGGGGAGCCTGGATGCAGTCGTTTCCATGGATGCTGAAGCGGAAGTGAACCTCTTCCTGCGGCTCCAGTTCAATGAAGACCTGCTGCCCGAGGCTGTCACCGCGCTTCTTCCTGCAGTGGAGGCACGATTTGTCCTTGATTGGGAAACGGGGGATATCTTTGCCGATAACTTCAGCCTTGGCGGAAGCCTCAAGCTCCTTGCCTTCAAGGAAGTCACTTTTGATCTTGGTTCCTTCCTGAATGATTTCCTAGGTCCGGTACTTGGCAAGATTCAGGAAATCACCGGTCCCTTGCAGCCGATTATTGATGTCGTGACATTCCCGATACCGGTGATCTCACAACTGGCTGGACAGCCAGTGACGCTTGTCGATATTGCCGGCCTCACGGGGTATGTCGAACCTGCGATGATCTATGCGATTGCCGACATCATCGAGTTGATCAACAAGATTGACGCCAGTTCCGACTCCTTGACCGTGACATTGGGAGACTTTGCCCTGATTGACACGGCAGGCGGGGTGGGCGATGCCAGCCTTGCTGAAAGCCTTTCCCTTCCAACCTTCGATCTGTCGAATGACACCGTCTTTGACCTGAATGGTGCCTTGACCGACAGTGGCCTCGGAAGCTTTATCGACAATATCGGGGCTTTCAAGGATCTCCTTTCCGGAGAGACTGGCAGCACTGCTGACCTGACCAAGGACCTCATCAGCGACTCGGAAGCTGGGAGTAGCGGCTTCAAGTTCCCCATCTACGAAAATCCTGCCTCTATCTTTGGACTTCTTCTTGGGAGAAATGTTGATTTGGTAACTTACGACCTTGCACCCTTCGGGATGGACTTCACCTACACCCAGAAGTTCCCGATTTGGGACGGACTCTTCGCACGCATTACCGGAAGTGCCGGACTGACCATTGACCTGGCCTTTGGCTATGACACTCAGGGCGTCCGGGAATTTGCCGATGGCGGATTCAGCAACCCGCTTGATCTGCTCGCTGGCTTCTTTGTCAGTGATACAAACCTTGGCCCGACCGATGTGCCCGAGCTGGTCCTTCGTGGTGAGCTCTTTGCCGGGGCCGAGCTCAACCTGGGTATTGCCAGTGCCGGTGCTGAAGGCGGAATAATCCTGACGGTCAACTTCGACCTTTTCGATCCGGACCGCGACGGTAAAGTCCGTGTGGATGAATTGCTGGGTAACTTCCTGTACGAATTCCAATACGGCAATCCGCTGCTGGCCCCCGTCGCCATCTTTGATGTCTTCGGTGATGTCGTTGCACAATTGCGGCTCTTTGTTGAATCCGCCTTCTTCAAATTCACTTTCAATATCACACCGCCGATCACCCTCTTTGAATTCAGTATTCCATTTGAACGTGAGCCCTTCCTGGCCACCGAACGGGGTGACGGGACCGTCCTGCTCAATATTGGTCCGAATTCAATCCAGCGCCTGAACGGCGATACCCGGGACATTGCCGAAAAGATTTATGTCCGCAGCCTTGATTCCAACACCATTGAAGTCTGGGGAGAAGATCTCGGTGTGAAGGAAAGTGCTGCCCAGAAATACGATCTTGGTGAAAATAAGATCATCGTCGGATATGGCGGAGAAGGGAATGATTTGATCGACCTTTCGGGTGTCACGCATGATGGCATTTCCTACATCATTGAAGGTGGTGCTGGGGATGACACCCTTATCGGGGCACAGGCCGGCGGCATCATTAGAGGCGACGAAGGGAATGACACACTCACAGGTGGAGACGGAACTGACCTGATAATCGGTGGTGAAGGAAGCGACACTATTCATGGTGGTGGAAGTC
Organism: Oceanipulchritudo coccoides; assembly: GCF_010500615.1. NCBI lineage: Bacteria > Pseudomonadati > Verrucomicrobiota > Opitutia > Puniceicoccales > Oceanipulchritudinaceae > Oceanipulchritudo > Oceanipulchritudo coccoides. The sequence continues at coordinate 1,054,358 of NZ_JAAGNX010000001.1, forward strand.
GCGACTACATCTTCGGGGATACGGGAAGACTTTCTGTTAGTGATCAGGGAACTGACACACCCCTGGATGACATAGCCCTCCGTATCCGTGCGCTTTCAGGTGAGCGGGACGGGGTGGATACCATCTTCGGCGATGGGGGTGACGATATCATCTTCGGAGGAGGAAATATTGATACGATCAATGGTGACGCAGGTGATGACCTGATCTTCGGTGACGGTGGATATTTTGAATTTGTCAGTGGTGATATTCCGATGAACGGCGGCTTTATCGATCTGGATGAGCTCAGTTTCCGCGGCCCGGGAGCCAAGGACATCATCTACGGTAATGCGGACAAGGATACCATCCTTGCAGGTGCTGGTGACGACTTTGTTGACGGTGGTGCACAGAATGACGTCATCCTCGGTGGATACGGGTTTGATACACTCTATGGTGGAACAGGCGCCGACTACATTTACGGTAACGAAAATGACGATATTATCTTCGGGTTGCGCGATCCTTATCCGCCAAGCGCCTTCACACCGGATGCCGCGGATAATGTAGACGACGACTTGGGTGACTATGTCGAGGGTGGAGATGGAAATGACTACATCCGTGGTCAAGCGAACGACGATACCCTACATGGCAACCGTGGCGCTGATATCATCTTCGGCGGCACCGAGGAAGATACCATCGGCGCCGGTGTCCTGATGGAACCCTGGAATCCAAGCCCCGTTTATCCTGTCTACGACAATGAAGCCGGTGGCGACATTATCTTTGGTGGAGCAGACGACGACACAATCGACGCGGGTGAAGGTTCTGATATCGTCTTCGGTGATGATGGGCTCGTCGCCTATCTCGACTTTGATGATACAACCGGATTGCTCCCAGTTGGACAGACCGGATCACGGATCCGCACTGATTCGGGCGGCACCCACAAGCTGATTGGCGATGATGATGCTTCCCTCATCGGCACTTATGGCACAATTGATGACACTGATACTCTCAGCCTCGACTTGATCGTGACTGCACCGGTCGCCACAGACGGCTCGGACTACATAGTCGGCGGAAACGGCAAGGATATCATCTTTGGTGGCGGTAGTGATGCTGGTGTCCTGCCCACAGGCCCGCAAAGGGATACGATTTTTGGAGACTTTGACCCGAGTGTCGAACTGATCGGACCGCGTCCATCCGGTCAGGATTTGATCATTGGTGACGGGGGCCGGATTGAACTCTTCGGCCGGCGGTATGCCAAGGCAAAGGCCATTTCCGACTCGAACGACGGAGTGGACTACATTTCCGGCAACGACAACGGTGACTACATCTTTGGTGGTGGCGATGAAGACAGGATTTATGGATTCGAGGATCCCGTAAGCTTCTCAAATTCGCTGCTCGAGGGAGTCAGTGATAATGATGTCATTCTCGGTGACAACGGGGAAATCCACTACAATGCGAATGAGTTGGAGAATCGCATCAAGAAGATCTACACCACCTACACAGCCGGTGACTCAGGTCGCTCCGATTACATCTTGGGGAATGAAGGCAACGATGTCATTCTGGGTGGACTCAACAGCAGCGAGGATATCCTGAACGGGAATCTTGGTTCCGATGTGATCATCGGTGACCAGGGTGAGCTCATCTTTGATGCAGACGCTGACCTCGATACTCTGGACAGCATCAGCTCGTACGACAACAACCTGGGTGGATCGGATATTATTTCCGGGCATCAGGGTGATGATGTCCTGATCGGTGGAACAGCTGGTGATACGATGTACGGCGACGATGCCACGGCCTCAAACGGAGCGGATGACGGCGAAGACATCATGCTCGGTGACAATGGGGATATTTTCCTCATTGGTCTTACCGGACGCCTCCTTGTCCAAGTCGCGGCAATGCCCGCAGGGACCGCAGTGGACCTGATCGAGACAAAGGATTCGGCTGAATCAACCGGTGGTCCCGATATCATGTCAGGCAATGCCAAGGCAGACATCATGCTCGGTGGCGTGAATAATGCCGGAGTGGACACGATGTTCGGGGACATCGACTCAACGACCCCGGCGACAATTGCTGACGACGGCAATGACATCCTCCTTGGCGACAACGGCCTGCTCGACTTTACCTATCTCACAGACACCGATCGCAACACGCTCGACCTGATCCAGTCAGCTGAGGACACTTTTGGAGGGACTGACATCATCTCCGGCAACAAGGGTCTTGACGTGGCAATCGGCGGGACCGGAGGCGACACCATATACGGTGATGACGCCACTGCATCCGCAGCCGATGCTGATCTTGAAGACCTGCTCATCGGCGACAATGCTGACATCTTCCTGGTGGCCGTAAACGGGGCGACGGGGCCGGACCTGAAGGTTGTCCTCGACACGGCCGTCAAGACCATCACCACGACAGATACGATTGATTGGAGCAATACCGGTGGAGTGGATACAATTTCCGGTAATGCGAAGGGCGACATCATCGCTGGTGGTGTTTTCGGTGACTTGATTTACGGTGACCGGGAAGTTCCGAATCCGACGACAACGGGCGATGATGGGGACGACCTCATCCTGGGGGACAACGGCTCCTTCGAATGGTTGTCCACCGGGCGCCTTTCGGAAGTCCTCGGAATCGATGTATTTGCGAATAACTACGACTTGTACAACTGGTTCGATGTTGGAACCGATACGGACCTTGGTACCCTCGACCTCGTGACAACCGAGCAACCGACATTCGGTGGCCGGGACATGATCTATGGGGACGAGGGCAATGACGTTGTCTTTGGCGGAACTGATACCGACATTATTTATGGTGATGACGGGGATGAAGTCGGGACGACCACCAACAACGACGTCCTCTTTGGTGACCATGGTCGCCTCTATCCGCAGTTTGCCCGCTTCGAGCTTCCGAACAGCACGGTTCTGGTCCCTGCTGATTATCCTTCGCGCAACTTCTTCGCCATTGACACGGGCGATACCCATGGCGGTGCCGGCGATGTCATGCATGGGGAAGAGGGCGATGACCTGATGGTTGGACAGCAGGGTGATGACCGTATGTGGGGCGGCAGTGAAGACGACGATATGATCGGCGGGCACAACGTTGCCGAGGGATATGATGAGCTGGGAACGCCCGTGATCGATGCGCTCCTGAATCCTCCGGATAATCTGGCCATGAACGACCTCATGGACGGCGGCACTGGCAATGACGCCATGGCAGGCGACAATGCCATCATCTGGCGTCGTGGGGACGACATTACACCGCGCTTCCGGGAAGTGATGGGTGACGTGATCTACACCACCGGTCCGGACCAGGTTGACACCATCATCACGAACGTCGGTTCCGTCTACCAGAGCGATCCGGATGATGCCGCAGGGCGTGATGTTCAACTCCTCAACCACTCAGATGCTGTTCAGGCCAATCCGCTTGGGCGCTATGGAGCAGATGTCATGGCCGGTGGGGCCGACTCAGATGTGATGTATGGCCAGTTGGGTGATGACCTTATGCAAGGCGACGGATCGATTGAATCAGTTGCCGTGGGTAATCCCTACATCAGCCATCAACTGGATGTGAGCGACTCCGGTAACAATCCGGACACGGATGAAACACTTTACTTCAATATTCCTGAAGCCGTCACGGACGGGAATGATTACATGGAAGGCAATGGCGGTAACGATCTCATGTATGGCGGTCTTGGCCAGGACGATATCATTGGCGGCAGCTCGGCGCTTTTCGGGTTGGATGCGGCAAATGCCCTGATCCTCGGAGTCGAGGAGGAAGCCCTGCGACCGGACGGATCTGACATTATCTTTGGCGGGGCAGGAATTGATATTGCAAGAAATGACATTGGCGATGCCACCGAAGACGGAGTAACGCACGTCATCACAACCGATCCCACAGGCCACTCCCGTGACGCGGATTACATCATGGGCGACAATGCCAATGTCTATCGCCTCGTGGATGCTGCTGAGGATGCATTCCTCGTCTTCAATTACGACCTGACCACGGAATTTGAAAACCGGGGAACTTCAGCTGACAAGATTATCCCGCGTGCCATGGAGCAGCTTGACTACACGCTCGGTGGTGCGGATTACGCCGGTGGCACTTACACCCCGGATGGCGTTGCTGACATTTTGAATGGTCTCGTTGATAACGGATTGCCTGATGTGATTCATGGTGAATCCGGTGATGATATCATCTTCGGCATGACCGGTAGCGACGTCCTCTACGGGGAAGGCCAGGATGACGACATTGTCGGCGGCTACGGCAATGACTGGATCTCTGGTGGTACCGGGCAGGACGGCGTGCTCGGGGACGACGGGTTGATTCTCACCAGTCGCAACAGCACGATCGGCGAACCGCTTTATGGAATTGATGGGCTGCTTGCCTCCGATACGACCCGCAAGTATTCCAATGGAGACGCCCTTGATGAAACCATTTCCACACCCGGTGACATCCAGATCGCGATCATTAACGTGACGGGTGCCCTGAAGAAGACAATTGATCTGGTCCCGTTCAGCTATGATCCGCTTTGGATAGGAATGGATGACGAGTTCCCGGATAACGATACAAACATCCCATTTGCCGATGATATTATCTTTGGCGGCCTTGGGAGCGACTTCCTGCACGGTGCTTCCGGCGATGATGCCATCTCCGGCGCGGAAGCCCTTCCGCATGCCTATGTTCCGGTCTTCAATCTTCTTGGTGAAGCTGTCGGCATCCTCGATCTTGGATACGATGCCTTCACGATTACAAATCCCATCAATCCGGGAGATGTCCCTGACCTGACACTGAATCCGGGAGATGTCCTGGCCTTCAATCCAATTGATCTGGATGGACAGCATTTGAACAACCGCTTCCGTGCTGGGGAATTCTTCCTCTATGATGAATATGACCCGCTCAGGAAGATCCTTCTCGATTCGGATGGGAACCTTTGGAAGTCCGACTTGCAGGGTGTAGCTTATGAATTCCTGCTGAACTTTGACGAGTCCGAAGGCGTTGTGCGCGAGGCCGGATTGGTCCCGAAGCCAACCGGGCAGCAGACCGAAGATTATCCGCAGGTCAATGATGACGGCAAGGACGCCCTCTTCGGTGATAATGGCAACGACTGGCTCGTTGGTGGTACCGGTCGCGATAATTCCTATGGAGGGTGGGGCAACGATCTTCTCAATGCGGATGATGACCACGACGGCCATGATGATAGTAGCGACTTGAACAATACACCAGACACACATCCGACTTATGAAGACCGTGCCTACGGTGGTGCCGGGCGTGATGTCCTGATCGCTAATACGGGTGGTGACCGTCTCATTGACTGGGTTGGTGAATACAATAGCTACCTTGTGCCGTATGCCCCGTTTGGCATGGCGTCGGTCAGCCGGACTATGCAGCCGTTCCTGCCGGAATTCCTTTATGCTCTGTCTTCAGGTGATGGTGCTGATCCGACACGCTATGAAGATGCAATCAGCACCAATGTTCCTGAACCAACTCGCAATAATCCAAACCCATCCCGCAATGGTGAACCGTTTGGCGAGCTGGGCCTCGTCCTGCAAAAGGATTATGCATGGCAGGCGCAGACCGGTGCTCCCGCTGACCCGCAGGCCGGTAATATTCCCGGAGGCCCGCGTGATGTCCTTCGCACCTCCAGTTTCAATGACGGATATTCCGACGGCTTCTTCGCTGATAGCGGATTGTGGGCGGTTGAGGCCGGTGCATTCAGCGTGGCACCAGCAGTGCCCGGCGGGGATGCCCTGAGCGTGTATTATGTTGATCAATACATTCCGCAATACTTTGAAATGATGGCGACCTTGAATCCGGAAAAGCCGACAGGGGGAATCAAGAGCAATGCCTACATTATCTTCGATTACCAGACCGAGACTGATTTCAAGTTTGCCGGGATCAATGTCTCCAGCAACAAACTTGAAATCGGGCATCGTACGGATGACGCTTGGGTAGTGGATGTCCAGTCACCTGTTTCCGGATCCCTCAAGTCCGGGATCAACTACAACATCTTCCTGGCCATTAACGGAAGCAATGTAACACTCGTGGTCGACAATACTTACACCCTGACCCACACCTTTGAGCTGCGTGTCGATGAGCAAGGTTACACCTACGGCCTCAGTAAGGGCATGGTTGGCTTGGGCGCCAATAACTCCGTTGCGACAATTGATAATGTAGTTGTGCAAAAGCTCGCCCCGGAAGTGACTTTCACGGAATCCTCGGACTTTGTATCACCCACGCGAATGGGGTTTGACGTCCAGACTGCCGGATGGGCCTGTTCCGACGGTTGGTACACCGGGTCAGCTGACGGTGGTCTGCCAGCTGTCAATCTGATCACCAGCGCGGTTTCCCCGGCTGCCTTGATCATCCTTTCCACAACGCTCAACACGACAGGCGAGGGGGGCTTTGTCTTCGATTATTATGGACCGGATGATTACAAGTTTGTCACCCTTTCACAGGCAACAAATGAGATCCTGATCGGGCACCAGACCTCCAAGGGACTCGTCACCGATGCCGCATTCTCGGATTCTTCCCTGGGATCCGGAGACCATGACCTCCAGATGACCCTCAAGGGAAGCACGCTGAGTGTGGTCTGGAATGGCCAATTGGTTCTCAGTCATGCCTTCAATGCGATTGTCACCGATGGGGCCTTTGGAATTCTCAGTAACTCAGGTGCGACATCCTTCGATCAGGTCACTTTCCAGACCGACGATCCGGCCTACAGCAGTGATGGTTATCCGGATGTATATTTTGTAAAGGACCAGTCGAGCTACTACTGGGAAGACTACGATTACGTGGATGATGACTGGATTGAACCTACCCCGTAAAAAGAGGGTTGTCCTCGGCTAGTGACTTTAGCAATATGGGTTCTATGATAGCCCGTCGTTTCGTCTTTATCCTGCTCATACTGAGCGTTTCCGTAGCCCTGTTTTTCGCGTGGGATATAGCGCAATCCGCCGCGAATCCCCATCAGGATAAAAAAATTTCAACAGCTGCCTCCTTTGAGGAGTGGTCTGTTGAGACAGCCTGGACGGCTGATCCCACTTTGCTTTCCCGCGGAATTGAGCTGGCAAAGGTCCGGCGTGAAGACCTGAAGGACCTGATCCGCCGCGATCCGGCAGCCGCCTTGAATGAGGTGATCTCGCTTTCGGAATATGCCGCCCTTCCAGAAGAAATCCGCGCCTATGTTGAGCGACCGGTCAGTGCCTTTGGGAATATTGATCTTCTCTGGGCCACCCGGTTTGATGAGGCGGGCAACCGCATCTGTCTGCCGGAAAACCGTCTTTACTTGGATGGAAGCAGCTACGAGCTGCACGGACCCGGTCGTCGCGATGAGCAGCGTCCGGCATTCGGTGTGCCGGTCGTCGCTTATCTGGTCGATGACGTCGCCCTGATTCAGGAATCGCCGGTTTTGCCAGTGAGTGGTCCGGAGCTCGCTGCCGCTGAATTCCTTTTTGACCAATTGGAGGGTCAGGAATCGGATCCGCTGACCGGCATGCCCGTTGATGAGGAAACAGCCGCTGTCATTGGCGGGACGGTTTATCGCTTCACCGCTCCGGCGATGATTGAACAAGTGGAGTACGAGCTCACGCTCGCGGAAATGCAGGCCGCTGAGGACCGCTCCTACACGGTTGAAATGCCCTTTGCCTGGCTGGAGGCCAAGGATGGCAGGGCCACTACCTCTGGAATAACCGAGGCCAGCTATTTCGCGGATGACAATATTTCGGTCCTCGCGATTCGTTGTGATTTCTCCGATATTCCGGGAGCTCCCGTCAGCCAACTGGATCTGGAAACGGATCTGGCCGCGATCAGCGGACACCTCAATACGATGTCCTATGGGACTGCTTCGCTGACTTACTCTGTGACCTCGACACTGTACCAGCCGTCAGGCACTGGCACATCCTATGCCCAGGCCGGTGACAATGACGGACTCTATACAGACGTTCTGGCGGACTATGACGCTTCGCCTGATTACCTTGCCAGTTCCTCGTATGATGTGGTGATGATCTATTTCCCAAGCCTGTCAGGTGTCACGGACTCGCTGATCACTTACGGAGGCCTGGCCTCGGTGGGCGGAAGCCGACACTGGATCAACGGGCTCTCCACCAGCACATCCCGCATAGAGGTGATCACGCACGAATTCGGGCACAACTACGGCCTGTTTCACTCGAATTACTACCATCCTGAAAAGGGTATCAGTGGCTCCTACTACGGGGACAGCCTCGAGTATGGCGATATCTTTGATTTGATGGGCCAAGGGGACATCACCGATCCCTTGAACCCGGCGCACTTCAACATGTACCAGAAGAACGCCATCGACTGGCTTCCGGAAGTAAACATCGCCGACATAACCCTCGACGGGACTTATCGGGTTTATCGCTTTGATGACATCAATGCCCTCGACAATCCGGTCCTTGCCCTGCGCATTCCAATGGGGGGCGGCGTCACCTACTGGGTCGGCTACCGGCAATTGTACACCTCGGTTCCCAACTTTGTGAATGGCATCTATGTTGTCGCTGACGGCCTTGAACCGGTGCGTCCCGAACGGCCCACCTTGGTCGACATGACACCGGGTTCTTCAAGTCCTGAAACGGCGGACCGTCTTGACGCAGGCTTGGCTGTTGGAAATTTCCTCTACGACTCCACAAGCGGTGTCACCTTCACGCCGGTTGCCACCGGAACCGACGGGACCGGGGATGAATGGATCGATGTGACGATTGCCTTTGATCCGCGCGTTGGCTTTGCCGCCACCGACTTTGAATTTGACGAGGCGAGGGGAGTGGCTTCGGTAACGGTTCGTCGGTCATTCGGTGGCACCGGGGCTTTGACACTCGATTACGCAACCGCTGATGGATCGGCAGTTGCCGGTAGTGACTACAGCGCTGCCAGCGGATCGTTGAGCTGGGCTGATGGCGATACGAGTGACAAAATCATTACGATCGCCATTCTTCCGGATGCCCTCAGCGAAGGTATCGAGGATTTCTCGGTGACAATCAGTAATCCCTCGATCGGGACGATTCCCGCAGGCGAAGGAACCGCCACGGTCTCCATTCTTGATGCCGGTCAGCGCTTTGCTTCCTTTACGCCGGGCTTTTTCAACAACTCCGTCTATGCAATTGATTTCCAGAGCGATGGCCGCCCCATCATCGGGGGGACGATTGGTCATACCAGCGGGGAATTCGAAGGGGCCGGCAATATTGCCCGCCTGTCCCTGACGGGATCCGTTGATACCTCGTTCAATAACTCGGGGACAGGATTCAATAATCGCGTTCGTTGCATTGTCGTCCAGGATGATGACAAGATTCTCGTTGGAGGAGATTTCACGACATACAATGGGACACCCGCCAACCGGTTGATCCGGCTAAACAGTAATGGCTCCATCGATACAACTTTCTTGTCCAATATCGGAACAGGCTTTGATAACTCCATTCACACAATCGCCATCCAGCAGGACGGGGAAATCCTTGTTGGCGGGGACTTCGGGGATTTTAATGGAGTCCTGACCAGCAACCTCGGCTTGGTTCGCCTAGCCTCGGACGGAAACCCGGGTGCGGGGCTTGCGCTCCCCTTTGACACGGGCTTTGGTGCGAGAATCAAGGAGATCATTGTTGAGCCAAACGGGGATATCCTGGTGATCGGAAGTTTTTATATCGGCTGGACTGGCTCGGGTTTCCGCTCGGGTATTGCACGCCTGAATATCGATGGGTCCAGGGATGTTGGATTTGATCCGGACGGTGGATTGCATGCGGATACGGTCGTTTCAAGTTTGCGGACAGGATATGCGATGGGGATCAGTCCGGACGGTGATATCATCGTTGGGGGATCCTTCTCAGCGTATGATGAAAATTCCGCTGAAAATTTTGCCCGCGTAAATACCAACGGGACCTTTGACAGCACCTTGGCCTCACCCTTGAACAGTCTGATCCGGACGGTTCTGGTCGAACCCTTTGGCGGGGTGTTATTCGGTGGGGAATTCAACTCCCCGGATTCGAGGCTCATGCGGGTTGATTCCAGTTTGAGCCACGATACGGCCTTTACTTCCTCTGGCGGGCCTTCAAGCCGCGTCTACACATTGGTCCATGGCCCCGACGGCTCCCTTTGGGTTGGCGGGAACTTCTTCGGATACAACGGGACAAGCTCCCGTCCGATTGTCCGGCTGGCGAGTGGGGTCTCCCCTTATGAATTCTGGGCAGGTGAGACCTTCACCAGGGCGCAGATTGCTGCGGGCTTGGCTGACCCGGATTTCGATCTGGATGGTGACGGCTTTGACAATATCACCGAGCTGGCTCTTGGGACAGATCCCAAGTTTGCCGACGCTTATTTGGTCTATGCAAACAACCTGATGGGTAGCTTTGAGCCGATTGATTCGGGTGGGTCGGACTATCTCCAGATCAGTGTGGACAAGGCCTCTGCTGAAGGCGGCCTCTGGTATGTGGCCCAGGTCTCATCTGATCTGGTGAACTGGAGTCCCAACCCGGCTGTGCCGGGGAATCATCCCGCGCTGGAGATTCTGGAGGATACCGCTGATCGACTGACCGTGCGTGACGCGACACCTCTGCTTCCCGGAGCACCGCGCTTTATTCGTCTGGTCTTCAAAAAGCCCGAATAGGCCTAGTAACGGCCCACGCCCTCGGCTGGTCGCAAGTCAAGGATGTGCATCATTCCATAGCCTACGCCGAAGAAAACCACACAGAGGAGCAAGGCCACGAAATAGCCTGAGAAGAAATCGGAAATACCAAGCTTGGCATTCCGGCGCATGATGTGCCCAAAGAGGATCCCGAAGGCGGCCACCGGGAAAATGGCCAGATTAAGAAAGAAAATATAGCCGAGATAGCCCATCAGGCCTGCGGTAGCGAGCTGTATAAGAAATCCGAGTGTTTTCATGATGATCCTTTTCTGTTCATGCAAATGCCCCTTCCGATTGGACATGGGGAGATCTAGGTAATTCCAACCACGCTGTCAAGGTGGGTGGGATTGCCCATTGACCAGATTGATGAGCCAACTTAAGTTGCCGGTTTAATTATTCCCCTTTGATTTCATGTCCAACACAGATAACCTGATTTCCGGCAAGCCGCTTCGCATATTGATCAACCCATATTCGGATGTGAGCCACGCGCGGGCCATTTTCGAACTCCTGAACCTGTACGCTCAGGATCCAATGGGCGGGGCCAAGCCACTCCCAGAGACTACCCGTCGTGACTTGGTGCCGGAGCTGCGCCGGCGCCCCTGGGTGGTCACGCTGCTGGCCTTGATTGGAGACCAGCCTGTTGGCCTTCTAATCGCGATGGAGGGCTTTTCCACCTTTGCCGCGCGCCCGTTGATGAATATCCACGATGTGGCTGTGCATCCGGATTACCGGAGCCAGGGAATCGGCTCGGCGCTGTTCCGTGAAGTTGAGAAGGTCTCCCTCAAGCGGGATTGTTGTAAATTAACCCTTGAAGTGCTCGAAGGGAATGAAAGAGCCAAGGCCCTTTACCAGCGCTGGGGCTTCCAGCCATACGAGTTGGACCCGGAAACCGGGGCGGCCCAGTTCTGGGAGAAACCGATTCAGCATTGAAATGCGCTGAAAACCTCTTTCTTTAAGTATCATGATATCTTGGTTCAAGCGATGGGGGATTCCTTCTCTTGCTGCGGTTGTCCTGCTCGGGGCAATCGGCATTCAATTGGTGGCTGGCATGAAGCCTGTTCCGGAGGGGAGCCTTGAGGCCCCGCTCGCGGATTCCATTCCTGCTGAATTGTCCGGCTGGAATGTCGAGGATCTTGACCTTGGACCAACCGAGTCGGTCACCCAGCGTTCGTATAATCTTTTGAAGCTCGATGACTTCATACACCGGCAGTACACGCGGGGAGACAAGTCCTTCTCCGTCTATGTCGCCTACTGGAAGCCCGGCAAGATGCCTGTGCGCCTTGTGAACCAGCATTCGCCGGACCGCTGCTGGACGGAAGTCGGGTTTACCTGCATTGACCGGGACTGGAATGTCCTGCGAAGCGTAGAGGGGGAGAATCTTCAACCCGCACAGTGGGGCGTCTATGAATTGGGTGACAGCAAGAATTACACGTACTTTTGGCATATTGTCGGCGAAGAGGCTCACTGGTACGGAGGCGAGCGGATCAATACAAGATCCTCGCTTTCCTCCATCTGGGAAGATTTCCGCAAATTCGGCCTGAATGTTCATCGTGAGCAATTCTTTGTCCGGGTGGTCAGTGCCCAACCGATGGATGCACTTTGGGAGATGCCCGGTTTCCAGACCGTGATGGCTGATCTGGCCGATCTCTGCCTGTCCGAACCCGAGCCTACGACCGAAGTGGCGGCAAAATGAAACAACTCATCATCATCGGGGCCGGCGGATTTGGCCGTGAAGTCCTAGAGTGGGCTAAACAATCGCCTGCTTACCGGCGCGAGTGGGAAATTGCCGGTTTTCTGGACGACCGGGCGGATTGTCTCGAGCGCTTTTCCGGCCTGGAGCTTCCACTTCTTGGCAACACGCACGACTACGAGCCCCGGAAAGATGATGTTTTCCTGTGTGCCATCGGCGTACCGCAGTTACGGATGGAAATGCGCAAGCGCTTTGAGGCCAAAGGAGCAGTCTTTACTCGATTGATTCACGAAAGCTGTGTTGTCGGGAGTCGAGTCGAGCTGGGGACAGGTGTGATCCTGTGCCCGCGCGTGGTCCTGACATGCGATATTTCCATCGGGGCCAACACGGCCATGAATGTCAGCACGGCGATGGGCCATGATGCCTCCATTGGCACGGATTGTCAGATTAGCAGCTTTTGTGATATTACCGGCTATGTGAAAATCGGGAATGAAGTATTTCTTGGAAGCCGCGCGTCAATTATTCCGGGCAAGCAAGTCGGTGACCGGTCAGTAATTGGTGCGGGTTCGGTCGTGGTGGCTGATGTCCCGGAAAAGGTGACCGTCTTTGGAAACCCGGCACGTTTGTTGTCCCGGCATGATTGACCTGCAGAAGATTGTTGCTGCCTACGGGGACCGGTGCCTTTTTGCCGGCCCGCGACAATCAATTGATTACCGCACCTTCCTTGAACTGGTGGAAGCCAGATCAAAGGCACTTTCGGATTCATCCAGCCAGCCGATTCACTTTCACAGACTCGAATGGCGTGCCGATTCATTTGCCGATTTGCTGGCGCGATTTCTCGCTGGCCAATCAGTTGTACTGGGCAACTCCAGCACGCTATCCGGGTTTGAGCTTTTTGCGGCATCTGCACCACTCCTGATTTTGAAAACGGGAGGAACCACCGGCGAGCCGCGACATGTTGTCCACTCGGTCAATACACTTCTCACACCCTATGCGCTTGAGGAGCGCCCGCAGAACCGGCTTCTTGTCCTGTATGCCGCTGACCACATCGCCGGTATTGATGCCTTTTTCCAGGCCCTTCATCGGGGAAGCACGCTGGTCATCCCTTCCAGCATGAATGCGAAAGCCCTTGCCTCGTGCATTGAAGAGCAATCCGTGCAGGTCTTGCCAGCCACGCCGACCTTCCTCCAGTTCCTGCTTCTCAGCGGTGAGCTTGAGGGTCGCGACCTCAGCAGCGTGACAACCATTCCCCACGGAGCGGAACCCATGCCAGCAGCCCTGCGCCAGCGGATCAGCGCACATTTTCCGAATGCCCGCTTATTGCAACGGTTTGGAATGACCGAGCTGGGCGCGCTACCGGTGCGCGCTGACCCGGAATATCCCGATGCCATGTTTCTCGATGAACCCGGATACGACTGGAAAGTTGAGGACGGGGAGCTCCTGATCAAAAGCCCGACGCGAATGCTGGGAACGCTCGAAGAGGGACTTGCCGATCCGGAAAGTGTTTGGCACCGGACCGGGGATCTGGCGGAAAAAACGCCGAATGGCTCAATCCGCGTTTTGGGTCGTCGCGAAGCCTTGATCAATATCGGCGGGACGAAAGTCGTGCCGGAAGTGGTGGAGGCGATGATTCTTGAGCAGCCCGGGGTACGGGATGCAGCCGTTTCGGCAATCCCCAATCCGCTCACCGGTCAGGCCCTTTGTGCAAAGGTGATTTTTGCGGGCGAACCTGATGTGCAAGGCCTGATGAAAGCGCTGAGACAGGCCTCGCGTGAGAAGGCACTCTCTCTTGCGCATGTCCCAACCCGGATTGAAGCCGTGACAGAGCTTGCCAAGACTGCTGTCGGTAAACGCCTCCGCCAGCAGGGAAAGGCTTGATTTTCCACGTCGTTGGCCGTTTGCTGAAGCATCATTATGCAAGATTTCTTGAAGAACCTGGCGGAGGCCATCAACCAGCCCGGGGCTGAATTTTCTCCCGATAATAAACTGCAGGATTTGCCCAACTGGGATTCCCTGGCAATCCTGACGACGCTCTCGATGTTGGATCAGGAATACAATGTTGTCCTCAGCGGGGCCGATCTACAAGCCTGCGACACGGTTTCCGACCTCTACGCGAAAGTACAGGCGTCCAAGGCACAAAATTCATGAGCCCCGAAAGCAAAGAGGTGGAAAGTCTTATCGCAGCCAGCCTGGTGCAGCTGCGTCAGGACCTCGCCCTTCCCGAGTTGGGTCAGATTTCGGGCACGACCCCGATTCTCGGAGGAGATTCCGATCTGGACAGCATGGCGGTGGTTCACCTGATCGTGGACTTGGAAGGCCGCCTTGAGGAAGCCTTTGGCAAAAACTGGATTCTCGCCGATGAGCGTGCCCTGAGCCGGAAACGCTCGCCATTCCGCAGCGTGGCCGACCTGAGTGAATTTGTTATCGAAACCACCCCGCAATCATGAGCACCCATCGTCGAGTTATCATCATCACCGGCACGAGCAAGGGCATCGGGGCCAAATTGGCCGAGTATTATCTGGAAAGCGGATGGAAAGTTGCCGGATGCAGCCGAGGGGAATCGACCATTGACCACCCGGCATACCACCACACCTGCTTGGATGTGGGAGATGAAAAGGCTGTCACGGCAATGGTTCGCGAGTGCGGGAAAAAGTACGGACAGATCGATGCCCTTCTGAACAATGCCGGCATCGCTTCCATGAATTCAGCCTTGCTGACCCCCGGAAGCACAATGGAAAAGGTCTTCCGGACAAATTGTTTCGGCGCCTTCTATTTTGCCCGCGAGTCGGCCAAGCTCATGCTTAAGCAGAAGACGGGGCGCATTGTTTTCTTCACCACTGTGGCGCGCCCGCTCCGCCTTGAAGGAGAACTGGCTTATGCCGCCAGCAAGGCGGCTGTGGAAAGCCTTACCCAGATCATGTCGCGTGAGCTGGCGCCGAACGGGATCACCGTCAACGCAGTTGGCCCGACGCCCGTGAAGACCGACCTGATCCGCGGGGTTTCCGACGCGGCGATTGAGCGGCTTCTTGAGCGTCAGGCAATTCACCGCCTTGGGGAGTTCGACGATGTCATCAACGTGGTTGATTTTTTCCTCCTTCCAAAAAGTGACTTTGTAACCGGCCAGGTGATTTACCTTGGTGGCGTGGAAGGCTGATCGATGGGCTTGTTGCGGATCAGTGGCGTGCGTATTGGCGGATTGGTGACAGTCGTGCCAAAAAACGAGGTCAGCCTGAGCGACGAGGCTTATCTTTTTGACAACAACCACGCCCAGATCGACCGCCTCAAGGCAACCATCGGACTGGACAAGCGCAGGGTCGCACCCCCGGGGATGACGGCCAACGACATGGCGGAAGCCGCGGTGAGGAAACTCCTTGAGGAAACCGAAACAGATCCCGAATCAATTGACGGCATCTTCATGGTCACGCAGACGCCCGATTATCTTCAGCCGGGGAATGCCGTTCTCCTGCAGGGACGTATTGGTCTGCCCACTACATGCGCTGCGATGGATTTTAATCTTGGCTGCTCGGGATATGTCTACGGACTATGGGCGGCCCATAGTTTTATCGCGGGTGGCGGTTTGAAGCGCGTCATTCTTGTTGTTGGCGACACCATCAGCCAGATTGTTTCAAAAGACGACCGCGCCCTGCGGCCGCTTTTTGGCGATGCGGCCTGTGCGACTCTTCTGGAGGCGGACCCGTCAGCACCTGAAGCCCTGTTTGATCTGCAATCCGACGGAACAGGCTACGAGTCGCTCTGGCAACCCGGAGGAGCCTTCCGTGAACCGTGGTCAGTTGAGAGCGCGGAAGTGAAGACGCTGGGTGAAGGTATCCAGCGCAGCCGTTGTAACCTTCACATGGATGGGGCGGAGATTTTCAATTTTTCCCTGAAAGTTGAACCGAAGGCGATCAGTGACATGTTCGCTGCTACCGCTTGGGAACCCGAGTCCGTTGAGGGAGTTGTCTTCCATCAGGCAAATCGCTACATCATCGACAACATCCGTCGGCGCTTGAAACTGCCTCCGGAGCAGGTGCCTTCCGGGACGGTTGAAAGATTTGGCAACCAGAGCAGTGCCAGCATACCGGCAACGCTGACCGATCATTACGGGGATAAACTGACCAAGGCCTCCCACCGGTTTTTCCTTTCCGGATTCGGGGTGGGGCTGTCATGGGCCACCTGTGCCGTTGAGTTGCCCCCGCTTGCCTGCAATTCCCTGCTGGAGATTTAGGAATTTTTCGATTCTGACATGAAGTAAAGGACGGGCACGGCCATCCGGCTGATCAGGAGCGAGGCAATTTCCCCGAACATCAGGCTGATCGCAAGGCCTTGGAAAATCGGGTCGGCAAGGATGACGCTGGCTCCCACGACCACGGCCAAGGCGGTGAGGAGCATTGGACGAAAGCGGACCGCACCGGCCTCAACGACTGCATCGCGAAGGGAGAGTCCCTGTTCCCGCCGCAGCTCAATAAAGTCAACGAGGATAATGGAGTTCCGCACCACAATGCCAGCGCCGGCCATGAATCCGATCATGGAGGTGGCGGTGAAAAATGCCCCCATGGCCCAGTGGGCGGGAAGAATCCCGACAAGGGAAAACGGAATGGCCGCCATCACGACAAGCGGGGTCTTGTAACTGTGAAACCAGCCAACCATGAGCATGGCGATCAGGACAAGAACGGCGGCAAAGGCAATTCCCAGATCCCTGAAGACCTCGAGCGTGATGTGCCATTCGCCATCCCACTTCATTGCCGGTTCTTCATCATCAAAGGGCAGGTTCAGATTGTAGATGGGAAGACTTTCGCTGTTTCCTCCAAAGTCCGCAGGATTCAGATCGGCCAACTTTTTGTTCATCTTGAACAGCGCGTAAGCCGGGCTTTCAATCGCCCCGGCCACGTTGGCCGTGACATAGGTCACCGGCTTGAGGTTTTTCCTGTAGAGCGATTGCGGAGCTGGCTCACTTGCCAAGGTCACCAATTCGGATAGAGGAACAAGAGGCGCACCGGGTTGCTGCGGTGAACGGATTTGCAAGGCAAGCAGATCCTCGGGCTTGGACTTTCCGGAATTCGGAATCTCAAAGCGGATCATGACATCTTCCACTTCCCTGGGAAGGTGGATCAGCCCGGCGGGAATTCCACTGGCGCCCATCGCGAGGGCCTGGCTCACTTCGGCCTCTGAAAGGCCGTGAAGGGCGGCTTTGGCCTTGTCCACGACAAACCGGTCCTTGCGTTGGGGATCCTGCACATACCAATCGATATCGACGACACCCTCCGTCTCCTCCATGATGGAGCGAACGGCTTTAGCCAGCTCGAGGCGCTGTTGCGGATCCGGGCCATAGATTTCCGCGACAATTGTCTGCAGCACAGGAGGTCCCGGTGGAACCTCGGCGATGGCAATGGCTACTTCGTGGGCATGGGCAATTTTTGCCAGCATGGGCCGCACACGATTGGCGATGTCATGGCTTTGTTCACTTCGTTCTTCCTTGCTGACAAGGTTGACTTGCAAGTCTGCCACATTGGGTCCACTGCGTAGAAAGTAGTGCCGGACGAGACCATTGAAATTGAAAGGGCTGGCTGTCCCAGAATAAACTTGGATGTCCTGGACTTCCGGTTCTTTCCGGAGGGCATTGGCCATTGCCAGTGCAATATCGGTCGTCTCCTCGAGTGTTGTTCCTTCGGGTGCATCGATAATCACCTGGAACTCTGACTTATTGTCAAAGGGAAGCATTTTGACTTCCACCTTTCCGATAAGAACCAAGGCAACACTTCCCAGCAGAAGCACCGCGATTCCCATTAGAAAGGACCATCGCCAGATGGACTTATCGAGCATCGGTTCCATGACCTTGTGGTAGAGACGGGTGAAAAAGTCATCGGGGACTTCATGGTCCTCCGTATCCACGGGTGCACTGGCCTCGCCAGTCGGTTCCTCCTTCGCCGGAAGATGGCGCTTGAGGACCCGCAGGGCGGCCCACGGTGTGATGGTGAAGGCAATGACGAGGGAAAACAACATGGCTGCCGTTGAGCCAATCGGAATGGGACGCATGTAGGGGCCCATCAATCCACCGACAAAGGCCATGGGAAGGATCGCCGCTATGACTGCCCAGGTTGCAAGGATTGTCGGATTTCCCACTTCATCGACTGCTTGGAGGGCAACCTCGGTAACTGACCGGTTCCGGTTCCTTTTCATCCGCACATGACGGACGATGTTTTCCACGACGACAATGGCATCATCAACGAGAATCCCGATGGAAAAGATCAGGGCAAAAAGCGTAATCCGGTTCAGGGTGTATCCATAGAGATAGAATACGAGGAGCGTGAGGGCGAGGGTGGAAGGGATGGCCAGCAGGACCACCAGGGATTCGCGCCAGCCAAGGAAGAAGAGGATCAATAAGGCGACCCCGAACACGGCAATCCCCATGTGCAGGAGAAGCTCGTTGCTTTTTTCCGCGGCGGTGTGGCCGTAGTCACGCGTGACCGTGATCTCCACTTCATTGGGAATCAGGCTGCCTTTCAGGCTATCAACTTTCTTGAGGACTGAATTGACCACATCAATGGCATTGGCGCCCGGCCTCTTCGCCAAGCTCAGCGTGACAGCTGCTTCCAGCTTTCCTGAATTATCCTTGTGCAGTACGTAATTTGACGGCTCGGATGCGGTGTCATGGATTTTCGCTACATCCCTCAGATAAACCGGACGATCGGCAAACACCCCGACCACGATGGACCCGACATCTTCCGCGCTGGTCAGGAAGGTGCCCGTCTCCAAAAGAACGGAGTTGTTGTCAAAGGGCAGGGCGCCCAGCTGGATGCTTCGGTTGGTCCGTTGCAAGGCGGGTATGAGGTCCAATGGATTGATCTGGTGTGCCGCCAGGGCGGCGGGATCCAGCTGGACACGAATTTGCCGGGTGCTGCCTCCAATCAAGGTCGTTTCCGCGACCTGCTCGATTGATTTGATGGAATCATCCACTTGCGCGGCAAGGCGCCTCAGGGTCAGGTGATCGTACTCGGAACTGTGAAATGTGAGGGCCAGGATCGGCACATCATCAATCGTTCGCGGCTTCACCAAGGGCTGGCTCACATCCGGCGGAATTCGATCAAAATTTGTCTGCAATTTCTGGTTCAGCCGGACAAGGGCCGATTCAATATCTGTTCCCACTTCAAAGCGGACAATGACCATTGCGCCGCCCGGGTTGGATGTGGAATACAGGTATTCAACACGCGGTATCTCCCAGAGGAGCTTTTCCATCGGACGGGTAATCCGGTTCTCGACTTCCTCCGGGCTGGCCCCCGGCATGGAGACGAATATGTCAATCATGGGCACCTTGATCTGTGGCTCTTCCTCCCGGGGAAGCTGCAGGACGGCAAAGATGCCCATGAGAATCGAGGCAATGACCGCGATCAATGTCAGTTTCGAATTGATAAAGAGCGCGGCAAAGCGCCCGGCGTTTCCAAGTGGTGGAGTCGTGTTCACGGTGTTACAATAATTTGTTGACCATCCTTAAGCTGTCGGGTGGGGGACATGACCACCTGTTCGCCCGCCTCAAGACCGGCGAGAACTTGCACCATGGAGTTTTCTCTCAATCCCGACTTGATGAGCCTCAATTCAGCCCGGCCGTCCTCTATCGTGAAGATCCGCTCCATCTGGCCCATCAGGGAAAGTGCGGATTCCGGAATCCAGATGGAAAGGGTTGTTTTAACCGGCCAATCAACCCGCACGTATTGCCCGGAGCGGAGGGTGGTTTCCTCCGGCAATTCAAGTTTCGCGAGGCGCGTCCGGCTGGCCGGATCCGCCGCAGGTGACCACTCCACCAGACGGGCCTTTTCCGGAATGCCTTTCGCCATTAGATTCACCTCTGCCCCGTAGGGCAGTGGCATCAGGGAATCGGGCACCTGTACATGCACTTCCAGACTTCCGATACCTTCAATTGTCAGGAGAGGTACTCCGGGAATCGCCAGATCTCCCCGGCGCACTTTCTTTGTCGTGATAATTCCGTCATAGGGTGCGCGGATGCTGATATAGCTTTCCATCGTCTGCACTTCCAATAAGCGCGCTTGCGCCAGGCGAATTTCGTCCTCCAAAGTCCGAACGGATTCCGCTGTGGTCGCCCGTTGCGCCAGAAGGGCCTTCTCCCGCTCAAGGTTGCGCGTCAGCTGCGCCAGACGGGCCTCCGCCTGCTCGACTTGTGCTTCAATCTCTCCCGCGCTCAGGGTGATCAGCAGCTCACCTTCAGAGACCCGCTGGCCAATATCCACATCCGCTTGTGCCACCGTTCCCATCAGCTTCGAGGCGATGATTGCCTGGTCAGCCGGATTGACCGTGCCAGGCAGCCCTTGCCGCTGCAGATGCTCCTTCGCTTCAACGGTGAAACTCCTAACTTCCAATGCCGGTAAGCGTTCCTCCTGCCCAGGGGCGTCTCCATGACCCCCACATCCCGCCAGAAAAATCGCCACCACACATGGCCACACTATCCCTTTTACTCGCATCCTCATTCCCCTTTACTTGTTGAATACACAGCCCCCGCGCAGGCCCAGCTTCGCAAATACCATCGCTGCCGGGCAAAACCCCGTGAAGGCCGCCTGCAACAGGTTCGCTCCCACAAATAGCGTGAACCCAAGTGCCCATGGTGTCCAGATTATCCCCAGAATCACGCTCACTAGCACAAAGCTCCCCGCCATCGCCATTACCCCTTGTTCAATACTCAGCTTTTTTTCTGTTTTTCCTTGCATCCCTCCATAACTTTAGCATTTTCTAATTTAGTCAAATCTAAATTAAAGAAAAACGTGAACCGCGAGGAAACAATTGGGAGCGAGCTATTGGACGGGATGGCGCAATCGGAGGGGGTGCAGATGGCCTCGACGATGATGCGGTTATTGAGCCATCCTGAGCGGCTGAAGATATTGTGTCACTTGGGGGTTGAGGGAGAATTGAACGTGGGGGAGATCCTGAAGCGGATTCCCCTGAGCGGCTCGGCGCTGTCACAGCATCTGGCGAAGTTGCGCAAGGAGGGCCTTGTGCAGACGCGGAAGGACCGGCAGACAATATATTACCGGGTGGGGCGCGAAGACGTGATGGAGATTCTGGCGACCCTTCACGGGTTGTATTGCGAGAACTAGACCTGTTGGTTACCGGTCGATGAAGCGGGGCATTCGAGGCGGACTCCCTGAGCCTTGGCAGCGTCTGCAAACGGGCCTGGTGGGAAGCGAGTGGAGATGAGGGCCTCGACATCCTTCAGGGTGGCGAAGGTGAGGAGGGAATCATCATTAAATTTCTTAGGCATGGCGAGGATGATGGTGCGTCTTGAATGCTCGATCATGACCTGCTTGAGGAGGGCTTCGCCGGGATGGGCCTCCATGAGCTCCATTTCGGATGACACGCCCTCGACGCCTAAGATTGTCAAATCTGACTTATAGCGGTTGATCATGATGCAGGCGCTCTCGCCGACGACGGTATTGGCGTTGGACCGGAAATGGCCTCCTGTGCAGAGAATCTCTCCGGGAAAATTGCTTTTTCTAAGCTCGGAGATAATGGAGAGATTATTGGTGATGATGCGGAGTTTCTGGTTGGCGATGAAAGGGATGATTGCCTTTACCGTTGTGCTTCCATCGAGAAATAGTGTCATGCCCTCTACGATATATTTCTCGGAAGCTAGAGCGGCGATGATTTCCTTACCCTGAACGTCCTCCTTTAAGCGCTCATCGTAGGACTTTTCCCCATGATAGCGCTCGAGAGTCAGGCCGCCCTTTGCGGTACGCTTGACCAAACCGCGCGAGGAGAGTGTCGCAATATCCTTCTCGATGACGCTGGGTTTGGCGTCCGTCTCTGCAATGATATCGCTGATATGGATGACATGGCGGTCTTCAAGCAGGTCAAAGATTTTCCGCCATCGATCCCAACGGCTCGCCTTGCTGGCGTCAGAGTACTTTTTAAAAAGGTGCATATTTGGTGGGAATATTGTGGGGAAAATTATGCTTCCATTTCGGGAATAGCAAAAGCAATTTGAGGAAAATTCGGGGATAGGATCCTGAAGGCTGGGGTAAAAGCATCTGCCTGCCTTGCCATTTCCATTTAGATGGAAAATCTTTCATTCATGTCGAAGTATTTCAGCAAAAGAGTTCATCTCAGTCTAATTGCCAGTTTGTTCTGGGCCTGTTCTTTAGTCGGCTCAGAGACCCGGACCGAATTCTCGGTCACGCAGAGTTGGATCAGCGAGGCGGATCTGGATCAGGGCGGTGAACTGGGAGTGGATCAAACCGATCTTGAGGTCGGGGTCGACTGGTCCCTCGGACGGGGTTCAAACCTCGGTCTCTCGATTGGAGCAAGCTTCCAGGATTACGACTTTGGACAGGCTGGTTCGGCCGACTTCGTGGCTCCATGGGGGGATGTGGTCAACTATTCAATCGGACTGGGCTGGCGCCGGCCTATCGGGGATGACGGTGTCCTCTTCATTGCACCAAGCATGGAAATTGCGCGGGGTAAGGGAGCTGACTGGAGCAAATCTTTCACATTCGGGACAATCCTCAGCTACGGATACCGGGTTTCAGAGACCCTGACAATTGGAGTTGGTGCCGGCGTATTTACCGGGCTGGAGGAAACTTCAGCCTTTCCCGTCCTGCTGGTTGACTGGCAGATCAACGACAACTGGCGTGTAGGCAATCCATTCCGCCCAGGCCCTGCGGGACCGGCCGGCCTGGAAATGGTCTATTCCCCCAATACAGATTGGGAGGTTGCCTTGGGTGGCGGCTGGCGCTCAAACCGGTTCCGCCTGGATGAAGATGGAACGAATCCGGACGGCATTGGTGAAATCGAGGGAATTCCGGTTTTTCTGCGGCTCACCTGGATGGCCAGCGAATCTGTCTCCATAGATCTCTACGCTGGCCAGTTCATCTCCGGTGAAATCACCGTTGAGAATCGCAAGGGCAAAAAGATCGGCTCGGACGACTTGGATTCAACTCCCGTGGCCGCATTGAGCATCTCGTCGCGGTTTTAGGGCACAGGCCCCTCCGATTTACATCGGAGGAACCAGCTGCAATTCCACACTCGCATCGACTTCTCCCTGTCCAAAGAGCAGTTTCTGGGTTGATCCCATATAATCCACCCCGGGAACCGGTGCGAAGACGCCTCCTCCCTCCATGAAGAGGGCGACGACGACATGGTATTCGCCGGTCAGGCCAACATCCTCGAAGGCGAGGGTGAGGTCCGTTGAGGTGTTGAGAATATTATCCACATCCCCGATTCCATCTCCATCGACATCTCCATTCTGGATCTGGGCAAGAACCGCTGCGGGCGGACCCATTACCGGAAGGCTTCCTGCCAGCGTGACCATGAGCTGACTGATATTTCCAGAGAACCCATCGGGTAGTGAGATATTCACGACAAGGCTTTCCTCGGGATGGATCTGTTCCATAATGAAGGCCTTTCCGTATGACATGGAGGTGCCCACCCAGTCGGTGTCGCCATCGCTATCCATATCCACCATCGCGAAGTCACCCGGGAGGCGGATATTCCGGAAGATGAGGTTTGGTTTCCACATACCCGTCCCGGCCAATCCGGGATTCTTGTGCCAGAATCCCCGGTGAGCGGTGTGATCGGCGCTGCAGACATCCATCAGTCCATCCATATCCATATCGGCAAGCCACATGTCGCTGGGCGAGGTCAGGTCATCGATTATGACTTCAGGTGTCCAGGCCTCAGTAAGTGTGCCACCCGGATTCCAGTAGCGGGTGACGGTTTGGTTGAAGATCTGGTTGGCGATCAGGTCCGGGTATCCGTCGTTATCGAAGTCGTGGACCCACATGTCTGCGGCGGCCCAGTTATCATCATCAATGACCACCATTTCCCATGGGCTGTCCCAGCCACCGGGTCCCGGATTGATAGCCATCCAGATTTCCCCGCGGTATCGGGGCGGATTGGTATCGGCAATGTCAAACATGGCATTGTAGAAGACCTCCGGGTAGCCGTCACCATTGAGATCGGCACTCTTGTAGGCGAGGGTACCGCGGATGTACGGATCGGTACCGGGAGCCATCGGCTGCAGGTGCTCAATCCACGGGTTTGAAGGATCGCCTGTATTCTCCAACCAACTACCAACCGAAGAGGTCGCGAAAGCGCCACTCATGGCGAGATCCTCATCCCCGTCTTGGTCGATATCCGAGGCTACGACGATCATGGCATTGTAATTTGTCACCAACGGGTTCGGATTGCTTCGCACTGCCGAGCGGACCCAGTTATCGCCGACACGACGATAGGAAAGGACGGCGCCCGATCCATCCTCCAGCGGAGCCAGTTCAGGAATGTTGCACCCGACAATAATCATTGGTGCGCCACTGTGTTCGATCACCTTGACACCCCACGGGCTGTAGAGCACGGGATCGGATTCCGACCAGGAATCAATTATTTCCTGATCCTTGATGGTCATGTCTGGGTTCATGTAGTAGACCCCGAGTTTCAGGACTGTCAAAGGCAGCTCTGGCATTTCAAAGTGGGGCTCGCCGACCATGATGATGTCCTTGACGCCATCATCGTCGAGATCGGCCACATCCAGGTAAATGGCTCCCGGGACAAAGTCATCCGTTCCGAGCATGTGTTCGGTCCACATGAGGGGACCGGACAAGCGATGCGGATGGTACGGGTTCAGGTCGCTGGGATTGCCGAGCGGAATGGTTAGTTCGATTTCCCCAAAGTCCATTGCTTCACCGGGCACATAGATCATTGTGCCTGCTGAAAATCCGCGTGCATCCGTCGCTTCGACGACGAAGTTGGCTGCGACTCCTGTCACGACGACCAAACCCAGACGTTCGCCAATCAGTTCCTCTCCCGAGAAGGTAAAGAGGTTACCTTCCAGCGGAATGTGAATTTCCACCGGGGAAGTATCCGGAACGGGAACGGTTTGTGTGACCACTGCAGTCGGGGTTGGGAGGGTGATAAAGTCCTGTGGCCATTCGCCCTCAGTTGTCTTGTACAGCATCAGCTTGAAGTCGGGACCCGTTACCTCATCCGCATAAACCGTGACACAGACATCTCCCGGTTGACACGGAGTTCCCGAGCTGGGCAGGGACAATTCCACCCGGCCAAAGTCGATTCCCGTTTCGGCGTTGTATGTGCCCGTGAGGGTAGAGAATCCACGGAGATCCTCGTCAGTCGGGGTGATCGAATCCGATGCCAGGACGACAAGGCCCAGCTGTGCGCCGTTGAGGTCTTTTCCTGTGAGGGATGTCAGGTTGTCTTGTAGTGAAATCATCATACGCGATGTGGAGTTACCGGAAGCGGACGGAGGATCCGTCAGTACCCAATCGGGCATAGGGATGCCTTCATAATCCGCAGGCCAATTACCATCGGTGATTTCATAGAAAAGGAATTGCAGTCCGGTGCCTGGATCCATTTCCGAATCGAGGATCATGAACATCTCCCCGGGAGGAAAGTGGGTTTCCTCATAAATATCCGGCGGGGATTTCTTGAGTGCTTCCATGACGGCTATTCTTCCAAGGAAGGCCAGACCATCACGAAACTCACTCACGCCGGGTTCTGCGTCAGCAAAGCCCCTTGAAGTATAGTGTACTCGCATTCCGGAAAACCGCTCATGCGTGACAACACCTTCTTCGGGAAGAACAGCCCGCTCCATGGCAGCACTGGCCACATCATACATTGTATGAATGGCTGCGGTCGGAAATGCCGACGGCACAACGATCACATCGGTATATCCCTCCGCTTCAAAGTCAGCCAATGCATCCTCAATGGCAGGCTCGGAATAGTTCATCCGGCCCGTCTTGGAGGCCCATGGAAGGGATTTGGCAATTTCCTCGTGGAAGGCGTCTTCCGTGGGAATGAGTTCGGAAAAAATTTCTCCCTCTACCCATCCGAACTCGGGCATCGGTGGAACATAAGGAGTCCCATGGGAAGCAAGGACGACACCAATGTTGTAATCCTCGACCTCCATCGGGATGTGGTCAGCCAGTTGGAAAGCCATTGCAAGGATGCTGTCCCTCAAGCTCTTCCTCATATAGGGAACTTCGAAGAATGGCTCGGCGACGAGAATCTCAATCCCTTCCGCGAGGTGCCCGACTTCTTCAATCATCCCGGTAATTTCCTCCGTGTGGGTGGAGTTTGCCACGAGCATCGGAACGACTACGAGTTCATCATAGTCACCGGCTGCAATTTCATAGACGACGTCGGGAATTCTCGGAATATCATCAAGATAGGCCAGGAAGGTATCGACTTTGGCTCCGTTGACCTGGACGTCTACAGAATCAAAGTGAGCGCGAATAACATCATTATGCGGGCTGTAGTTATTTACCAGTGCATAATGCTCGTAAATGGATGCATGGAATGCCTCCCATGTGAAAAATCCGGGAACGTCACCATGTGGAACAATACCCACTTCGTGCGGGATCCCGTTTCCATTGATGTCCCAGAAAATGTAGCTCATCGCTGTAGCGATTTCCTCATACGCAGCAGCCCATTCGGTGTACTGGTATGCCTCGGGGACATTGAGTTCAACCGCGTGGGGACCGAATGGTGATCCATCGGGAAAGACAATAATTTCATCGCCATCCTCGACCGTCGCCGGCTCGCCGTGAGCCACGTACATCAAGGCAACACGCTTGAATCCGTTGGGGGGATTCTTGTCTTTATAAAACCCTTTTGCCACTGCCACGGAGGGGAGCTGCAGCTCGGCAGGAGGACCTTTGACAAGCTGGCTACCATCGCCTTCGGGCAGGATGGGGCTTTTAATCTTTGCTGGATATGCCTGAGGGACACCACCCAGTAATGCGATAGTGAGGATTGCGACAACGGGGTATTTCATCTTGTATTCTCCTTTGAATGAATTCGGCTTTTATCCCGCAGTTGCCCAAGGCCAGACGACAGACAGCTACGGCCTGTTGGAATAGTACTGGTTCTGTAAATATAAGGTAAAAACCCTAGTGTCAAGTCTGATAAAAATGCCGCATTCAAGCGATTAAGGGACTTTGGCTGCTTGAGAATCACCGAAAACTCAATTTGCTTAGGGGTTAATGCAAAGGATATGCCTAGTGGTAAGTCTGTTCCTTCTGGCGTGCAACCTGCCGGCGCAGAGCCGAATAGGGACGGGCGCCGTCGTCGACCTGTACGAGCAGCATTGTCTCGCTTGCCATGGTCAATCCCTTGAGGGCGGCCTTGGCTCAAATCTGGTCGATGATGAGTGGATCCACGGGGATAGCGATGCGGACATGGCGCGGGTGATCCGGGAAGGCGTTTTGGATAAAGGCATGGTTCCTTATGAGGGAGTGCTCTCGGACGAGGAAATCCAGTCCCTGGTGATTTACATACGCGAGATGAGGCAAATTGCCCTCGCAGAGACAGCTACCCAAGCCCGCGAACCGGTTGAAGGCGTTTTCACTTCCGAACATCATTCCTTCACATTGGAGGAGGTGCTGAAGTTGGAGGGAGACATTTTCTGGTCCATCAGTTTTCTTCCGGATGGCGGCATGTTGCTGGCGAAATTTGGTGGTGAACTATTCGTTGCGCGGGATGGCCAGCTTGGTGAGCCGATTAAAGATCTGCCCGAAGTGGATCGGTACGGGCAAGGCGGTTTACTGGAGGCCCAAGCCCATCCAGACTACGAGGAAAACGGTTGGATATATCTCGGGTATTCTGAGAGATCAAAAGCTGCCTCCGGCCAAAATGCTTACATGACGGTAATCGCCCGGGGGAGAATCAAGGATGGTCAATGGATTGATCATGAGGATATCTTTCGTGCGCCCGATAAATTCTATGGCCGGTCCGGGGTACACTTTGGAACGCGTTTTGTTTTTCAGGATGGTTACCTGTATTTTTCAATCGGTGATCGAGGGGTCATGCAGGAGGCTCAGGATTTGGGTTTTCCCAATGGCAAAATCCATCGCATTCACGAGGATGGCCGCATTCCGTCGGATAATCCCTTTCTTGAAG
This sequence comes from Oceanipulchritudo coccoides, assembly GCF_010500615.1. Classification (NCBI taxonomy): domain Bacteria; kingdom Pseudomonadati; phylum Verrucomicrobiota; class Opitutia; order Puniceicoccales; family Oceanipulchritudinaceae; genus Oceanipulchritudo; species Oceanipulchritudo coccoides. The sequence goes on from NZ_JAAGNX010000001.1 coordinate 1,082,554, forward strand.
AGGAGGGCGCGATTCCTTCTATCTGGAGCTATGGTAACCGGAACGCCCAAGGGCTTGATCTGCATCCGATAACCGGTGAAATCTGGTCGACAGAGCATGGACCGCGCGGCGGGGATGAGTTGAATCGCATTGAGCGAGGGGTCAACTACGGCTGGCCGGCTATCAGCTACGGTATCAACTACAATGGAAAGCCTATTACAGGCCGTACCGCTGCTCCCGGAATGGCGCAGCCTGTTCATTACTGGACACCGAGTATTGCGGTATGCGGGATTGATTTCTACGAGGGAGATGCCTTTCCGAAATGGAAAAACGATTTGTTTGTCGGCGGCCTGAGATCGGAGCAGCTTGAACGCTTCAAACTGGATGGGGACAAGGTGGAAGAGCACGAGATTGTCCTTCAGGGGCAGGGCAGGGTGCGGGATGTTGCGACGGGTCCGGATGGGGCACTCTATTTAATTCTTAATGAAAACCGTAACGGTGGTCCAAGCCGGGTTGTCCGGTTGGTGCCGTCCAACAACTGAGCAGGTCGTTTGGAATTAACCCGATGGCTTATCGGGATTGATTCCCGGATAAAAAGAAGCCCCCCTGACAGGTGTGTCAGGGAGGCTTCTTAAAATAAACCGAGAGTTCAGTGCGATGGATTGATCACTCAACCCGAATCACGAAGAACTGCTTGTCGGTGACGGCACCGGTGGGCTGGATCACCATTCGTGTGAAACTCAGGTCGTCTGTCTGGGACTCCATTGTAAACGGAGCCGCTGGCCAGCTAGAGACGCTGGTGGAGAGATCCGGGCTGCTGTACAAGTCCCACGAGTAACCAGTCGCGTAGCGATTGATATCGAAGGCCAGACTCACGGTTGACGCTGGCCCCGGGAAAATGGTCAAGATGTCGGGATCCAGATTGAGGGGATCCGTCAGCAGGACGTACTCCTCAAAATTGGTCTTACCATCATTCTCGGGATCATCCCCAGCGAGCACGGCGGTGCCTCCGGGAGCGCCTTGGAAAGCGTAGATGCCCCAGTTTTCATAAGTGCTCGGCAAAAGGGCCGGGACACACCACCAATGGTAGAATTCCCCCGGGCTTGCATTGGCCTGAATATGGATCCCCGAGAGATCGGAGTATCGCAGATGGCTTCCGGTCGAGCGGTTTGTAATCAAGTACCAACCAAATTCCACCTGGCTCCATGACCATTGGGCGTCGGTGCCTGTCGTTGAGGGCGAGGCCCATTCGACTGTCGAGGCACTGGACTGGCGCAGGCGGCTGCCGTCGATGACCGAGGTAATGTAGTAAAAGCCATTACCAATGTCCTCAAAGACGACTTGCGCGGATGGTCCCCCGGTGCGGATATCGGCTTGGTCAACGACCGCTGATCCATCGTTATGCACCCGCATGTCAAAGCCACGGTTGTGCAGGATGTAGGGCTTGTCGGCCAACGGGCTGAGCGTGCCGTCCCAGCCCATGTAGAGCTCACCGATTGAAGTAAAGGTGCCATCCGAGTATTTCCAGTTACTGCGCCGCAGGAGCCCGGTGGGATCAACCGGCATGCTGAAATCCTTGGTTGGGTCAGCATCGCTCACCTCCTTGAATCCAAACATTGAATAGCGCTTTACAACCGGGTTGTTTTCCAGACGCCAGAGCAGTTCAAGCATGGCATGGTAGAGATCGTTTTCGGTCCATGAAACCGTATTGGCAAATGCGGAGAACCCGAATTCCGACAGGATGACTGGTTTGTCAGCATAAGTTGCGGAGAGATCATTGATATTCAAAATGATTTGGCTGGGATCGTTGTATTTTCCGCTGCTCAAGTCCGGTCCGCGGTAGGAGTGCATGCCAAGGTAATCAATCTTGAAATCCCGGGCATCCGCCTCGGCCATGAAATTCTGCATCCATGTGTTGTTGTATTGGGCTGTTGCCGGGCTGAGAAGCGGGAGCGAACCGGCCATGACCTGCGGCCAGAGCTCCACTGCTTCGCTAACCGGAATATTGGATTGCTCCGACTTGTCCGGTTCGTTGAAGCCCATGAGAATAAGCGGATAACCGCGCGTGGCCCAGTCTGGAAAACGCAGTGTCAAGGGCAGCTGGGTTGCCGCATTGTAATTGTCCACGTCGAGATTGGCTTTGCCCCATTGCATGGGCGTATAATCCGTCTTGGTGGTATCGAGTGTGACAAAGTCATTGGCGGTCCAGCCGTACCACCAGTTGGCACCCATGTCGTCGCCAAGGGTAGGCGAGGCAGGTGTATTCACATTTTCAGTACCGGCCATTCCCTTCTTGGGAAAAATCCTGACAAAGCTCACATCCCATCTTTGGGCATCGATAGCTGCTTCAGCGCGTTGCACGACCGTGCCGGCATCTGCCTCAAGATAGAGACCCGAAAATACATTCCTGAATTTAACAGAGCCACCGCTGGCGCTTTCGAGAATCCATTGCTGGCTCTGAAATCCAGTATACGGTTCCTCAATGACGGCCGCATCAGCTGCCTTGGAGGCATCCGCGACAGCGAGTACCTCCCGGCTTCCCTCGTTGAATATCCGGTAATTTTCAGATCCGGCATTGAGGAGGACATTATAAAGCTGCGCGTCGTCCTCAGTGTCTGGAGTCACCACGCTGGCGCCAACCGAATCGGCAGTCATTGCGTTGCCATCGACGACGGATAGGAGCTGGTAGAAGCCGTCACTGTAGTCCTCATATGACTCAGCTGGCGGGGTGCTGCTTTTGGCATTTATGTCGAGCGGGTATCCGCTGGCGCCATTGTCCGGGAAAACCTGGAGTTCACGGATGGCCACCTGGGCGGTATCGCTAATATTGACCCGGACCGCGTTGGCTCGCACGGCAGAGGTAAAGTCGACGACCAGATCGGTCTCCGTGTTGCCCGTGATGGTTGCTCCCGGGGCGGCTTTCCAAAGGCCGTCGGCGTCGTCACGGTACTCAATATCAAAGTCGGCAATCGGCGTGCCGGAGGATGAAGTCCCCGAATGCAAGTGCACCGACTTGATGTCAATCTCATCACGGATGTAGACCTCAAAGGTGTGGCCTCCGGTCGCTCCGGACAACCAGTAGCTTCCGAGGTAACCATCGACTCCAAGGCGCGGGGCCTGTCCGACTGCGCTTCCGCTGACTTCTGTGCGGCCATCCTTGGCCATATTGAGCGTGACCCCGGTCCCGAGCGGATATCCGACACCGGCGTTGAACGGGAAGAGTGCCCACTCGCGTATTCTGGGACGGCCATCGCCGTAGTTTTCAAGAATCGTGAGGCGAAACTTTTTGGCGGTAATGGGTGAGAAGATGATGTTGTGCTCGGAGTCCGCTGTTGAATTGTCCTTGTATGAGCCCGGAATGATGACCCAGTCGACAAGTCCCTCATCGTAATAATCCATGCGGAACTTGCGAGTTGTCTGGCCGTTATTGACGCCGTGGAAAAGGTGGTAGCTACCAATTTCGACCGGCCCCGGAAATTCAATTTCAAGCGTCTGCGGGGCTGAAAAGCTTGGTGCGGGCTCAGTATTGGGCATGATCCATTTGAAATCGCTTCCAACAACTCCGTCGGTTGCGTAGCGGGCAAGACTTTGTCCGGATGAAGCGGTTACATTGGCGAGGCGGGCAAGGTTTTGATTGATTGGATTGATAGGCTTCGAGGTGCCGGCAAGGCTGAGTTTCGGAGCAAAATCAATGCCCTTGTAGCGAATGTTGCCGTCGGCCGCGATATAGATGCGGAATTCGGGTACGGAGCCGTCGATCGTTCCGGTCAGCGGGTAGTCAAAGGCCCAGAAGTATTCACCTGCCCCGGCAAAATTGAAGGCTGCGGTATGGGTCCCAAAATCAATATCGTCACCTGTGCCGTAAGTGCCATCGGCGCCCAGGTAGGTTATTGTAACGGTTGCTTCTGTTGCGGTTGTTGCAGCAGCCCCGGCGCAGGCCCAGCCGATGCCCGTGATAGTGACTTCACTGCCATCGATACCTTGATTGACTCCGAGAACACGCTTGGCAAAGAGATCGCTGGTCGTGGTGTCGGTCCCGCCTGTGGCGGCGTCGTCCAGAAGGAAATCGGGTCCGAGCTGTGCGGTCACATCGCCCAGGTCAATCTCTGCCGGCGTATAACCCGAGGGATTAATAGCCGTCGATGTTCCGGCGGCGCTGAGTTTTGGGACAAAGTCGACTCCCTTCAGGCTGAGGGGCGCGTTGGCCGTCAGCTTGAACCGGAAATCCCGGGTGGAGGACGTCACGATTCCAGATATTGGTGTGTCAAAGGTCCAATAATATTCACTCGCTCCGGAAAAGCTGAGCGTATCGGTCTGGCTTCCGAGCTCGATATCGTCAGCCGTGCCGAATACGGCGTCAGCACCCAGATGGGTGATTGTCACCGTGACTTCCGTCGCCGTGGTGCCGGTGCCCGAGGAAGCCCAGCCAATGCCGGTGATAGAGACATTGCTGCCATCGGGTCCTTGGCTCAGGTCGAGAGTCTTTCGAATGTAAATGTTGCCGGATCCGTCCGAGTTGGTGTCGGTTCCGCCGGTGGAGGCACCATCTATCAGGAAATCGGGCCCGAGGAGCGCGGTCACATCGCCAGCTTGGATGGTGGCGGAATGCATGACGAAGGGCGCAAGGAGGATCGTCAGGGAGGCGATTAATCGGAATTTCATAGGGTTTGCTTTTGGGGGTTGGGTAGCCGTTGGGTTGTTAAAGCGTGGATATTGTAGCACAACTGGGAAGGAGATGTTTGTCCCAGTGTATCGAATGCCTTGTCCATTCATCACAAGTGACTGGCCAGTGGCACAAGGGGTAGAGGAATCAGGGTATATGGATTAAACAAAAAAAAAGAGCCCCGGGGTATCCGGAGCTCTCGATAAAAAGAGGTTGAATGGTCCTTACTTCAGCCGCCGGCGGATGAGCACAAACCCGAGGGTGAGGAATCCGCCCAACAGGGCATACATGGAAGGCTCAGGGACAGCGGTTATGCTGACATCGTCCACCCATGCGGCATTGGAGAAGGTCACGTCCCTGTCGAATCCGAAGAAAACCACTAGATCAAACGATGAATCTGACCGGGTGAAGGAGATTGTCTGGTCCAATAAACCAGAAGTTCCGCCAGCCGTATCTGCATCAGTATAGGTGACAGTAGTCCCCAGTTGGTTGAAAGAGGCATCAGATGCCGCAAATTTACCTACAGATCCATTTACACCTGCTGCAGTGACCACATCCATGTAGTAGGCATTTGGAGAGCCCACACCGAATTTAGCCTCAAACACAGAGACGTAGAGTGTGGATCCCGCGGCGTTATTGATATCGAGAATGTCAAAATTTAGTTCGAATGTATTCAATCCGGTCAATCCATTGATGGTGGCGGAATTGATGAACATAGCGGCCGACCGATTACTGCCATTTTCGTGTCCCTTCAAGGTAAGAGCCGCACTTCCTTTTGTCGTGGTGATGTCCACCGCACCCGAGGCTAAAGCTCCCCAAGTGCCCTCACCGGTGAATTGGCTCTTATAAAGTAGCCCACCATCCGTGTTATCATCGAATATCAGCGTGTCAGAGCTGAAATCGGTGGAGTAAATGGTTACTTGGGCGTGGCTTGCCAGACCAGCTATGCTTGCCGCAAGCAGAGTGAGAATGAGTTTTTTCATATTAATTCGACTTCGGGGTGTTATTCCAAGGGTTAGACTTAGTTTTGGACAACCTAGTATGTCATTTTCCACCATAATTTGCCCGGTGAAATTGTCTCATAGGGGTGGAATTTTGTCCCGGTCTGCGGGATACTAGTGTTTTTTACTTTTCCTGCAGTCAAAGCGGTCAAGCTGCGGGAGGAACATGGTTTATCATGCGATGGGGAAGCACGAACGCTTGATAAGCGCCTTTTCCCTTCGTATCTTGGGTATGGTAAACCCTCAATTCAGGAAAAATCATGTCAGATCATATATATAAAAAAGTGGAAATAGTTGGTTCATCGAAGGAATCGGTGGAAAAGGCCGTTGAGAATGCAGTCAGTCGCGCATCCAAGTCCCTGCACAACCTGCGATGGTTCGAGGTTCAGGAAATCCGTGGACACATAGACAACGGCAAAGTCGATCATTGGCAGGTAGGGGTGAAGATCGGGTTTACCCTGGATGAGAACGACTGATCAAGCGCTGCTGCAGGGCCTCTTTCCCCCTGAGATAAGCACTTCCTGTTCCGAGCCCGGAATCTTCCGGGACCAGGTCTTTCCCGAGGAATGGGCATTGGTCGAGTCCGCTGTTGCCAAGCGCCAGGCTGAGTTTTGCGGGGGCCGGGTCAGTGCACATCTGGCGTTGGAAAAGCTTGGCATAGCCAAGACGCCCATTCTTTCAAATCCCGACCGGTCGCCATGCTGGCCTGCGGGGGTTGTTGGCACGATATCCCATACAAAGGGTTTTTGTGGGGCAGCTGTTTGCCAAAGAGGGGAGATAATCGGCCTGGGGCTGGATATTGAATTGGCTGAGCCACTTGATGAGAAGTTGATCCGCAGGATTTGTACTGCGGGGGAACAGGGTTGGTTATCCGGTTACCCGGTTGGGCAGGCAGGTCTTTTTGCCAAACTGGTATTTTGTATCAAGGAGGCAGCCTACAAATGCCAGTATCCCATTACCCGTCAGTTTATTGAATTCCACCAGGCGGAGGTACGGCTCGATCCGGGGGCAAAGACCTACGAGATTGTTTTCACGGGTTTGAAATCCGGTACGCCTCAATATTGTGCCCAAATTGGAGGGAAGTACGACATGACGGATACCCATGTCTTCGCAAGCGCAGTAATTCGCCGGGAATCGCCCGAATAAACCGAAGGAACGATTGTTATTCTGAAACAGGCGGTTTTTGCGCCTCTATGACGATTGTTTCCAATTCAAAGAATTCCCTTGGTTTGCGGGTGGTGTTTTCCAACTCGCAAAGGGCAGGCTCGGAACTTTCGCATACTGGGAGTTCCCGGACTTCAATAAACCCTGAATCAGCCAGCGACCGGGACAGGGATTCGCGGTCATAGATGAATTGGTGCCCCCAGTCCCTGACAAAGTTATTGATGTAATAAACCGGATCATCGGCAGGTGCCCATGGCATGCTGCTTTTGTGCTGGTGATCAAGGTAAGCCTTCGTCAGCTCATCGGGCTCGGCGAAATAGGTGCCAATGACAAAGGCAAGATCTGGCGTGGCGGTGCGGATGACTCCTCCCGGTCGCAGGACCCTGAAACATTCGTCAAGCATGACCCGCCCCTGGGAATAGGAGAGATGCTCGATCAGATGTTCACTGAAGATATAGTCAAAGGCGTTGTCCGGATATGGGAACCGCCTTGTCGCATTCAGGTAGAACGAATTCTTGCTGGCCAGATGCATGTCTGTATTCAGCCAGGAATCCAACGGATGATGTCCGCAACCGATATGCAATTTCGGGGAAGTAGACTGCTTGAGGTATCGGGCCTCCGGGCTCCAGCTTGGCAAGCCGATTCGCTGGTAGACAAGACTCGCGTATCTTCGAAGACGTAACTGAATGCCGAGGGGTGTCATGAAAATGCAGGGTAGGGCCGACCCGTCTTTAAGCAATTCTATAAAAGAAGGGAGGCCTCAATGGACATTCAATAATTGAATTGTTGCCGCACCCCCTGATCCTTCCATAGAAACAGATAATGGCTCACATTCTTTGCATGTCGACCGGCACATCCGGAATCCTGAATTCCAGTTTGCAGTTGGTGGCGCGGTTACAGGCATTGGGGCACCGGGTCACCTATGCGAGTCCCCGGCCGGTTGGGGACATTATTGAAGCGGAAGGGGTTGAATTTCTGCAATTGCCAGCTGTTACCGGCCAAACGGAGCCTCCGTTGCCGGAGGGAATCAAACAATTGGGCGACTTCCGACGTTTCCTTTGGAAGGTCCGTCGTAAAGGAATCCGGCAAGCAGAGGCAGTTGACCGACTGGGTGTGGGATCCTTCTCCGGCATGTTGGACGATCTCTCTCCCGATGTGGTGCTCGCCCATGTCGAATTGCACGAATTTATCATCACTTCGGTAGCGAAAAAGTTCAACGTTATCCTGTTCTGCTCATGGTTCAGCATTTGGAATCGGCCGGGTCTTCCACCGATCGAATCAACAATTGTTCCCGGTAACGGATTCAAGGGAAGCCGGCTGGGAATCCGTCTGGCTTGGGCCAGGAGAATGATGAAGCGATGGAAGGAAAACCAGTCTTCGGCATGGTCATCGGGATTCACGGATCGTCGTTCGGCCCTGCGTTGCTATGCCAAGTCCATTGGCTTTCCACGCAGGCTTCTACAGAATTATAATTGGCCTCCGCCGTTTACTTACAGTGAACTTCCCGTGCTGAGCATGACTGCCGGTGAGCTGGACTTTCCTCACTCAGTACGTCCAAATTTTCAATATATCGGCCCAATGGTAAAAACCCGACGGGCGGAAGCGCGCGTTGATGAAGGGACTCGAGAAAAAGTCACACGCGTACTTGAGGATTGTCGGCAAAACGGAAGAAGGCTCATCCATCTTGCGGCAACGTCAATGCATGCAGGTGATGTCAGCTTCCTTGCCCGTATCCTCCAAGCTGTGGGCTCCCGGCCTGACTGGGTTCTGATTGGCGGCCTTGGGCATGCCTCGACTCTCGAGGAGTTGAAGGATATCCCGCCGAATGCCCACGTTTTTGAAATGATTCCGCAGCTGGCGGTGTTAAGGCAGGCTCATTGCTCCATCAACCATGGTGGCATCAACTCCATAAACGAGTGTCTTGTATTCAGGGTTCCGATACTTGTCTACTCCGGTGGGATGTTCGACCAGAATGGATGCGCTGCCCGCGTTGCTTACCACGGCATCGGCCTGCGGGGAGATAAATCAGATAGTGTTGAGGCAATCGTGCAACGCATCGAGGAAATCCTGACGGACGAATCAATTGCCCGGAAACTGCAGGAAACCGCCTCACAGTATGAGGGCGAAGAGGCAGGCAAGCGCTTCAGTCAATTGATGGACAAGTTGATATCCACTTAGCCGTGGTCTGCCTCAGGCTTTGGTGTGTATTTGATCCAGGAGCCTGACAAGAGCTTTGGCGACTTTCCCGATTCGGGCTTCCTCCATCATCTGCGTGTGCTCGACATCGACAATTTCCCGGTAAAGGCGACCCTTCGCGAATCGGTCCCAGCCAACCCATTTGTCATTCCTTGAGTAAACCGAATCGGACAACAGCAAGGCGACATCCCCATAGTAGGGTTTTGGCTTGGTGGCATCCAAGAGGAAAAAATTCGCCTCGATTTGCTGGCGGGTGGCTTCCGGGAGTTCCGGCAATTCAAAGTGGTCTTCAATATCCCGCTCAAGTCCTGTTCCTTTTGAATTGAAGAGCCGCTTCAGGCGTTTCCCGATCTTGTAACTCCAGCCTCGTATCCGCTGGGTGAGGCTATGCAGGTTTTCGTCGCGCAGGAGTTTCAGAAGATATCTCGGACGGTAGCGGACCAGGTTCAAGTACATGAAGTCGATGGCCACAAGCGGATACAGCTTCAGGCCCTGCTCGCTCATTTTATGCAGCATCTGGAGTGCGACCCCCGCTCCGAAGCAATAGCCACCCAGAAGAAATCGCCCGTCCGGAAAATTCTGAAGGACAAGGTCAGTATAATGTTCAGCCATTTCATCCACGTTTGTGAATGTCCTACTTGGTGCGCGAATGGCATAAAAGGGCTGATCATCCGGCAAATGTTGTCCGAGAAGATGGTACTGGTAAATATCCCCATCCAGCGGGTGAATCATTATCAGGGGGATCTTGTCACCCATTGCCTTGATTGGAACAAGCAGGGAGTCGTCTTTTGCATTATTGCTTGCAGAGGATTTGGTCTGAACAAGATTGGCTAGTGAGCGGATTGTCGGGGCTTGGAAAATTGCGTCCATGGCAACTTCTTGATCGAGGGCATCGTTGAGCTCCGCGATCAGGTAAGTGGCCAGCAGGGAGTTTCCTCCGATGGAAAAGAAATCGGCTTCGAGTCCCAGGGGTTTCCTCTGGAAGACTGCCTGCCAGATTTCCTGAATGTGTGATTCAACGGGGTTTCCGGGAACTGTTCCTCCTGTCAGAAATGCACTCTCGGGCTCAGATTCCAGCGGATCAACGCGTTTGAAGGGACTGGGAGCGCATTTCAAGTCTGCAAGCGACTGGTCCAAGACCTTGTCCAAGCCTGAGAAAATGTCGCTAAAGCGTGAAGCAAGATGATCAGCCACAGCAGGATCGATAGCCTCCCGGTCAACAATGACATCAATGTAGAATCCATTCCAATTCCGGAAAATGACCGTCAACGGGTAACCCGAAGTGAATCCTCCCTTGATATCCGATATGGAAAGCGAATCTGGATCATCCTCTTTATTCTGATCAATTGGCTGGTTTGCAAAAATAAAAAGGCAATCAAACAACGGGAGAGTCCGCGGAAGGTCTGTCCATTCAAGTATCTGTTTTTCACTACAGTAATCAAACTCCCGGTACTTTTGGAGTTGTCCGAAGAATTCGCGGCACCACTCCTTGAATGTCAACCTCCTGTTTAGATGGGCGACAACCGGGATTGTATTGGCGAGCATTCCAGCCATGTTTTCCTCCCCCGGAACCCGGTCGTACCTGCCGGAGACCGTTAAGCCAGTTACGACCCGGTCAGTCTCGAGCAGCTCGGACAGAAGAACTGTCCAAGTCGAGAGCAAGACGGCGAACGGTGTGATGCGGCATTCTCCGGCGACCTTTTCCAACCCGCCCTGCTCAAGACTTTCCATCCTCAAGGAGACCCTGTGCCGCTCCCTGGGTTGGTTGTCCGTATCTGCTTCAAGTTGCAGGGTGGCTGAAACGAGCGGGCTGTTTTTCATTCCCTTGAATTGGGACCTCCAGAACATGCGCGCCCTCGTATGTGACCTTGAGAAAAGCCATTCGCAGTAATCCTTAAAAGGAGCGCTTTCAACCCTTTCAGGAGCCACTCCGGAAAGCAGTTGGTTATAGGCCTTCACCATCCTCCGGAGGATCAGTGCACTTGACCATCCATCGAGGATGATATGGTGGCAGGTCCAGAGCAGCCATGTGGATGTTTCCGATGCCCGGAGAATGGACAAGCGGAAGGTCGGGGCCGTGGCCAATTGTAACGGAGTGGCCACCTCCTTTTCCGTGATCGATGCCAATTGTGATGCGGTCTCCTCATCTGAACAATTCATGCAGTCGACAATCGAGACGTCCCACTCCACTTTTTGGTGAACAAACTGCACGGGTTCAGACAATTCTTCCCAATGGACAGTTGTCCGCATTACAGGGAATGTCTCGACGACGTGTTGCCATGCCTCGCGGAACAGGGACTCCTTGAAAACACCCGTCAGGGCAAGCTTTAGCTGAATTTGACCCTGGTCCTCAGAGTTCTTCTGGAGGTGATGGGCGAGGAGGGTTGATTGCGCATTGGTCAGCGGATAGGCCAGTTGCCCGCTTTCCTGTTGGAGAATGGTATCAGTCGCTTGTGAAAGAAATGCGCGGGTATCATCCGCGAGTTTTGTGATCGTGGACTTTCGGTGGAGGTTCCTGCTGAAAGACCAGTTTGCGACCAACCTGTCAGCTGACAGGAAAGCGTTTACCTCAATGATGGCCGTTCTTGGTGATTCCTTCTTTCGATCATCTCCTATCGACCATTTTATTACGCTGAGGGGCCCTTTATCGACGGCCGTTTCCAGTCTTCCAAGGTAGTTGAGGGTGACCTCAGCATCAGGAACCGCGGAAATTTCCGGGTCGTTCCGTGCAAGGTACTTCAATATCCCAAATCCCACGCCTCGATTCGGGATATCATCCAGTTCAGCTTGGATGCCCTTGAAAAAGACACGGTCAGAGGAGGAATTCCGGGCATTCAGAACTACCGGAAATTGACTGGTGAACCAGCCGACGGTGCGTGTTGTATCGAGAGGTTGAACACAGTCTTCCCGGCCGTGTCCCTCGAGGTCGACAAGGATCGAACTGGAAGAGCACCATTTCCCCAAGGACCGAATAATTCCGCCGTATAGGATTGCCTGTACAGTGACGCCAAGCTTGCTGGCAACTTCAATGATTTGCCCAGTTTCCTTTTGATTGAATTCCAGTTGGAGGATTTCCTCACTGCCCTCCAGATTATCCTCAGGAGTTCCTGAATCGAGAGGGATCTTAGGACATCTTCTATAGGCCTGGTTTTTCCAAAAATTAATTTCCCCTTGAATGGCCTTGCTTCCCGAGAAATCCGCGAGGGCCTTTGCCCATGTCCGGAAGGGGGCCGTTTTTGGAGGAAGGGCAGAGGGGGCGCCAGGGCTGATATCGAGCAATGATTGAAGATCCTCCAGAAGGATCTTCCAGGAAACCCAGTCGACAGCGATGTGGTTAATGATCAGGAGGAGTTGGTTTTCTTCCCTGTCCTCGCTGTGAAAGAATGCCCCTCTGACCAGCTCACCTTTCTCAAGATTGATTGACTTGTGAAGCTCGTCTGCAGTGCGTCGGATGATGGATTGCCTGTCCCCGTCGGGGCAATGGACAGATTCAAGTTGGAAGGACCTGCCATTGTTGGGAAGAATAACCTGTTTCCATTCAGAGTCTTTTTTGCAGATAGCAGTCCGGAGCGCATCATGGTGGTCAATCAGCTTAAGGATGCTTTCCTGTATGTCCTCAATTTTAATGACAGCATCCACTTTCAAGAGGACGGAAAGGTTCCAATGACTGGGGTCCAAGTTTTTCTTTTCGAGCAGCCACGATTGTATGGGCGTCAATGGAGCTTCGCCGATCGGTTTATCTTTAAGTGTTTTTGGTGGAGTGGCAGGGTTGGCTAAATTAGCCAGTTCGCCGATGGACTTGGATGCGAGGAGTTGTCCAACCGTAATGGATAGCCCAGCCTCCCGGGCGCGGGCTACTGCCTGGATAGCCAGAATGGAATCGCCGCCGAGATTGAAGAAATTGTCCTCGTGACTTATTTGTTGAATTCCCAACACTCCCTTCAGGATTTCCGAAATTGAATCTTCTCTCTCCTGTCTGTGTTCGAGATCACTGCCGGGAACCGATACCTGCACTTCAAGCTGAAGGTGGGATTGAAGGGCCCTCAGATCGACCTTGCCATTGGGCAGGCAAGGGAGCTGGGCCAAGGCGATTAGCCGAGCCGGAATCATGTATTCAGGGATCCTCGTCGCCAAATGTGCTTTTAAATCCTGCGTGATGGATGATTCGGCCTTCTCCTTGGTTTCGACAAATCCAACCAAGTAGCTGGGGGCATCCTCACGCTCAACGATGATTACCGCAGCAGCTGTAACATGGGGATTTGATAGTAATGCCTCCTCAATCTCACCTGTCTCAATACGGTAGCCCCTGACTTTCACCTGATTGTCCAGACGGCCTAGAAAATGCAGGTTTCCGGATGAGTCCCAGATTCCCTGGTCACCTGTGCGATAGATTCGGCCGATCGGGGGAAGCTCGTGGAAACATTCCGCGGTGGATTCTGGTCGATTCAGGTAGCCCGGCGTGACCCCTTTGCCCCCAATGCAGATTTCCCCGGGCAATCCGGGAGCCATCAGGCGATTGTGCCTGTCAACAACATGAACAATGGAATTCGGAATAGGCTTCCCGATTGGAATTCTCCCAGTCGCTGATTCAACCCTATCAATGGCATGTACTGTCGACCAGACTGTTGCCTCGGTTGGACCGTATTCATTGTATAGACGGCAGTCCGGAAGATTCTCGAAATGGGCCTCCACAAGTGACGGGGGACAGCTTTCCCCAGCCACAATGGCCATCTTCAAACTCTGGAGGTTTGACCCGTTCAATCGCAGGATTTCCCTGTAGTAGCTTGGCACGCACAGAAGGGATTTTACCTTGTGTTCCCGGATGAAGGCACCCAGTTGCTCAGGATCCTGAATCATTTGACGGTCAGGAAGACACAGGGTCCCGCCGCTCATCAAGGTCCAGAAAACTCCCGCAACGGAGCTGTCGAATGACAGACTGGGAATCAAAAGAAAGTTTCCAGGATTCTCCGGATAGTAGTGGAAGCGGGCTCCGGTTGAATGCATCAAGCAGGCTGATGGGACCGATACGCCTTTGGGTTTCCCCGATGAGCCCGAGGTGTAGATAATGTAGGCAGCCTGTTCTTCCGCAGGTAGGGGAAGAGAAGCTCCGGAATCCGCATCGGCAACGAGGACGGATTCCGTCAATACCTCAATGGATGATCCGTAAGCAATTGTTCCAGCCAAATCGGGGGTGGTAATAACCATACCGGCTCCCGAATCTTCAACCATGAAGCGCAACCGCTCATCCGGATAGTCTGGATCAAGCGGCAGGTACGGCCTTCCCGCCCTTTGCACGGCCAGCAGGGCGACGATGGCATCGGCTGATCTTGGGATTAGCACGCCAATGGGTTCATCCTGTCCGCCGCATCGCTGCAAAATGGCCTTGGCCAGCGCGGTCACACGGCATTTTAGATCCGCATAGGTGAGTGAATCTTCCGGTCCAATGATCGCCAGCGATTCGCCGCCGGCTTCGTGTGATTCCAGCTGGAGGGAACCAATGCCGGAGTTAAGGATTTCGGGAATAACGGCTCCCTGACTAAAGGTATCGACCTGACTGATGTCTTCATCAGTCATGTAGTTTATTTTGGATACAGGGGTTCCCATATTAGAAACGAGTTCCCTGAGGATGACAGAGTATCTCCCAAGCAATCTTCTTATCGAGTCCGCGTTGAAGAGGCAGGACCTGTATTCGATAGCCAATTCAAAGCTGTCTTTGCCTTCAATCACGAAGAGAGTCAGGTCAAACTTCGATCTTTCCCCTTCAACCCATTTCGTGGTTGAAGTTGAATCTCCCAAGCGGACCGATGGTGAAACGTCGTCTTCCTGCTGGAAAACAAACATGTGTTGAAAGAGTGGATGGCGCCCGGAAACACGCTCGTAATCCACTTCCTTCAAGACCCGGTCAAGCCCGACGTCCTGGTTTGCAATAGCCTCAAGGTAGGCCTCTCGCACGGCCTGAAGGGCTTCACGGCAAGTGGGATTGGAAGAGAATTCCTGCCTTAGACACAGTGTGTTCAGGAAAAATCCAATCATGCCACCGGTTTCACGGTAACGTCTGTTGGCAACCGGTGTTCCAATGAGGATATCATCTGTCCGGCTGTACAGGCTGAGGAGGAGTTGGAACCCGAGAAGGAAGACCGGGAAGCTGGAGGATCCCCCGCTTGTGCCGAGTTCCTTGATGGCGTCGACAAGCTGACCTCGCAGGATGATCTTTTCCGTCGATCCAATGTCCGTCAGTTCAGCTGGGTACGGCCGGTCTGTGGCAAGAGTGAGTGGGCCTGGTGGATTCTCAAGGACGCCTTTCCAGTATGCCAATTGCTGATCCAGCTTTCCCGACTGGTTATCCAGAATCTGACTGTAGGCAAAATCCGTATAGTCGAACTGAGGCTCTGGCAATCCGTGTCCAGCCCCTTTACAGAGGGCATTAAAGATTCTGCTGAACTCCCTGAAAAAGATTCCAGAGGACCACTCATCAAAGATGATATGGTGGAAAGAAAACCCGATGAGAGTTCTTCCATCCGAACTTCCGCATACCAGCCGGTAAAGGGGACCTTCTTCAAGGTCGAAGGGCAGGAGAAGAGATTCGGATACTTTAGCCTCGAGCAGTTCAGCATTATCCCCCTCAACGATATCCATCCGGGCGGGCGTGCTCTGATCGATAACCTGCACGAGTTGCCCATCTTGAAGCGTGAAGGTTGTTCTCAACACAGGGTGGCGCCGGAGCATCTCATCCATGGTTTGACGGATCCGCTCAACCTCAATGGTGTCGACGGGGTATTCCAGATACTGGGCGATGTTATAGTTAGGCGAGCTTGGCTCAACCTGGTGCAGAAGCCATATCCGCTGCTGCCCAGGGGAAGCCAGAGCCGGTTCATTGGCGGGGCGCTTAATGATGCCATCAACTTGTTTGTGATCCGCCCGGAGTGACCCCTTTGCCTTTGGTTCCGTTTCCTCTCCCGAAGTCGATGATGCTTTCCGCCTGATGGCTTCTTTAACCTTTTCGGAGATGCGAGTGATCGTGCTCTCCTGGAAGATGGTTTGTAGTGGGAGGTCCACTTCAAAGGCATTGCCGGTCAATAACATTGCTTCCATGGCGGCCAGCGACGTCCCGCCCAATTGGAAAAAATTACTGGTGGCGCTTATGCGTTCCGCTCCAATCACGGATTTCCAGATTTCGGCCACCTGTTCCTCAACCTCTCCGGAAGGCGCGATAAACTGTCCAATGTCCTCAAGGTCTGCCTCGTCTGGATTCGGGAGTGCACTGAAGTCAGTCTTGCCATTCGGGGTGAGGGGAATGCTCTTGAGAGGAATGAAGCGGTGGGGAATTAACTCATCAGGGAGGCGGTTCGATAGATAGATTCGCAGGTCTTCCTCCCTGAGAGGTTCCACTGCAACATAGTAGCCGACCATCCGACCGGGTTGGTAACTGCTGACGACACAGGCTTCAATTCCGTGATGTTGCAACAGCGAGCGTTCGACCTCACCCGGTTCAATTCGGAAGCCGGAAATCTTTAGTTGCCGGTCGATCCTTCCCAAGTACTGAAGGAGCCCGCGCTCATTGAAGCGCACCAGATCGCCTGTCCGGTATAGTCTCTGCCCTTCCTGCCAAGGGTGGGGGACAAATTTCTCAGCATTGAGTTCATCCCGTCCGTGGTAACCGCTGGTTAATCCGTGCCGGGAAATGCACAGTTCCCCAGGTATTCCCGGAAGGACAGGATTGAGCCTGCCATTGAGGACGTATAATTGCACATGATCAGCAGGCTTCCCTATCGGAACACTGATTTCCCGGTCGGCCTTCGAATCGAATTTATGTATCATGCACCCCACTACAGCTTCGGTTGGTCCGTACTCGTTGAAAATTTCAACCGGCTTGGGAAACTGTCTGGAGATAGTATCGGCAAGATGGACCTTCAGGTCTTCACCACCGAGGATCATCCTCCGAATGCGGGAAGTCGAGAGATCCAGTTGCTGCAACAGGGACAAATGGGATGGCGTCAGCTTGATCAGATCGACTTGGTTATCCCTGATCACGTCAACGACAGCTGAGTCGACTGGTCCGTCACTTTCCTCGTAAATGACAAGCGTACCGCCGGTCATGAGGGGAAGGAACAGGCTGGTGACGGTCAGGTCGAAGGAAAGGGAAGTAAACAGGGGAAAGGCCAGTTGTTCCCCGCGGACATACTGACGTTCCGCCCATTCGAGGTAATCCGAGAGCCCATCATGGTTTATCGGGACACCTTTTGGCTGACCTGTCGAACCGGAGGTATAGATCATGTAGGCTTGGTCTGAAAGCGATGGCATGCTTCTTTCCGTGGTGGCAACCTTGTTCCTTGGCTTGTCGAGGTCCAAGACATTCCCCTCAAACCCGTGGAGCTTCTCCTGTAGTCCGCGGTGTGTGAGGACCAACTTGGCACCGCAGTCGCCGAGGATGTAGGCAAGTCGTGAAGGTGGGTATTCCGGATCAAGCGGGACGTAAGCCGCACCGGA
Organism: Oceanipulchritudo coccoides; assembly: GCF_010500615.1. Classification (NCBI taxonomy): domain Bacteria; kingdom Pseudomonadati; phylum Verrucomicrobiota; class Opitutia; order Puniceicoccales; family Oceanipulchritudinaceae; genus Oceanipulchritudo; species Oceanipulchritudo coccoides. Next base: position 1,100,044 of record NZ_JAAGNX010000001.1, read on the forward strand.
GTTGAGGACGGCAAAAATCCCGGTCACGGCATCAATTGAGCGCCGCATGCAGACCGCAACGACTGTTCCCGAGCCAACGCCTCGCTCAATCAAGAGCGCGGACAGGGAGGCAACCCTCTCACCGAGCTCAGAGTAGGAAAGGCTCTCTTGACCCTCTCGGACTGCAATCCTGTCGGGCGTAGTGTCTATCTGGGCTTGAAAATGTTCAACGACCGTCTTCTCCGGAAACGGTTGTTCATCCGTTGAATTGAAGTTGAAAAGGAATGCTTCTTTATCAGCTTCAGAAAGCGTAGGGACTTCTCCAATACAAGTATCGCAATTCTCAAGAAAGGCGTTGATAATGGAACGCATGAGGAAGGTTCCCCGTTCCTGCTCGGTAGTGGAGAAGCACGACTTGTTGAAATCCAGGTACAACGTGAATGCTCCTGTTCCATTGTAATCATGGATCTGCATCTGGAATCCGTGAACGCTGTCGCAATGTCCGGAATGTATCCACTCAGATTCCAGGGCAATGCCGTCAACCTTCTTGAATGGCTGGGGAGAATAGTTCAGGATGGCGCTGCTTGCGTTGCGTTGACCGACAAAACTGCTGCCGGGCCCACAGGCTTTGAGCAGGGATTGCGTTTCTGCGAGGCAGTTTTTCCCAAGCGTCGCAAAGGTGTCCTCCTCATCAATCTCCACGCAGAAAGGCAACATTTCGAGAAACAGTCCGAGTGATTTTCTCGATACAGGGCTCGGACGGTTCGCCATTGGCATGTCAAAACGAAAGGTTCTCTGACCACAGACATGGTAGAGCCATGCGGATAGGATGGCCGAGAAACCACTTAGCACGGACAGTTCCTGGAAGAGGCTGGCAAACGGAGGCGTTGAAATGACCTTCCGGAATTTATTGGATTCTTCGGGGGTCAGTTGAATGACAATGCGCTCGGTTTCAGTTGTTTCAGATAGCTTGGGCCGTCCCCAGAACAGGGGCTTGGTAAAAAGGCTTTCAGGACGTTTATCGAAGTGTCCCTGGGCAGACTCCAGCCTCGCATTTGCCTTATTCTGGATGGAATTGATCGTATCCAGATAGTCAGGTCCGTCCGCGGAAGTTGCTGACCCCTCCAGAAGGCTTTTGTAGGTTTGAAATACCAGATCGACCAGATTGATTGTCGAAACGGCATCGGTGATCAAGTGATGTTGGTTAAGATACCAGCCATGGCAGTCTTCATCCAGTTTCAGCAGGACCGAATCCACAAGCTCCCCGTCCAGTGGTAAAACCCTTGAGGCCCGTTCTTCGGACCAGCGCTTGAATTCCCCTTGGGGATCCGCCTTCACGGTAAGGTCCATCCTTTTCAAGCTGCACGAACCTTCCGGATTTGTTGCGGCCCTGGGCCTTGCTTCCTCAACCCGGATCTTCAGGCGTAAAATCGGGTGGTTGTCCACGACTGCCTGCCATGCCTGGGAGAAAGCATCAGGATCAAGCCGTCCGGTAACTTTAAAGGCAAAAACCGTATTGTAGAGAGGGCTCTCAGGACTGAGATGTTGCCCCATCCAGAAAGGGATCTGGTTGCGGCTCAGGCCGGAATCCTTTTGCAGCTTTTCGTGCAGGAAATCTGGTTGGGGTTCAGTCACGAGGGAGTAAAGGGTATTGATTGAGGGGGACTTTAAGGACGGTTTCCCAAGGAGGATTCAATTTTCAAAATTCGAGGAATCCACGAAAGATGAAAGCCTTCGCCGGTCGATTTTTCCGGTTGAGGTCCGTGGCAGGTCGTCAGCAAAGACGGTCCTTTGAGGGATTGCATAGGCCGGAAGAGCCTTGGCGAGGTGCTTGTGCAGTTGCCCGGGTTCGACTGTCGCGCCTTCCTTGAGGCGCAAAACAGCAACGAGAGCCTTCTCTCCGGATGGCAGATCATGCAAGATAGCACATCCCTCCTGGACTTGGGGAATGCTGTGCAGGGCATGTTCAACTTCATCCAATTCAAGGCGGTAACCACGAATCTTTATCTGCCGGTCACGCCTTCCGTGAAAGTGAAGGAGCCCCTCCTTATCAAGTTGGACCAGGTCGCCGGTCTTGTAGAAGGCAATGGGAATACCGGGTACTTGTTCCCTCATGACAATCCCTTTTGCCGTCAGCTCTGGCCGCCCCCAATATCCTTTCATCATTGTCTTGCTGTGGATCAGCAACTCCCCGATTTCTCCGGGTGGGGTCAGGGAACCGTCGGGATTCTCAATCCGGCCTGTGGCCCCATCCCACACCTTCCCGAGGGGAATGGGCTTATTTGGATTCAACTTTCCGGGATCGATATGGAATACGGTACACTGATTAACTTCAGCGGGACCGTATACATTCGAATACCTCGCCTTGGGCCAGATCTTCATCAACCGGATCATGTGCTTGGTCGGAAACGGTTCCCCGGCGTAAATGACCCAACGCAAAGCAGGCTGTGGTCGGCTCTTCAAATCCACATTCGTTATCAGCTGGACCAAGGCCAGGGGGACCGAATACCAGATTGTCAGGGCTTTTTCCTCGATCAGCTGGGCAAGGCTTGAAGGAAACAGCATCGCATCCTCTGGAATGATCACGGTTGTAGCACCGCGTGAGGGGCCCGTAAAGAACTCGAAAAGGGCCATGTCAAAGTGTAGCCGGGAATGGTTTCCCATACGGTCCTCGGGAGTTATTCCGTAGGTAATTCCCGAATACAAGGCGTAAGCCACCCCACTGGAATGGGTGTGCATCATGCCTTTAGGTTCCCCGGTGGACCCCGATGTATACAAAATGTAGGCAAGGTCGTGGTCCTTGACTTTATCTGATGGAGCAGTGTCGGGAAAGTCCTGCAAGCTGCGCCAAGGAAGGCACCGGGTATCACTGCCTGCCAGGGCGTTCTCGTCCAATCCAACAACAACCTTGAGCTCAGCACCCTCGTCCAATGCCTTGTTTAGGGATTTCCGGCGTTCGGGTCGTGTTATGAGATGGGTGATCTGGCAATCCTTGATGATGAAGGCCACCCTTGCTGGTGGCGCACCCGGATCTATGGGCACAAACACTGCCCCGGCCTTAAGGATGCCATAGACAGCAACCGGGATCTCCAAGCTCTTGTTCAGATAAACCCCAACACAGTCTCCCGCTTTGACACCTTCCTCGACTAATAAATGGGCCAGCTTGTTAGCCTGTTTTGCCGCTTCGGCGTAAGTGAGGTGCTGTTCGGAAAATTCAAATGCGACTTTGTCCGGCAATTTGGCTGCCGACTTGTCCAGAAAATGGTGGATCAGTGATGGAGTATTTTCCGCAGGCATTATGGGTGCTTCAATTTCCCCTCGATGTAGCCAGCAATAATCTGGAGTGAGCGGAAATTATCCGGAATCAATTCATCGTGGGGAACAGTCACTTGGAATTTATTTTCAATGAAGGCAATGGCTTCCATCATGGAGACCGAATCTACCTGGCCACTGCTGAAAAGGTCTTCCTCCGGATCAAGGTCCAAGCCATTTTCCGCGAAGTGTTCCGAGATGGACTGAAGAACGCTCATTTCCTTTGACCGGTAAAATTGGTGGACTGATGGACGGATCAACCCAGACCGAACGCCCTCTGGACAAACCAGAAGCCGGCGACCAGTGTGAGGACTGCCGATCCGCCTTGGAGAATGACAGGCTGGTAGGAAGGATGCTTCCGCAGGAAGAAAAGCAATGGGAAGATGGCTGCGACGATCACCATCTGGCCAAGTTCGACACCGATATTGAACCCAAGGACAACCTTCAGGGCATCCTGCATGCGGAACGGGAGTTCGCCCATCACGGAGGCAAAGCCCAGTCCATGGAACAAGCCGAGGATGACGATCATGATTGAGGTCCAACTTCCGACCTTGAAGAAAATATTATTCACCCCGACGATGATGATGGAGAGGGCAATGATCGATTCAACCAGCCGGCTGGATATGGATATAAAATCAAGGGCGGCCAAGGCAAGGGTGATGGAGTGCGCAATGGTGAACAGGGTCACGATTTTAAACACCCTCCAGAGGACGCTGTGAAATTTTTCCACTGGAATCACTTTGTCATCCTTCCTGATCAGGACAGTCGGCAGTAGCAGGCAGAGGAGGAAAAGGATGTGGTCAATTCCTATCCAGATATGAAGGACTCCCTGCGGAACCATGGCACGGGCTCCAAGCATTGAAGGAATATTTGTCAGATCAAGTTCCTGCACGGAGGTGCTGGAGCCGAAAATCATATGGGCCGATTCGTCCCCGTGTTTCATGCCCGTATGATAGTTGTTCATGATCCCGACAAGTCCACGATGAAGCCTGCCCGTTTCCTGAAGCATCGTGTTCTCAATCGTTATGACATTGGGAATGGGGTTTTCCGCCTTCATCACAAAGTCATACTTGGCAAACCGCATGAATCCCAGATCCCGCAGCCCGACTTCCTTGAATTCCAATGGGTAGGATTCACCAGCCCCGCTGATTTTGAAGTGTTCGGGGATATAGGCTTGGACTACTTCCGCGTTCTCCTGAACAACAGCCAGCCAGTCCTCCTTTTTCTCGGACTTGATACCGAACTTTTTCTCAAGGTCGTCGGTATTGATCTCAAATGTGCCGACCAGACGGTCTTCGTACACATCAAAAAACACGTAATTCTCACCGCTGGTGTGTGCCCTTAACGGATTCGTCACGAAGAGAAGCGTCATCACGAAAAGAGGCAGAATCGTGCGGGAGGTGAACTGTTGGACTCTTGTCCAAGAAAAATAGGGTAAACTACTCATATTGCCTTGAAAAACTACAATCAACGCCTCGTCAAGGATTTACCTGCTTCCGTTATTGCCACGGATTTAGCAGCTGCTTATGGATTTCCATAGTCAAACACGCTTATGAAAAAACCCTGTTTCACACTATTCGCCCTCGTTCTAATCAGTCACTGGGCCTACCCGGAGACTTTAAAGCCTTATATCATGGCGGGAGAGGAGCAGGGAACCTTGTCCGAAGTTCAGCTTTCCGTCACAGGAAAATTGGCCGTCTCGGGGTTTGAAGTTCTCAACAGTTACAGCCCGGCGGATGATCCCAGCCTGAGTGTCATTTGCGTAACGCATGCGGATTTGAAACAGCTGGCAGCTGAAAAGGGCGGCCTGACTGGCTTCGCGATGGTCCTCCGGGTGGGCCTGGAAGCGACGGACACAGGTATCAGCGTATCATACATGAACCCGGTCTACTGGGGTGCGGCATATCTGCGGTCTGATTACGAATCGGTTGAATCGGTTTATACGGATCTGCAAGCAAAGTTCGAGGCGACCTTTTCGGACCTGTCCACTGTCATTGGGGAACCGTTTGGATCAAAGAAAGGGCTCAAGGACAGGAAACTGAAGAAATATCATTACATGATGGCCATGCCGTATTTCGATGATGTCAATGTCCTCTCCGAGGGTGTTCCTTACGAGCAATCCATCGCCGCCATTGAAGCAAATGCGGCCAGTGGGAATGCGGATGCAGTCATTGTCTACAAGATCGAGCTTCCCGGAATGAAGATGGCGTTATACGGAACGGGAATCACTGGCGAAAAAGGGGAGGCCACCTTCCTCCCGAAAATTGATTTCAATGAGCCGAGGCATGCAGCCTTTCTTCCCTACGAAATGCTGGTGCTGGACAACCGTGTGGTATCCCTGCATGGGAAGTACCGCATTGCCCTCTCATTTCCAGATCTGAAAATGGGCACTTTCATGAAGATCATGTCGACCCCGGGCGATATTGCCAAAGCGCAGGAATCCTTGTTGCTGTCTGCCGAATAAAGGCGGTCCGGTCCTTTGGTTTATTGAGTCGGGGAAAAACCTTGAGTAGTTAACTCACGGTTTCCTGCCCAGCTGGTCATTTATAAAGGTAAGTCCAGCCACCGGTGTCCGTCTGGCTTGCGGTGTAGGTTTCCTCAAGCAAATAGATCCAGGTTCCAAGCGTTTCCGAGTAGAGGAACCCGAACGCAGCAAATTCCACATTCAACCAGCCAAGGTAATCGCCGGTGTCCACCCAACCGTCGACAACCGGGTGACCGCCCCAAAAACCATCGTCCACGGGTTCCGTGTCGAGGGCAAGGTAGCGGAGCATGGCCTCAACAAAGTAGAAATCCCCGAAGATGGTCCCTTCTTCAGCCTTGTTGTCGTATTTCTCCGAACCCTTGGTCAGGATGGACTCAAAACCTGGAGATGCCGACGCCAGATATGGCGGCGAAGTGAGATCCCCAAGGATGTTTTCAGCCGCCGTGAGGAATTTTTCATCCTGAGTGAATTCGTAAAGCTCGATTGCCGCAGACGCGACGATTGCCGAAGCAGAAGTATCCCGAGGGTGATTGGTGGACCCGCCGACAGCTCGGTCGAAATCCGAATACGCAACAAAGTCATCGGATTGGTTCGCTACCGCAGCCATGAAGTAATCGAAGCAGGCTACTGCCCGGTCGAGCATCCGGGATTCATTGGTGTAGCGATACATCATCGTGTATCCGTACACGGCCCATGCTTGTCCCCGCGACCAGGTTGTGTCGGTGTCCGCCCCCTGGTGGGTGCGCTTGTAGAGGACATTTGCAGATTCGTCATAGGCCACCACATGGAAGGTGCTGCCGTCCGGCCTGACTTGATTCAGGAATGTCGCATCAGCATGGTTAATGGCAAAATCGTCGTAGTCCGAGTTTCCGCCGTTTAGCCCCACGTAGACGGGCAACTCCATGTTCATCATCATATCGATGTTGACCTCAAAATACGGGTTGTTGTAGGGCGTGTTTGTGCTCGCAGTGATACTGGGACTGCTCACGGCAGTGGAAATGCTGGTACGCCTGTTGGTCCATGCGCGGTAGGATTCGATCGTCGGATGATAGCGTTGATTGGCAAAGGAATCAGCCGCCTGATTCAGTTTTGCAGTGTAAACAGAAATTTCCGCAGGACTCAAGGTGTCCGAAGCATGTCGAAGACCATAGCCATAGGCGCAGTAAATTTGAAATCCGGTGTCGTTGTCTGAGGCGGTTGCCCGGGCCGATACCGCGTTGGTCCAGTCCCTGCCGTAAGTAGCCCATACGTTTTCCCCGGTGTAGTCATACATCATCCACATCAAACCCGCAGGAAATCCGCTGCACCAGTTGCTGATCGACTGATTCTGCCAAATTCCGGATGTGTCGGTATAACTGACAAAACGACTCGACCCGGACCGTTGGGCCAGATCATCCAGCTGCAGCTTGGAAAACTCCAATGCAGTGGTGATTTTTTCGGTCAGCGTCTGGGCTGAAACCGGAAGAGTAGCCCATCCGAGAAGGGTTAAGAGGGCAATTAGAGGGGGGAGTTTCATTTTCATAAGGATTACGATGGATCTTTAAAACCTTAATTTAATAATTATTACCACACAAAAAATAGATTTTCCGTAAAAAATACCCAGTATATGAGCTATTTGCGGGCCTTTTTCTATTAACGCACAATTTGGACCTCGCGATCAGCGTTTATATTTATTGGACAAGTTCCAGCAGCGTGGGTAAGGAGTCATTAGTTAGCCAATCTTTACAGAAAGCCCATATGAAATCATGCAACCTGCTCCTGCTTACACTCTTAACACTATTGGGGTCTGTATCCATGCAGGCTGAGGCTCTCATCACAAATGTCGATCACCGCGAGACGACTTCCCTCGCTGGAAAGTGGCGTGTGATTGTCGATCCCTTTGAAACGGGCTTTTACAGTTATCGCTACGAGGAAATCAAAAACAGGGACAACGGTTTCTCGATGGATGCCAAGGCGGCGGACAAGTCAGCCCTGCTGGAGTACAACTTCGATTCCAGTGGGACCCTGGATGTTCCGGGCGACTGGAACAGCCAGCGCGAAAAGCTCTTCTTCTACGAGGGGACGGTCTGGTACCGGAAAAAGTTTGATTACCATCTGCAGCCCGGTAAGCGCTTGTTCGCGTATTTCGGGGCGATCAATTATGAGGCTATTGTTTACCTGAACGGCCAAAAAGTGGGAACGCATACGGGCGGCTTTACGCCCTTTAATTTCGAGCTCACGAACTATCTCAAGGCCGGCGAAAACTCCCTTGTCATCAAGGCGGACAACAAGCGGCGGTCCACAGCAATTCCAACCGTCATGTCGGATTGGTGGAATTACGGTGGCCTGACCCGGCGTGTCCTCCTGATTGAGGAATCCAATACCTTCATCCGCGACTACCACATCCAATTGGCCAAGGACAGTATGGAAACCATTGCCGGTTGGGTTCAATTGGACGGAGCAGAGGGTGCGCAACCGGTGACGGTCCGCATTCCTGAAGCCGGCATCACGCAAACGGTCCAGACAGATGAGCGCGGATATGCCGAAATTTCCTTCGATGCCGACCTGTCCCTTTGGTCGCCGGACAATCCCAAACTGTACCGTGTGGAAATATCGGCTGGTGAGGAATTGCTGGAGGATGAAATTGGGTTTCGCAGTGTTCAGGTGAGGGGGAATGACATCCTCTTAAACGGGAAGGCCATTTTCCTGCGCGGCATTTGCATCCATGAAGAATCGCCTCTTCGTCCCGGAAGGGCCTACACACCGGAGGATGCCCGGATATTATTGGAATGGTCGAAGGAGCTTAATTGCAACTTTGTCCGTCTGGCCCATTATCCACACAATGAATACATGACCCGCCAGGCTGACCGGATGGGTATTCTCGTATGGTCGGAAATTCCGCTTTACTGGACTATCTCCTGGGACAATCCGGAAGTGTACAGCAATGCCGTCCAGCAGCTGACGGAGATGATCACACGGGACAAGAACAAGGCCTCGGTTATCCTTTGGTCGGTGGCCAATGAGACGCCGGTCAGTGAGCAGCGTACGAAATTCCTCGCGGACCTGACCAAGGTTGCCCGGTCGCTCGATCCGACACGCCTTATCACAGCGGCTTTGGAAGCTGAATGGCCCAAGGAGGGAATTGCCATCAACGATCCTTTGGGTGCCTATCTGGATGTCCTCGGATGCAATGAGTATCTCGGCTGGTACGGCAGTACGGATCCCCGCAACTTCGACAAGACATGGTTCACAAAATATGAGAAACCGCTTATCATAAGCGAGTTTGGGGCAGGAGCCCTCCAAGGATACCATGCTGATCCGGATACGCGCTGGAGCGAGGAATTCCAGGCACAGGTCTACGAGCGTCAAATTCCCATGCTGGACCGGATTCCGTTCCTCAGGGGCACTTCTCCATGGATTCTCAAGGATTTCAAATCCCCCCGCAGACCCCTTCCGTATTTCCAGGATTATTTCAACCGGAAGGGCTTGATCTCGGATACTGGAGAACGCAAGCAGGCCTTTTACATCCTTCAGGATTATTATCGCCAAATTGAGTCAGGCGAGGGCGATAGCGCTCGATAAAGGCAGATCCGTCAGGGCTTGCTGCCCCAATTAACCTTGCCTGAGAAGGCACGCGTTGATATGAATATTCATGGTTCAACTATTCAAATGGGGGGAGAATCATGAAGGTATTATTTGGGGGAATTGTTCAATTTCAGCCCTGCAAATTGCTGTTGTCGGTTGGCCTCTGTCTATTCGGCATTATCACGCTGGCTGAGGTGACACTGACAGTATTGCCAGATATTCCGGACGATGAGGGTGGCGGAGTCGCGAACGCCATCTCCAGCAACAAGGAGATTATTGCCGGAGGCGGATACACAGCGCAGGGGACGGAGGCATTCGTTTGGGACAAGCTGGTGCCGATGGCCTTGGGCGACTTGCCCGGTGGCTTGCTTTTCAGTGGGGCAACCGCTGTTTCCAGCGATGGCCAGCGTATTGCCGGATTTGGCAATACGGGTTTCGGGACCCAGGCAGTGCTCTGGGAGGGTTCAAGCCTGACCCAGTTGCCCGACATCGGCGGAGGTGACAGTAAATGCGGTGCACTCGGTATTTCTGGTGACGGAACCGTCGTTGTCGGCTGGGGCACAAACTTTAATAACCGATTCGAGGCCGTGCGCTGGGTCAACGGGGTACCGGAGGGACTGGGCAACATGTCCGGTGGACTTGCCATGAGTTATGGTCGAGGTATTTCGACAGACGGTCTTGTAGTTGTCGGCTGGGTACAAGTCACAGGGGGACAAGAGGCGATGAAGTTCACAGGTGGCACAATGACCACCCTTGGCGATTTTGAAGGTGGATCCCTTGAGTCCTACGCCAGTGACGCCGATATAGATGGTTCGATCATCGTGGGCCGGGGAGCGTCCGCTGACGGATTCCATGCCTGCTATTGGGACAGCACGGGTATCCACGCGCTGGAGGATCTTCCGGGAGGACCGCTCTCATGTGAGGCGTGGGCGGTGGATGGTGATGGTTCGGTGATCGTGGGATACGGCACTGGCGCAAGTTATTGGAAGCAGGCCGTGGTATGGCTGAAGGACAATAACTACGCACCTGTCACATTGGATGAGCTCCTCGACAACGCTGGTGTGGACCGGCAGGGATTCAGTTGCTGGGAGGCCCTCGGGGTCAGTACGGACGGATCGGCTGTTGTGGGATATGGGTACATTGATCAGACAACCCAAGCCGCCTTTGTAGTGGATTTAGGTGGTCCGGCATCATGGGGACCTTACATCATATCCAATGGCTGGGCAGATACTGGAGCCTGGTTGGGTTGGCTCAAGGTTGACAACGATCCGTGGGTTTGGAGCGACTCCCTGCAATCCTGGATGAATCTTCCCCCGGATACGCTTGAGGCCGGGGAGGGCTGGGTTTTTGTCCCGCGGTAGAGCAGCTGGCTGGCCAGCGCTATTCCGGAGTGTAATTCTCCGGCATGAAAGACTCTTATAGCGTGAGAATGGCCTCAGTCTGGGCCTTTTATCAAGTCATAGTGTCTTTGCGGAGCTTGTCCATATCGGCAAGCAGCTCATCGAGCTTATTGAGGACCCGGCCATAAAAGGCATTGAGTTCCATCCGGTAAAGACGATCCCCGAAGTACCACAGCAAGGCGGCCATGAAGAGTATTGGAATCATCAATACGCCGGGAATGCCATTGATTACCCATCCGTTCCCGGGCGCTCCCGCCAGCCATCCATACAGGAAGGGTCCATGTGGAGAAAACCAAATCCCCAGAACCGTTCCAAGAAAGATGGCAGGGTAATAGATCTTGGCCATCCTTGCATTCAAGGCGATCTGCTCATGCATCCACGAGTCGAAGGCTTGGAGATATGCGTAACAACTCTGGCTCTTGTCGACATTTTCTAGCCCATTCAGCACTCGTTTGTTGACTATGTAAACTACCGCCAAGACCGTTGCCATGACAAAAGCCGTCAAGGGAAGCTGCATCAGTAACAGGCCGGCGAACCCGAGAATCCCGCCAATGGCGATCGCCGTCAGGTTGAAATGAAACATTCGCTTGAACTTCTCAACGATGTGTTCCGATTTCCGGGTGTAGAGATCGTTCACTCGCGGGGCAACAAGGGCTTTGCTATCGAGAAAGCCGGTTTTCCAAATGTCTTCAATTGATTTTTCCATCTAACAATTTCCTTAAGCGTAGTTTAATACGTTGAATGCGGACACCGATATTGTTGGCATTTGTACCGGTGATGTCGGCAATCTCCTGATACGATTTTTCTTCCAGATACAACAGGATGACGCCACGATCGATCTCCGAAAGCTGGCGGATGGCCTGATAAAGTTGATTCAGTGCCTCATTGTCGAAAGCCTGACTTTCTTCCACTGCGATCTCGGGCAGGTAATCAGAAGCAAAGTGCTCCTTGGAGCGTTTATGCTTTTTCAACAGGGTCAGACAGACATTGAGCGACAATCGGTAAACCCAGGTCGACCAGGAGGATTCCTTGCGGAAATTGTTCCGGCTCTTCCAGATCTGCAGACAGACTTCCTGGTAATAGTCCTCAAAATCTTCCTGCGTGTTGGTATACGCCCGGCACAACTTGATGATGATGCCCGCATAGGGAAGAATGAATGCCGTATAGAAGTCGCTGCTCAAGGTTCGACAATGGTGAAATTCCGCAGCCCGTGGTGGGCTGTAGGCAGTTCGTGACAGTGTTTACCGTGTACTGGTTACAAGTACACGGTTTTGTTTCCGCGCTTCAATATCCAAATACCGGGCAACAATGGAACCGATTACCAAGCCGATCCCTATTCCCAGGCCGGTAGATGCGTTCCCTAATGGCGCCCCAATAAACACAATTAAATAGGATCCAAGGACCGCCCCAAAGGCGACTCCCATTCCCAGTCCCAGAGTCAGGTAATGATCTTCGGAAACCAGCGAGAGCGCTTTCATTACTTCCTTCTGGAACAGGTTGCTGCGGTTCTTGAGCTCCTTCACGCTCATATTCTCAGCATGATCCAGTCGCAGTCTCTCAAGGAGTTTCTCGACGACCTGGCGCTCCTCGCTGCTCAGTTCCCGCTCCTTCAGGTTGTTCACTGCTCCCAGGAGCTGTTGATAGATCTTTTTGGACTTCTTGTCGCTATGGGACAAAAGGCCCTCAAGGGTCGTGTATGCGTCGTTTATTTTCATAGTGTATGCCTGATTAGTGGCGGAAATCAGGATTTATTACAGGGCGTGGTAACTTTTTTCATGCAGCTTGGTGAATTTTCCTCCTGAAGCCAAAGCGTGATGGAGCACGACCGGGAGCAGGTCGCAAACCGAACGGTCGAGAGGCGAAGCGGATCGATGTCGTCGGTGATGTTTTTAGAATTTGAAAATTTCAAAATCTAGAAGAGGATATGGGAATGAATTTTGAATTACCGGTTGATCCAACAATCATTGAAGCTCTGGAGAAAAATCTGTGGGCTTTGTGGCGGCGCTTTGGTCTGGGGAGCGGCTGCTCCCTGCATGAGGATGAGGGTGCGACCTGGTTCGAAACGCCTATTGGTCATTTGCCCTATAATGGTGTGCTGCGGTTCCGGTCGGACGAGGCCTCGGCGGAAATTGATCAACAGATTGACGCTGTATTCGACCACTTCGGAAGGCGGGATGTGCCGTTCTTCTGGTTGGTCCATCCTACGGCGCTTCCCACTGACCTGGACCGACGGCTTGAGGCCCGCGGGCTGGTGGAAGTGGAGTCATTTCCCGGCATGGTGGTTGCCCTTGACGCTGTTCCACAAGCGGTTGGCGATGCACCCCAAGGCATTGAGATCCGGGAGGTGACCGACCCAAAGGACCGGGACAGCATTCTTGAGCTGATTGCCTGGAGGTGGGATGTTCCGCAAGAGGCGAGGGGCCTCCTTCCCGATGTCAGCAGCGATTTCGATGTCGGGCAACCCGGTTCCAGCATTCGTTGCTGGCTGGCCTGGAAGGACGGTAAACCCGTTTCCAAGGTGGTCCTCAACATCACCGGAGAGGTGTGTGGTATCTATGGAGTTGCTACGCGTCCGGAGGCCCGCGGCCTCGGCCTGGCCCGTGAAATGACCTTGTTGGCCTGCCAGGCGGCCCGTGGGGCAGGTAGCCGCTTGTGCGTCCTGCACTCCACCGAGATGGCTCTCAACCTCTACCGCAAGATCGGGTTCCGGGAACAGAATGCAATCTTCCGGCTCTTCTGCCGCCCGGGATCGCTTCATATGTGAAGGGCCCTCTTTTTGTAGATGGCAAAACAGGCGGGACGCCTGTTGCACGACGTGGACCTTCGAGAATATACTTAGTCCCCACTTTTAGCGGTCTTGATCAAAAAGTGGCACGCGGCAAGGGAGTCGAACCCCTAACCTCCTGATCCGTAGTTTTATAATTTTCGTTTCATACCGATTCATTCGCATTCGCTAAAAATACCATAAAAATATGGACAACAGGTATTTACAAAGCGATTATGTGCTTCAGTGCGAAACGGTATGAAAAAGAAAATCAGTACAAAAACAGTACAGTCGACTGAAAAACCAGTACAAAAACAGTACAATAAAACCGACGCCCGCTATTGGCAGGACCGTATTTTAAAGCGGACCGACCAGGGAGCCTATCAGGTGCGCCTGCAAATGCAGGGAAAGCAAATCTGGTTTAATCTTGGGAGCGGGATTGCCAGTGAAGCAGCTGCCAAGGCCAAGGAAATTTATTTCTATGCAAAGTCGAACGGGGTGGATGCAGCCATTGAGCGGTTCAAGTTTACGGCACCAGAAGGATCGGAAATTCAGACAGTCGGGGAATTCATTCGCGAAACGCTGGAATTGAATCCACGGCACAAGCCCTTGACGCTTCAGCAGTATGTCGGCTGCTTCCGGCAGTTGGCTTTTGAAATCGCCATCCCGAAAAAGGAGCGGACCAAATGGGAGAAAGCAAAATTTGATTACCGGGGAGAGGGAAGGGCTCAATGGCTTAAACTGGTGGACGGCATCCGGCTGGAGGCAATCAACCCTGAATCGGTGCGAAAGTGGAGGGTAGGAAAATCAAACTCCACAGCAGCCAGCCAGATTCGACAGGCTAAGGCCTTCGCTGCAATTGCCAAATCGGATGATGCTTTGGTCAGGAAAGTTGGAAGACTGCCTTTCTCAGACATCAAAACCGCCGCTCCTAGGACGAAACGCCACAGTTCCCTTGTCAGCGCCTCCGGAGAGAAGTTGGCGGTCTCTGCCAAGGCTCAATTGGCCGAAAAGGATTTGGAGGCTTGGAAGGCCTTCCTGCTGGCCTTCTTTGGCGGATTGCGGAAGGAGGAAATCGATTCCCTTCTTTGGGAGCAAATCAACTTGGAAGAGGGAGTTGTCCGAATTCGGGAACACACATGGTTCACGCCTAAAAGTGAGGAAGCGATCAGGGATGTAGATTTGTCGGATTCAGTCAGGAAGGAAATTGCCGCACTTCGGGCTTCTAGCAGGGGAAAGTTTTTTCTCAAAGGAGTGAGAGCGTTGCCGGTTAAGAAACAGTATAAAGGGTATTACCGTGCCAAGCCGACCTGGGCACGCCTGAATGCCTGGCTGAAAAAACAGGGCGTTTCGGTTCAAAAGCCCGTTCATTATCTAAGGAAGGAGTCGGGGTCCTTGATTTCCTCAAACTTTGGGATAGAAGCGGCTCGACGCCATTTAGGCCATGCGGATATCGCGGTTACCAGTGCGCATTATTCCGATAAAAAGAATAAGGTGACTGTGGATATTCCGACGGCTCCTATTTCAGAAGAATTCACGGAGAATACCGTCAGTTCATAAGAAAATAGGGGCTGATTACTTTCAGGATTAACCGGGAATATCGGACCCGTATTTTTTATTGCCGAGATTGGGCTGAATATCCGGGTAATTTTAAAATAGCTACGTAGCCAGTTACACTCCCGATAATGAAATTGGCACCAAAACGCACCATCTGGTGCCAATTGACACCAATCGGCGCGCTTTGACTCCGATCGGCGCGCAATCTTTTGAATATCAATATTTTATGTTGACGGTGACTAAAATGTTATGGCTCGAATATAAGTGTAACACGGCAAATCGTGTCACTTTGATTCACTACAAACATAAGGAAATATGAAAACAAAAGAAGCACTATGGAGCCGGAAAGAGGTCGCCGAGTACGTTCAGCGTTGCCCGCATTGGGTACGTCTTCAGGAGCGTAAAGGCCTCCTTCGCCGGATTGAATTAACCCCCCGGACCATCCGTTATCGCCCGGAAGATGTTCGCAATCTGGTGGAGAATCACCTGATGGGAGGTTTTTAGTATGCCGGACAAAAAAATAGGCCCGTCGTGCGCCAACACGACAGGCCCTGAAATTGACCCCACCACAGAAGTGAAATCACCGGGAACAGATCATGACGGTCATTTGCCGTCAACGATAATTCCTTCACCAGGACCATTCCCGAATCAAAGCTTTCCCCCATCCCTGAGGGGGATCGCTTTGGAATTGGCTGAGGTCTACAGCGTGCCAGTTTGCCTTCCCGCGATGTCAGCCTTGGCCTTTTTGGCTGGGGCCGTAGGGAAAGCGTTTGTGGTCATTGATGCCTACAGGGACAAGCCGACCTTCCTGAACCTCTATACAATCCAAGTCGTCGAGAGAGGACTCGGAAAAGGAAATATTGGAGGTGCATTGAGCAAACCGATTCTCGAACTTGAGAAAGCGTTGCGGGATGGATGGAGCCGAGATTGCTCAAAAGCCAGGGCTGACATTGAACTGCTTCGTGAAAAGTTTAAATCTGCGAAGCATTCCGCCAAGAAGGGCGATCCTGAATCGAGGGATGCTATGATTAGCCATCAATCAGACATCGATGCAGCGGAGGTCTTCCTTTCCGCTGCTCCTGCCATTCTAATTGACGACACTACCAGCGAAGCTCTCGCAGATCGATTGGCAACGAATGGTGAAACGCTGCTGTCCTACTCCTCCGAAGCCGGAAATTTGCTCAAAGTTGCGATGGGCAAATATTCCGACCAGGGAGATTTCGATTTGCTATTGAGTGCCTACTCGGGAGACGGCTACAAATCCGATAGAGTAGGGCGTGGCTCCCGTAGTTTGAGCAATCCCAGATTGTCAGCCCTCTGGATGGTTCAAAGGACTGTCTTGGATTCGCTCCTGAGCGACAAGGACGCTTTTAATCGTGGCCTGACAGCCCGGTTTCTCCTGGTCAATACCGGTGCCCGCCGTACTAAGGACAATGGAGCAGAAATGGTTTTTGCCAAAGGAGAGCTCTGGGACTCAATCCTTGCTCCATTTCTGAAATTGAGAAGGCAAGGGCCCTCCGAAGTCGAGCCTATCCCGGTCAGATGTTCCGGGGAGGCCAAGGAGGTCTTCAGGCAGTTTCACAACGAGTCAGTTGATATCGAAGAAACCTTGCCCGAGGAATTGCAGGGCGAATGCTCCCGCTGGCGTGAAAATGCCATCAAGGTCGCGGGATTGTTTCAGTTGGTCAGCGATAAGGATCGCATGATAGACGAGAGGACAGCTGAGGCCGCGTGTGCGGTCGTTCGATGGTGCGGGAGGGGTTATCTTCGCCTTTTGCAAGGAAAACGCCTTGAGGTCTTGCAGGCTGAGGCCGACAAGCTAGTTGATATTTGCAGGGAGCATGGAGGGGAAGTCTCTGTGGGGGAATTGCAGTCTCGACATGGACTCCGGAACGGTAGGCTGAAGGAAGTTCTTTCACTTGTCCGGACCTTTCCAAACTTGCTCAGCTTCGAGACCAGGCTGACTTCCACGAAGCCTCGGCAGGTCCTAGTAGCCCAGTAAGTTCTTCTGAAATCAAAAAAACTGGAATAACTGTAATTACTGTTCACCGACTCCATTTCTGTTCTGCGATTTTAATTCTTTCCGCGGATGGTATCGAGTTCAGTAATTACAGTATTCCCAGTTTTTAAGTTCCCACTGATTTTGATCATCTGGACCGGAAGAGTTTGATTTCCGGTGAATTCTTTGAGTTGCCCACTGAAATTATAAGAGTCATTCATTTAGGCAAAATTCGAGTGCATACGCGGCTGCGAGTGCGGAGAGCTGGCGGGAGAGGAATGGTACGACTCTTTATGAATTATTATAACTATTTATGGTTTCGGCTATTTGTGGGTGGTAGTGGTTGATGGTGCGACTTATTCTTTCAGCGCATGCTTGGAAATCGTGTGATCTTTCTTCTATGGATATTTCCATGGCTATTCTTTCCGCAATATCATCTTCAAGACTGTGGCCAGTTATCCTCAATAACCGTTCCATGACAAACCAGCGGTTATGGCTACTACCTAGTGCCGCTAATGCCAGGACTGCATAAGATTTTGTATCAAGTTCGCCTAGATCAAAAATCTTCACTAGTTTCATGGCTAGAACGTCGCAGTATGCAAATATGAACGTTCCGTGAGCCCAATTGCAAATGCACTCAGCGAGTGCCGAAAAAATCTCGTCGCTTATGTTTTTAGCTGATTCCAAAGCGTCTTCGTCGATCTCCTTTAGAAAAGGATTCTCCGAATTGAGATCAAAATCTTTATTTATAAAGTATACAAAATCATCTATGCTTTCCTGATTCCAACTGGCTTCCTCCTTCAACCTGCGTAACCACTCATCTGCATTGGCGGTGAGATTTGTGGTAACTCCAGTCTTCGAAAGTAGCGTGAGTAGATTGTTTCGTAGGTTCGTAATAGAATTGAACCTTTTAGAAGGTTCTACTTCAGTGCATTTTCTAATTATCCTTCCGACAGGGCCAATAGCGTCGTACTGCTGAAAAGGTATTCGGCTTCCCGATCCGAAAATGTCATGGAGAATACAACCAAAGGCGTAAATATCTGCCTCTGGCCCAACCTTCTTGAAAGCAATTGCTTGCTCGGGAGCGCAGTAGTTTTGGCTACCCCAGTTAGAATCATATGATGTGAGTTTCGTGGTTTCTCCTTTAGGCGGTAGAACCAAGCCAAAATCTGAGAGTTTCCATCTGCCATCGTGGAACAAGACGTTGCCAGGCTTTAGATCGCGGTGAACATAGCTTCTTTCGTGCATATACTCCAGTGCGTTTAGAATATCTGCAAGAGCTTCGACTGGAATCGTAGAATTGTTTTTGGACTCAGATATTTCGTCTATTAGAGTCTTCGACGCTAATGGCATTGCATACCAAGGTGGGTCTATTTTAAGATCATGTTCGATTATCGGAATGAATAGTTCGCGTGGCATTTGGGATTGGGTCCTGACCTCGCGAACGAATCGTTTAGTAAGTTTAATCTTCTCGGCAAGGGTCGCTATCGTAAAATTAGGAGAGAACTCTTTCAGCGCAACGATTTCGCCATTTGCGTTTGTCGCTTCATATACTGCACCGAAGCCGCCTTGATGTATTTTTCGATTCTTTTTCATGACATAGACCGCGGGCGCGGCGTTAGCCGTTACCTGTCGCGCCTTGTTCAACTAGCTGAATCTCATCGGAGGTCAGCCCGTATAATTCGTATACCAAGCGGTCAATCTGCCGGTCGGTTCCGGTGATCTGCGTTTCAATTTGCTTGAGCGTGTTCGGGTTACTCTCTCCGGTCCTCTGTTCGTGTAGCGCAAGCATCCGCTCGACCAGTGACACCATCTTGTCGTGCCTCGCCACGTCGTCGGGATTGTCGAAATCGATCGGGCGAATCGGAAATTTTTCCAAATATTGTCCAAAGAACCGAAGGTACGTTTCATTCCCGCCTTCAAGCCCTGCGCATAACTCCTTAAAAATGGTATATCCTAGCTTTGAATTTAAGATCCCAAGCAAGAATTTATCTGCTTTAGCAATAAAGTAAGCTGTGTTGGCAGTGTAGTAACCATCTTCATCAAGCATGAATCGCGGAGAAACTGCCATGTCTGGGAAGATAATTTTTGGTTGTTCTAGTAGATTCGAATATTTGAGCTGTGGTTGTTGAAGCTCATACCAAGCCTGCTTAGTAGCTCTAGATTCCAATTTATCTTTAAAGGGTTTTAAGTATTCCAGCAAGTTAGATAAATTCGAAGTATCAATTCCATGATGCATATAGAGGAGAAATGTTTCTTTTGGGTTCAATTCATAACGACGAATTTCTCGACCATTAACAAATGGCTTTATTACCTCGGCACATTTGCCGTTCTCCGAAATCAGTTTTTCACGCACCTCGGATGAAATCAAAAATGCTTGGTTGCAACCAGATTTTATACCCATTCCTACAAGGCCTTTTGCATACTCGCCAAGACTAGGAAGCAAGTTGCTTACCCTATCCATAAGGGCAGAAATGCGAGGATTAGATAAAGTCCAAGGCTGGGAACCCAAGTGATCGATATTTAACTGGATTTTGTTGTCAGATGCCCATGCGCAATAATCGATTGATCCTGAATTTATTAAGTTAAAAGTCTCAGTATCTGGAACCGGCACGTAATCAAAATTATTTAAATCATCTTTTGAACTTATATAGGATACAGTCCGAACGGTTGCTCCTTTGAATACTTTTTTCCCTGCAAAATCAGCTATGATCGAAGGCTTGAAATTCCCAAGTAGAAAGCGGCGTAGTGGAGTTCCGTAAGCAGCCCGAAGAAATTTATTGGAAACTATAAATCCAAAACGCCCACTCGGACTTAGTAGGTTATGCCCCTTCTCCATGAAATACGCGTATAAATCGGAGCGTTCATCGTGACATTTGTAACGCGAGCGAAGATAAATTTTAACCTCTTTAAACAGTTCCATCCGCACATACGGCGGATTACCGATCACGCAGTCGAAGCCGCCCTGGTTGAAAACTACCGGGAAAGCACTTTCCCAGTCGAAGACGTTTATGCGGTATTTAGCCTCATCCTCGAGAAGCTGCAATTGTTCGTCCTCGTAGAAGTCGGGACCAATGAGAGAGTTGCCGCACTGAATGTTGTCCCCGAGGTCGGGAAGGATGCGCTGGCGCTCGCTGATGAAGTCGCGCTGGAGCTGCTGCTGAGTCTCGCCTTCGAGGACTTTGAGGAGGAGGGAGAGCTTGGTCACCTCGACGGCCTGGCTGTCGATATCGACTCCGTAGATATTATTGAGGAGGATGCGCTTTCGCTCGGGAGTGGTTAGCTTCCAGCCACCGCCATTTGCCTGGTAGATATTGGGGTTTTTACCGGCACTGTGACGCTTGATCTTGCCCTCGTCCTCCTCGCCGGTTTCCGGGTCCAGCGTGTATTGGTCACGGTGCCAGTCTAACAGGTATTGGTAAGCCACGATGAGGAAGGAGCCGGAACCGCAAGCCGGATCGCAGACTTTGAGCTTGGCAGCCTGGGAAACCGGGATGGGCCTTTTGTTGTTCGGTTCGTCGCCATTGAGGAGGCAGCCGAGGGTGTTGGCCACAATGTAGTCAACGATATACGTGGGGGTATAGTAAACGCCGCCCGCTTTGCGCACTTCTGGCTTTTCCTCGATCTTGGCCTGGTGACTGCCGGTCAGGCGGATCGTCTTGCCAAGGAACTGCTCGTAAACCTGGCCGAGAATGTCGGCCGGGAGCACGGAAAACTCGTAAGGCGAGTCCGGATAGTAGAGGTGCTTGATAATGTCCTTAAGCACTTTGTCGTCGAGGGCGAGACCGGGGGTTAGACGGTCAGGGGCGTCGTTGCGATTTTTCTCCTCACTGAAGTGAAAGAGGCCGGAGTTGTAGCGTTCGTCGGCACGCCGGAAAAGTTCGTTGAGGCGTGGCCAAGCGTTTTTGCCATTTTGAAGGATGTTGAGCCGCCCGTAATCTTCGGTGCCGCGGTCCTCGCAGATGCGGAGGAAGATTATCCGGTCAATCGTCTTCTGCACGGCATAGTTGAGGTCGCGCACGGAAAGGTTTGGATTTCGAAGGGCAAAGTTACGCGCCAGAACATCCCGCCAGCGCTCAATCTCTTCGAGAAAGGCATCATCCACTTCGGCAGTGCCGCGCTTTTTCTTTGAGGTGTCGGCGTACTTGTCAAAGGAGCCCTTGAGCACAGCCTCGCGGGAGAAAATGGCGGCGATCTCGTCCCACTTCTCGATATAGTCCTCGTAGGTGCAGAAGAAAGTGCGCGCCTTGGCCGGACCGTCTTTCGGATATGGGCGGATACGTGTATCGTAAACCGCTAGTTCCTCGAAGTCGGAAAGCACCGAAAGCGGGAGCTTGGCGCTCCAGGCGTAGCGGCGGAGCTGGTAGGCGGGCTTGTCGTCGGATTTGATGGAAACGGAGGGCTTTTTGGCTTCGAGGAAAAACTTGCGGGTGCCGCCGATCCGAAAGCAATAGTCAGGCGCTTTGGTGTAGCCGCCTACTTTGATCGCGTCTTCGTGGATAACATCCTTGTAGGCATCGGCATAGCCCTGTTCGTTGTCGATATCCCAACCAAGAGCTTTCCAGAAAGGATCAAGGTATTCACGCCGCAATTCCGTCTCATTGTAGCCGGATGACTTGTAGTGCTCAATATGGGTTGAGAAATTCTCGACCAGTTTATGAATCGCTTCGGGGGGTGGCATTGGTTTATCAGGATATTTTTGGATATTCTTTGATCGAGCGTTATAACTGATCCGAGGATTTACGCTTTTGCATCCAGCGACTTCCTAGGCCAGATTTTTCGTGATGAGTTTCATATTGTCGACAAGCCTATGTCGTTCTAAAAACCTTTTGAATTCAGTAGAAATTGCGAAGTCAGAGTAATCCTCTTTCACCAACTTTAAAATCTTCTTACTGTCTGTCCTCTGAAATTCATGCCCAAAGTCGTTTAGAAAACTGATGATGATAAGGTGGAGTGCCCAGAGCATGTTCATACTCTTGTTATTGGATTCGTTCCTTGTTTGACTCAAGAACTGAAAAACCTTCGCAACAGGTTTAATGTCATTTTTTATCTTTTCTTCAAATTTATGAAAGGCGACTACATCAGAGTCGCTATGGATGAAATCCGAAAACCTTGAAAGGTCGTCGATATAAAAATGGTTAGTGGTGTCAGTGCTCACATATCCAAGCGACTGAATCAGCAGTCTATCGCAAAGGCAAAATTTGATCGCTTTAACATATTTCAGATAAAGCAAGTCCTCTTCGGTTGAAAGGGTTGCATCATACCCACCAACTGACTTTTCAGCTTTGAGAATCCAATATATCAAGCTGATCCACTTATAGGCGAAACTCCTGATGTAATGATGCGGTGGCTTATTCCATTCCTCAGGAGTACGATAAAGCCAGTCTTCGTTCCTATGAGAAAGGAGGTTCCATAACCTGTAGTTCAGATTCTCGGTAGCTTGGAGCAGTGGCGTTTTGGATTTTGATATTTCCTCTTTAATGCTCTTCTGTTGCTCAAAAGTATATTCGAGCCTCAATTTCTGTTTAATGGAATGTCGGTCGTAGAATAATTTCCATACCCAGGTTAGGAAAAGAACAATAATTGTGGTGCACCCACTTATTAATACACTTTGTAGTCTCGGGTCGAATTTCAGAAAAGCCTCAAGCATAGAGTATTATTTTTGCAGATGGATCAGGATGGGTACGGGGTTAGCACCGGCAAATGGTATCACCAATAGTAAATGTTTAGATCACAGTTTAGTTTTTCCAGACTCATCGAATTCGGCCAAAATCTTAATTTTTCGATAGAAGGAAAGTAGGATTTTCAGTGTAGCTAATGGATTCTTTGTAAGCCTGTTTATTTGTTTGATGTTTTCGAAGCCCATAAGCCGACTCAGCTTATCTGTTGATTTCACTGCAAAATCTAGCTGTTCTTTAGATAGTTTCAGCGACTCTCTTTTTGCTTCGAGCTTCATCATTTTTCGCTCGTGCATACCTTCATATATTTCCTTGTAGAGTGAATTCAATTCAGAAGCAGAACCGACAAAGCAACTGACAATTCTCTTGATTTGAGTTGCTACGACGAGAATGACACCTAACTCGATCCATCCAGGAGAGGCATACTGGATGGTTATCACTGAAGGTCTCTCCTTCGCCGGAACAATGTATTTTAAGTTCTGATAGAAGTTAAGAGAACTAAACCCTCCTTTCCATGGATGAGCTGAATATGTGATTACCAGTCTGTCGTCTAGATCGTCGAACGTTTCAATCGGGCGTAGAAAGCTATACATGAATGAGTAAGCATCAATGTATGTGCGCGGGAGGATGTAGAGATCTTCTAAGCTCCATTCGCCATCCATAAGTATCTTATAGCATTCTGTTTTCACTTCCTTCTCTACCTGCCTGTTAGTTAGTTAACTGGTGACATTGTCCACTCTTCGGAAACACGAATATTTCCGTTTTGTGGGAATGCAATGGTTTTCTAAATTGTAAAAACCCTCAACCTGGCGTTTTAGCGCCCGATTTGGGAAAACTCGGACCCTGTTATGTGAACAAAACCCGGTTTTTAAAAACCGGACACGGAAAAGTCGGGGACTGCCGGGAAATGCGGGGAATGAAATCGCGTACTGAAAAACAGTACAAAAACAGTACAATAGCCGATTTTTTGAAAGGTACCCGATCCGGCGCGAGGCCACTGTTTTAAAGTGGCACGCGGCAAGGGAGTCGAACCCCTAACCTCCTGATCCGTAGTCAGGTGCTCTATCCAATTGAGCTAGCCGCGCACGGTTGGGAAAGGGGAGATGACACGGAGAATTCGGGATGGGGCAAGTATTTTCGGAAAAAATTTCCCGAATTGTCCGATGTCTGGAAATGGGCGGGAATCAGGCCCCCAATTGGGCCTTCACGTGGTCGACAACCGCGCAGTGCTCATGCTGGGGACTGAAGAGGATCACCTCGGAATCGGCGGTGATCCGGATGGTGTGTCCAGGGGGCCAGTAGAAGAGGTCGCCGGTGCCGACCGTTTCCTCGCTGCCATCGGCGTAGGTGACAACGATCTCGCCGGCGATCAGGTAGCCCCAGTGCGGGGAGTGGCAGAGGTCATTGTCCAGACCCTTGAGGAGGGGGGCGAAGTCCACACCCGCGTTGAGGGAGAAGTATTCACCCGCCATGTTGCCATAATCGGAGGCGTCTCCAAAGTTGAATTCCTGCCGGGCAGTTGCTCCCGGAACGCTGATTTTGACGGGGACGTCGTTCTTGTTGATCCGCATGATGATTCCTTTCTTTTTGGGGTTTTCTACGCGGGTTCACCGTTACCGCATGTCATACCTTGTCGGCTGGCTTCGGGCGTCGCAAGTCAGAATTAATGACTGCTATTAGGCGTGCTTATTCAGGTGGGCATGAGGCCCGCTTCAGGTAATGGGCGTGCCTGAATTCAGGCAGAGTGGGGGATTGAGTGCCTTTTTTACTGAATCAGGCTGGGGGTTGATGGAGAATGATCGACAAGCCACTGGCGAATGGGGGGAACGCGTTGCGGAGCGGTATTTACGGAAGCGTGAAGGGATGCGTTTTCTGGAGCGGCGCTGGATTCATGAACACGGGGAGCTGGACCTGGTAATGCGGCGGGAGACGGTGATGGTGTTTGTGGAGGTACGGGTACGGACCGGGGAGGCGAATGCCTTGGCGGCGTACCAGAGCATTGGGCGTCACAAGTGGCGGGTGCTGAGGCGGACGGCTTTGGCGTATTTGCGGCAGTGTCGGTGGCGTCCGGAGGCGGTACGGTTTGACGTGGTGGGGATCCGGCGGACTGGGGCGGGGAAGTTTCAGGACCTGACGCACTGGGAGAACGTGGGGACCTTCGGACCGAGGTTCCGATTCTGAGAATTCTCGCACAAAGGCACAAAGAAACAAAGGCACAAAGGGAGGTTGTGAAAGTGGAGGTAATTTTGAATGAGAATGAGATTGGGAAGATTGTTGTGGATGCGGCTGTAAAGCTTCATATGGCGACGGGACCGGGATTGTTTGAAAGCGTTTACGAGGTTCTTCTGAGTCAAATGCTTGCAGAGCGTGGGCTTAGGATTGAACGGCAGGTCATTATCCCGATTCAGCTTGATGGGCTCTTCTTTAAGGAAGGCTTCAGGGCGGACATTATTGTGGAAAAAAAGGTGATCATTGAATTGAAGTCTGTAGAAAAAACATGTCCCGCCCACAACAAGCAGCTACTCACCTATTTAAAATTATCAGGAGTTAAACTTGGATTCCTTCTGAACTTCGGAGAACCCCGAATGAAAGACGGAATAACCCGCCTCATTAACGGGAGTCTTTAACTTAAAAAAAATCTTGGTGCCTTTGTCTCTTTGTGCCTTTGTGCGAGATTGATCAAATTCCTTGCGTGAACAGTCGGAATGCCGGAGAAATAGGACATTAATGGTAAGTTATGCAAGAAGCTGAAGAACGACATCCTTTTCTGGAGGGCCTGAGCCGGCACCGCGGGGCCGCACCGACCATTCTCGTAATCTTCGGGGCCTCCGGCGACCTGACCGCGCGCAAGCTGATCCCGGCGCTGTTCAACCTCGGTCTGGACAGCCTGCTGCCGTCGGACTTCCATCTGATCGGTTTTGGCCGTAAGCCGATCGAGGATGAGGCATTCCGGAAAATCGCCCGGGAATCCATCGAGGAGTTCTCGCGTCGCCCGATGGATGAAGAGCTCTGGGGTGACATTGAACCAGGAATTCATTACCATTCCGGCGGGTACGATGAGGCTGAGGTGTATCGCTCCCTTGAGAAGAAAATAAAGGGCATTGAAAGCTCGGCTGGCCGGGAAATGCAGCTCGTATTCTATATCTCGACCCCGCCCACCGTTTTTGAACCGATTATCGAAAACCTTGGCGCCAGCGGCCTCTCGACCCATCTGGTCGATGGCAAACCGGGGGCCAAGGTCATCATTGAAAAGCCCTTTGGCCGGGATCTGGAATCGGCCCGGAGGCTGAATCAAGTGATCGGGAGGAATTTTGACGAATCCCAGGTGTATCGGATCGACCACTACCTTGGGAAGGAGACCGTCCAGAACCTCCTCGTGGCGCGCTTTGCCAACGCCATTTTTGAGCCTATCTGGAACCGGGAGTTTGTGGACTGCGTGCAGATCACGGTAGCTGAGTCGGTCGGGGTAGGGAGCCGTGGCGGTTATTATGACGAAAGCGGTGCCTTGCGGGACATGATCCAGAATCACACCATGCAGCTCCTGTCACTCATTGCCATGGAGCCACCAGTTTCGCTGGATCCCGAGTCGATTCGTGACGAAAAGGTGAAGGTCCTGAAGGGGATCCAACCCCTTGCGCTGGATCCGGCCGACAAGGCGGATGTCGTTCGGGCCCGCTATACGGAAGGCCTGATGAGCGGAAAACAAGTCCCCGGGTACCTGCAGGAGAAAAATATCCCGGGTGATTCCTCGACGGAGACGTATGCCGCGATGCGTTTGATGATCAACAACTGGCGTTGGAAAGGCGTTCCCTTTTATCTCCGCTCGGGCAAGCGATTGGCCCGGCGCGTATCGGAGATTGCGATACAATTCAAGCGACCGCCCGGTATCCTGTTTTCTGAGAGCAAAAAGTATGACGTGGCCCACAACACGCTCGTCATCCAGGTCCAACCGGACGAGGGAATGACCCTGCTCACGAATTCCAAGGTGCCCGGACTGGAAACCCGCACCCAGCCGGTGAAAATGCACTTCCGTTATGCGGCAACCTTTGGTTCCAACACCCCCGAAGCTTATGAGCGGCTGATCCTCGATGCAATGATTGGTGACAGTACCCTGTTTATCCGCGGGGATGAGACAGAGGCGTCGTGGAAGCTGATGACTCCCGTCCTCGAGTCATGGAAGAGCCTCGGACAGCATGGCCTTGGGGCGTATGCCGCGGGTTCATGGGGCCCTGCTGAGGCAGAGCGCCTCCTGGGAATGCACGGCCACGAATGGCGTCAAACGGGAATATAAGCTGCCATGAAACGCTTGATCGACACATTGCCCGGAGTCTTCATGTCAGTGGATGAGGTGACAGATACCCTCAGCCACATGTGGGATACCGAGGCT
This sequence comes from Oceanipulchritudo coccoides, assembly GCF_010500615.1. Classification (NCBI taxonomy): domain Bacteria; kingdom Pseudomonadati; phylum Verrucomicrobiota; class Opitutia; order Puniceicoccales; family Oceanipulchritudinaceae; genus Oceanipulchritudo; species Oceanipulchritudo coccoides. Next base: position 1,127,169 of record NZ_JAAGNX010000001.1, read on the forward strand.
GGGGCGGAGGGTGGTCGAATGGACTTCCGGGCCTCCCAGATGAATCTGATCCTGCATTTCGGCCTCGAAACCAGTGCCGCGGAAGCCCTTGAGCAGTTCAACACCGCAATTGTTTTCGCCCAGAAATATCCCTGCCGCCTGGTCGTCCTTTGCCCCTATTCGGAGAGTGACAGCGAGGTCAAGTTCGAGGGAAAGCTCTTTAGCCAGTGTTACATTGGCAAGCACCTGCGGGATGTATGTTGCTGTGAGGCCCTGATTCTGGGCTATTCTCCCGAGCAGTCGGATTTTCTGGAAAACCAGGTCTCGATCTGGCTTGAATCAGATTTGCCGATTTACCACTGGCTGCACCGCGTACCGGCAGAGCGTATTTCCAAACATTACCTTGGCTTTTTTAAACGTTGCCGGCGGGTTCTCTATGACGGAAGTGTCGAGGGGGATGTCTATGACTTGATTGAATGGCCTGATCCGGACCGCGTGATCGACCTTACCAAGGCTCGGTCCCTGCCTCTCCGGCAGCATTTGGGGCAGTTTATCAGCCGCTTTTCCCCGTCAGAGCTGGTCGACGGTCTCCAAACATTGAATTTTCGCTACAGCAAGAGCATGCGCCGAATGGCCATGCAGCTCATGGGCTGGCACAAGACCGCGCTTTCCAAGTGCTTCGACCGTCCTGCTGATATTGATTCAGTCATTTTATCATTGGAACCGCTTTCCGCGGATGACCATGACTGCTGCCTGCGAATCGATTGGCAGTTTGCCGATGCGGAAAAGACCCTCAAACTCGACTACAACCGGTCCCGCAAATCTGGAATCATCCGGACAAACCTTTCCTCCGGCCAACTGGAGCATCCCCTGCACGTGGAGCCACTTTCCGCGGAAGCCGTCCTTGGGGAAGCCCTTTTCTTCGGCTAAACAATTTCCATGAGACACGAGAACACACCCTACGGTCGCCTTTGCATCGGCTCACTGCCAGAGCTTTACACACGCCTGGTCGATCATTTTGAAACGACCGCCGGCTCATCCGGGGATGCCTTCACGGTTGGTTTGACCGGAGGCTCCACGCCGAAGGCATTTTACGAATGGGCGGTTGCCAGCAAGGCCCTGAGCGATGTTGTTCGGCGCCATGCTGTCTGGTCAGTGAGCGATGAGCGGATGGTCCCACTGAGCGACTCCGAGAGCAATTTCGGGACGGCTGACCGGCAGTGGCTTACTCCAATGGGCGTGGCCCCCGAGCGCAAGTTTCCCTGGCCGGTAATGGTCGATCCGCACAGTGCCGCCGCGGCCTTCCAGATGCGCTGGCAGGAACGATTCGGCAGTGAGCGCGCCTTTGATTTGTGCCTCCTTGGGATGGGGGATGACGGACACACCGCATCAATCTTTCCCGGCAGTCCCTTGCTCATCGTCGATTCGGGCGACTATTTCGCCCCGGTGGATGTGCCCGGCAAGGGCTGGCGGCTCAGCATCACGCCAGATGGATTGGCTGCCTGCGGCAAAATTGTTGTCATGGTGACCGGTGCTGCCAAAGCGGAGCGCCTGAAGGCAGTCCTTGAGGGCCCGGAGGGTGTTTATCCCGTGCAGCTACTTTCTCGCTTTTCGGAAAAAGTTGAGTGGCTGGTGGACGAGTTGGCCATGGCCTGAATAGGCCTTTTTCCCGCTTTGGGACAATAACCCACCTAGACTGGGACGTTTTTCCATAGGCAAATCCATGGAATTTCGGGTATGATCCGGGAAAGCCCAAACGCTTTTTTAAGGACTTGAAGCAATAAGCTCCTGAAAGTATTCTTCGAGTCAGCATCCCAATCATTCTTATAAACCCAAACTCCAAAACTATATGAAAAGATTGCTCATAACCCTTATGGCGGGATCCGTTGTGGGATCTCTGGCTTTTGCCCAAGATTCTGATACGACTGAGAACGGCGAAGAAGCTGTTTTTGAACTGAATCCCTTTATTGTCGAATCCAGTGGTGACAGCGGTTATCTGGCCACAAGTACCCTGGCCGGGACCCGCATCAACACGGAACTGAAAGACGTTGGCGCCTCGGTTTCCATTTACACTGAGGAGTTCCTCAAGGATATCGATGCAACGAAAATCGAGGACATCCTGACTTACACGACTTCTGGTGAAGGCGGTGGCTCCGAGGGTAACTTCGGCGGCTTCACTGGTGAATCCAGCGATGAAGTGCGCGGGAACCCATCCGGTGTGAACCGGTTCCGGGCGCTTGCTCCAGCCACGCGGACGCGCGACTACTTCGAATCGACCATTCCTTCCGACGGCTACAACTTTGGCCGGGTGACGGTCAGCCGTGGTCCCAATGCCATTCTTGGAGGAACAGGATCTGCCGGGGGTATCGTCAATGTGACGCTGAAGCGCGCTGTCTTCAATGACACTAACCAGATCAAGTTCCAGTATGGAGAGCACGGTACACGCCGCGGTGAGATACATCTTAACCGGGTCCTGATTGATGACGTCCTGGCCTTCCGCGTGGATGCCCTGGCCGAAGATGAGGAATTCCGGCAGGAGCCTGCGTACAACGAGGATCGGCGTGTGTATGCCGCCGCAACTTGGAGAGTGCGTAAAGCCAAACCAAACGCCTTCTTTGGCAGAACCACAATCCGGGCGAACGTGGAAGTGGGAAGTATTGAAGGTGTTCCGCAAAACATGCTTCCTCCTCCCTTAAGCGTTGACTCCTGGTTTGAAGGAATTGATCCCCGCGACGGTGAGCCATGGGCGTTTCCGAAATGGACTTATCCGGGAGTGGTGAACCAGGCTTATGACAGCAATGGATATCAGCTTGGCAATGGCACCAAAGTCACCCCGAACAACAGCATCGTCCAGAATTTCCCCCTTTATCGCCAGTGGGGCCTGATTTTCTCGGATCCGAATTCCCCCGAGGCCTCCGTGGGCCTTTCGGGTGAGTTTGCCGGGGTTCAGGGCATCCAATCGGTCATTCCAGGTAAACTCGGCTGGTTCCGAAGTTCCGGTGACCTGAACCGATTCCGTGTCCTCCAACAAGGATATTATACCACGCGTTTGCAGAACCGTGAGGTTTTCGATTACTACAAAAACCTGATTACTGGCGGGCTGGACTTCCGCGAGCAGAGCTTTGATGCCGTCAATGTTCGCTTGGACCAGCTCCTGATGGGCGGCAAGGCCGGTTTCGAAATTGCCTACGACAAGCAGGACTTTTCCCGGTCTCGTGATTTCCCAATCTCTGGCTGGGATAACTTCATCGCCATCGACACGACGGAATTCCTTCCTGTTCGTACAGATGCCTACAACACAGGCGGCCCCCTGGCGGATCAATTGATTCCAAACCCGAATTTCGGGCGGCCCTTTATTGTGACCCGCGACGTCTTCCGTGACCAGAGCAACACGAACCTCTTCGAATCCTTCCAAGCCAATGCCTTTATCCGGCATGATTTCAGTAATTCGGATTCAAGCATCGTGAAGTGGCTGGGCCGTCACACCTTGAACGGTCTCTTCTTCAAGTCCACCCAGAGGAACATGAACCGGACTTTCCGAAGCTCATGGTCCCCGCAGAGTGAACTCAATTTGACCGATTCCCTGGCACAACCTCCCGGTGTTTTCGGGACCCAGGTAAACGGTCTCTTCTATCTGGGTGGATCCCAAGTTGGAGCACGGACTGTGGATGATCTACGGCTTCAGCCAATCACGGCAAACCGGCCTGCTTTCGACGAAAGTTATACGCTGCGTATTTTCGATACGGATAATCCGAGTGATCCGGACGATTTCTCGGGCTTTACCACCGGTACAGCAACCGCGCTACGCGTCTTTGATGATTCGACCCGTGACGAAAAGGAGGAACTTGAGTCTAAGGCCATTTTCCTGAACAGCCACTGGCTAAAGGATTATGTCATCACAATCGTCGGTTTGCGCCGGGATAATTCGGACACCTTTACCTCGGTGAATCCGGAGCGCGATCTCGCGACCGGGCAGCTGGATGTGAAGGGCTTCGATCTCCGGCCCGCTTCCTCACAGCAGAAGGACTCATGGTCATACAGTGTTGTGGCTGAGTTTCCGGAAAGATACCTCTTCGATCTTCCATTTGATTCAGACCTCCGCGTCTTCTGGAATTATTCTGAGAATTTTGACCCCGTTGGTCAGCGCCGGAATGTCTACAATGAAGAGGTGGGATCGCCCGAAGCGGAAACCGAGGAATTCGGGTTCTCTCTCACCATGTTTGACGGGAAGCTGGATCTCCGCGTGACCAAGTTTGAGACAAAGGTCATCAATGCCGGTATCGGCGGGATCAAGAATCCCTACCAGTACATAAATGCCATGATCAACCGTATGGTCGGGGCAGACCTGGATGGCTTTAATCCACAGGATCCTGCCTTCGATCCGAACGATCCCGATGGCCTGGAGTGGTCGAATGGTCCGAATTCCTACCAGTCCTTCGAAGAGGTTGCCCGCGACTTCTATGCAGCTATTCCCGACCGTTTGCGTGACCGGATAGGACCGGAGTTCAATTTCAATCCGCGCTTCGTCACGGTTGACGGGCAGGTTAGCTGGGAAAGTGATGGGATCACCAACCTGTCTTCCCTTAGCGATGTAGTCTCGGAAGGCTATGAGATTGAAGTGGTTTACAATCCAACACGCAATTGGCGCATTGCCCTCAATGTTGCCCAGGCCGAAGCGGTCAGGGCCAATATTGCCGCTCTCGAACTCCAGTTTGTTGATGAGTTCTTCGCCAACGTGGATTCAATTCGTGATGGAGAATTGTACAACTTCGTGCGCAACCCTGGTTCCAGTTACGACCCCTGGCGGCAACAGTACCTGGGTGAAACGGTTTACGGCCTTCGCGCGGACGCTGCCCAGTCGGGTACGGCCACTCCGGAAATCCGTGAATGGCGGGCCAACATGGTCACCCGGTACGAATTCTCCGACGGGTTCCTTGATGGATTCAGAATTGGCGGTGCTATTCGCTGGCAGGACAAGGCTGCTCTCGGTTATCCGACGATCAGGGACGAGAACAACCAGCAGATTGCCGATCTCGCGAACCCATACTACAGCGACGATGACACCTTTGTTGATTTGTCTCTCGGTTATCGTCGGGACATCAAGGTCTTCGGCATGGATGTCACCTGGAACATCAACCTGAACGTGCGGAATATCTTCGCCGATGACGAGTTGGTTCCGGTCAAGATCAATCCCGACGGTTCGTATGGCACGGTTCGTGTCCCGCCCGAGCGGACTTGGAACCTGACCAACTCCTTCGTGTTCTAAGTTGAGGGCTATTCCCCCTCACTGGCATTTACATTCAATTGCCCACAGATGGACCCGGTTTTCGGACCGGGTCCTTTTTGTGTGGCGGTCTCGCTGGCGGTGCCGTCCAGCGTTAATTCCGGGCGGTTTCTTCCTCCTGCGAATCAATGCCCCCCTTTTTGCGGGCAAATGCGGATGGCGAGCATTTGTATTCATCCTTGAATACACGGCTGAAATAACCGGCATCGGAAAAGCCCACATCGTACGCAATTTCGGAGACGGGCTTGCCTCCCTCGGCAAGCCAGAGGGCGGCCCGGCGGAGCCGCTTTGTACGGATAAAGGCGGCCGGGCTCAGGTCGGTCAGGTTGCTGAACTTGCGATAGAAGGCACTACGGCTGAAGCCCATTTTTTCAGCGAGGGTATTCACGTCGAACTGCTCTTCCGACATGTGCTCCTCGACCAGTGTCTCGGTCTTTTCCACGAAGACCTTATCCTCTCCGGAAAGGCCTGCGAGGCGGTGATCATCGACAAACTGTTCGCGGACCCGTTCGCGAGAGCGCTTTTGTGTGGAAAGGAGATTCCGGATCTTCAGGCGGAGGATCTCCGGCGAGACAGGCTTTGTAATGAAATCGTCAGCACCGCTATTGAAGGCCTTGAGCCTGTGTTCTTCCGAGCGGAGGGCAGTCAACAGAATGACCGGAATGTGGGAGGTGTGGGGATCCTTCTTGAGAACACGACAGGTTTCAAAGCCGTCCTTCCCGGGCATGACAATGTCCGAGATAACAATATCGGGAATGAGTTCCTGTGCCTTGGCAAACCCTTCGTCACCGTTGGTCGCCATTTCGATTTGGAAGGCCCCTCTCAATTCTCCGCCAATAAATTCGCGCAGGTCGTGGTTGTCCTCAATGAGCAGGATGACACTTTGATCCTGTTCTGCAGTCACAGCAGGGGCGACGTGGTCCGACGATGAGACAGGTTGGGTGTTCAGGGCGTCTTGCGTTTTCTTCCTGCCGGGGAGCGGGAAGCTGATCTGGAAGCAGCTACCCGGGCGCTCCTTGTCATGCGGATTGACAGGACTGATCACGCTAACCGTACCATGGATGGCCGTCACGATCTCCTTGACGAAGGCCAGGCCGATACCAGAGCCCTCTTCAGTTTCATCCATGTCGGCACTCCGGTAAAACGGTTCGAAGATGGCCTCCTGCTCGGAAGTGGAAATCCCCGGTCCGTCATCTTCCACTTCAATTTGTCCCATGGGCGGCCCGTCCGGCGTTTCCACTTCGGCCACGCGCACCGTTATGCGCCCGCCGCGTGGGGTGTACTTGACCGAATTGTTGACCACGTTGTCGATGATCTTGTGGAACAATTCCTGATCGAAGGCAAAGACCAGTCCGGTCAAGTTAGTTTCCAGCTTCAGGGTGTGTTTCTTTTCAAGGGCCCAACCATCAAACACTGCAAGGCAGCTCCTGATGAACGGAACGAAGTCGCCCTCCTGCGGCTTGAACTCCAGTCTGTTGAGTTGGAACTTACGGAAGTCCAATAACTGATTGATGAGGAAAAGGAGGCGCTGGCTATTTGATTTGATAAGGGAGAGAAAGTGCTGGTGCCGGCTGTCGCTGATCTCGTTCTGAAGTCGCTCCACCGGCCCGAGAATCAGGCTCAAGGGGGTTTTTATTTCATGGGAAAGGTGGGTGAACACCCGCATTTTCACCTGCTCGATTTCAAGCATGTGCTTGACGCGTTGACGGATGAAGAAAACAACCACCGAGATAAGGAAAAGAATACCGGCCACCAGGGAAGCAACGAACCAGGCCTGTTGCCAGAGCGGAAGGACAACGGTGAACTCCGCCCGCAATGGAGTCGGATCAACGTTGAAGTCGCTGTCGCGGGATACGACTTCAATTACATGTTTGCCCCCTTTTAACTCATTGAGGGTCACTTCCGTGGATGCTGTGAACGGGGACCAATCCCCTCCATCCACACGATGAGAGAATTGCAGTTTGTTGGCTGGAGTTCTCGACCACGCATCCACACCCTTCCAGCTGAATTGGAGGCTGGTATTCCGTTGAAGTTCGGAAGGGGGTGTGATCCACAATGTATCAGGCGCCTGGTTGTCGGGGACATACTGTACTGTCCGGAATCCCCTTTTCTTGTCTTCCGCGTAGGGCTCCGTGCGTTGTCCGCGATAATACCAGTCGACATGGGTACGGTTAATCCAGATGGAACCATCCTTCCCTTGAACCACCCGGCCGGATCCGCGATGCAGCCCTTCCACAATTCCCATGAATGGGGCCCAGAGTTGTCCATCAAAGCGAAAGTGTCCTTCACGAGTCGTTGCAACCGGGTCTGTCCCATTCAGGGTTATGACAAAAGAGGTGAGGGAGCTTTCCAGCCCATCCGCTTCCGTGAATTGTTTCCACTCTCCATTGCTGAACCGGTAGATTCCCTGGGACCAGACCGCACACCAGAGGTCCCCGGCTGCATCGACGGCAATCTGGTCAATCCACTTTTGCCGAAGCTCGTCTGGAAGTTCCACAGGTGCTGCGCCGGATCGGGTATTTTGAAAAATTCCATTTTCGCTGCTGTAGACGCTTTCCCCATTTCCCCTGACAAGGCTCCAATTGCGGAATTGAAAAGGAGGGGACTGCAAGTGCTTGGAAACATAGGTTCCATCTTTCTGCCGGCTGATAACGACAATTCCGCCTTGGTAGTCGGGAAACTCTTCTTCCATCTGGGCACATCCCAGCCAGATATCGCCGTTGGGCTGTTTCAGGGCCGCCAAATGGGCAAATGACAGGGCGACCTCGGGAAAGCGATAAACTTCCCATTTCTGGCCATTGTAGACTGATATGACCGCTTCGCGCTGATCAGAACCGGCGAGAATCCAATCTCCGCTTGGGTGGACCAACAGCGTCCCTGGATGGGAAACGCCGGTTTCATCGGATGTATGAAAGATGCCATTCCGGGATTCCTGTGACAGCTGTACGACATCATTGTTTATGGAAATGAAGAGCTGGTCTCCTTCCAAGGTTTGATCCTGGAAATGCAGGCCATTGAAGGAGTATCCGCTAGTCTGACCATAATCGATCCGGACGTTCATGCCGCCTTCCTCGATTATGCTGACTGCACCGCTGGTATCCTGAACCATTGTCGAACGGGCACCCGGAAGCGGATATTCCGGACTGTGATACACTTTCCATTCTTCGTTTTTAAGGATGTGCAGGGAACCCCGGCTTGAAATCCAGATGGCCCCGTCAGGTGTCTCCAAAATCGAGAAGTCAAAGTTGTCCCCCCCAATACGGGAAAGGTTTACCGACTCCCATTCCCCTGTTTCGGGGTCATAGAAGCTGGCCGGCAAGTTGTGGTGATTATTGATCTGCCATATCCGGCCATCGCTGGCGCGCATCAGACTGGCGGCGAGAATCTCGTGCTGCATTCCCGGTTTCTTGAGAATCCAATCTCCCACGGGGGCAAGATTGCCTTCAACGAGCGGGCATTCCCAGACTTCGCCCCGGGGCAGGGTGGATATCCACAGGCTTTGCTTGTTGGGTCCTTCACAAACACTCATCACTGCGCTACGCCAAGGGGTGATCTCACACTCTGCTGTGGCTGGATCAAGCCGTGCCAACCCGCTTCTGAGGCCAATCCACAGGATTCCATCAGAGGTTTCGGCAATGTTATCCCGCACCCGGCGGTGAAGCCCTTCGTCCGCCACCTTTATCCAGGCTGATCCATCAAAGAGGTAAATTGCCCCGGTTGTCACCACGCAGTAATGGGCCCGGGAACTGATGAAAAAAGCACTGATGAACTGATCTTCAATATCTTCAGGGAGCGCTTCTTGTTGCCAAGTGCGTCCATCATAGAAGTGCAATTCGTTGGGACTGTAAATGGCCCCAAGTCTCCCGTCCGGGGTCATCGCGACAATTTCAAGCGCTTGCCCATCAAGGCCTTTGATTCGCTGCCAGCGCCAGGATTCCGTCAACGGATCCACGCGGTAGCTGTCGAGGCTGCGCACTTCGGTCCCGTTGAGCGGGCTCATGACAAAGCAACCAATAATTAAGGTGAGTTTCCGCCAGAGGGGGGTTGAGAATAGGGGCGAATTCGGGAAATTCATGGGGTGATAGGGGAGTCGTAAGACTGAATCAGCTAAGTTTTTGGTCAATTCAAATTCAGTCTCGTTCCGCTCACAATGCAGTCACGGGTTTGCGGACTGCAAAACAGGTAAAATGCTCCCTGTGGGACAAAATTCCAAGGGGTTAGGTACAAAATTACAGCCCGTTTTTCGAATTGATCTGATAAAATTCAGCTATCTGCAATGGATTTAGTCCTTGCACCCCTCATCGGCTTCAGCCGGTGACAGTTATCTCAACCCCATCGTCTAAAACCTCATTCACAAAATCCCATGACCTTGAATTCAAACTCACTCCTTCGCGGTCGCCTGACCTTGGCGGCCCTTTCCGTCCTTGCCGTTTCGATTCCCCTTCAAGCCAAGGTTGTCAGCCTGAACTTTGCTGAAAGTGTCGCTGATAACGATGCACAAAATATTGATATTGATGAAACCTATGGAGTAGGTGACCTATTCGGTATTCAGACAACCGTTGGCAACTGGAGCAACACCGGCGCCAATAGCCTCACCAGCCTCCAGGACAAGGACGGGGCAGCGACCGCTGTCAATTACACCGGTACGCAGCCGGCCGGCAAAGGCGCTTTTGGAGCCCCTTATGCCGACACTCCTCTCAACAGGGGATTTGTCGTCTACACAGGCACTGCCAACCCGGTCACCACCGCCTTCTCCGGCCTCAACACCACCTTCCCCACCGGCTACTACGCGGTGGTCTATCTGACAGGGTTCATAGGCAACACTGGCGCCTCGATCACCAACGGAACAGATACCTATTACTACCAGACCCCCAATCCTGCTTCGCTCCCGGATCCTCTTGTCCAGACGACCCAGACCACGGACTTGGGAGACGGTCTCAACCCCGAGGCACAATATGCGGTCTTTGGCAGTTCCGGCTCACCCTTGACCGCGGACGCCATCACCTTCACGATTGATGCGTTATACGGTGGCGGGGCTGGCGTGGGCGGTGTTCAATTGGTTGGCGTCAATGGAAATGTTGTCAGCCTCAACATCGTGTTAAACACACCAAATGCTCAAACCGTCATCGGGGACTTTGGCCTCGGTACGATATTCGGGGTTGATACAACGGTCGCCAACTGGACCAATAGCAACGCGTCCAGCAGGACAGACCTCAAGGACAGCGATGGCGTGGCCACAACCATTGATTACAGCGGGACCCAACCAAACGACAAGGCTACCTTTAACCCCGCCTATGATTTTACGCCACTGAAGGCGGGGTACGATGTATATTCAGCGGGTAGCGCCGTGTTGACAGCGACCTTCACGGATGTGGCGGAGAATTTCCCCAACGGCTACTACGCCATTGTCTACCTGACTGGTTACAACTCAAACGACGGAGCCGCGATCACGGTTGGATTTGACGACATCGCTATCGACAGCACTTTAGTCAACGGTAGCAACGAGTTCGTGATCGACTTCACTGCAACACCATCAAGCGATTACGAAGTGAAGAAATCAACTGTCCTGAGTGGTTTCAGCTCCCTTGCCTCCCAGCTCATCGTGACCACCGATGGAAGCGGGGTAGGGCAGGCCACCGTCCCGTCCAGTGAGTTGTCGGATCCGAAACAATTCTTCAATCTTGAGGACTCCACGGACATCTTCTATTACCGGAATATTGCCTCCCCGGTTGCTCCGGTCACTTTTGTCCAGACATCCCAGGCGACGGACCTCGGCGCTGACCTCAATCCGGAGGCGCAATACGCGATCTTTGGTAGCGACACTTCACCGTTGTTCGCCGATTCCATCACCTTCACCTTAACGGCCCTCTATGGAGGAGGAGCCGGTCTTGGCGGAGTACAGTTGGTTGGGCTGCCGGATCCTGGGCCTTAAGACTTTATTCTCTTTAAATTCCACCTTAGTTATTAATCAGGACCGGGATGGCATCCGCCATCCCGGCTTCCTTACAAACCAAAGCCCTCCAAATCATTACCACGAAACATGAAAACAAAACATTCAATCCTAAGTCTATCATCCATCTGTCTTCTGTTCATGATCGGCCAGGTCCTGCAGGCCCAGATCATCAGTGTGAACATCTCCTTCAATAATACCGGCAACACGGCCATTGACGGGGAAGAGACCTTCGGCGTGGCTGCCCTCGATACGGTAGTCGGTGGCTGGAACAACATTGGTTGGACCTTTGAAAACCTGCTCCTGTCTGACGGGACTGAATCGCCGGTCAACCTTGAAGTTGGGTTTTTCAACGACCGCAACTACTTCGGCCCAGGGTACATCAATACACCCCTGAATTACGGGGCGCCGCATTACGCTGCGACCAATGATGACCCGGGAACCAACCTCACTTTCAATAACCTCCGGGATGTTTTCCCTGAGGGGTATTATATCATCGCATATGTTTCCGGGTTTGCCGCCAATCCCGGGGAGGGGTTTGTCACGGACGGGCGGACCAGCTATTACTTCACCCCGCCCACCGACAACAAGACTGTCCTGACACCGGAGAACATCCTCCGGACCACGGTGACTCAAGATCCGGGATCAGGAAATTTCCCTGAGGCCCATTATGCCGTCTTCGGGAGCAAGGAAGCGCCGATCTTCTTTCCCTTCATCACAATTCGCGTCGACACGGTTGATGGCGGCGCGGTCTCCATTTGCGGCGTGCAAATCGTCTCGGCCAGCGACGTCGTCGTCAAGACCGACTGGGCCGGCTACACAATTGATCCTGACGGCTATGTCGACACAGGCGATGCCTTCATGGGATTGCTGAACTACGGGACTGATCCGGCCGGCATGATGGGCTGGCTCTACTCAGTGGATGTTGGCGAGTGGCTCTATATCCCGGAAGCCGAGGTGGTTCCTGGAACTGGTGGCTGGGCCTACATGAATGACCCATCTGAGCTCCAGCTCACTGATTGGGGACAGGGCTGGTACTTCTCGTACGCCCTGAACACATGGGTGTTTGCTCCTGGCGAAACTCTCGCTTCAAGTCCGGCATGGGTTTATGCCGTGGACATGAGCATGTAAGCGGGAACCCGCGTCATCAAATAGATCGGTTATTCCATGTCAAAGTTCCCCCTTTCGCCGCACGTCCGGCTGGTCGTGCTCATTGCCTGTACTCTCCTGAATCCCTGTTTTGCGCGGATTGTCAGTATAAACTTTGCCATTGAAGGTACCGGTAATACGGCCATTGACGGTGAGGAAAGTTTCGGTGTTCCTGCTCTTGAAACAGTTGTCGGGAACTGGAACAATCTGGATAGCTCCTTCGGTCTGAAGCGGGATAATGGCCAGAGCAGTACCGTTGGGTTGACCCTTGATTCCTCGAGCGGGTTCAATTACTTCGGGGCCAGCTACATCAACACTCCCCTGAACTACGGACTGCAGTACTATGCGGCCACACCCGAGAATCCTTCTGTCATCCTTAATAACCTGCAGCAGGAGTTTCCTGAAGGGTATTATGTGATTGTCTACCTAAGCGGTTTCAAAAGCAACACAAGCGCCTCGGTCTCCAACGGCGCAACAACCTACTATTATCAAACAGCGGATCCACTACCGGTTGATTTTGGCCCGGAGAGTATGGTTCTGGCCACCCTCACCAGCGAACCGGCAGCCGGGCAGGCGCCCGTCGCCAACTACGCTCTTTTTGGCAGCCCTGAAAACCCACTCACTGCGGACACGGCAAGCTTTTCAATGAAGCAGCTCAGTGGCGGTGGAGCAGGTCTGGGCGGGTTCCAGATTGTTTCTGTCGGTGATGTGGGAGGCGGAGGGCCCAATGAGGCGACTTGGACCAATCCTGCGGAGGGCGATTACTTCCTTGATGCGGAAGACGGGAACGATCTCAACGACGGTACTTCACCTGAAACGGCATGGCGGACTCTCGGAAAGCTGAACACGGTCGACTTCGGACCGGGTGATGTGATTCTCTTCAAGGCGGGAAGCGTCTTTACGGGCAGTTTTTTCCTCATTGGGGATGGCACTCCAGAGGAACCCATTGTCCTTGGGGCTTATGGAACGGGTCCCAAGCCGCGACTGGAGGGTGGGCCAAACGATTCCGAAGTCATTTTCCTCACGGGCAACAGCGGGGTTGAATTTCGCGATCTGGAAATTTCAAACTACCATCCAACCGGCTCAATTGCGAACCGCTTTGGCATCCGTCTCGTTGCCCCGGCAAGGACCGGTGAGATGAAGCACCTGCACTTCCATGGGCTTGATTTCACATGGATCAAGGGGAGTGGCGACGAGCATGAGTCGCGGGCAATTGATGCCGATACAACCAGCGACGATTTGGCCAAACCGTATACGCGTTGGAACGGATTCATCGTTGAGGACTGCTTCTTTTCGAACATTGACGGACGGGCGGTCCAGCTCAACGACCGTAGCGGAAGCCTCTCTGATTTTAAACTTCGCGGCCTTGAGTATTATCCGACGATTGGATTTCTCTTTCAAAACAACACCGGTATCAACATCCACCGCAATCTCTTGCAACTGGGCGGGACCAAGGACGCTTTGATCCAGCACAACTACATGAGCGGAACAATTGAGGGTAGTGCCTTCTGGCCCTTCGATGCCGAGGGAACGGTTGTCCAGTTCAACGACTTCCGCCATCTCCGGAATCCTTTGGCAGACAGCTACATATGTCACTTTGACTATAATTGTATCGATTCTCTCATGCAGTATAACTTTGGATACGATGTCGATGGTGGCCTGATTGAGATTATTGTCTTTTCCCAGTATAATTTTTTCCAGGAGAATGCCGTGGCTCGATATAATATCGGTATTGATGTCGGCTTCCGGAACAAGGAGAACGGTGCCGGGATCATGTTCTCCGGGCGGGTCACAGGCTCGAAGGTCTATAACAACACCATCGTCAACACAGATCTGCATTCCAACTACAAGGCCATCGCGGTCAACAACTGGGGTGGGGAATGGCCGAACAACAACACCGTGCAGAATAATATTTTCTACGCGGCGGGGAATCCTGTCACTTTTGACGACATGTCCTACCTTGAAGAGCGCGGCAATGTCCTGAGCCATAACCTGTACTTCGGGAACATCACCGTTCCCCAAGAGGACCTCGCCCCGCTAAATGTCGACCCGCTGATGTCCAATCCCGGTGGCTTGGATCCCGCTGATGTGAAGCTCCTTCCCAACTCACCAGCCATTGCTGCCGGGACAGTCATCGCTGCCAACGGGGGGCGTGACTTTTATGACAATCCAATCGCGGCGGACCTTGTTCCCACGATAGGTGCCCACGAATTCCAGACGGAGGGCCAGGGCCGCTTTGCCGGTTACAAGATCGGTGAGGAAGGATACATCAATACCGGGATGCGCTTCATGGGATTGCTTTGGGTCGGACCTCAATCCGTGGACGCTAACTGGATCTACAGCGTGGCCGCAAACCAATGGCTGTACATGCCGGAAGATTTTGTTTTGCCGGGTGCGGGCGCATGGTTCTTTTCCTCCAACACGGCAGCCTTCGAACCACGTGACGTCCGGGGACAGTGGTTCTATTCACAAGTCCTCGACACCTGGGTTTTTAGCTTCAGCGAAACTGCTGGCACCGGCCCTGCGTGGATCTATGCCTTGGATACAGGCTTCCAGCAGACTTTCCTGGCGCAGGCCTTTGTCGATGAGAATCGCCGTCGCCGCGAAATGAAGGCGCGTGGAGAAGTATTTTACGGGCCGGTTCAGTTCCGTCGGGAAGTGTGGATGCAGATCATGCTCAGTCAGGCCAAACGCAAGTCGCAGTTGTCATTTCCCGGAACAATAGCTTTACCTGACCCCTCTTAACCTCCCCACGATTTACCCATGATTACCTCCCTCAATCTTCAACGCCCGTTGTCTTTCCTTGGCCTCGTGCTTTTCATGCAACTGACTCCGCTTTCAGCAGCCACTTACTACCTTGATGCAGATGGCGGCAATGATCTGAACCTTGGGACCTCACCCGCTCAGGCGTGGGCCACCTTGGACGAGGTCAACAGCAGGACCTTCCTGCCCGGTGACCAGATACTTCTTCAGGCTGGGGACACCTTTAATGGGAAAATCTATCTTGACGGGGACAGTGGTTCTGCGGGCAACCCGATCATCATTGCTTCCTACGACAGTGGACCCGCACCGGTCATCAACGCCTCGGGATACTTGGCCGGTGTTCATCTCGAGGATACCGCGCATGTCGAGGTGCGTGACCTGGAAATCACAGGCGACGGGGGTGCCATGGTCGATGGCTCACCAGAGGATGATCGCTACGGGGTTTTCATGAGCCGTACGGGTACCAACGGCGTTCAGGAGATCCTAATAGACAATCTCTACATCCACCACATCTACCCCAGTATCGGGACTCCAAACGAGGGGGCCACCCCAACAACGTACACCGGATTTGGCATTGCCATAAGCGGTGGTGACGCATCCGTTTCCGGAAATATCGTTGTCAGCAACTGCGCCATTGAAAATGTTGGTCACAAGGCAATCCAGATGCGGGATATCCGGTTTGTCGAAATTCTCGACAATGTCATGACCGATATTGGAGGACCGGCCATTCAGCCCAGTCGGGTCGACGATCTGGTTGTGCGCGGCAATGTCGTGGATGGCTCAGGCGTGTTTATTGATTCGCGCATGCATGGCCGCGGGAGCGGCATCTGGCCGTTCGCCAGCGACCGGGTACTGATTGAGAAGAACACCTTCAAGGGAGCGCGCGGTCGGGCGGATTCATGCGGGATGCACATCGACTTCAATTGCAACGACGTTGTTGTGCAGTACAACCTCAGCATCGACAACGCTGGAGGCTTCATCGAGATCCTTGGCAACAACAACAATTGTTCCTACCGCTACAATATCAGCATTAATGATGGCTGGCGGGTGAAGGGCGCTCTCGACCAAGGCACAATTGCCAATCATCAGGACGGTAATATTATCTGGACGAGCGGCTATGTCGGTTCGGGGAATCCCCTGAACGGCCCGTTTAACAGCTACCTCTACAACAACACGATTTACGTGGATGGTTCCATTACGGGGAAGTTTAATATCAATGATTCCACCGACGGATTACTGATAGCCAACAACATCTTTTATGTCCTCGGACCAACAGCTGATGTCACGGGAGATAACGCGGACGACTATACGCAGGCAATGGCTGATCGCGTTGTCTGGATGAACAACCTTTACCAGCGGACGAACATCGTCCCCACTTTCAATCTCGACTTGTTCACTGAGACAGC
The DNA here is from genome assembly GCF_010500615.1 of Oceanipulchritudo coccoides. Lineage (NCBI taxonomy): Bacteria > Pseudomonadati > Verrucomicrobiota > Opitutia > Puniceicoccales > Oceanipulchritudinaceae > Oceanipulchritudo > Oceanipulchritudo coccoides. The sequence goes on from NZ_JAAGNX010000001.1 coordinate 1,143,700, forward strand.
TCCCTTAATCGGGAATCCTTTGTTTGCCAATACCGGCGGACTTACCGCCGCTGACTACATTCCCTCATCAACCTCCCTCGTCGAGGATCAGGGGATCCTCATCACGCCAATCACAGGTGATCCCGTCGGCCTGGCAATTGGTCTTGATGTAGCCACTGATTATTTTGGAAATCCCGTGGTCGGCTTACCCGACATGGGGGCAATCGAGATTGGGGGCACACCGTTTCCTCTCCCGCCGGCGGCTTTTGACAGTGTCCCGACGGCACTGGATTCATATTCTGTCCAGATGACCTCCATTGAGGGTCCGTTCAACACGGAATACTATTTCACCGAGACAAGTGGCAACTTGGGCGGAGATGATTCCGGCTGGCAGTCCTCACCTGTTTACACGGATACCGGCCTCCTGCCCAATACCGCTTATGCCTACACTGTCACGATGCGGGATGCCCTCGATGTGGCCGGCACAGCAAGCGCTGTGGGATTTGTCCTGACCCTGGAGAGTAGTCCGTATGGGGAATCCCCTGTTGTCCTGTCGGAAGATTTCTCGACCAATCCCAACCCGGCAAATACCGCTGCCCCTTATCCCTCGGAAACCTGGCACCAGTCGGATATGTCGAACTGGAGAAGCGAAGACAACGGCCAGACCTTGTCCGTCAATTCATCCAACGGCGGTTTGCGCACGGGATTCGGGTATGACGAGATTGTCACGCGTTGGTTTTCTACCCGCACATGGGACACATCAAAGGACTATCGCTTTAGCGGGGACTGGGAAATTGCAGCGGTCCTTGATGTGCATGTCGGCCTGATTGTCGGGATAGGGGAGTTTGATCCTGTATCAGGTGACTTGATACAGCGTATCAAGGAAGTCACTATCGGTGATCTAACTTCTCCTGCCGCAGGCCAGACAGGATCGTTCATCCTCGACCTGTCCTCAGCTGAGCTTGTCTCAGCCGGGGTTAGCGAGACCAGCCTGGTCGGTGTATTCTTCCATCACGACGATGATGGAACGCTCTTCAATGAGGGGCCTTCGCTTCGGAATGATGTCTACGTGGTGGATGACTTGTTACTTGTCGTGCTAGGCGTTCTTGAAGATTTAGACGGCGACGGGATTGCCGATGTGGACGAACCGGGCCTTGGCCTCAACCCCGGGAATACCGGCGATGGCGCTGAAGATCTGGATGGAGACGGTAGAAGCAATTTTTCAGAATACCTGACCGGTAACATCCTGAATGATGGCAGTGATTTCTTTTCGCCGGATTTTTCCATCAATGCGGGAGTCCCCGAATTGCGTATTCCGGGATCAAATGTTTTGGACGGGCGGCTATACATTCTTGAGCACGCCACGAATCTTGGGGCTTCGAACCCCTGGACCGCGGTTGATGCTGTCCTTGGATCCAGCGCTAACCCGGGAACGGATATTGTTTTTCAGCACCCCCTTGTCGGGAATCGTTCATTCTTCCGGGTGCGCGTCCAATGGGAGTGAATTTTCATCACCTTCTAATCCTATCCAATCCACAACCAGGGAAAATGGGCCGGGATTCCCATCAGCCAGCAAGAAGGCGATTTGCCGGATGGAGGAGAGATCCAGGGGTGGACCATTAAGAAAATTGCCCCGGAAGCTGGGAACAAATGAGGAAAACGGGATTGATATTTCTGTCCACTCATCTGCCTCAGTTGGAAAAGTGGCACGGTAGGCAATTCGGGAACCGCGGAAACGGGCATCTGTTGCGATACGGAATTGAAAGTCGCGCCCGTCCCCTTTGACGCGAAGCCGTACACCTGTGTACTTGGTCAGGTCGGACTGCTCAATTCGTGAGTAAATCTGTGCAAATCCCCCATTGTTTTCGAGGGAAAGCTCACCGGAAAATTGGAGATGCCCCTCTTTGATTTCGCCCCAGCCACTCGAGACGCCTCCCATGACACCATCATTCTGGGCGAACCATGCGGGTTCCCCGGATGGCTTGTCAAAATCACGAAGGATTTTCATGGGTGAGCTGGAAGCGGCATTCATGGACAGGCAAAGGAAGGAAGTGCTGATGGTGATAGCTTGGATGAGGGACTTGTATAACATTGTATAAATTGGCACATCCGGTGAGCTGACGCAAACGCTAGCGAGTTTTCCCGACCTCCTCGGTGGAAAAGGGACAAGTCGCCATACATTTTGGTACAAAATTCAGAAGACAATCGCTTGCGGGGTGGTATAATGATGCTTGTGACCGCTTGTCCCTCTTTTATTGTGAACATCAAGAATTTGAAAACATTTCTGCAAGTAACCATGGGTTTCCTGTTTCTGGCGGGTCCCTTAGACGCGGGGAAAGATGCCGTATCCACGGTTTGTTCCAGCCTTTCAGTGGCGGGCCAATCCTACTATATTGATTCCCGGAAAGGCAGCGATGCCAACAGCGGCACCGCTCCGCATGAAGCATGGGCGACACTCTCCAAGGTCAACTCAATGGGGTTTCAACCAGGTGACCGTATTCTATTTCGCTCCGGATCGGAATGGAATGGACGTCTCGTCCCGAAAGGCAGCGGAACGGCGGAAGAGCCAATTGTCATCGACCGCTATGGTGAGGGGAAACTGCCCGCAATTCATGGGCTGGGTAAGTGGGAGTCTGCTGTCCTGCTGGAAAATATCGAGTACTGGGAAGTCAGGAACCTGGAAATTACCAACAAGGGACCAAGGCGCAAACCAGGCCGTCGGGGTCTGGTCGTCAGGGCTTTGAATATGGGGGATTGCCGGGGGATTCACCTGAAGGGACTGGTTATCCGCGATGTGAACGGCAGCTTGGTCAAAAGAGACGGCGCGGGCAGCGCTATCCTCATCCACAATGGGGGAAAGCAGGTGCCGACCCGTTTCATTGATCTACTGATCGAGGATTGCCACCTGTATCGCTGCGAACGCAACGGGATCAATTTTCGCGGGAACTCCCGCAGGAGCGAATGGCATCCGAGTTTGAAGGTGGTTATCCGCAATAACCTCCTTGAACAAATTCCCGGAGACGGGATTGTGCCGATCGGATGTGATGGAGCCTTGGTGGAGTATAATGTCATGCGGGATTGCCCCGATACACTCCCGTTTGGGGATGCCGCTGCGGGCATCTGGCCATGGAGCTCGGACAACACCCTCATCCAGTTCAACGAGGTCAGTGATCACAACGCGAAGTGGGACGGACAGGGATTTGATGCCGACTACAATTGTATCGGAACGGTCATTCAGTACAACTACTCCCACGATAATGCGGGTGGATTCCTGCTCATCTGCAACAAGGGTGATAGCCTTGGTGGGGATATCAACGTCGGTACGGAGGATACGGTGGTCCGGTACAACCTGAGCATCAATGATGGTATTCGTGAATATCCGACCAAGCGCCAGGGCTGGTTTTCACCGGCCATCCATATCTCGGGACCCTGCAAAAATACCCGCATCCACAACAATTTGATCATCATTCCGGAAAAGCGCATGCCTGAGATTGATTCCACAGTTGTTCATTTCCATAACTGGGGCGGGTCATGGCCGGTGGATACGCACTTCGAAAAGAACATCTTCATCTCCCCAAATTCACGCGGGTTCCAATCGGGCGGGGATAAGCGCACGGTGTATTCGCAAAATTGCTACATTGGGAATTTTGACTCGTTGCCTGACGATCCCACGGGTGTTCTGGACGCCTCCTCAGCACCCGGGGAAACGGCATGGGGAGATGACTTTCAGGTGTTGAAAGCGTTTCTCCAGACGAAGCAGTTGCCGAAATTGGATGAATCCATCCCAGTCCCGCCACTCTTCAGGGAGCTGTTCGGGGAATAGGAGCGGAGGCTTTTCTGGAATCCGCCGTTATGGAGTGAGCCTTATCCCGAAGGAGGTCGCATTAGACCTACATGAATCAAGAGGCTTGCTGTGCCGCAGCGGCTTTCATGCGGTTCTGCTTCTTCATGACAAGGAACATGGAAATGCCGCCGATTACACCGAATCCAGCCATGATGGCATACCAGAATGTCCAGCCGTATTGATCCTTGGTGGCATCCAAGACGCGACCAGTTATGATCAGCGAAAGAGCACCACCGTAATACTGGAAGGAGTCAATCACGCCCGCTGCAAACCCCGCCATTTTCTTGCCGCCGATATCCATGGGGGCCGCCGCACCGACAATCGAGTGGGTCGAGTTCGCGGTCAGGGCGATCAGGATTAGAATGACACAGCCTGCGATGATTCCGCCGGTTGTTGGTCCAACCAGGCCCTTCAGGAGAATTATGGCTGCCGCACCGATGACAACAGCTTCCAGGAAATACAGGAACATGGCCACAGGGGAGCGGAATCCCTTGAAGAATTTATCGGAAACCCAGCCCGAGGCCAATGACCCGAACACGGCCATGATCGGCATCAGGGCGAGTGTTGCCACGACAATTAGCGGCACATTTGTTTTCATGTCCATACCAAGCTGTTCCTGGAAGTACAGGACAGCCAGATGGTCGGAGCTTGATCGAACCGCACCAGTACAGGCGTAGGCGACTGCATAGAACCAGACGAGCGGGTGAGTAAAAATAGTTTTAAAGGATTCTGCGAGCGATGTCGTTGTACCTGCTGAATTATCGATTTCATCTTCAATGACGCCGGGATAGCCCGCTTCCTCCGGGGATTGCTTGGCGACAAGGGACATGAAGATGACCGCACACGCTGTGAAAATCGGCGGAAGGAGAAAGAGGGCGCGCCAGTTGCCTTCGGCAAAAACAATGAATCCCAGCGAGACACCATTTAAAATGGCCGGACCCAGCTTTGAAATAGAGACCTGCCCCAGCTGGATCATGAATCCAAAAATCCCGGCAAATGTTCCGCGTTCAGTCCGGTGGAACCAGGCTGCATTGACTTTGACCATGCCAGGTGCACCGAATGACTGGAACCATCCGTTGAGCAACCAGATCAGCGAGATGGCAAGGAAGGCAGGATCCAAGCCGCTAAACAGTCCGATTTTTAAGAGGACGTTGCCAATACCGGTAATGGAGGCCAGTCCAAATGTGAGGCTGATGAGGATGGTTCCAACCGCGCCGATTTGCATCGATCGTTTGCCGCCGATACGATCGCACAGCAGGCCGTTGACCAGTTGGCCGGTACCATAAGTGAGCGACCAGATAGCCATGAGATCCGCAATCTGGGTAATTGAAAACCCGAATTCCTCCTGCATGCCCGGTGTGGCAAAGCGGAAATTGTAGCGACACATGTAATATGTCGCATACATGAGGCCGAGTGAAAACCAGTTTATCCCGCGTCTTGCACGGAAACCCTTGGGATGATGCGCTACAAATACATGTTTCTTTTCTGATGCCATTGATTACCCGGTATTTAGATTGAATCGGTGACACTAACACATCTCGTACATTCTACAAGGCAGATAAATTGGAGGAATGAATTCACCGGCTTCCTTTTTTTGCTCTATAAAGCCTACGACTTTTTGAGGAAAGTTGATGACAACTTGGGGCAAGTAAAAGGCCATCCGATCCTTAGATCGAATGGCCTTCGTGAAATTAATGATACAATTTTCAAAAGTCTTCAAAGTCGCCAGACTTTTAAGTTGATGACTGGCAAGTGGTAGGCGGTCGGGGACTCGACTGATTCAAGGGGCGTATCTTCTTGAGGTCCCTAACCATCTTTCGTCATGGACTAGGACTACAAGAGTGAGGCTATATTTGTGCTCAGTGGCACTGCTTCAATTCCATCAGCAAGGGAATGTCGGCGCTCCCCCGGGTAAACGACGTAGAGCTGTTTGAGCTGCAGGTCTTTTTTGGCAATGCTCATGGATCGGCTCCGCCTCGGGGCATCCTTGCGTTTGATTTCAAAACCGACGTGATGTTGAGGCAGATAAAGATCCAGCTCGGATCCATTGTGAACGGCATAGAAGTAGGCGTCTTCGCCCGGAAGTTGTCTTAGGATCTGCTCCAGCGCGAAACCCTCCCAGGAAGCACCCAGTTTAGGGCAGGCAACTAATTCCTCGTGATTTCGGATTCCCTGCAAAGTATGAAACAATCCGCTATCGCAAAGATAGACTTTTGGCGATTTTACCAATCGCTTGCCTACATTGACGAACCACGGTTCCAAACGACGGACCATGTAGGTTTGCTCGAGGGCATTAAGATAATTGTGCGCGGTTTGTGGACTGACACCCAGTGCAGAGGCTATCTCACTGCCATTGAAAATTTGCCCGTGGTAGTGTGACAACATGCGCCAAAAGCGCCCGATGGCCGTCGGTGAAATACGAAATCCGAGTTGGGCGATGTCACGCTCGACAAATGTGCGGATGAATTGGCGTCGCCATTCGTAGCTGTCACCTTCTTCATCCGCCAGAAACGAACGCGGTAAGCCTCCGCGCAACCAAAGCCGGTGTTGCTCATTTGTGGAAACTTCCGCCAGGTCGAAGCCTGCCATCTCAATGATCTCGATCCGCCCCGCAAGGGATTCGGCGGATTGACGCGATAGCTCCGGAGATGCGCTTCCAAGTATCAGGAACCGGGCTTTGCTTGACTTCCGGTCAGCCAGTACGCGCAGCACCGGAAAGAGTTCGGGACGACGCTGCGCTTCATCGATCACAATTAGTCCTTCCAGGGGGGAAAGGGTCGCCATCGGATCTTCCATCGCCTCCGCTACGAAGGGATCCTCCATATCGAAATAGCCGGATTCTCCTTCCTCCAGGAATTCACGGGCAATCGTGGTCTTCCCGCATTGACGGGGGCCGATTAATGCCACAACAGGATTACGCGCCAGTGCCCGTTTAATGCGTTTTCTATACTGTGGGCGTGGTACCATAACGTGAAATATTCCAAATAAATTTGAAAATTTCAAGTTTAAAAGGTCAATCCGCGTTCAAATGATGCCTCTCAGGACAAGATTGGCCTGAATCGCGTGCCATCGACACCCCGGATGGGAACGATCCATTTGTGCGTCAATTGATGGAACAGGAAAACGCCATGCTGAATCCTGATGAGTGGGGAGTCTATCTGGCTCCCATCATCCAGTCTCAGCTGAATCCACCACAGGATCCCGATGCAATGACGGATCAGGAAATCCAGTGTTATCTTCCACGGATTGTCCACATATTGGCTGAACATCATGTTTGCCTGACGAATTCAAATCACTTGGATGACCGCCAGTTGTATCAGCATATTCTGGATGAAGTCATTCAGAAGCCGGTTGGTGTCGGACCAAATCCGGTTGGAGACCCTGGAAGAGTCCTTCCGTGATGAACCCTTGCCGGTGTACAAGGACGCGTGATGTTGCGATTCTCCTTTTTGAATGGCTGTGCCATGAGCAAGCGAAGCGCGTCGATTGGTAGGCGGTCGGGGACTCGAACCCCGGACCAAGAGATTAAAAGTCTCCTGCTCTACCAACTGAGCTAACCGCCCGAAAAAAACTCACCTTGAACAGCCTCAGACCAGTTGTCGAGGGGAACCCCGGACCAACCCCGACAAGTCGGGGCTGCTCTACCAACTGAGCTAACCGCCCGCATTGAGAAAGGGAAAAGGCAATTGTTGGAGGTGGGGAAGGCAAGAAAAAAGAGGGTGGTTTGCATCCAAATAGGGAATTGGGACGTATAAGGGGTATGGAGACTTCAGTTTGCGCCCTGGGGAGGGTCGAGCCCATGGATCCTGACCAGCGGATTGCCGCTGAGGTGATCAACGGGAATCATCAGGCCTACAACCAGCTTATTGAGCGATATTGGGGCCGGATATTTGCCCGGGTTTACAACCTGCTTGGGAATCGCGAAGATGCTGAGGAAGTGACTCAGGATGCCTTTTCGCGGGCCTTGGAGAACCTTCCCAATTTCCGATGGGAGGCGAGTTTTTCGACTTGGCTGTACCAGATCGCCAGCAACCTTGCCCGGAACCGCTACTGGTACTGGAAGCGGCGTGGCCGGGGCAGCGATGTCCATATGGAGGCCCCTCTCAACGAGGAGGGCTTGACCCTGCAGGATCTGATTCCCGACACCTCCGCTGATCCAGCTGACCGGATGCGCTGGCAGGAGTTTCACGGGGCTGTGAACGCGCAGCTGGATAGCCTGCCCGACAGGCATCGGGAGATCATGGAGTTGCGGCTCCTGGACGAACTGAGTTATGAGGAGATTAGTAAACTCCTGGAAGTCCCAGTTGGCACGGTGAAAAGCCGTATTGCCCGGGCTCGGTTTTATCTGACAAAAGGCTTGGGCATCAAGAAGGGCGAAAACGTGCAGGCCTATGCTCACGAGCTGGCCCGCGGGCGTCAGTGAGCTGACTGCATTTCATTGCGTCAGGCTGGTCAATTTCACCACGGATTACCCTCTTTCGCTACGCTTCGGCGGGCACCGTTTGGATTTAGAGGATCAGGGAAGTCGCTCTACATCCGTGAGATCCGTGGTTACTTTAAATGCCTCCCTTAGCCCGTCTTCAGGGCCATTTTGATGAGCGCGTCGGTCGTGGCCTCGCTGCCAAGTGCCTGGCTCGCTTTGCGGACAGCCTGATCGGCTGCGTCCATCTTGTACCCGAGGGTCATCAGGGCCTGGATGGCGTCAGAGAAGGCGGCGGCTTGGTTGCTTCCGTCTGCTTCCGGGCTAACCGGTGATCCGGATGAAGGGGTGACGGTTACAGCTTTGCCGGATCCCGGACCCAGCTTATCCTTCAACTCGATGCAGACTCGCTCAGCCGTCTTTTTGCCGATGCCCGGGCACTTCGCGAGGAGGGCTGCATCACCCCGAGAAATGGCGTCCTGAAGCATCTGAAAGGAGAGACGGCTCATCAGATTGAGGGCAATCTTGGGACCGATTCCGCTGACCTTACTGGTGACCAGATGGAAAAAGTCGCGCTCTTCCCGTGTGGCAAATCCGTAGAGGGCCTGACTGTCCTCCCGGTAGACCGGATGGATCTGGAGGCGAACCGATTTTCCGATTCCGGGAATCTTTTCCGATGTCGTAACGGGAACGTCAATGCGGTACCCGATTCCCTGACAGTTCAGGATTACCTGCAGCGGTGTGGCGCTTTCAACAACTCCTTCAATAAAACTGATCATGCCTTCAACGCTCCGGGTTGGGTGAGTCCAAGAACATCCCGCATTGAATAGAGTCCCGGTTTCTGGCTGGCAACCCAATGGGCTGCACGGTAGGCACCCGTGGCGAATATGCGCCGGTCGCTGGCCCGGTGGGTCAGCTCGATCCGGTCGTGATCACCGAATAAAAAGACCGTGTGTTCACCAACCACTTCGCCGCCACGAAGGGCGTGCAGGCCAATTTCACCATCAGGACGGGCACCTGTTTCGCCGTCGCGACCACTGCAGCGAATTGCGCTGGAGAAGTCCGGAGTGGCCTCAATCGCCTCCGCCAGGTTCAACGCGGTTCCGCTTGGGGCATCCTTCTTGTGCTTGTGATGGACCTCCATTATTTCCGGCTGGTAGCGATCGCCCAATACACGCGCGGAAAGTTCCGTGAGGTGGAAGAGCAGATTGACCCCGACGGAATAGTTCCCCGCCCAGACGACCGGGATGGACTTTGTTGCCTCGAGGATTTGTTCACGCTCCTCGTCCGTGTGACCGGTTGTACCGATAACAAGCGGGATGTCCTGCGTCGCACATATTCCGGCAAGCTCCGCAGTGGCGGAATGAAAGCTGAAATCAATTGCGACCTGACAGTTGTCAATCCCTTCACCAAGAGCATCACCGGCATCCCTTTGGGCTCCCACACGGGCATTTTCCGATTCAGCAATGGATAACAAAGTTTGTCCCATGCGGCCTTTGTATCCGCAAATCAATACAGTTAATGGAGTGCTCATGCGCTGATATAGTTGAGGGCTAGAAGATGATCCCGGATGATTCCGCGGCTTGCTTCCGGCATGCGGACGAGCGGCAACCGCATGGCGGGGGAAGGGATTCGTCCCGCTTGAAAGAGGACTTCCTTGATCGTGACAGGATTCCCTTCAAGGAAAACGAGCTCGGTGAGCAGCAATTCCCAGTCCTTGGCGAGGGCCTTGGCCTTTCCAGTATCCCCGGCAAGGCAGGCTTCCGTCAATTGGCTGATCACCTCGGGTGAAATATTGGAAGCCACGCTGATGACGCCTTCTGCGCCCGCTTCGATAAAGGGAATGATCAATCCGTCATCACCGCTGAGGACGGTGACTTCCGGGCAGGCCGCCTTCAAGGCGCGCACCTTCTCGACCTGTCCGCCGGCCTCCTTGATGGCACAGATATTCGGGCAGGCCTTTGACAGGCGGGACACCGTCTCCACCTCAATCTCAATTCCACACCGTCCCGGAATGGAATACAGGATGATCGGCTTCCTTGTGGAATCGGCGATTGCCTTGAAGTGTTGGAATAGTCCCTCCTGGCTCGGCTTGTTGTAGTAGGGGGCGACCTGCAGAAACGCATCAGCGCCGAGCCGATCGGCTTCGCCCGTCAAGTAAAGGGCCTCCGTTGTGCTGTTGGCGCCCGTTCCGGCGATTACAGGGATACGCCCGGCGGCCGCTTTCACGACTGCTCCGATGACCTCAAGGTGCTCCGCATTGTCCAGGGTGGGGGACTCGCCGGTTGTCCCAGTCGGGACAATCCCTTGCGCGCCGCCGGACACCTGCGCTTCCACTAGGGCACTGAGAGAATTCCAGTCGATGGAGCCATCTTCCTTCATCGGAGTGACCAAGGCGGTGTAGACGCCACGAAATGATTGCGTTTCTGACATATTTAGGGTTTTATAAATTGAAATTGCCACCGTAGGTGGGGCCGTTCTATATTTCAAATGCTAATTTGCCATGTCAGACACACTGGAACTATTTAACAACCTGCTACAGCTCGCCGTTGATAATGGAGCGAGTGATGTGCATATCAAAACGAACAAGCCAGCCCTGCTGCGCATCAACGGCCATTTGGAGCCGGTGGATATGGATCCCCTCGCGGTGAACCAGATCCTCGCCTTTATTGAGGACTCCTGTCCGCCGCAATTTGTTGAGCGCTGGGGCACCGACAACCAGGTCGATTACAGCTACCGTCTTGTCGACGTCGGCCGATTCCGTGTCAACGCGTTTTACCAGCGTGGAACGCCCAGCATCGTCTTCCGCTACGTGAAGGACAAGCCACCGACATTCGAGCAACTGAATCTTGATGAAAAACTCTTTGTAGACCTGTGTCAGCAGCCCGATGGAATCATGTTGATTTGCGGTCCGACCGGTTGCGGCAAAAGCTCCTCCCTCGCTGCCATGTTGAACTGGATCAACAACAACATGGACAAGCATATTGTCACTTTGGAGGACCCGATTGAGTTCACCTATTCCGATATCAAGTCCAGTTTTGACCAGCGCGAGGTGGGGATTGACACACCTTCCTTCGAGCAGGGAATGAAGACTGTTCTGCGTCAGGATCCAGATATGATCCTCATCGGGGAAATGCGGGACTGCGACACTTTCAACACGGCCCTTACAGCTGCTGAGACGGGTCACTATGTCTTTGGTACCTTGCACAGCAGCAGTGCCCAACAATCCATTCAACGGCTTTTTGAGTATTATCCGCCAACACAGCATGCCGGCCTGCGGCGTCAGGTGGCGGGCTCTGTCAGGGCTACCATCACGCAGCGCCTTGTGCCTGCACTCGATGGAAATGGACGTCTTCCCATTCTTGAATGCCTGATTCTTGATTCCCTCGCCCGGACTGTTATTGAAGAAGGGAAATTCGAGAAGATTCCGGCCGTTGTCGAGGCGGGTAAGGATACGGGGAGCCGGTCCTTCAATCAGGATTTGTTCCGCTTGATCAAAGACGGCAAGATCAGCCGCAACACGGGTCTGAGAGTCTCTCCAAATCCAAAGGCGCTTGAGATGAACCTGAAGGGGATTTTCCTCTCTGAAGGCGGAATTGTCGAGTAGCCTTAAAGCGGGATAAACACTTCAAGCACGGCGAAGGTCTCTAGCCCCTGGGTCAGGGGAATCAAGTGGTGCTCAAATTGCTTCCAGGAACCGTCATTGAGCAGCAATGGCCTTTTACGACTGGAGTGAGTATTGAGTAGAGCCGCTTGGTATTCTTTGTGCCACGAGGCGAGATCCTCCGGTTTTGCCAGCTTGTCAACTGCTCCAGTTGTATTGAATGGTCCGAACCATTCCTTCATGACCTGGCTGCTCAGTAAGATAATCCCTTCGGGCCCCCTGACCCAGAAAGCCACGGGTGCCGATCGAACAAGCGCATCGATGAGGGTTTCCGATCCCCGGAAGAGATCAAGGAGCTGATAGCGCTCCTGCGTCTTCCGGGTTGTGCCGACCATCTCAACCGGGTTTCCTTCGGCATCGCTTTGGTGGACAAAGCCCGCTTGCTCGACCCAGACCCAGTCTCCGGTGACGTCCATGAAGCGGTGCTCGCAGCGCCAGATTCTTTCAGGTGACTTAAGGGCAATCTCAAGGGATTGTTGGACCTCGAGCAGATCTTCAGGATGGATACGATCCCACCAGAATTGTTCGCTGTGCTCCATGTCCTCATGCGGGTAGCCGAGGATGCACTCGCCAGCAGCATGGATCTTCAGGCGCTTTCTTCTCAAATTCCATGCCCACCATACTTGCTCAGCATATTTCAGGGCTGTATCGGCCTGAATTTTCAGGTTTTCTGCCTCAGCCAGGGTTGAAGCCAACCGTTCCTCCAGAAATTCACGTGATCCTTGATCGCTCATATCCACTCCGCTAGTGAGGCTTCAGGATGGTCCTTTTCAAGCCCCCGGACAAGCGAAATATTCTTGTAGGGCCCAAACCGGTGAACCGATCAGTCCGTAAAGGCGATAAAGGGAAGGTCCTGACGACTTTGTGCGATCAGCTCATATTCCCGGTCCTGAAAAATAATCGCCTCCTCATCCGGGTAAAAGATGAAGTTCAATTCCGTTAAAAAGGCCATGCGTCCCATTTCACTAACCGGTTTGTATGTGCCCGAATGAACAAGCTCGAGAATGTAGCGCTGCTGCCCGCTTCGCTTGATGTCGTAATAGGAGAAAGTGCTGTCAATATTGAGCTCAATGAGCATAGCTCCATCCCACATGCCGGTGGCGTAAATCCCGCTGTAATCCTCAATGGCACTGGCGGATGCGATGGGGTCGTTGAGCTCGATTATCGCGGGCTTCTGGACAAAACCTGTCTCCTTTGAAAAATGCCTGGAGACAAATACAAGGACGACACCCAGTCCCAGAAGAACCAGTAACAGCGTGATGCATTGCATGACCAGGCTGGGAGTCCATTCGAAGGGCGTCGCTTCAATCGAGACGGTGAAGTATTGTTCCACATAATCCTTCAGGTCCTTGTCCGGAATGGTCACATTCTGGTAGTTTGGATCCTGCGGGTTGGACAAGAGCAGGTCGTTTTCGTTGACGTGGACTTCCAGATAGCGGTCTCCGCCGGTTAGAATGAGGAGACATTCTGCACCGGTCCGGTTACGCTTGCGCACACGCTTGGCGATAAGCCTGAGCTCAGCCGGATTCAAGCGTCCGCGGTCAATTCGCCGACGGTTATTGATATCGAGCCCCCAGTTCTCATTGAGGCCTTCTGTCCACAATTCAATTTTCGCTATGACGGGCGATCCCATGAGTATGCATTAGGACAAAGCCGCATGGTTTGTCCAGTCTGTAAGGATTACAGGTTAAATCTTTTTAAAGTGTGGCTCAGGCGGTTTGAGGATGGAATTGGCCGGAATAATTTTTTTCTTGTTACCATAACCAAATCTGATACTAGATTGACCGTCAAATAAGGATATTTACTAAAGATGGAAATTGGGAGTATTGAACGATCTGAGGCAGACGCCTTCACGGATAAGCGGAGCGCTGTTATTTATGTCAGGGGATGTAATCTCAGATGCTCCTATTGCGGGTATGCCAGTCTTCTTGGAAGCTGCGATGGCAATGGTACCTATGATTGGGACCATGCACGGAAGTATTTGAAAAAACGCCTCGACCGCCTGGACGCTGTTGTTTTCAGCGGGGGTGAACCGACGATGCAAGAGGATCTTCGGGACTGTATCGCGGAAGTCCGGGAAATGGGGCTGAAGGTAAAACTCGATACCAATGGCACCTTTCCGGAGGTGATCCGTGATTTACTGGCCCAAAATCTCCTCGATTATGTGGCAATGGATGTAAAGGCCCCGCTGGAAAACTATGCCAGCCTTGTTGGGCGCCGGATTGATACGGAAGCGATCCGCACCAGCATCTGGCTGGTCAAGCAGTCCGGAGTTCCGCATGAGTTCAAGACGACCGTGGTTCCGGGCTTGCACACCACCCGGGAACTGAAAGCCATTTCCGAACTGATTCATGGAGCAGACAAGTACGTCGTTCAGGATTTTATCTCCGTGAATCCTCTGCGGGGAGAATTGAAGGGCCGCCCGGCATTTCCCCACAAGCCGTTGCAGGACATCCGCGCCTATGTGGAAAAGCGGGTAAAGACTTATGAGATCCGGCACTCCGAGGAAGCCAAAGTGATGCCGGTTGCGCGCCGCCGCCGCCGTTCCGCACCAGCGGCAGTCTAGCTTTTCCTGAGGCTCACCTCTCCGCTGTGAAGGATAGCGATTGAGCCGTCCTCGCGTTCCACCCTGAGCGATCCGTTCCGGGTAATTCCAACAGCTGTTCCCTCTGCTTGTTCCGTGCTGATCCCTTGTCCTCTGAGGAAGTCGAATTCCGGCCAGAGGTGGGCCAGTTCATCCGCATAATCCTCGTTCAGGTAGTCCTGAATGGCGTCTGACAGATGATGAACAATCCGGTGGGCAATTCGGGAAAGGTTCAATGGTTGCCCGAGATTCATGCTGAGGGAGCTCGCGATAGAATGCAGTTCCTCGGGAAAATCCGTTTCAGATGTATTCACATTGAGACCCAGGCCGAAGACCAGATCCCGTGTGAATTCCGAGTCCACACGCGCCTCGGTCAGCATTCCGGCAATTTTCCGTCCATGAATAAGCAAGTCGTTGGGCCACTTGATCTGCACCGGCAAAGAATAGGTATCACGGAGGAGTTGGCAGAGGCGCAAGCCGAGCCAGAGGGTGATTGTTTGCAGCCGACTGGGGGGCAGACTGGGCCGCAAGGCTATCGAAAGGTAGAGGTTTTTATGTTGTGGGCTGTGCCAGTTGCGACCGCGTCGGCCACGACCGGCGGTCTGGCAATCCGCCACGACAAAAAAGGGCGTGGGCCGGCCTGAGGAGAGTTCCCTTTCGGCCACGGTATTTGTACTGTCAACTTCCCCGAGGGCGATATGGTCTTCGAAAAAACTGCACGGTTGAATTGCCAGCAATGCCTCGAAAAGGACCGGGTGGAAAGCAACCGGTTCACGGGTGAGTTGATACCCTTTGTTGCGGATTGCGGAAAACGTGAACCCTGAGGTCTTCAGGTGTTCGAGGTGCTTGTGAACGCTGACCCGCGAAAGCTGCAGCTCCTCGGCAATGGAGGCACCTGAGACAAATTGCCCGTTTGCGCGCAGGAAAGGAATGAGAACCCGTGTATCGAGATCCATAAGATCAGTTCCAATCCAGCCCGATGTCCATCCATTGGGCCTTGTGAACGGTTGCCCCGGTAGAGATAAAATCGACACCAACCTGTCCGAGTGCCGGCAAATCCTCAAGCGTGATGCCTCCGCTGGCTTCTGTGGCGGCCTTGTTTGCAATCAAGGAAACGGCCTCGGCCAGCTCGGAGAGAGAAAAGTTGTCGAGGAGAATGTTCTCAATCCCCGCGTCCAGTGCGGGCAGGATTTGGTCGATTGAATCGACTTCCAGTTCGATTATCATTTCAGGGTAGCTGCCGCGATATGAGTTAACAAGCTCCGCAAGCTTCTTCCCGCCCGTGGCGCCAGCGGCAGCGAGATGGTTGTCCTTGAGCATGACCCGGTCAAAGAGGCCCATCCGGTGGTTGAATCCGCCGCCACAGGCAACGGCGTACTTCTCGAGCACCCGGTACCCCGGAGTCGTTTTCCGGGTATCAAGCAAGCGGGTGGGTGAGGACCCGAGGGCCTTCACATAAAGTTGTGTCAGCGTTGCCACCCCGGAAAGGCGTTGGAGGAAATTGAGTAGCACACGCTCGGCTTCAAGAATAACCCGGGCAGGACCTTCGATAGTGCCTAACTGTGTGCCACGGGAACACTCCTTTCCATCGGTCAGGGCCGGCTTGAAGGAGGCGCCTGCGCCATAGGCATCGAGGATCGGCTGGACAATCGGCAAGCCACAGGAGACAAGGTCATTTCTCGCAATAAGGCGGGCTGTTGCCTGCTCACTACCTTTTGGCAGTAGCCTGCTCGTGATATCGCCCGTCTGCTCCGGCGGCTCGGCAAGCCCCCAGCCCTCGAGGTCTTCATTACGGGCGATCGAAATGAGAGTTGTCACAGCAGCGGGATCGATCTCTTCCCACTTTAACTGTTTGGCAATTCGGTTGGCGATGAGCGGTGCGCTCATTTGATTTCCCCGTGTCCCTTGATGAGGTACTTATAAGTCGTCAACTCATTCAGTCCCATCGGGCCTCGCGCGTGGAGGCGATCGGTCGAGATGCCAATTTCCGCTCCCAGGCCAAATTCAAATCCGTCTGTGAAGCGCGTGGAAACATTCCAATAGACCGTTGCGGAATCGACTTCGTTCTGGAATTTTGCTGCTGCCGCTTCATTGGTTGTAATGATGGCATCACTGTGTCCGGAACCGTAGGTGTTCACAAACTGGATTGCCTCATCAAGCGAGTCGACCGTCTTGACCGAGAGGATCTTGTCCACGTATTCCGTGTGGTAATCTTCTTCTGTGGCCATGGTGTAGCGATTTCCACCAAATGATTTCAGGGCTTCTGCCGCACGCTCATCAACCCGCAGCTCCACGCCGTTGTTTTTCAAGACCTTTGCAACTTCCGGAAAGACCGACTGCAGGAGATCCTGGTGCACAATCAGGTTTTCCGCGGCGTTGCAGACGCTTGGCCGCTGGCATTTGGCGTTTACAGTGACACTGACGGCTGTCTTCTGGTCGATTTCTGTATCCAGATAAACATTACAAACGCCCTTGTAATGCTTGATCACCGGCATCCGCGCATTTTCCGCGACAAAGCGAATGAGGCCTTCGCCCCCGCGTGGGATCAGGCAATGGATGCAATCATCCGCCTTGAGAAGGACATTGAGGGCATTGCGGTCGACTGTCGGGATCAACTGGACGGCATGCAGCGGCAGGCCTGTTTCCGAAAAGGCCTTCTCAATGACTTGGGCCAATGCCATATTGCTGTGAAAGGCTTCCCGGCCTCCACGAAGAATGGTCGCATTCCCGCTTTTCAGGCAGAGGACGGCGCAATCAATTGTCACATTGGGACGGGATTCATAAATGATCCCGATGACGCCAATTGGTACGCGGACCTTTTCAATGCTGAAACCCTTCTGGTGCTTGCGCGTTTCGAGGATTTTCCCGACCGGGTCGGGTAGGGCAGCGACTTGGCGTGCGCCCTCAGCCATCCCTTGAATACGCTCGGGAGTGAGCCGTAAGCGATCCAGCATGGCATCGGAGAGCCCAAGGGATTGGCCGGTTTCCAGATCCTTGGCATTGGCCCCCATTAAAAGTGGTTGTGTCTGTGGAGCTTCCAGCAATTCGGCAATGCGTACCAAGGCCGCGTTTTTCTGCCCGGTAGAATACGCTGCCAACTGGCGCGAGGCGGCCAAGGCCTGTTCGGCGATCTGCCGGATCTGCTTGTCTACATCCATTTCACTCATGATAAGCGGTTTTTGCCGGAATCCCGGGCGTATGGCAAGCGACAGATCAGGATATATCCTTCATTACCTGTTCCCATTTCTCATCCGGTAACTCGGCCCCGATGACTTGAACAATTTCTGCGCCCAGCCGTGCACCCCATGCCGCGCACACCTCGAGGGGTTTCCCGTGAAGCCAGCCGGCAAGGAATCCCGCTGCCCAGAAATCACCGGCGCCTGTTGTATCGATGGCCTTGACGCCCGGTACGGCCGGCGCGTGGATGGTCTCGGTTCCCTTGGCAATCCATGCGCCGTCAGCACCAGCCTTCACAACGGCGAGCTCACACAAGCCCGCCAGCTCGACTGCATAGTTCTCCAGTGTGTCGGGACCGCCATGAAAGGCCGCCGCCTCATCTTCATTTGCAAAGACCAGATCAACATATTCCTTAAGGAGCTCCGGAAGGGATGAGCCAGCCGCCTTCACAACCTCGAAGGAGGCCAAATCAAGGGAAATTGTGCAATTGGCCTCCTTGGCAGACTTGAGCACAGCCTTCATCAAGTCTGGATTAAAGAGTAGATAGCCCTCAACGTGGGCATGTGAGCAACCGATAAAATCGGCGGGAGTGATTTCCTCCGGGGTCAGGGTCGCTGCCGCGCCCAGATCTGTGCGCAAGGTGCGTTGCGAATCCGGGGTAATAAGGGAAAGACAACGGCCATTGGGGATTGTCCCGATCTTGAAGCGGGTATCATCGCCGCCTAATGCCTTCAGGCGTTCGCGGTAGAACGTGCCTCCTGCATCGTTGCCGGTCTTGCCCACGAAAGTTGTCCGGATTCCCATTCTGGCTGCCGCAAAAATGGTATTTCCAGACGAGCCCCCCGGGGCTTCCTCGAAGGGTGCGGGTAGCTGGGCCATCCATTTTCCGATCGTTTCGCCGTCTGTGAGGACCATTCCTCCTTTTTCGCCACCGATTCTCTCAAGGAACGACTCTGGGATTCGGGCCAGAACATCAATTATCGGGGATCCGACCCCTACCAATTCGAAGGACGTATTTAACATGTCGCTGACTGTAAGAGATTTTTCCCGGATTACCAGTATGCAATTGCCGAAACTCTAGACTTTCAGGCAAACGCCTCCTCGTCGCGGGTCTCCCATGCCGTCCAGTTCGCCGGATTTTGTGCAGACGACGGAGTGAGCCCCTCCAAAATACAGGTTTGGAATGCTGTGGGCAACCAAGGGCCATCCGAATTCCTCCATGATGGGTCCCAAGGCGTGCATGGCGTCTGTCTCAGCGTGGAGCTCGTTGTTCTCCCAGTGCAGGCGCGGTGCCCGGACAGCCTCTTCAAGCGAACTTCCACGATCAAGGAGGTGACGAAGAATCTGGAGCAAAGTGGAGCGAATCCTGTTGGAGCCTCCAGAGCCCGTTGCCAGACGCCTCCCGTCCGGAAGGCGGGCCAAAAGGGGGGCCATCATCGAGGAAAGGCGGGAATTCGTCCGCCAGGTTCCGAGCCCTTCAGGTTGGAGATCCTCCTCGCCCAGCATATTGTTGAGCATGAAGCCGGTTCCGGGGAGGATCACCGCCGATCCGGCCCCGTTGCTGGTTGTCATGGAAATTTCATTACCCCACTTGTCCATGACCGAAAGCTGGGTTGTCCCGTCGGCGCGGGTTTGCGGTAGGGCATGCGGGAGCAGGTTTTCCACCGCACTTGTCAGGGCCGGGTTGCTCGCGATGGCCTTGTTGAGTCTGGCTTTTTCCGCCTTTGAAAGTTGCCCGCAGCCTTGGCCACTGCGCATCAGGCTCATCACCTTGAGTGGTTCAATCCATTGATTCCAGTCCTTGAATTGGCTGAACGGGTAGGGCGTGATGGTTGCGGGCTCGTGCAAGGAAAGGCCGACGGCAATGAGGGTTCCTCCCATGGAGGGAGGCGGGTTCAACCAGATTGATGCGCCGTTACGCGTAATTTCGAGGGGCTCCCGGATGTGCACCTGGTAGTCGAGAAAGTCCTCACGTGTCAGGTGCCCGCCGCTGGTCTGGCTCAACTCGGCCGCCATCCGGCCGATATCGCCTTCGTAAAACCAGCGTGAGCCCTCCTTGACGAGCATTTCGAGGAATGGCCCCATTTCCTTATTCTGAAAGAGCTCCTGTTCCTTTAGACAAGTCCCCGGGTGCGACCGTGACTCAAAAAGGGCCTTTGCTTCCGGCGTAGATAAATACAGGGCTGTAACCACCTGCAAGAGCTCGGCCGCATGGGAGGTGATCGTCAGCCCCTTCCGGCTCAGGTCAATTGCCGGAGCGGCACATTCGCCGAAGGGCAATTTGCCGAGGTCCTGGTGGATTTTCAGCATGCCCGCGACGCAACCGGGCGTGGCAATGGTGCCTGCTCCCAAATGAAAAACCTGTCGTGTTGACCCGAAGTCCGCCTCAAGGGGAATGGCCTTTGCCTCGGGATTGCGGATGCCCGGTGTTTGCGTGAAGAAATCGTACAACCGCGGAGAACCTGACTCAGGTGACACCATGGCAAATCCTCCTCCGCCCGGTGAAGTGAGGACGGGTTCAGCCAGGCAGGAGGCGAGCCAACCGGACACTGCGGCGTCAAAAGCGTTGCCGCCTGACTTCAAGGCGTGTGCAGCGGCCTCAGCGGTCAGTGGATGTCCTGCGGCAATGATGGAACCCTTCATCTTGAGTCCAGTTTGCGGAAAACGGTGGTTCTGTGAATACAAATTCACCCCCTGTTCTTTTGCAGTTGATGCGAGCCCTTTCCCTCCTTAATGATGCGTTCTATGGTTATGGAAGGGTTCTGGACTGGTGCAATCGAGGTGGGTTCGGTGAGTTTTACTCCCGTCTCCGTAATTTTTGGAACAGTTCTCCTGATTGTTGCCCTGATTCTACAGCGAGTCCTCTACGGGATCCTCACGCGCCGCTTTTTCCCAAGATTCAAGATCCACCCGGGCCTCGGCAATGCCTACGCGACCCTGATCGGCTACACTTTCCTGACTCTCTGTTTCTTTCTGATCCTTCCGGTTACCTTTAACGGGCTTAACTGGGCTACGCTTTCGGTTATCCTTGGCGCCATCTCCTTTGGGGTTGGTTTTGGATTGCGCAATATCGCGGATAACTTTGTCAGCGGCCTGATCATTCTTCTTGAGCGTCCGGTACGGGTTGGCGACCGGGTGACAATCGACGATGTGAGCGGTGTCGTCACTTCGATCCGGGCGCGCAGCGCAACCATCCGGACCAACGACAACATTGAGGTCATTGTGCCCAATTCCCGCTTTATCTCCGCTTCTGTCATCAATTGGAGCCACAGCGATAACCGTGTACGCTTCCGCGTGCCGGTGGGGGTGCATTACAATAGCGACGTGTTCCATGTGAAGGAAGTCCTTGAAAAGGCTGTCACGGATCATCCCCACGTCCTGAGTGATCCTGCACCCAGTGCAAAGTTTGTGGAATTCGGGGATTCCTCCCTGAACTTTGAGGTGTGGGTATGGACAGTTGAGTGGACCCTGCGCCCCTCCGCCTTCAAGAGTGAGATCAATTACATTGTCTGGAAGGCGCTCAAGGATGCGAATATTGAAATTCCCTATCCCCAGCGCGATATTTACATCAAGGAAATCAAGTCCGGGTCTGATATATTGAGCCCCGGTGACGGAAAGATCGACTTATGAAACGCAAGCAGTTGAGCGCGGTTGCTCTTGGACTGGCCTGGATGGCCTCGCTCGGAGCGGTCTTTATACTGGGAATTTTATCTGCCTTTGCCTTTCATCTGGCTCCGGGCGGTGGAGCTGACTCACAAGGAGACCTCACGCTGGACCAGCGTGACATGGTCCTGATCATTGAGCGATTTACAGGGGAAGAGGTTGATGTGGCGGAGCTCCTTTCCGTTGCCGGAGACGAGCCGGTTCCCCCGCAGCTTGAACAATCCCTCAGGGCCATCATGCGGGAAAGCGATCCGGATTTTCGACAGATGGCGACAGCGCGTTTGCTGGGAGGACTTCCGGCCCGGCGCGTCATGGCGGTGATTCGCTTCCTGCAGGAAATTAGACAAAGCCCCGCGCGGAACCAGATTCTGCGTGAGTTCCTTGAATCATGGGGTAATTCCGACGGCCGGAGCGCCATTGCCTTCGCTACCTCCCTGAGCGCTCCGCGTGAACGACAACTGGCGACCGGTGCAGTCCTCCGCGGGTGGAGCCAGGCACGTCCATCCGATGCATGGAACTGGGTCATTGAGCGAGAGGGGAAGACAAGGCGGGCTGAGCGCTGGCTTGAGCTTATTCTTTCGAATCTTGGCCGTACGGACCGTGGGGCGGCCCTTGCTTTGCTGGAGAAATCCCCATCCGGTGATTTTCAGACCCAGATGTCCCTCGTTGTTCTCGAGCAGATTTTGCGGACGGAATCCCCGCGCGAGGCCCTGCGTTGGCTGGGCGAGTTGCCGGAAGGATCGGCTGGGGCCGCTGCCGGTTTTCTTGCCCAAAGCTGGTCGGTGACAGAGCCTGCCGCGGCGGCAGAGTGGCTTTACAAGTCTTTCCCAAGTGAATTGGAGGGGCTTGAAAACGTGGTCCGCGAATGGACATACAGTTATCCTGAGGCTGCTGCTGATTGGGTCTGGGATGAATTTTCGGGCAATCTACGGCGCGCCTTGATGGATGTCCTTGCAGATGAATGGGTGGCCAACGACGGCCCGGTCCCGCTTGCCGAATGGCTGAATACGCATGGTCCTGATCCGGCCCTCGATGGTGCGATTGAGAGCATCGTTCTCATGACGGCCAACCTGGATCCGGCAACGGCCCTTGTCTGGGCACAATCCATCGTTGATCCGGATGCCCGGAGCATGTTGGAAATCATGGTTGGGCGGCAATGGATACGGATGGATCCAGACAGCGCGGCGGATTCTCTGCCGGTCCTTCTGGAAAGCGAGTCCGCCCGTGCGGCTTTACTCGAACCGGAGGTTTCCTATGAGCCAGCCTACGAGGAGGTCGACGATACGCGCGTGGATGAGAGTGCAGTTCCTTTCGAAGACGAGGAAGGATTGCCCCCGCTTCAATAGCGCGGGACCTCCGGATCGATTTCCCGGGACCAGGAATCAATTCCGCCCTTCATGCTCTGGACTTTTTGAAAGCCGCGCTCACGAAGAAATAACGTGACCCGATGGCTGCGCATCCCGTGGTGACAATAGACGAGAATATGTTGATCACGTGGGAGGGATTCCCACTGGAATGGGATTTCGCCCGTGGGGATATGAAGTCCCTCACCAAGGTTGCAATAGTCCCGCTCATTTTGCTCACGGACATCCAGGAGCAGGGGAGGTGATTCCCCGGAAAGGCAGGCGGAAGCCGCCTGAACATCCACTTCCACGGGGTAGGATGAATTAGGGGAATCTGTGTTTTCTGTAAAACCTTCAGGCACCATTTGAAAGGTCAATAAGAGGCATTTCCGAATTTGATCAACTCACGATTTGAAAATTTGCTTCTGACTTACCGTTGTCTTTTGCCGGATTGTCCTCCAGCTTGACCGTATGAGTAAAGGAAATCGATACGTTGTCATTATGGCCGGAGGGAGAGGTGAACGTTTCTGGCCGCAGAGCCGTTTGCGCCGCCCCAAACACTTGCTCCCGATCGTCGGCGAGTTGCCCATGCTTACCCAGACAATTAATCGATTGGGCAGTGTTGTTCCTCCTGAGAATGTCCTCATCGTGACAAATCTCGAGCAACGGGAGGCTGTTTTGGAAATTTGCCCGATGGTGCCCGCGGAAAATGTGGTGGCTGAACCGGTCGGTCGGGACACCGCAGCTGCAGTTGGCTTGTCGACAGTGCTCGTTGCCGCGCGCGACCCCGGGGCAAGCTTTGCCATGCTTCCGGCTGACCATGTGATCCACGACAGTGCCGGCTTTCAATCAATCCTGAGGACAGCTTTTGCCGCCGCCGAGGCTGAAGAAGCATTAGTCACGGTCGGAATCAAGCCGGAGTATCCAGCGACTGGATACGGATATATCCAACGCGGGGAAATTGCTGGGACAATCGATGAGCGACCCATTCACAAGGTGGTCGCCTTCAAGGAAAAGCCCGATGAGGAGACAGCCAGCAAATACATTAAATCAGGCGACTATGCATGGAATGCCGGTATGTTTTTCTGGCAGGTGCCAGTGATTTCGCGAGAATTTGAGACCCATACCCCTGGCCTTTGGAAGGCTCTTGGAAAAATCCGTGCTGCTCTGGATGCCGGGCAGGATTTGGGCACCTTGCTTGCCGAGCATTATCCGAACCTTGAAAAGATTTCCGTCGATTATGCGATCATGGAAAAGGCCCAATCAGTCCGGGTCGTGGGCTCGGCATTCGATTGGGATGATGTGGGCGAATGGCCTGCCGTTGAGCGTCATCACGAAAAGGACGACAATGATAATGTGACCAAGGGTTCGGTAGTGACCCTCGATTGCAAGGGGAACATTGTCATGTCCGATCCAAGCCATACGGTGGCCTTGATCGGGGTTGAGGACTTAATTATCGTCCGCACGGAGGATGCCACCCTCGTCTGCCCGAAGAGCAAGGCCCAGGATATCAAGCAACTCGTCAAGAGCCTTGGAGAAGACGATCAATACAAGCACTTGCTGTAGATACTGAACAATTGAACTCGGTGGCATCACCTCTTGGTTATCGCAAGTTAAAGAACTACTGGGAGGCCCGTTTTGGCGGACGTGTCCAGAAGGTAAGTTTGCATGCAGGCCTGACTTGCCCGAACCGCGACGGGACAATTGGTGTTGGGGGTTGCTACTACTGTTCCAATGAGGCCTTTACGCCGGGTTATTGTCATTCGGGGGATACGATTGAGGAGCAGATTAAACAGGGCGTTGAGTTCCAGTCACGACGGTATCCGCGGGCGGTGGGATTCCTGGGATATCTGCAGGCCTATACCAATACGCACGGGCCGATGGATGAACTGGTCAGGATTTATGAGAGTGTCCTGGAAAATCCATTGTTGATCGGCATGGTTATCGGGACCCGCCCGGACTGTCTTCCACAGGCCCTTCTGGACTGGCTCTCCGAGGCCTCCAAACAAAAACCGGTCTATATCGAGTTGGGAATTGAATCCTTTTCCGATGAAATCCTCAACCGGATGAACCGGGGTCACTCCTTCACACAGGCAGCAAAAGCGGTTGAGCGTGTAGTTGCTTGTGGACTACCTGTTGGAGGACACTTTCTTGTTGGATTCCCGGGAGAGCCTTGGAAACAGTTTTTTGATTCTGTTGAGCTGTTGAACAAGTTGCCTCTCCACAGTGTGAAGGTCCATCAGTTGCATGTCTTCCGGAACACGCCGCTTGCTGAGTGGTATGAGAAAGAGCCCGAGGCCTTTCTCTTTCCGTCGCGTGAGGATTACTTTAACAAGGCTGCAGACTGGCTGGCCGGGCTACGGCCTGATCTGTATGTCGACAGGGTCTTCGGGGATGTGCCCCTGAAATATGTCCTCAATCCATCATGGGGCGTACGCCTTGATCAGCTGGTCAGGGAGTTTGATGCGTTTCTGTCCGCAAAAAACATTTTCCAGGGCTGTCGCTACGAATAGGAATCAGTCGGCGGATTCGTAAACGTAGTTCAAGGTTTGGGACCATCCGTCACTGGTTTTCCATCTTTCGAGGACCAGATTGGTTCCTCCTTCATACTTGTACTCAATTGATCCAACCGTTTCCCCGTTTTTCTGGATGGAACCGGAAACCCGCTTACCCGCCCTGTCGAAAGCAAATTGAATCGTGCCCGTAAACCATCCCTTGTATCCCTCGCAGAGCATGAGGGCGGCATTGCCCTGCCCGTCATACTCATAGACGGCTCTGCCGCTGACTCCGCTTGAGTCTGTGAACAACTCATCGGTCAGCTTGCCGGATTTGTCATAGTTAAATAACTCCTCCGAAGTCTCCCCGTCGCTGTATTTGCGGAACTTTCGGACCATCCGCCCGGATGAGTCGAACTCATGCAAATTGACGGATGAACGCTGGCCGGTAATCAATTGATAGAGGGCTTTGGTGATCTGCCCGTTGGCATTATGAATGAAGCGAGTGGAGGCCAGCTCGCCAGAGCTATTGGTGTAGTTCAGGCAATAAGGCCTTACTTCGGAAGGTGCGAATGTATTGTAGTAGGGGACGAGTAGAATTGCCAGATTTGCCATGTGAATTGAGTGTTAGGCAATTTTTCTGGAAAAGGCAATCAAGCTCTGACTCACAAGTTGGGCGCCAACCAGCGCTCCATCTCCTCGCTTGGAGCACCCTTCAATAGCGAATACGCCTCAAGTTGATCCCGGCCAATGCGGCCCACATTGAAATACTTTGCTTCAGGATGGGCAAAGTAGAGACCAGAAACCGATCCTGCGGGGCTCATGGCAAAATTTTCGGTGAGGGTGATTCCCGCCTTTTCCTCAACCTTCAGCAAATTGAAGAGAATACGCTTTTCAGTATGGTCCGGAGTGGCCGGGTAACCAGCGGCAGGACGGATTCCCCGGTACTTTTCAGCAATGAGGTCCTCATTGGTCAGGTTTTCGTTTTCTCCGAAACCCCACTGCTTGCGAACCTGGCAGTGAAGCCACTCGGCAAATGCCTCCGCAAGCCGGTCGCCAATGGCCTTGATGAGGATGGCCGTGTAATCGTCGTGCTTTGCCTCATATTGCTTGGCCAGCTCATCCACTTCCTCCCCGGAGGTCACCGCGAAGGCGCCCATGTAATCGATGCGGCCGCTTTCATAGGGAGCGATGAAATCACTACAACTGAGATAGTGGGCGCCTTCACCTTTTATTTTTTCCTTTTGCTGGCGCAGGAAATGAAAACGCGTCAGGACTTCCGAGCGGTTCTCGTCCGGATAAAGCTCCACCATCTGCCCGCGTGAGTTTGCTGGCCAGAGGCCGAAGACTCCCTTTGGAGAAAGCCGTTTGTTTTCAATCAAATCCTTGAGGACTCGCTGGCCATCGTTGAAGAGCTTGGTCGCTTCCTCGCCGTATTTGTCGCTGCTGAGAATCTTTGGATAAACGCCTTTCAATTCCCAAGCCCAGAAAAACGGGGACCAGTCAATGTATGGGACCAGTTCCTCGACGGAAACCGCATCAATGACTTGCAGGCCGGTCTTTTCCGGCTTCGGGATATCGACTTCCGACCAGGCAAACTCGGGTGCTTTCGCTACTGCCTCAGCGAGTGGGAGCAAGCGAGCACTTTGCTTACGGCTTTTTTCGTAACGCTCCCGATGCTTGATGTTTTCGGCCTTGGCATCCTCAACAGCCGCCTTGCGTGTCTCAGGATTGAGGAATTTGGAGCACACGCTGACCACGCGTGAGGCATCCGGCACATGGACGACTGCCCCCTTGTATTCAGGATCAATCTTCACACCTGTGTGGGCCTTCGATGTTGTCGCTCCGCCAATCAGCAGGGGAATGTCGATTCCCTCACGGGTAAAGGTTTGTGCGTTGTGGACCATCTCATCGAGTGAAGGCGTAATCAAGCCACTCAAGCCGACTATATCGGCGTCGACTTCCTTGATCTTGGCGATTATCTGCTCGCAGGGGATCATCACGCCCATGTCATGGACGTTGTAGTTGTTGCAGGCCAGGACGACGCCGACAATGTTCTTCCCAATGTCATGCACATCGCCTTTAACAGTCGCTAGAACAATTTCCCCGGCGGAATCCTTTTCAGGATTGTAGGCTTCACCGCTGATCTCTGATTCTGCTTTCAACTTTGCGTTTCTCTCAGCCTTCTCCTTCTCCATGAAGGGAGTCAGCCAGGCTACAGCCCGCTTCATCACCCGCGCGCTTTTGACGACCTGCGGGAGGAACATTTTTCCTTCACCAAATAGGTCGCCGACAATCCGCATGCCATCCATGAGAGGTCCCTCGATGACTTCGAGTGGACGATTGAATGACTTACGCGCTTCTTCCGTGTCTTCCTCGATAAAGTCAACCACACCGTGGCGGATTGCGTAAGCGAGGCGCTCGTTCAGGGGTTGCTTCCTCCATGCCAGCCGGTCTGACTCGGCCACAGCCTCTTTTTTGCCCTTGTAGGATTCAGCAAGGGTAATGAGCGCATCCGTTGCTCCCTCGTGCCGGTTGAAGAGGACATCCTCAATCTTGTCCCGCAGTTCCGTATCGATATCCTCGTACACTGCCAGCATCCCAGCATTGACAATCCCCATGTCGAGGCCGGCCTGGATGGCGTGGTAAAGGAAGACACTATGCATGGCTTCACGGACAATATTGTTACCCCGAAATGAGAATGAAATATTCGATACACCTCCGCTTACCCGGGCGTGGGGGCAGAGCTGCTTGATCTGTCGCGTGGCCTCGATGAAGTTTACCGCATAATTGTTGTGCTCCTGGATCCCGGTTGCCACGGTAAGGATGTTCGGGTCGAAAATGATATCTGCCGGATTGAAATCCAGTTTCAGGGTGAGCAGGTCGTAAGCGCGCTTGCAGATCCGGACCTTGTCTTCAGTCGTTGCGGCCTGGCCGTTTTCGTCAAATGCCATTACCACGACTGCCGCTCCGTAACGCTGCACAAGTCCGGCCTGCCTGAGGAATTCCTTTTCGCCTTCCTTCAGGCTGATTGAATTCACAACGCCTTTTCCCTGGAGGCATTGCAGGCCCACTTCGATGACCGACCATTTGGACGAGTCGACCATGATCGGAACACGGCAAATGTCCGGTTCCGCGGCCAGCAGGTTTAAATAGTTGCGCATGCATTCCTCGGAATCCAGGAGACCTTCGTCAAAATTCACATCCAGCATGTTGGCACCGTTCTCCACTTGCTGGCGGGCAACCTCCAAGGCATCATCAAATTGGTCTTCCTTGATCAGCTTACGGAAACGGGGTGACCCGGTCACATTGGTCCGTTCCCCGACAACAAAGAAGGAAGCTGGCCGGCCCTCGATCTTGATCGCTTCCAATCCGCTGTAGCGCGATGCCACCTGCACGGGGTGGACTTTCCGGGCAGGAAATTCATTCATCCGACGGGCAATCTCAGCGATGTGCGCAGGGGTCGATCCACAGCAACCCCCCACAATATTCAGCCAGCCTTCCCTGGCAAAACCAGCAAGGACAGATGCCATGTGCTCAGGCGTGTCATCATATTCACCAAAGGCATTTGGCAGACCGGCGTTGGGATAGCAACTGATGTGAGTATCGGCAATCCGGGACAACTCATCAACATAGGGAGCCATTTCCTTCGCCCCAAGGGCGCAATTGATTCCCACGGATATCGGTTTCGCGTGCGCAATGCTGTTCCAGAACCCCTCGATGGTTTGCCCGGATAGGGTACGGCCGGAAGCATCAGTTATCGTCACGGAGATCATGACTGGCCAACGCTGGCCGCGATCGTCAAAGAGCTCTTCAAGAGCAAAGACTGCCGCCTTGGCATTCAATGTATCGAAAATTGTTTCGATCAGAAAGACATCCACGCCCCCGTCGGCCAGACCCTCGGCCTGTTCACGATATGCTTTCCTGAGCTGGTCGAAGGTGACCCCCCGATATCCAGGATTATTCACATCAGGTGACAGGGAGGCCGTCCGGTTAGTGGGGCCTATCCCGCCCGCGACAAAGACCGGCTTTCCTGCGTTTGCGGCGCTGTATTTTTCTGCGGCCCGCCGCGCAAGCTTTGCCGCCTCCTCATTGATCAGCTTGGAGTCGGCCTCCAATCCGTAATCGGCTTGGGATATCGCATTCGCATTGAAGGTGTTTGTCTCGATTATATCCGCTCCGGCTTCCAGAAAGCCGGTGTGGATCTCCTCAATAATTTCCGGTCGGGTCAGGACCAGAATATCGTTGTTTCCCTTCAAATCTTTCCCATGCCCGGCATAGCGCTCTCCACGAAAGGCGGCCTCGTCCAGCTTGTACCCCTGGATCTGCGTCCCCATGGCTCCGTCAAGAATCACAATTCGCTCATCCATGAGGGCTTTCAGGCGCTTTTCCGTCTCTTTGATTGTCATAACATCATCATATCCTGATTATATGATGGGTTGTCAAGAACAGGGATGCTTGCCAAGGGGAAAAAGCGATGTGAAGGTGCGGCATGGACTCAGGATATGAGATATTGGCAGTGGATGCGGGGAGCTCTGCGCGTCGCGGGTGTCTGAAAACGCTCCACGGGAGCGTGGAGACGCCGATTTTCATGCCGGTGGGAACGCAGGGCACGGTAAAAGGGCTTTTGCCGGACCAGTTGACTACGTTGGGGGCACAAATCATCCTTGGAAACACCTACCATCTTAATTTGCGGCCGACCTCGGAACTGATATCCGAGCTTGGAGGGCTGCACAAATTCATGCGCTGGAGCGGCCCGATCCTGACGGACAGTGGGGGGTTCCAGGTCTTCAGCCTGGCAAAACTGCGCAAGATCCGCGACGAGGGAATCCGCTTTCAATCGCATTTGGACGGGCGTGAAGTAATCCTGACCCCGAAACGGGTGATTGATATTCAAGCGAACCTTGGTTCAGACATTGCCATGGTCCTGGATGAGTGTCCACCGGCCGAGGCCACCCGCAAGGCTTGTGAGGCTGCGGTCGAGCGGACAATTCGCTGGGCCCGGGAGGCCCGGGCCTATGCCGGAGAGACTGGATTCCTTGAAAAAGGCCACCATGTATTCGGGATTGTCCAGGGCTCACGGCATAAGGATTTGCGGCAGCAGTGCGCAGCTGCGTTGATTGAAATGGATTTTCCGGGCTATGCCATTGGCGGGGTGAGCGTGGGCGAACCGGAGGAAGAGATGATGCCGCAGGTCACGATGTGCACGGAAGTCCTTCCGGCCGATAAGCCCCGCTATGTAATGGGCGTGGGAACCCCACCGCAGTTGCTCAAAATGATTGCTGCAGGGGCGGACATGTTCGATTGCGTCATGCCTACACGGGAGGCCCGGCATGGAATCGCCTTCACGGAAGATGGAAAATTAAACCTTAGGAACAACCGTTTCCGGGATGACAACAAACCCCTGATGGAGCGCTTCTGTGACTTGGAAACGGGACAGTTTACAAGGGCCTATATTCGCCATTTAATCATTGCCGGAGAGATCCTGGGGAGCGTCTTGCTGACTATGCACAATGTTCGCTTCTATCTCGACCTGATGCGTCAGGCCCGCGAACACATTGAAGCAGGAGACTATGCCCGCTGGCACCAATCGTGGATTGAACGCTATCTTGCGGGGAAAAAGGAAATTCCGGAATAATTTAATCGACCCTCCCATTGACCGTCCCTCTGTCTTAATTTCTTTTTCCTGAAATCCTCCCATTTCAGTGTGGCTTTCGGTTGCCATTGGGCCCGCGAGTCGCCAACTTCTCCCTTTTCCCATGATTTCCAAGGTATTAAAACGATTTTCCGGTAGCCACTACCGCCGATTCATAAAGAAGGCCCAGCCCATTGTTGAGCGCATCAACAAGCTTGAGCTTGAGTACCAATCGCTCAGCGATGCGCAGCTTCAGGCCAAGACCGACGAGTTTCGCAAGCGTTACAAGGAAGGTGAGACACTGGATGATTTGCTTCCAGAGGCATTTGCCACGGTCAAGAACGCCGCCCGCCGGCTTTGTGGCCAGGAGATCGAGTATGTCGGCACCAAGGACACCTGGAATATGGTGCATTTTGATGTCCAGCTGATCGGCGGGATGTGCCTGCACCAGAATTCAATTGCTGAAATGGCAACCGGGGAGGGAAAGACCCTTGTTGCGACCCTTCCGCTCTACCTGAACAGCCTTGCCGGTCGCGGCGCGCAGCTGGTCACCGTGAATGAGTATCTTGCTCAACGTGATGCCGAATGGATGGGACACATCTACAAGTTTCTCGGCCTGACCGTGGGTGTCATCAAGGGCGGACACCAGCAGGACAATGATGAGAAACGGGCTGCCTACAATTGTGACATCACCTACGGGACAGCCAGTGAATTTGGCTTTGATTATCTCCGCGACAACGGCATGGCCATGAGTCGTGAGGCACAGGTGCAGAACGATCACTTTTTCTGCATTATTGACGAAGTTGACTCCATCCTGATTGATGAGGCAAGGACGCCCTTGATCATTTCCGGGCCGGTCGAGGACGACTCATCTGCTCCATTTCTTGCCCTGAGGCCACAGGTTGAAAAGTTGGCCAAGGAACAAAAGCGTCTTTGCAACAAGCTGGTCAGTGACGCGAAAGCGATCATGGAAAACCCGGATGTGGACCATGCGGAGGGCTTGTACAAGATGCTGCAGGTCAAGCAGGGCATGCCCAAGAACAAGATTCTTCTGCGACTTCTTGAGGTAGGCAAAATCCGCAAGGAGTTTGATGCCTATGACCTTGAGATGTCGGCTGATTATAACAAAAAGCAGGCCTATGCGCTCAAGGAGGAGCTTTTCTTCTCGGTCGATGAAAAGCAGCGCAGCAGCGATTTAACGGAACGCGGTCGGATGCTCCTGCGCCCTGACAATCCGGATGCTTTCGTGCTTCCGGACCTTCCCACGATGTACATGGAGATCGACAACCGGGAAGATCTTGAGCCAAAGGAAAAGGCCAAGCTGAAGGCGCAAGAGCAGACACAGTTTGAGCAAATCAGTGAGGAGATCCACATCATCGGGCAGCTCTTGAGAGCTTTCAGCCTGTACGAGCGCGATGTCGAGTATGTCGTGCAAGACGGCAAGGTGATGATTGTCGATGAAAACACGGGCCGTGTGATGCCCGGTCGCCGCTGGTCCGATGGGTTGCACCAGGCTGTTGAAGCAAAGGAAGGGGTGAAGATTGAAAAAGAGTCAAAGACCTACGCGACGATCACCCTCCAGAATTATTTTCGTTTGTATGAAAAGCTCGCCGGGATGACTGGTACAGCTGAGACAGAAGCCAACGAATTCAAGGATATCTATAACCTCAATGTGATGGTTATTCCCACAAACCAGCCAAATATCCGGATTGATGAGAACGACATCATCTACAAGACGCGGCGCGAGAAATACAATGCGGTAATTGATGAGATCACGCAGGCCCATGAACGGGGTCAACCATGTCTTGTGGGGACCGTTTCCGTTGATTCGTCCGAGGTGCTTAGCCGCATGCTGAAGCGGGCCAAGATTCCCCACAGTGTTCTCAATGCAAAATATCATGCCCAAGAGGCGGAGATCATTACCCGCGCGGGTCATCGTGGAGCTGTTACAATTGCCACCAACATGGCGGGTCGCGGAACAGATATCAAGTTGGGCGAGGGGATCGCTGATTTGGGTGGTCTTTATGTCATCGGAACAGAACGACATACTTCAAGGCGGATTGACCGCCAGTTGCGCGGCCGTTGTGCCCGTCAGGGCGACCCCGGCAAGAGCCGGTCATTTCTTTCCCTGGAAGATGAATTGATGCGTCTCTACAGTCAGGGGAGCGCCGGCAAACTTCTTGAGAGCTCCTTCGAGGAAGGCGAGCCCCTTGAGCACCGCTGGCTCAATCCGATGATTGAGCGCGCGCAGAAAACGGTTGAGCAGCATCACTACTCAATCCGTAAGCGTTTGCTGCAGTACGATGATGTCGGTTCAAAGCAGCGTGAAGTGATCTACGCGTTGCGCAATGAGGCGATTACTTCCGATACGCCCAAGACCCTTATTTTCGAGCTCATCGAGGAGGAACTTGAATCCCGCGCTGAAGAATTTGGTGTAATGGTTGCCAAATCCGGAGAGAACGAGAAGGAGATCAAGGATTACTACACCTGGCTGATGCAGACTTTCCCGATTCGCCTGAAAATTGACGACCTCAAGGGAATCGAAGGGCCGGATATTCTTAAAAAGACCCTCGAGAGAATTGAGGAAGCTTATCAACTGAAGGAAGAGGCCGAAGAACCCGAGGCGCTGCGCCGCCTTGAGCGGATTGTCCTGATCAGCAACATTGATCGCCATTATCAAAACCATCTCACTGAGATGGAGGACCTGCGTCAGAGCGTTGGTCTGCGTGGATACGGGCAAAAAGATCCGCTGGTCGAATACAAGAACGAAGCCTTTGTTTATTTTGATGAAATGCTGGGCCGGGTACGCGGGGACATTTGCTCCAGCATATTCCGGAGCGTGACCAATGTCCGTGCATTTGAATCCATGGTGGCGCGGCTGCGAGACCGCGCCCGCGAACAAGGACCGACTGGTCCAGATGGCGAGCAGCCGCAGCTGGCTGGCCAGGGGGGCACTCCCGGCGGAGGTGGCTCTGTGCAGCTTCCCAAGGTCAAGAAGGCACCGGTCCGGATTGCCAACGAGCCCGGCCGCAATGAGATGGTCGTGATCCAGCGAGGTCCCGAAAAGCAGGAGATGAAGTGGAAGAAAGCCGAACGGTTGGTCAAGGAAGACGGTTGGCAGCTGGTTGGCAAAGCCTGATTGCCTGTCTTTTGAGTGCGGGGCTTTATGTCCTCGCATTTCCATCAGGCAACGTGCCGGAAACCGCATATGTATTTGCGGTCCCACTACTTTTGCTCGGACTATTCACCCGCCCCGCAAAACGGGAGGGATGGATGATCCTGTTCTCGGGCTGGATCGGCTGGGCAATCCTCCTGATCTGGCTTAAGAATGTGACTTCCCACCTGGAGATGGCGCTGGCACCCGTGCTGGGTTGGCTGGCAGTCATTGGACTCTCCGGTATAATGGCAATATTCTGGTGGGTCTGGTTTGCCGGATCCCTTCGCCTCGTGCGCAGCTCGGTTGAGAAATCCCTTCTTGCCCGCCTCGGCGCTGTCCTCGCCCTTGCTGGATTCTGGGTTTTTCTTGAGTGGGTGCGCTGTGTCCTTTTTACCGGTTTTCCCTGGCTTCCTCTTTCGGTGAGCCAGTGGCAACGACCACTGCTTCTACAAATCACCTCGGTGACTGGTGGATACGGATTGTCCTTTGTCCTGGTCGCTTTCAATGCCGGACTGGCCTTTTACCTGCACAGCTTGTGGTACAGTCGGCGGGAAAAATGGTGGCGACGCTTTTCCTTCGAATTCTATTTGGCTCTCTTTCTTCTTTTTGGGGCTATCGGATTTGGATTATACTCATCCGGGGCAGGGCACCGTGAGCGTATTGCGGGTCCCAAAGTCGCTTTCACTCAGCCCAATGTGGGCGCTTTCGAGAAGTGGGATCAAGCCCTTATTCAGGACAACCTGAGGGATCTTGAAGATCTCACAACCTATGCGTCCTATCTTGGGGCGGAGCTTGTGCTCTGGCCGGAAGCCCCAACCCCGGCACCCGTCAAAGGCGACCCGCGAATGCAGAATTGGGTGGAGCAACTGGCCCGCAAGACTGGACTTCCCATGCTCATCGGAAATATTGCTGTTGAGGATGACCCGGCATCTTTCGCGCCTCGCGCCTACAACAGCATCTTCAAGGTGGATCCGGTGACCGGCGTGGACATTGAGAGTTACTATTCAAAGCGCCACTTGGTCCCGTTCGGGGAGTATGTGCCTTTTGCGGGATACTT
Source organism: Oceanipulchritudo coccoides (assembly GCF_010500615.1). Taxonomy (NCBI): domain Bacteria; kingdom Pseudomonadati; phylum Verrucomicrobiota; class Opitutia; order Puniceicoccales; family Oceanipulchritudinaceae; genus Oceanipulchritudo; species Oceanipulchritudo coccoides. The sequence continues at coordinate 1,178,718 of NZ_JAAGNX010000001.1, forward strand.
ACCATTCCTCAGGAAGATCATCCCCGTTCCACTGGATTTTTATCCGGGTAATTCCGATCTGCCTATTGAATTTGGCTCTTCCAAAACCACTTTCGGTGAAGCAGGACTTCTGGTTTGTTACGAAGACATCTTCCCGCAGTATGCACGTAAGAACACCCTCGCCGGGGCGGACTGGCACTTTGTCGCGACAAACAATGGGTGGTTTGGCGAAGGATCTGCAGGATGGCAGCATGCGGCACACTCGGTCCTGCGGGCCGTTGAGACCCGGCGTCCAGTTGTCCGTTGTGGCAATGCTGGCTGGAGTGGCTGGATTGATGAGTTTGGCCATATCCGTCATGTCATGCTGGATGACAAGCAGTCGATTTACTTCCAAGGAGTGGAAGTGGTCGGGCTCACAATGAATCGCTGGTGGTCCGGGCGCTTGTCCCCCTATGTGCAGTTGGGTGACTGGTTTGTCGGGCTGGCCAGTTTTGTTTTTGGACTGGGTCTGTTGTTTATCCGCATTGCAGGCCCGCGTCATGCTCCGGTGACGGTATACAATCGGCGCGGACTGATGTCGGGATTACGGTTGAACGATAAATGAGGATAGAGGATGAAACGGTGTGACTGGTGTCATGGAAACTCCTTGTATGAGGAATATCACGACAAGGAATGGGGCGTACCGGTTTACGATGATCAAAAGCTGTTTGAGTTCATCATTCTCGAGGGTGCGCAAGCCGGCCTGTCATGGCTGACAATCCTGAAGCGCCGGGAGAATTACCGGAGTGCATTTGCAGGGTTTGATCCGGAAAAGGTGGCCAGTTTCACGGAAAGGGACCAGGAACGCCTTCGCTCGGATGAGGGAATCATCAGGAACCGTCTTAAAATTTCGAGTGCTATCAGCAATGCCCGTTGTTTCCTTGAGATTTGCGAGGAACATGGGAGTTTTTCCCAGTATATCTGGAAATTTGTAGATGGAAGACCACTACAAAACAGGTTTAGCCGAATGTCCGATCTACCTGCCTCGACCCCGATCTCGGATACGATCAGCAAGGAAATGAAGCGTTACGGGTTCAAGTTCTTCGGGACTACAATCTGCTACGCTCACATGCAGGCCACCGGTATGGTGAACGACCATATTGTCGATTGTCCACGCCATCGTGCTTGCGCGAAGCTTGCCGGGAAGAATCCCTGGGTAAATGACTAGGGCGTGTTTTCAGTTGGAGCAGGCGTTTCATCCTGCTTGCTGGCAACACTGAGGATCACCTTTGCCGGATCGATCGGGTTTTGGATTTCCGCCCAATCCCGGACAATGCGGAGGCTTTCACGGAGAGGAACATCAAGCTTCGGTCGTTCAAGAAGAACGTCTGGATCCACTTCGACCATCTTCGTGAAGAAGGCTGGCATGGCTTCCAGCATGGCTGTCTCGTCCAGATCAGCACCAAGAACATCCCGGAAAGGATCGAGCACATCAAATCCAGAAGCCCGATCGGTATTTTTGAAGCGGGTGAGAATTTCCGACATTTGGTCCGTCGTGAAGGATTGGTCATAGGCCTCGCTTAAAACTGCCGCAATGGCTTCGCTTTCCTTGATTGCCGCATCGTAATCAAAGTATTCAACCCAGATCTCGTGAATTTTCTCATCCTCTGGGCTCTTGTAATAGAAGACCTTCTGGTAGAATTGGTTTTCGCGGTCCTGACCGTTGGGTAAAGGCGTACTGGCCAGCTTGGCCTGATGAGCTTTTTCCTTTTTCTCGGTGAGGTCGAGGTCGACGCTCTTGGCCACATACTTTAATTCGCGGCTCAGCGAATCGCGCGTATCATCAAAGTAGTCGCGCTTGCTCTCGAGCTCTTCCTTTTCTGCCCGGCGTTTTTCCAGATTAAGGGAGACACTTTTCCGGTCATGCCGTTCCTTGTACCAGGCGATATTTTCCTTCAGGTAGGCAAATTCCTCGGATTCTGCCTGTCGTGCTTCAGAGATGGATTTCACCGATTCCAGAATATCCGGCCGGGCAATGGCAAAGTCGGCATTCTTCCGTTCTGGAAGCTGGTAAGTAATCGGCTCGATCTGGTCCCATGAAAGTGCGTTATCGAGGTCTGCCTCACCGTCAAAAAGAAACATGTTGGCGGAGGGCAGGGGAATGTCTGAAAGGACACCCCGGTTTTGTGTGGAATCACCGTTGGGCAGATAAAACTGCTGCACTGTGATCTTTACAGTTCCCACCTCAAGAGGATGTCCCATCGGCAGACGTTGCATCGCGCTACGCAAATCAATCGGTGCCTGAACCGTACCTTTGCCATGTGTAGACTCGTCACCGACAACAATTGCGCGGCCAAGACTCTGGAGCGCTCCAGCAACAATTTCACTGGCGGAGGCGCTGGCACGAGAGACAAGGACAACAAGCGGTCCGTCCCATGCGACCTTGTTATTGCGGTCCCAATCTTCCTCAATTTCGCCATTGAAGGTTCTCTTCATGACTACCGGACCTTCGGAAATAAACAGGCCTGTGAGTTTCACTGCCTCATCAAGACGGCCGCCGCCATTTCTTCGAAGATCGAGAACAAGACCATCCACTCCTTCATCTTTAAATTTTCCAATCAATTGTTCCACATCCTTGGAGGTGCTGATGCTATCCTTTCCGAAGGCACCTTCGCCATAGAAAGAAGGCAGCTCAATCACTCCAACCTTGCGTGTATCACCGGACTCATCCGGGAGCTCATACAGGTCTCCCGTCGCCAGGTTTGCCGTCAACTCGACCTTCTCGCGAATCAGGGGAACAATTTTCCGCTTAGCTGAATGTGCAGGGATAACCGTCAGGCGGACTTCTGTCCCGGTTTCGCCCCGGATTTGCTGAACAATTTTGCGGAGCTTCATGTCCACCACGTCAACTGGTTCCTCTTCTCCTTGCGCAACGGCAATAATTTTGTCGCCCGGGTGCAGGTTGCCGCTCATTTCAGCTGGACCGCCGGGGATTAGGCTTTCAATCACGCAATATCCATCCACATCCCGCAATTGTGCACCGATGCCGACCAGTGCATTACTGATCTGGATATCAAATTCCTGGGCAGAATCCCATGAGAAGAAATTGCTGTGTGGATCGTATAATTGTGCCAGGGACGTTATGAAAGTTTCCTGTACGTTGTGCACTTCAATTTCATCAAGGAACTTTTTCATTCGGTCGTACCGCTTGGAAATCTTCTCGATGGCCAGTTCCATGGGCTCATCCTCAAGAAGCTCCATGATCAGCTCATGGGTCAACCGGTCTTCCCATAAGCGATCGGCTTCCTCGACGCTGGCTGGCCATTCCACCTCTGAACGATCGGTCAGGTAAAGTTCATCCGATTCAAAATCAAAGGGTTCTTGCAGACGCTCCTGAATCCAGGCAATGCGCTCGGAAATTCGCTCGTAGTATGTATTAAAGATTTCAAAAGCCGGGTAGAGATCGCCGATGTAGAGATAGGACGATTTCAGGCTGCTGCCAAACCGCTCGACCGTAAAATCAACATCCTCCTGAAGGAAAAACATCCGGGACCGGTCGAGGTCGTCCATGTAGCCTTTCAATAGTTCCTCGGTATCAATGTCCGAGAAGCTGGTCTGCTTGTAATGGTAGCGCTGGATCAGGTCGATCGCGTAGACAGTTTCCTTTTTGAGCTGATCCCGTTCGCGCTTGTCGATGGTAATTGGGCCGGAATACAGGGAAGAGGCCAGTACACTCAGGATCAGGCAAGGAATTATGGCTCGTATCATATATTGTAATGTAAAAATGAGAAGTCGGGGGAATGCAAGAGATTCACGATCAACGGAAAGAGGATTAATTGGGAGGTTTATTCCGTATTCAAGGGGTTTGACGCGGCAAAACTGGGTTTGTTCAACTTTCTAACAGTATTTTAACCGCGAAGCCACTTCTTATCAAGATCCTCATCTGTCACGATCGCCTCGCATGGCTGCAGATATTCCGGTAGCAGGTCCTGATAATCCGGTTCCATGAAGCGCTTTCCATGGAGGAGCACGCGAGCACGCTGATCCGGCGACCGGACGAGCCGACCCAGAGCCTGGCTTATTTTTCTCAGTCCCGGGATGAGGTAAACGGCATGAAAGCGTGATGTGGAATTTCCCGTGGCGAGGGCTTCCCTGGCTTTCTGGAGGCCATTGACCTCAGGCAGGGCTGGTCCGACTACGATGGCTTGGCTGACCCGTCCCCCCAAGGCGTCTATTCCCTCACTGAAGCGACTCCCCAAAACAAGGAATAGGACATCATTAAAGAGAAGAGCCGATTCCAAGAACTCGTTTTGTTTCTCAAGGTTCAAGTCGCGTGGCTGGAGCTCACAACGAAGACTTGAAAACAGGTAGCTCATCCGCTCGAGCACTTTCCTCGCATATTGATAGCTCGGGAAAAAGGCGACCGTACACCCCTTGCCTGAGAGGGCACTTTCTCCAATGGTCCGGGTCGTCGTGTCAAGAAACCTATCGCGCTGGCGAAAGCGGGTATCGACCCGTGCATCGACCATAATTTCAAAGCAACCTTCCAGCCAGGGACTGGTCCCGAGAATTTGCCTTGCTTCCTTGTCTCGGGCGATCCCGATGGCCTTCTTGAATGAATCCCACGGGCGAAGGGTGGCCGACATTAAAATGGTCTGGCGGAAGCGGCCCAGCGTTTGCCGGATTTGTGTGGAGGCATCCAGACAGGCAAGCTCAATGCATCCCTTTGCCGGGGAATAGGTGTGGTATGGCAGATCTGGCTGATCCCAGTCGGTCTGCAACTGTGACAATTGAAAGAGCCAATCAAGGCTTTCCGGGGAAATTTCGTTCTCGAAGAAGTGGCATTCGTGCAGGGCGGTGGAAGCTTCACGGATCAGGCCGATGAGATCGGCCTCCACGGGCGGGTCGAGGCAATCGCAGGTTGACTGCTTCTTGACCAGTGATTGCAGGATATCGAGGATGCGCGGCAACTTACCGGGAAACTGTGCCATCTGGACCTCCGTCAGGACATGCCCGAGCTCATTCGCATTGAAACGATAGGAACGGCTTCCGGCCGCCCGGTCCGGCAGATTATGTGCCTCGTCAATGATGAGAAGCGTCTTGTTGGGCGAAAAAGTGGGGATTCCTTCAAGGACCTGAGCGACACGCGGATCAAAGAGATAATTGAAGTCGGCAATCCAGACATCCGCATAGGGAAGAAGGAACCGGGAAATGGCCCATGGTGGTATTCCGTGCCGCTGGCCCAGCAAGCGCACGTTCTCAAGGTCAAGAACCCCGTCTGCGAGGAGGCCGGGCGCGGACAAACCCGAGTCGGACCAGCGCTCCATTATTTCCCGCCGTGAGAGGGATCGCTCAAACTCGGCATCCAGCTCGTGATCCTTGCGACTGCGCAAGGCATGGATGGTCAGGTCCGGCATTTCCTCCTTGAAGGCGAGCAACTGGTTCAGCAGGGGCGAATGGCCGGTGTTTTTGCCCGTCATGACGATGATCCGCTCGGCATCCCCGCGGGCCAGACTGAGCAGCGCCTGTTCAAGGACCAGTCCCGTTTTTCCGAATCCTGTCGGGGCTTCAAATAGAATCGGGAGCGGCTGGTCCAGGGCGACTGCCAGTTGTTCCCGGGCATCCGGTTGGCCGGGTCGCCATGCTGGAAAGGGTGAGGGGACCTCAAGCCGCCTGAGCCTGCTGAAGTGACTGCGGCGCTCCTCAAGAATCGCCGCGACTGCCTGGAGATGCCGGTGCAGGTTTTTGAAGTCATCATCACCAAGGGCAACGCTCTGGGTAAAGGCCGATTGGATATCAAGGAAAACAAGCTCAGTTTCAGGGAACTCACTTTTCCTTCCCAAAAGAAAGGCATAGAGCATCGCCTGATGAAAGTGCTGGGGATAGGTCTCCCTGAGGATGCTGTCCTCTGAAGGCAGTGTTGTCGCGACTGTCTTGATCTCCCGGATGACGGGTTTTCCCGGTCCTGGGCGGATCTGGTCGATACGTCCCTTTAACTCAAATCGCCAACCCTCCTGGAGAATGTTGCCCGAGACGGATTGCTCGAAGAGCCAGCCAGCTTCCGTCTGTTCAGCACGTTCCCGCAAAACGCCATGCCAATGGCTGCCCAGTTCGGCGCGCCATTTACCCGCCAGCTCGTCGCCGGCAGAGATCAGCGAAAAGCGGGCCAGCTCACCAACCGAAAGTTTAAGGGTCCTGTTCTGCCAATCCCAATGCATTGGTTCCTACCATTGTTTTCGCCATTGCCCCGACAAGCCAAATGCATCATTTGATGAATATGTTTAATTTCCGGCTAGTATATATTTTCCTCTTTGCGCTTTGTTTAAGTCCGCTCGGCCTGTCTGCATTGTACGAGGGTCAGAGCATGGAGGACGTTGTTGCTGAATTGGGTACCCCAAACGGGAAGCGAACCTCTCCCGGTCGTGAAGTCTGGGTCTATTCCGGGGACATCACGCTTGAGTTTTTGGATGGCCACCTCTCGAGGGCCAAAGGGACTTTCATGGAGCGCGCACCTGATATGCCTGCCCCGGAAGCCGTGCCAGATAGTGAGCCAGAAGCTGAAGCCGCTTCTCTCCAGACCGTGGAAAAGAAGCCTCCTGCGGAAACGAAGGCCGGTGAGCTCGACAAGGAAATCGAGCAATTCTCGGAAGGGCTGCCCGAGTTACCTAAAGAGCTGGATGGATTCATGGACGACGAGGACGAAGAAGTCCCGGCCAGCACCTCGATTCTCCGCAATATTCTTCTCTGGGCGGTCCCGGTCTTCCTGGGATTTATCTTTCTCCTGATCGCGTTGAAGATTGTCGGGGTTGAGGCCACCAAATCAGCGGTTCTATTCATCGCAGTCGCTGATCAGGCCGTGATGCACGGTGTGCAATGGCTTTTTCTTGATTTACTTGGGTTCCCCACCGCGCTCCATGCGGATGCCCTTGCCTCCTTTGTCGTGATGCTGATCCTGGTCAACAAAATGACCTATGCCAAGCAGTTGCCGGTGGCCATCAAGGTGGTCATCATGTCAAAGGTCGCGGGCCTTGTTGCCTGGTATTTTCTGCTACTCTTTCTCCTGCACAACCTTTGAGACCTGTTCGTGGAATTTGACCACGGTCTGCGAGAGGCCCCACCAGCCGTATTTGAAGGCGGCGAAGTCCTGCCCGTTCATGGCGGAGGCGTAGCGCGCCGCGTTTGCGTTGATCAGCCACTGCTTGACCCACTGGTGCTCAAGGGACTCGTCAAATGGATTGGCCGGATCCGCTAATCCGAGATCCCATGCCTGTTGCATGAGCCCGTTGGTCTTTATGACCATTTCGTCGATTTCCGCGACAGCCAGATCAAATTGCTCGAAGTGGCCGTTGACCCAGTCTGTTGAGTGGCAGGCTCTGCAAACGGCGCTCATCATCGCCTGTCGCTTGTCCATTTCATCCGGGGAGATGAGTCCGGTTTTTGCATGAACACCTGTGAAGGTGACCGGCATTGGCTGTCCATCGTCATTGAGGAGGGTAGTTGTCAAGCCGTGTGCGGGTTGTGGATGACTGGTTACGAGCCCGAATATCCTCAGCCAGAGCCGCGAACCAAAGTCATGCGTCCGGTTGGCGATGACTTCATCCCCGCTGGGATCTGTGACAAGTGCGTTATGGCAAACCGAACAGCTTGGGGCATTGAAATCCTCACCAGCTTTCCAGGGAACCGCATCCCAATTGTAGTGACTGGTCTCGGACAGGAGGATGTTGCCATGCTTGCTTTCCTTCCAGACATCCCATGCAGGAACATCGGGTTCGACATGGCATTGTGCGCAGGTGTAGGGCTTGCGCGCCACCTCAATTGAGAAACCGTGTCGTGGATGGCAAGCTGTGCAGGCCCCGCGTGAGCCATCGGGATTAATTCGTCCGACACCTTGGTTAGGCCAGTTGGCAATGTTCGGAATTTCAATTTCACCAAAATCGGTATCAATTGTTTTCAGGCCATCCACAGTCAGGACTGTGCCGTGGCAGGCATAGCAGCTTTCACCGGCGGTATGGGCCGATGGCGGAAGGCTTTGTACTCCCGATTCATCAATGACTTTCATCCCGATGACTTCGGTTTCCAAGGCATGGTAAACGGGGTTGTCGCGGAGGTTGGCAATGGCGTGTGCCTTCTTCGATTCATTATACTCATGCTGTTCATCGGGATGGCAGGTCGCGCAGTCTTTTGGGGAGACCACCAGATTGATCGTGTAACCAAAGTGCTCGAAGGCATCGGCATGATCCCCGGTGTTTAATCCATGACATTCGTAGCAACCAATTGTTGAGGAGGCCATGTTCTCGGGGACGGTTCCTGCTGATATACGTCGTTCCAGCGGGTCTTTTCCCATGGCTTCCATCGGGGAGAACCGGGCATGCCGGCTCCGCTGCCAATCCCCCACAATTCCCGGGGTGGCCATCTCATGACACATGAGGCATTCTTCTGTCTCCGGGCTCATTTCCGCGGAAAGGAGCGCCGCGGTGGTGAGAAGGGTCAATCCGCTTAACAGCAATATTTTGGGGGCAATACGATTTGTTTTCATGGTTTCAAAAGCTTTGGTCCGCTTTCGGTTCTAGAAAACGGCGCAGGCTTGGTCAACGATTGGCCGGCATCTATTAATCAATGTTGGATTGTTCATTAGCTCGACTTGCGGAATGGCAACTCTCGGTTAGAATCGAATTATGAACACATTCACAGCCATTCGCGAACGACGCGCCATCAAGCATTATGACCCGGATCACGTCATGTCAGACGAGGAGATCCACGAACTCATGGAGTTGACCATGCAGTCTCCCACGGCCTTCAATATCCAGCATTGGCGATTGATCGTGGTGAAGAATCCGGAAATCCGGAAGCAGATCCGGGAGGCCGCCTGGGATCAGGCTCAAGTAACAGACGCCTCCCTCCTTGTGATTCTCTGTGCCAATAAGAGTGCTTGGAAAGACCAACCGGAAAAATATTGGGTGAACGCGCCAAAGCCGGTTCAGGACTTCCTCGTTCCGGCAATCGGGCAGTACTATGAAAACCGCGAACAGGTTCAGCGGGACGAATGCATGCGCTCCTGCGGGATTGCCGGCCAGACAATGATGTTGGCGGCAAAGGCTATGGGCTATGATAGCTGTCCGATGGACGGGTTTGATTTTGATAAGGTGGGAGAAATCATAAATCTTCCGGAAGATCACTTGATCAGCTTTATGATCGCTGTTGGAAAGGGTATCCAACCCGCATGGCCCAAGCCGGGCCAGCTGGCCTACGATACTGTAGTCCGTACGGACAGCTTCTAGGAACAATGAGTCGGGCCTTCAGGCCCGGTTGTATGGACCGGCGCTAAAGCGCCGACTCTAATTAGGCGTGGATTGCTTGTCGGGACCCTGAGTCGGGCCTTCAGGCCCGGTAGTATGGACCGGCGCTGAAGCGCCGACTCTAATTAGGCGTGGCTAGCTTAATAGCTGCACGTGTCAGAGTCTTGATCTGCTCAAAATCCCCGTCAGCGACGAGCTTCTGGTCCACAAACCAGCTCCCGCCTATTGCTCTGGTGATCTTCAGATCCAGATACGGCTGGGCATTGGCGGCATTGATCCCGCCCGTTGGGACAAACTGGACGCTGGTGTGTCCGTAGGGACCTGCCAGTGCCTTGAGCATCTTCACACCGCCCGCGGCTTCCGCAGGGAAAAATTTGAGGAGTTTCAGGCCCATCGAAAGGCCCCGTTCGACTTCGCCGGGAGTAATGACGCCCGGGATCATCTGGAAGTCCAGGGACTGTGCCTTCTCGATCACCTCCGGGTTCAGACCGGGGGATACACCGAAGGTCACTCCCATCTCAACCAGCTCCGGCAGAACCGTTGCATCAAGGATGGTTCCGGCGCCGATGGTCATTTCGGGAAACTCCTTGCAAATGGCCCGCATCGCCTCGAGGGCGCAATCCGTCCGGAGGGTGACTTCAATATGGGGCAATCCTGCCTCCATCAGAGCCTCCGCCAGTGGAAGTGCACTCGACAGGCTCGGGATGACCGCAACAGGGACTAATCGGGATTTGGTAATAGATTCTAAACTCATTTTTGCCTAATAGTTAAAAAATAGTTGATTTTTTGTTGTTTACGCAAATAATATGGAATCGTCAATTAAATTATGGCAGAAAACTCCTCAGTAAGTGCGCTCTCCGGCATGTTCGATTTTTCAATCCTGCGTGAAATTCGCAAGCGGGAAGGATTGACCCTGGATGAAGTGGCCAGTCGGTCTGGTCTGAGCATAGCCGTTATTTCCCGGATCGAACGCAACCAGACCAGCGCGGAGCTGGAGACGCTCTACAAACTGGGGCGAGTTTTTGGGATGAGCGCGACCGACCTTCTTGCCCTGACTGAGTCGAGGATGGCCCACCGGAAGGTGGAAGATAGTTACCAGAGTGATGGCTTTCAATTCAGGGTCGTACGCTATGCAAACCACTCATGTTTCCTTGGCGAGGCAAAGGCTGGAGCCCGGATCCGCAAACCGGAGATTCACCATGACGACCATGAAACCTGCTGGGTCATCGAGGGTCGCCTGCGGGTGGAACTTCCCCACGAGACAGTTGAGCTGGGTGCGGGAGAAAGCCTGCAGTTCGACGCCATTCAGGAACATTCCTACGAGGCCGTTGAGGACAGTCGCTTAATTCTGGTTCACGTGAAAAAGCGCAAAAGATATTAGGGCGAGGGACAATTGTAGGAGGATTTTTATCACAATGAAAATTAAGAATGAATTAACGGCATCGGATTTGAAGGGAAAGCTTGAGCGCTTCTGGCAAGTCTCCGGAAAAAAGATTAACCGTATTGCTGAAGAGTATAATACATCAAAGGGATCGCCGGTATATACCTGGGCGGGCAAGTACACAACCCGTGGATGGACTGAATGGACGCAGGGCTTCCAGTACGGAAGCGCAATCCTCCAGTTTGATGCCACAGGTGATGAATCCTTTCTCGAGCTTGGGCGCAAGGACACGGTGGAAAAGATGGCCCCGCATGTAAGCCACTTTGGCGTGCATGATCACGGATTCAATAATGTCAGCACCTACGGGAATCTGCTTCGCCTCATGAACGAGGGAAGTATTCCCGAGAACAAGTGGGAGCGCGATTTCTATGAGCTCGCCTTGAAAGTCTCCGGAGCAGTGCAGGCCAAGCGCTGGGCGACAACCGCAGATGGTCCCGGGTATATGTATTCCTTCAACGGCCCTCACTCCCTGTTTGTGGATACTATCCGTACTTGCCGCGCTCTGGTCGTGAGTGATCGTCTGGGTCATTCCCTGATGGAGGACAACGACAAGTCGGTCAGCCTGCTCGGTCGAATGATTGAGCATGCCCGGTCAACGGCGAAGTATTCGATTTATTACGGCGAGGGTCGCGACGCTTACGACGAATGGGGTCGCACAACCCACGAGGCGATTTTCAACCGCAACGACGGCAACTTCCGCTGTCCCAACGCGCAACAGGGGTTCAGTGGGTTCACCACGTGGACTCGCGGTCTGTCATGGGCCATGGTCGGGTTCCCGGAAGAGCTGGAATTTATCGAGACGGTCAGCGACGAGGAGCTGAAACCATATGGCGGCCGAGCAGAGATCGAGGCAATCTTTCTCAAGGCAGCCAAGGCCACTTGTGACTGGTTTATCAAGAATACGGCTCTGGACGGGATTCCTTATTGGGACGGCGGGGCACCTGAACTGTATCAACTGGGTGACTACACTTCTCGGAAGTCCGAACCATACAATGACTTTGAGCCGGTGGACAGCACAGCCTCGGCGATCGGGGCACAGGGGCTTCTCCGTCTCGGGCGTTATCTGGGCACGGAAACAGAAGAGGGGGCCCGCTATTTCCAAGCCGGATTGACCTCGTTCGAAACGATGCTTGAGGAGCCGTACCTGAGTCTGGAAGAAGACCACCATGGCCTTCTTCTTCACAGTATTTATCATCGTCCAAACGGATGGGATTACATCCCCGAGGGTCAGAAGATCCCCTGTGGTGAATCCAGTATGTGGGGCGATTATCACATTCGAGAGCTGGCGCTGTACGTTCAGAGGTTAATTGAGGAAAAGCCCTACTACACTTTCTTTAACTGTGTGAAAGGATTGAAGAAATGAGCGCAAAAACTATCGAGGACTTATCCAAGTGTGCGGTTCACACGATCACGACCAAGCCATGGGCCATTGAGACAGCGATTGATCAATATGCCAAAGCTGGATTCGGCGGAATAACTGTCTGGCGCGACGCCATGAAAGGGCGGGATATCGACCTTGTCCGGCAACATATCAAGGATGCTGGGTTGAAAACCGCGGCCTTGGTACGGGGCGGTTTTTTCTGCTACGGAAATCCTGAAGACCGCATGAAAGCTTTCGCCGATAACCGGCTGGCAATTCGCGAAGCGGAAACCCTTGGCGCCCCAATGGTGGTACTGGTCTGTGGTGCGCGCCCTGGCCAGAGCCTTGAGGAAAGCCGTAAGCAGATCCGTGAGGGAATTGAGACGGTGCTTCCGCATGCTGAAGCCAGCGGCGTGACTCTGGCCATCGAGCCGCTTCATCCGATGTATGCGGATGACCGTTCGGCGATCAACACCTTACGAAGCGCCAATGAGCTGGCCGAGTATTTCAATTCCGATTACGTTGGGATTGCCGTTGATGTGTATCACCTCTGGTGGGATCCGGACCTTGAGAAGGAAATCAAGCGTTGTGGAAAAAAGGGCAATCTTTCCGCCTTCCATGTCTGCGACTGGCGCACACCCACTGAGGACCTGCTGCTTGACCGCGGGCTGATGGGTGAAGGCTGTATCGATATTCCCACTATTCGTGGATGGGTCGAGGCTGCCGGTTTTGATGGATTCAACGAGGTTGAAATTTTCAGTAAGCGCCGCTGGGAGTCCGACCAGTCAGAGTGGCTCAACGATATCAAGGCCGCCTACCTGAAACACGTCTAATCCCTGAATTTAGAACAACAGCAAATCAAACGTAATTATGAAGACACACACTGTAGGAATTATCATGAACGGCGTGACCGGCCGTATGGGAACAAACCAGCACCTGATGCGGTCGATCGTCGAGATCATCAAGCAAGGCGGCGTGCATCTGGGTCCAAATGAGACCATCATGCCTGATCCGATCCTTGTTGGTCGCAATGAGAACAAGTTGAAAAAACTCTGCAAGCAAAGCGGTGTCGAAAAATACACGACAGATCTCGACAGCGTCCTTAAGGATCCGTCCTATACGATTTACTTCGATGCACAGACCACCGGCCGTCGGGCGGATGCAGTCAAGAAGGCAGCGGAAGCAGGCAAGCACGTCTATTGTGAAAAGCCGACAGCCGTTAATGCTAAAGTCGCTTTGGAAATTGCCGACTTCTGTGAGAAGGCCGGTGTCAAGAACGGTGTGGTGCAGGACAAGCTCTGGCTGCCCGGGATGATGAAGCTACAGCGGCTCAAGGAGCAGGGCTTTTTCGGCAAGATCCTTTCGGTCCGTGGCGAATTCGGTTACTGGGTCTTCGAAGGCCACAACATTCCCGCCCAGCGTCCGAGCTGGAATTACCGCAAGGAGGATGACGGGGGAATGATTGTCGATATGCTTTGTCATTGGCGCTACGTCCTGGACAACCTGTTTGGTGAGGTGAAGGCCGTGAGCTGCCTCGGCGCAACGCACATCCCCGAGCGTATCGATGAGGATGGCAAACCCTACAAGTGTACAGCCGATGACGCGGCCTATGCGACCTTTGAACTCGAAGGGGACATTATCGCTCATTTCAACAGCAGCTGGGTGACACGGGTTGACCGGGATGACCTGCTTACACTTCATGTTGACGGAACGCACGGTAGCGCGGTCGCCGGCTTGCGCGGTTGCAAGATTCAACACTATGGAAGCACACCGAAGCCGATTTGGAATCCGGACATCGATCAGCCGATTGATTTTCGTGGTGGCTGGCAGGAGGTGCCGGAGCAGGAGAGCTACGACAATGCCTTCAAGGTCCAGTGGGAAATGTTTCTCAAGCACGTTGTCGTCGATGCGCCGTTCCGCTGGAGTCTTCGCGAAGGGGCCAAGGGTGTCCAACTCGCCGAGCTTGGTCTTGAAAGCTGGGCCAAGCGCCAGTGGCTCAAGGTCCCGAAACTGTAATTTGAAATTTAACTACAAATTGCACGAATTGAACGAATTCAATTTTGGTTTGGATTCTCTTAGCATGCTATTCGCGCGATTCGTAGTTTTAAAATGAACCATGATAAAACGATGAGTAAACAAGTAGCATTGGTGACCGGCGGGAGCCGGGGAATTGGATTCGGGATTGCCCGCCAACTGGCCGGGCAAGGCTTCGATCTTGCAATCAACGGGATGCGTCCGGAGGCGCAGGTGCAGGAGGCTCTTGATGAGCTTCGGACACTTGGCGCGGAAGTCATTTATGTACCGGGTGACATCGGTGATGGCGCGGCCCGGAAGCAGATGATTGACTCTGTGCGGGATCAGTTCGGCGCCTTGAATTGGCTGGTCAACAATGCCGGGGTTGCTCCGAAACAACGACTCGATCTTCTGGATACTACCGAGGACAGTTTTGATTTTGTGGTCGGGACCAATCTGCGCGGAGCCTTTTTCCTCAGCCAACTGGCTGCCAATTGGCTGGTTGAACAGAAGCAGGCCAATGCCGGATTCAAAGGTGGAATCATCAATGTTTCCTCCATCTCGGCGACCGTGGTTTCCATTAACCGTGGCGAATACTGTATTGCCAAGGCGGGATTGAGCATGGCAACGCAGCTCTTCGCAACTCGCCTGGGTGAATTTGATCTGCCCGTTTATGAGGTGCGTCCGGGAGTGACGAAGACTGACATGACTTCCGGTGTGACGGACAAATACGACAAGCTGATCGAGGATGGCTTGTGCGTGACCCGCCGCTGGGGCTTTCCGGATGATATCGGAAAGGCTGTTGGTTCATTGGCCCGCGGAGATTTTCCTTATTCAACCGGCCAGGTTATCATGGTGGACGGTGGGTTGACCATTCCGCGCCTTTAAAGAAGCAGGCCGGCCACCTCAATTAAGGCACTTAAGTGAATTGAGTGCCCTCGGTTCCTGATGGGAGACTGACGCACGATGGAGTGGGGCAGTCGTGGCAAATCCCTTTGGAAGCGGCTTCTGGATATTGTTTTTCCAAGGACCTGTGTCCAGTGTGGGCGTTACCTTGAAGAGTGCGGGGAAGTCCGTTTCACCTGCCGCGCGTGCTTTGAGGCATACAAATTCACAAAGGAGCCCCTTTGCGATCAGTGTGGCGTGCCTTTCTACGGTAAGATCGCCCAGTCCCGCAAATGTGCCGGCTGCGAATCCGCGCCACCGGTTTTCCGGCAGGCGCGATCGATATTCCTGTACCGTGATACTGGGGCGCGCGTGGTGCACTGCCTGAAGTATGAAAAGGGGAGTTGGCTCCAACCGGAAATTACCGCTCTCGTCCGGGCCGATCTGCGCTGGAAGGCCTATTTTGAGGATGCCATCCTGGTCCCTGTGCCGCTGCACTTCCGGAAACTGCAGTCGCGGGGCTACAATCAGGCCGAGGTCATCGCCCGTGCAATCTGCGAGGCCGTTCCTTCCGCCTGTATTAATGCATGTCTGCGGAGGGTCCGCGCCACCCCCAGCCAGACCTTCCTCAGTCGGGAGCAGCGGAAGCACAACATGAGCGGGGCCTTCTCCTGCGTGAACCCACCGGAAATCATGGGTAGGATTATTGTTGTGGATGACGTTCTGACCACAGGAGCCACCCTTAATGCAGCCGTACAAGCGCTCAATATGGTCGGTTTGGAGGATATTTATGCCTTTACGCTCGCCCATGGTTGAGTTTAGCTCCCCATTTACTGAATTTTCCGTATTATGCCTTTCTTTTCAAAACCGACATACTCGACCATTTCACCGGTCAAGAAGAAGGATATTCCCAAGGACCTGTATACCCGTTGTCCGAAATCCGGCGAGCTGGTATACACCAAGGAGCTTGAAAAAAACTTGATGGTGGTGCCGAAGAGTGGATTTCATTTTCCATTGGACGCTGCTACCCGCATTGAGTCGTTGATCGACGAGGGAACCTGGAAAGAGTTCGATGACGAGCTGGAGTCCAAGGATCTCCTCAAATTCAAGGATACCAAGGCCTACGCTGACCGGTTGAAGACCTACAAGAAAAAGACCGGGCTGAATGATGCCATTGTCTGTGGTCTCGGAGAAATGGGCGGTATTCCGGTGAGCCTTTCGGTCATGGATTTTCGTTTTGGAGGGGCCTCGATGGGATCTGTCGTGGGCGAGAAAATTGCCCGTGCGGTGGAACGCGCAATCGAGGAATCCTGCCCTGTGATAATTGTTGCCGCCTCGGGTGGTGCCCGGATGCAGGAAGGCATTTACAGTCTCATGCAAATGGCCAAGACCAGTGCTGCGTTGGCGCGGCTCAAACAAGCTGGTTTGCCCTTTATCTCGGTCTTGACCAATCCCACAACGGGCGGGGTGACTGCCAGTTTCGCGACCCTCGGAGATCTCATCCTGGCCGAGCCGGAAGCCTTGATCTGCTTTGCCGGACCGCGTGTCATCAAGGAGGGAACCAATGAGGAACTGCCAGCCGGATTTCAGCGCACGGAATTTCTTTTGGATCGCGGCCTGATCGACCAGATCGTCCCCCGCGGGGAAATGCGGGAACGGCTCATCTATTTCCTGAGCGTGCTCTTTCTTAGAAAAGAGATTCCTTCAGAAGAAGAGGCTTCCTAAGCCGGTTCGCTCACATCCAGGCACTTCTTCATGAACCAGACGCTGGATTCTTACGAGGCGGTTCGTTCCTACCTGTATGGCTTGAAGCATCGGGGCGCCCTGTACGGAATTGACCGGATGCGGGAATTTGTTGCCCATTTGGGCCATCCGGAGCTGGCCTATCCGGTGATTCATGTCGCCGGGACCAACGGAAAAGGCTCTACCTGCGCCATGCTCGAATCCATTTTCCGGACGGCGGGTTACAAAACCGGACTTTTCACCTCTCCACATCTGGTGCATCAGGGCGAGCGAGTGCAGGTCGACCGCCATATGCTGACCCGGGAGGACATCGTCGCCTATACCCGACGCCTGAAGCCCATTGCCGAGGCCGTTGAGCAAGCCCATCCGGATCACCATCCGACCTTTTTCGAATTCATGACCGGAATGGCCTTTCTTCGCTTTGCCGAGGCCGCGGTCGATGTTGGGATTATTGAAACGGGCTTGGGTGGACGCCTCGATGCCACCAATGTCGTCCAGCCTGAGCTGTCTGTCATCACCTCGATCAGCTTGGATCATACGGATATCCTCGGAGACACGATTGAGGCCATTGCCTCCGAGAAAGCCGGGATTATCAAGCCCGGAAAACCGGTTGTGATGGGCTTGCTTCCAGTTGAGGCAGAACAAGTTATCGAACAAGTCGCCCGTGATCGAGGCGCGCCGCTGCACAAAGTCTCCGAGGCCTTTGGGGCGGATGAAGGCCAGTTTCCCCTGACCGGCTTGCCCGGGGATTATCAGCGTCACAATGCCGCAACGGCTACACTTGCTGCACGTATCCTTGGTGATTCCTTCAAACTTTCCGAGGCTCAGATCCGGGAAGGCCTCCTCAGGGTGAACTGGGCCGGACGCTGGGAGCGGCACAATCTCAAGGACCGGGCGATTATTTTGGATGCAACCCATAATCCCGAGGGTGCCCTCCATTTGGAGAAGAACCTGCAGCAGTTGGTCCGTAAAACTGGCAAAAAACCTGTCATCCTCGCCGGTACCCTTGGGCTTCCACGTGCCCGGGCCCTCATGCCGGTGGTTGCCCGGTATGCCCGGGAAATCCATCTCCTTGTCCCCAAACAACCGCGCGCCTGCAGCTTGGAAGAGCTGCGGGCCTCCCTCCCTTCAACATTTGAAGGAAAGGTCTTTGAAAGCGCTGTTCACGAGCTTTTCCCCGCCCCGGGAACCTGCGCTGCCGGTAACCCCGCAGAGACACTTGTCGCCACAGGGTCCATTTACCTCATCGGGGAAATAATGGAAGCCCTCTATCACGAGGTACCGGTCGGGGAGCAATCGCTGCAGGATTGAAATTGACTGAAATACAGAATTACTGATATTCTGTATGCATGAGTAAGAAAGTGAAAATCGGCAAGCGGGGCATCATCACCTTACCCGCGGAGTTGCGCAAAAAGTATGGGCTTCAGGAAGAGGACGATCTTATTGTTGAGGAAACAGGCGAAGGCCTCCTTTTGCGACCAACAGTAAACCTCCCAATTGAGATCTTTACGGAGGAACGCATTGCTGAATTTATGGAGGACGATGAGGAACTGGGAAGGGTGCTTGACCGAATAAAGGCAGCAAGAGAGGAGTCTCCCTGATTGAATGAAAATTTTTCTAGACGCAAATGTCCTCTTTTCCTCCGCCAACACCGGGAGCCAGGTCTCTTTGCTGGTGGATGAGTTGGCCAGGGATGCGCAGCTAATCACGTCTGATTACGCCTTACAGGAAGCCCTCCGCAATCTGCGCTTGAAGCGGCCGACATGGATCAATGAGTTCAACAGGGTCTGCGACCAACTTGAGATTGTCCATAGCGTTGACGGGCCCATGCGCATCCGAATCGCATCAAAGGACCGGGCCATTCTCGCCACTGCCATCAAAAACGCCTGCGACTATTTGGTGGCAGGAGACAAGCGGGACCTCGGCCACCTGATCGGTAAGACGACAGGAATCACGACAGTTGTGACACCATTGCAGATGGCTCTGATACTAGAAGACCGGTACAAGCCTTGAGAGTACCCAATTTTACCCGAAAACGGGGTTGACATGTGGCGGAATGATCACAGCTTTTCCTTCTTTTACAGGCGAGCGTAGCTCAGTTGGTAGAGCACCACCTTGCCAAGGTGGATGTCGAGAGTTCGAACCTCTTCGCTCGCTCCAATTTTAAAACCCCTAAGTTGTCGAAGACCAGGGGTTTTTTCGTGTCCAGACCCCAGGCGTACTTTAACAAGTTCAAAAACCCATCATGGTTTGGGATACTCTC
Organism: Oceanipulchritudo coccoides; assembly: GCF_010500615.1. Classification (NCBI taxonomy): domain Bacteria; kingdom Pseudomonadati; phylum Verrucomicrobiota; class Opitutia; order Puniceicoccales; family Oceanipulchritudinaceae; genus Oceanipulchritudo; species Oceanipulchritudo coccoides. Next base: position 1,197,677 of record NZ_JAAGNX010000001.1, read on the forward strand.
ATTTGCGCCCAATCCTGTCCCGGCCGCCAGGACCTATGCCCTGCAACTTGTGGGAAGTGATGGGGATCGCGTCGCAAGGGATGAGATACAGGTCACGATTTCTAATAAAGCGGAAGGGAATCGGGGATTCCTGAGTGCCGCTGCCGATGGGTTTATTCGGAGGGTCTTGCAAGGTGGCTTTGGATGGCCGGTTCTCTCGTCGGCAGTGGCGGGGCATGAATCTACTCACCCCGGTTCTAGATAGGAATCATGTTTTTTTGCGCACTTTCGCTGAAATTTGCGGATATTGGCCTTTGTGTTTCAGGGCTCATCCGTTTTCCAATTTACATCCTGAGTTACGCGACTCCAAACCCATTGTCTAAGCTTCAATCATGAATAACATAATGAAATCCCTCGCCAATCCTCTCCTTGTTTTGGTTTTTATCGCGCCGATGGCCTTCTCGCAAGTTACCCTCAACTTGAATACTTATGTGCAGACAGGTGCCCGGGAAGCCACTTTATCTGGGGCCACAACCTCCGGAGCGTCGCTTCTATACCTGGACAATTCAGTCTCCGGCCGTAATGACACCGCCTTGGTAGCGCCGCTCAACAGTGGTAGCCTGACATCCTTCACCCAGGTTGGCGACACGATGACCTACAGTTTCAGGCTGAGCGGTATCACCGCAACGAACAATAACACCACGCCACTCTACCGGGTGGGCTTTGACTTCGGCAGCACGGCGGCCTTGCGCTACGAGACCAGCACAGGTACTCAGGATCAATTGAGATTTGGCTCTAATACCGACGGAAATCCGTTTGCTTCAGGAACCACAACTGACTTTACCACTGACAACTGGACAAGCTTTGCTTTGCAGAGTTTGCGTTTCGATGACGGCAATGAAATTGATGCGACGGTCTCGTTGGAGCTCGTAGGAACCGGAAGCTATGAGATGACTGTCACCTACGTCAACCCAGCCGATTCAAACATAACGACGTCCCTTAGCCACACCTTTACCGGTGTGAACGGCAATCAGGTGGTGAGCGTCTTCCACGCGACGAACAGTTCGGGCATGGTGGACGGCGACGCCTACACAATCAGCAACGCCTCCCTGGAATTCACCGCGGTTCCCGAGCCATCGACCTACGCCCTGTTGAGCGGCATGCTGGCACTAGGGGCAATCCTCATGCGCCGCCGCTTCCATCGCGGGTAAACCCTAACCAGGCTGATCTAGTCAAAAAAAACCAATGAAAAAACGAGCAAAAACATTCAAAAGTTATGCCGCCCTTGCGGCTTTTATCGCGCCCCTGGCCGTTTCGGCAACCATCCTCGACATCAATACCTTCGTGGTGATGGGGGCAAGGGAAGCCACTTTATCAGGTGCCACAACCTCTGGAGCGTCGCTTCTTTACCTGGATAATTCGGTTTCCGGTCGGAACGACACCGGCATGGCTGCTGTGATCAACAGCGGTAACCGGCCCCCTTTCACCCAGTTGGGCGATAAGATGACCTACAGCTTCAATTTGAGCGGCATCACGGCCCAGAACAATCAGTTCACGCCGGTCTTCCGGGTGGGTTTCGACTTCGGGGACACGGCGACCCTGCGTTACGCCACCAGCACCGGTACGGGTCCCCGATTGGAGTTTGGCTCCAACACAAACGGGAATCCGTTTTCAAGCGGAACCGTCCATATCACTTATGAAGATTGGGTAAGCCGGAGTCCGGAGGATTACATCAGCCTCCGCTTTGATGATGGAAACAATATCGACGCAACGGTTACCCTTGAGTTGGTCGCCTTCAACGGTTCCAATTATGATTATCAGATGTCGGTGACTTACCAGGACGCGACCTTTCCATCGATCACCAACACGAAGACCTACACATTTACGAACGTGAACGGCAATCAGGTGTTGAGTCTCTTCCACCTGACCAATAGTTCCGGCATGATCGCCGGCGACGCCTACACGATCAGCAACGCCTCTCTGGATTTCACTGCTGCTGGCACAACGCTGCCGACGCCGGAGATCCAAATCGCCATTGTGGGGAGCGATGTCCAGGTCAGTGTGGATGCGTCCGCCTCGAGCGTAAATTACCAGTTGCTCAAGTCCACAAGCGACCTCACCTCCGGTTCATTCGGAGCAGTCGGCTCGCCTCAGGCGGGCAACGACGGCACGCTTGTATTGACGGATACCGGCGGCCTGCCAGGAACCGGCAACAAGGCGTTCTACAAGGTCGAATCCTCCAATTGACGCTTTCTCGAGAACGGGTTGCCCCGACTGGTTCCGCCACGCTTTCCACCTGGGGTTAAAAATAGGTATTCAAGGGACGGCCCCGCAAGGGGCCTTTCCTTTTCAACCATCCCTTAAAGTATTGCCGCCTAAAACCTTCTGTCATAATCCCAAATGAAACAATTCCGAACAATCGTGCTCCTTTCATCCGTGTTGCTTCCGCTGGCTGCCATGTCCGCACCAACTGCCCTCGATCTGAATACCTTTGGGGGAACGGGAGCGGGTGCCTATACCCTATCCGGAGCCTCCACCTCGGGAGCCTCCATTGCATACGATACCAGTAACGGGGCCAACGATATAGGAATGGTGACCTCGATCAATAGCGGCAGCCTGAGCCCCTTCACTCAAGTGGGCGACAGCATGATCTACAGCTTCCATCTGGGCGGCATCGCGGCAACGAACAATCAGTTCACGCCGATTTTCCGCGTGGGATTCGACTTCGGGGCCACGGCGGCCCTGCGTTATGCCACAAGCACCGGGACCGGGCCGCGATTGGAGTTTGGTTCCAATACAAACGGGAATCCGTTTACAAGCGGTACCGTGCATGTGACGCATGAGGATTGGTGCCCCTTTGATCTTCAAGACATCCGGTTTGATGAGGGACACGAAATCGACGTGGCTGTTTCCCTTGAGCTCGTGGCGATCAACGACAGTTTGCATGACTACCAGATGACGGTCACCTATGTCAGCACCCTCAACCCGTCCGACACGAACTCGAAGACTTACACCTTCACCGGAGTGAACGGTAATCAAGTGGTCAGTCTCTTCCATGTCACGAACAGCGCGGGCATGGTCGCCGGCGACGCCTACACCGTCAGTAATGCATCCCTTGTTTTTTCCGGACCGACAGTCCTTGATCAAGTCCGGGCATCGGTTGATGCCCTGCCCGAATCCACCCCGGAGGAAAGGGTTAAAAAGGCGGTCCTTCAGGTGGAGGTTGAGCGCGCAGCCAACGCAGAGGCTGTTTCCCTGTTGGAAGAAAGCGATGCGCTCCTTGTGGAGGTGCAACAAGCCCTTTCCCGGAACGCACCAGAATTCACAGCGACCAATCCCGGCGCGCCTGTCAACCTTCCCATTCTTCGACCGCTCATCACACCGTATGTGGATAATCCTTACCTGCAAAAGCTTGAGCAGGAAGCCACTGATGGCATTGCCACCGATGATGTGCTCTGGCCGAGGGCCCTGCACTATAATCAGGTTATCAATGACGTGCAGGGAAACTACGGGGCCAGGTCGGCATTCAAACTCATGTCGGAATACTTGTGGTTGTTTGGCCACGATGAGAGCCCCATGAAGTTTGATCCTGAATTGTTAAAGCGTGTTTTGCGTCGAGCCCACGCTTACATGGATTCCCTGGAGCTCACCCCAAGCGTGAATGCCGACCCCGCACCGAACTGGTACGATCAATTTTCTGTCTATGTCGCATTTCCCGCCCTCTACGAGCTCCGCATGCTCTATCCCGGCTTGCTAATGCCCGCGCAACTCAGCCGGTGGGATAGCATTATGAACGCTGTCGCATTGGATATGGAGAGTTGGTACTTCATGGTACTTGGTTACAGCCCATGGAACATCAACATCGAGACCGGACGGCTTGTGGGTGTGATGGTAGCCGGGCTATGGACAGGTAACCAACAGCTTGTGGACCGTTCCTTTAATCATATTGATGCCACGACGGCGCGGTTGTTTCCGGATGGAGCCGTCCCTTACCACGGCGTGGGCCAGGCATCCTCCAACTACCATGACATATTGCTCGAGGAGTGGCTTATCCTCTACGAACTAACAGGCTACCAGCCGATCATGGATGCGATGGTCAATACCCAATGGAGGGGACCCGCCATGGGGCGGACCGAAGAATTCTGGACTTCTCCTTTCTACAAAACCTATCGCTGGAACTATCAAAAAGGAACCGAGGCTGGAAGCGAGCTGGTCGCCACCATGAGTCGGAATCCATATGTTCGCTGGCTCTTGGACCGGGATATGTTTCCCGACTACTTTACACCCGGCAGTCAACTGGGGCACCGCTATCAGGCTCCATGGTATGACGCCACGGTTATCGCCAATCCCTTGCCCGACAATTACACGATTGCGGATCGCAATACCGGAGGGCCAAGGGGCTGGTATGGCAACTTCACCTATGCGGGCGCTTTCCGCCCGAACCCCAACTCGACCCGCTACGAAGGCCATGAAACCCTCATGGGGGCCATGACTGTCGATGATGATGGCCGCGTCAACTCCATCCTTGTCGATGTCACCCCGCGTATCTGGCAGACCCCTGATAACACAGTCGAAAATGGATATGACATAAGTGCATGGGCGGACCTGACGATTTACGAGGATCCGGCCACGACGATCAGCAGCAATTACAGCGTCTCGACCTCGATTCATGAAATTACCCGCAAAAGAGCCGGTTCGGCTCGCACGGCCAACGTCTCCGGATGGACCGGCCGTCAGGTATGGATCGGATTGCCCGACCGGATTGTGGGATTGGTCTCGACCGTGCCAACGGCTGGGGAAGCGGCCGCCTATGCTATAAACGGTGTCTTGCGTTTAATTTCGGGAGGCACTGCCGGGGCGGAGACGACCAAAGTACTCGAGGAAATCATCCCCGGAACGCATTACCGGTATGGGCAATTGGATGTTTTCGTCCATGACAGCACCTACACCAGCCTCACGGGACTTGAAGTGGAATATCGTGTACCGACCTACCCAGCAACGGAACTCACCTTCAGCAACCGAGCCTCCGAGCCCTTGCCCGCCGGCACCCAAACCACCTTCCCCTCCGCAACCGAGTTCCGGTTTATTGTCGAGGTTCGGCCTGCATGGACCACAACCGACTTGACGGCCGTTAACGTGCTTGGTGATCAGGATCTGATCGGCTTGGACCTTGTCAGCAGTGAACTGTCTCTTCAGGTTTGGCTGAATGCAGCCGATACGGGTCGGAGTGTTATGCTCCAAAGAGGAAATCTACCTGCAGGCACGGATTCCATTGTTCTTTCTAACGGTGTTCTCGGAAGGGTCCCCTTCGATCCGAGTGTTCCGGTTTCCGTTAATCTGGTGCCCGGGCAGCACGCGGTGCTTGTGGTCAGCTCTGATCCGGAAGATCATCAGGTCGGCTGGGAATCCTTTACCCAACTGATTGAAACCCCGCTCATTGAATTCACCCGGCATGTTGACGGAATGGAAATTGAATACCGTGGAACCCTTCAGGAAAGCAGTGACCTCAATTCATGGACGGATATGAATCCACAGCCGGCCAGCCCTTGGACGTTTATCTTTGAACCCGGCGGGAAGCGCTTCTTTCGTTCTCGAGGGTATCCTCAGTCCCAAAGCACTATCGATTGATGCTGGCGGAATTTGATATACGCAATTTGGTTTCAGAATGCGGAAAACCGTGATTGTTTGCCTTATGCAGGTCATCTATAACTGATACCGTTCAATAGTGTAAGCAAACCCGCGATGGACCGGGATGACAGTCAGTCAGAACGGTATGCGATCAAACCCCCAAAAGACTCCGCTATCATGCATGATCCTCAAAGCAACTTTTCCGCAATAATATCAAGACCCATCTGGAGTCGTTTGGCCGCCATTGCCAGATCTGTCGGAATTCTAGCAGCGTTTAATTTCTTTTCATTAAGTGGTTTCGCTACAGGAGAACACTTCAATTTCTCTTATCTGTCGGAAGGCCCAATTCAACAAGAATTCTACGTTTCTCCGGATGGACGGGATTCTGACTCGGGAACCCTGGATAATCCACTGCAGACTTTACAGGCAGCCCGTGATAAAGCTTCTGCGTATCTCGCCAGCAACCTATCCTCAGATGGGGCTGTTGTCGTTTACCTGCGTGAAGGAGTATATCAACAAGACAGCACGATCGTATTCAGGCCACAGCACAGCGGCCGAGCAAACAGTCCTGTCATTTATGCCGCCTTTGCTGACGAGACTGTTGTCATTAGCGGGGGTAAAGCGATCACCGGGATATGGGAACCCGTGGAAGGTAAACCCTTCTATTCGATAACTATTCCCGAAGCTGCCTCGGGCAACTGGAAGTTCAATAGTTTGTATGTAAACGGTGAAAGCCGAACACGGGCACGCACACCCAATTATGACGAGAAGATGCTGAGAGCGAACGGGCGGGTTCCCCGCTGGAGCCAAGAGCTTTCGCTCCGCTTCTGGGAGGGCGACATTGACCCGACATGGAGCGATTTGAGTAATATCGATATTGTCATTCCTATGACCTGGACCCCAGTCCATCACCAGATTGATGTCATTGATTTCGATCGTCGAGGTGTTGAGTTGGCCAGCGTGGGTGGCCAGCACCAGCTTTATGGTGATGACTATTTCCGCTACTACCTTTCCAATGTCTATGAAGGTTTGGATGTCCCCGGTGAATGGTATTTGAACCCTCATACAGGTGTTCTCTACTATTACCCTTATTCCGGCGAGAATCTGGGTGAGGTCTCCGTGGTTGCCCCAGTGGTTTCCTCCCAGCTAATGTCATTTGAAGGCAATGCGGTTGAGGATGAGACGATTTCCTACATTGAGTTCAAAGGACTGGAATTCCGGCATACCGATACCAACCGGGAAAAGTGGAACGGCGCATACCGGCAGGCACATGCTTTTCTGGATGCTGCAATCTACGCAGAAGGATTGACCCATTGTATCTTCAATGACTGTACATTTGAGAACCTCGGTGAGTATGCAATTGAACTGGAAGTCGGCAGTCAGGATAATGTCATTTTCCAATGCCTGTTCCGGGATCTCGGTGGTGGCGCTCTTCAAGCGGGTATTTTCTCCCTTCAGGATATCCAAAGAGCACGAAACTCGGTGGGGTTCGTCTATGAAGATGTGGATACGCACCCGAGAACCGATGTGCTGCGTAACAGGATTGAAAACTGTATCATAAACAAAATTGGAACCTATTGGACAGGTGTCTATGCCATCAATATCCGCTTCGCTTCGTACACACAAGTCCTTCACAACGAAATCTTTGATACTCACTACAGTGGAGTTGCGATTGACGCCCGCTGGACGAATTTCTCAGGTGAGAATTACTGCCACGGCAATGAACTCGCCTACAACCATGTCCATCATATCGGACGCGGCCTTCACAGTGATGGCGGGGCTTTTTACCAGCATGGTCCAACTGATAATCACTATCACCATAATGTAGTTCATGATCTTACGAAGTTTCCGCATAGAAATGAGATGAAGGGAATATTTTTAGATGCCCAATCACAGGGTGCCATCGCCGAAAAAAACCTCATCTATGACACTGAAGGTGCCGGGCTAATCCAGAACTGGGGATTGGGAAATATTTTCCGCAACAACATTGTTTCCTTCACAGAGGGTGGAGCAAAGAGAGGGAAAGCGGATCCCAATGATGAGTCAGCTTTCAATCACCTCTATCTTTACAGCAATGTTTTTATATCAAACGATGGGGTAGGATTGGGACAGGCATGGCCACCAAGTCAAGGTGAGGACATCATACGGGACAACCTGTTTTATGACATTAACCAGGAGACCCTTACTTTCTGGGGTCTGTCCCTTGAAGACTGGCAGGCGCAAAGCGGCCTCGGTCAGGGCACTTTGATCGCCGACCCGGGGGTCGCCGATCCATTGCAAAGGGACTTCACGATTTCCACCCAGAATGCGGCCTTGCAGCAAATCGGATTTCAACCCTTCTCGGGCGAAGTGGAAAATGCAGGCGTCTACGGTGCGGAGAGCTGGACCGGCTTGCCCCAACAATTGGCCGCGAACATTCGGGGCAAAGTCCCGCACTGGACTGAATCTGAGATACGTGCCCTTGAAAACAGATCTGATCCGGATGTCATTCCTGAAGGGACCATCCATCCCGAGGCGGACGCATCTGTCCGGGGAGGTTCAGCTTCGGCTACTAATTTCGGAACACTAACTTCGCTTCAAGTTGCAGGAACCGACGGATCCAGCCTGACCCGACAATCCTACCTGCGCTTTGATTTGTCGTCCATCGTGCAGAGCTTTTCGAAGGCTACCTTGCGCCTCAAACTTTCATCGAATAGAAGCGAAGATGCACATAATGCCCACTTCGTCAGTGATGATTCCTGGGAGGAAACTGGGATTACCTGGGACAATAAGCCTGTTCTCGGCGAAGAGCTGGATTCCGACCTCATTCCTGAGAACGGGGAGTGGCTTGAATTGGATGTAACGGAAAAGTTGCGCGATGAGTTGACCGGAGACCAACTGTTCTCTGTTGCCGTGGTTTCAACCGGGGCCGGTGCCGCAAGCTATCGCTCCCGGGAAGAGGAAGCCCCTTACGTCCGTCCTCAACTGGTTATCAAGGCCAGCAACCCTGACGCCGTTCTGCTGGCACGCGATTGCGCGCCGGGTGAGTCCTGGGAGACGGCTGATGTCTGGAGTGATGGCACAGCAGCAGGACCGGGAAAGGATTACCTTGTCGACGGTTTCTATTCGGGCCCAGTCCTCCTGCGCACACCCAACGCGGCCGGTTCCGTTAAATTCCCCGGCGATTCCCTTGCCTTACTGGCCGATGCGGCCCTCTGGATAACTTCCGCCAGCGGAGGTGAGGTGACCATCGATAACCTGGTTATTGACGGGGGAAAACTGGTTGCCTCGTATCCGGATTCCACTGTTCATTTGAGAGGTAACATAGCAATTGGCCCGGGCGGATTGATCGTTGAGGGAACGCCCGGTACACTGGCAATAGAGTCGGAGGTCAGCGGGGACGGCCCAATTACACAACAGGGACCGGACCGGGACACCAGTTTTAATGCTGGCACTTGGGGTGGAGACTTGAGCATTGAGGGAGGCGTGTTGCGTTTTGGGTATGGGGTTGTATCGGGACAGGATCTCTCCATTGACAATGCTGTTTTCGACCTCAATGCAAAGGACCATATCTTCGCATCATTGACGATCAACGGGGTGGTTTATGCGCCAGGTACCTACACCGCTGAACAGCTTGGGGAATCTGTTTCGGGGAGTGGTACCCTGACGATACGGGATACGACCGTGCGCCTGCTGAAAAGCATGCCCTTCAGTGTTTCCTGGGATGCCGGATCCTACTGGAGCGACGGGAAGCCGGCCCATGCGGATGGGGACTATATCGTTGACGGATCCGTCGCCTTTATGCTGCGAACGCCCCACAACATGGGCAACGCCGCCTTCCCGGGAAGATCCCTGACCCTGATGAACGGAGGCGGCATCTGGATCAAATCCAGCAGTTTCGGAGAGGTCACTTTTCCCAATCTGATCGTCGATGGAGGGAGAATTGTGTCCTCCTACGATGATTCCACGGTTACCTTCAAGGGGTTTATCGATATCCTCCCCGGGGGAATGAGGTTCGAGGGAAATCCGGGACCCCTCATCGTCGAGGCCATGATTGCAGGATCAGGACCCATCACCCAAATCGGCCCTGGGAGGGATACGACCTTAACCAATGGGTCCTGGGCTGGTGACCTTGATCTTCGTGAAGGTACCCTGCGCTTCGCGTTCGATGTCCGGGCTGGCAAGCGCTTCAACTATGGAGGCGGTATCTTCGATTTGAATGGCCGCAACCACGTGTTTGAGTCGCTGATTATTAATGGATCCACATGGGAGAACGGGATTTATACTTCTGATCAGCTCGGAAGCGGATTCACCGGAAACGGCACCATCGAGGTGTATGATCCCTCAAATGCAAGGCTATGGGGCCCATATACAGTGGATAGTAATGGCTATGTGGATACGCAATCCTGGCTGGGATGGCTCTATATCGATAACAGCGGGTGGGTTTACTCCGTTACACTCGGGAAATGGATCTGGATGGCAGAGCCCGTCTCCATGGCAAATGGTGCATGGGCGTATTTTCCGCGCTGATGGAATTCAAGTTTCATCGTGCGGATTCATACCGGTGAGGTTCCTTTCCTTAACGACAGTCCTTTCAGGGGAACCAGCTATGGACGAGCTATTCGAGAACAACTTGATCAAGAATTCCGTACGATCAACGGCTGTTGGCAAAGGAACTGGCTCTATCGGCACTCGAAGAGCGCCGCGATAATAATCGGGATTTTGTCATTTTCGAAAAAGTATTAGAGTTCTGATGGATCAATGTTCTCAACCTTTCGAAAGACATCGTCCATGTGTCGCTTCGACGAAAAGCCGCAACTTCTTGCGACTTCGTGCAAGTCCAATTTCGGGTAATCGGCTATAAGCTGCCTGGCCTTTTGGATACGCAGTGATTGTATGTAATTTGCAGGGGTGGTCTTTAAGTGGTTTTTAAAGGCCGTTTCCAACCATCTTCTCGAACAGTTGGTCACGGCGATGACATCCTCCATGGAAAAGAACTTGGACAGATTCGCTCGGATGAACTTGATGGCCTCGTTCAACTTGGGATTATCGACAAACGTGAAAGCTGTCGATTGCCGTGCGAAGATTTTGTGTCCTTGAATGATGACATCCTCAGGTTTTTTCGAACTCCGGTTAACGATGAGATCGTGAAGTGTTTTCATCGCGGTGTAGCCGTACTTTCTGTCACCATATTCAATGCTGCTTAGAGAGGGGGAGCGCGTCAGGCAGATAGCTGAAAAGTTGTTGATGCCGATGACAGGCAAGTCTTCCGGGATCGACCAGCCTCGCTCAATGCACAATTCGTTCAAGATGCCGTAAAGGGCATCTGTATCGAGCAGGATACCAACTGGCGCTGAGAGGCCGTCCAACCAATCCCTGATCGATTCGAAAGCCTTTTCCTCGCCCTCCAGATCCTCGATTTTATCAACAAAAATATAATGAATTGGGTAACCTGTGTTTTTCAGGAAGCTTTGAAAACCAGCAAATTTCTGATCTGAATACCATCGGTTATTGATCCCAATGTAGCCAAATGCGGTAACACCGGTGGCGGCAAGGTGTTCGGCCGCCGATCTACCTACGCCAAAATGGTCTTTTAACACCCTTGTATGGCCTGTTTGTTCGAAGGCACCCGAGATATTGACGACAGGGCATTGCAGGGTATCCGCTATTTCGATGCTGTGCGGGCTGTTCAGCGAGACGATAGCCCCATCTCCAGTCCATGAGGTCAATTGCTCCACGCCATGCAGGTCATTCGGACCGGTGTGTCGAAAAGTGAATAGGGGAAAATCCTGAGCATATTCAAGAATTCCTTTATACAGGCCCCTTACGGTCCCATGCTCATGAGGAAAGGCCAGGGCGATCCGGTAAATTCTTTCCATAGTGATGGAATGTAAAATGTAACAAGTGAGTCTTCAGCTCAAGTCCGAAGAGATGGGAACTCCGCTGCATCTGCGGCAAAGCTATTTTACCATGGTCCTGCATATTTTATTGTAAATATCCGAGATGGCTTCCCCGAGCCCTGGTGGAGGTGTGCTGCCAGGCCAATGCCATCCGTGCGACCGGTACAGTGTGGCACAGCAGGGATAATCGGCACTGAGTTGGCAATAATCGTTCCACTTGAGGTTGGTTTCCCGCAGGCAATTCTCCAACTGCTTGAGGGGGATTTGGCTTCCCTGACGCAGGCTGTAGTCCAAGTATAAGGCCTGCCAGGCGTGGGCAATGTAAGAAAACAGTCTCAATCCGTACTGGCAACTGGATTGAATCACTTTTTTCATATTATTATCATGCGTCAGGTCCAGATCGCATGAAATATCGACGATTTGCTTCCATGTGGTGACCGATCGCATCTTTTCCTGGATCGCTGTTTCACCCAGATTGTGTTCGTAGAGGTAGGCGAAAATAGGTTCCAACAGGTCCCAGCCGCCGAGTACATCATCCCGCATCCATTGGTTTGTCGGGAACTTGTCAAACTCCGAACCAGGGCGAGTGTCCCATACGGCGCAGAATTTTCCTTTCAGGACCGCATCCAGTGAAAGAGTTGAGAGTCTGTACAATATATGCTGGTCACCAATTTGCAAATTGAGTCCATCACGGGTTACCTCCTCGAACAGGGAGGATTCATTTTTGTGACTATTCTTTAGGAAGCTGGTTATGTAGCGGACATTCAGGTCGACCCAGAACTCATTGCTTTTATCGACGTAAGGTCCGTACCAACCACCTCCCCGGGACCAGTTGTAGACTCCGGCAAAGTGTTCGTCCTGAACAAAGCTTCGGAGGCACGGTTTCTGGTCCACCTCGGGAAAGCCATCGATAACCCCGGCACTGGAGAAATTCGGATAGGCTCCTTTTCCCTCGTATTCACGCTGGCATTGTACTTCCACTATTTGCGGGTGTTTTCCGATCCCGAGGCAGGGATTCCACCTCGCATACCGGTGAAAGTCGATATGCGTGTGCTTGATGGAGAAAATTAGATTTTCGTGTGGGGAAATACGATCGGTGACCTTGAGATAGAATTCGGGATTGCTGTGGAAGCGGTTGTTTTGGATGTCCCATGTCCGGTAAATCAGCATGCGATTGTGCTTCTCGCAGACATGCTCACGGAGAAAGCGGATAAGCGTCACGAAACCATCGATTTCCTGCTCCGAGTAAGTTTCACCCTCGTATGTAACAGCGCTGTTTCCTGCATGGAATGGCGTATCGAAGAGATAGTTTTCCCCGACCCGAACGATGAGGCCGTCGACCCCCGGGAACCTTTCGAACATTTCCTCAAATAGATGCTGATGGAGATCGAGAACCTTAGGACTACTGACCGAGATCTTGCCTGTTTTCGGATCGATGAGCTCTTCGTGAAAAGAATCAATGATGCGCTTCGGAAGGATAAAGAGGTCAATATGGTAATAAACACGTAATCCCGCCTCTTTAGCCTTTTCAATTTCTTTGGAAATTTGGGCTGTCATTTTATCCAGCCACTCAATTTCCTCCTCTGAGGGAGCAATGGCTCCTTTTAAACCGTCAAACCGGATGATGGTATTGATGTGCTTGAGGCACTGACCATTGAAGCCCAACGACTTGAGATGAAAAGGGTCCGTGTAGGCGGTTTCAAACGGTTTTTCTCCCGGATTGTGATGAACCATATCAATTATGAGGGGCTCTTTCATTTTGTCATAGCTCTCGGGAGGAGTATCTAAAGCTTCCATAAATTACTCCTTGGATTATGGTTTCCGTCCAATCTTCTGAGCAATTGCTAAAAACCGCAAAAATTGTCGAAATTGCGCAGAGTACAATTCAACAGGCTTCAACGATACCTGAAAAGTTTGCGCAAAGATGGTTGTATTTGCGTGAATGCGCGATTGCCCGGCATGATGCCAACCGAAATATAGTTAATCTACAGTTGGACTGTAGTTAGGAATCCCCGGAAATCCCCCTCAATTTATGAATGCCCGACCCCTTCTTCCCATAGCTTGTGCGCTATTACTGAATTCATCCATGCTTCTGGCGGAGGTGGAGAGAAGCTACGATCTCCGCAATACTCAAGCCCGCAACGAGTCGTTTATGGATTGGGGGATGGGTCTGTTTATTCACTGGAGCCTGGATGCTGAATTGGGAAGCGTTATCTCACACAGCATGGTCGGGGCCTCCGATGATTATCTACAGCGGTATGTCCACGAATTACCCGGTTACTTTGATCCGCAGGAATATGACCCTGAAAACTGGGCAAAACTGGCAAAGCTGGCTGGTTTTAAATACATGGTCCTGACAGCCAAGCACCACAGCGGATTTTGTCTTTGGCCCACCGCTACGACTGAATTCTCGATCAAGAACACTCCGTATGGGCGTGATATCGTTGGACCCTACATAGATGCCTGCCGAAAGTATGGATTAAAGGTGGGCCTCTACTTTTCCCCTGAAGATTTCTGGTTTCTCCTTAAACAGGATCAAGTAATCCGCCGCCGAGGAGCAGATTATCCCCATATAACGCATAACAATGAGCTTCTGGAGTATGCTAAATCCCAGATCAAGGAGTTGCTGACGGGTTATGGGCCTATCGATGTCATCTTCCTGGATGGGCAGAAAAATGATCCGGTGCGTGAGTATGTCCACGAGCTTCAACCCCATTGCATCGTATCGCGGGGAGAAATGGAAACCCCCGAGCAGCGCATTCCGGATGAGCCGATCCCAGGACCTTGGGAATCCTGTTTTACACTTGGCACCCAATGGCAGTTTAAGCCAACCAATGAGGATTATAAATCCGGAGGTGAGCTGATCCAGATGCTGATTGAAATCAGGGCAAAGGGTGGCAACCTTTTAATCAACACGGGGCCCGATCCTTCTGGTAAAATACCTTTTGAGCAGGAACGGCGTTTTCGGGAACTGGCCTTGTGGATGTTTGTCAACGGGGAAGCGATTCATGAAATTCGTCCATGTCCCGTAATCAGGGAGGGAGACATTTGGTTTACACGAAGTGCAGAGAATCCCGATACAGTCTACGCCTTCATCCCGCAAGGTGAAGACCTATGGGATCGTGGGGAGCGGAGGGAGTTCATCCTGAAGTCCCTTGTGGCCGACGAGTCCTCGTCAGTCTCCGTATTAGGCCAAAATGATCAGGTGGTGGAGTATGCCCCGGAAACTGATCCTCGATCACGCTTTGAGCAGACGCCCGAAGGATTGAAAGTCTCAGTCGTACGGGCCCAGCGGCTATACAACAATCATAGATGGCCCAACCCAATGGTCGTGAAACTTACGAATGTATTATTTAATTAGTCATGATTCATTTATGAAGAATAGCCTTATAATCGCTTTCCTGTGTTTGACTGGAGGATCAATGACATTGGCTCAACCCAATGCCACTATTTACGACATTTCAGGAAATACCTATTTTGTCTCTGCGTGTGCTTCAAGCGATGGAGATGGCTCCCGTGAAAACCCGTTTGCGACGCTTGAGCAGGCCAGGGACCAAGCCAGGAAGGATTTACTCAAAACGTTCACCCCACCGGAAGGAGCGGTAATCCAGTTGGAACCCGGTGTCTATTACCTTGAGGAAAGTTTTATCCTCGATCATCAGGATGCCTATCCCGCTTACAGCCAATTGACCATTCAGGGTTCAGACGATGGTGAGAGTATCCTTAACATGGGAAGAAAAGTCCCCATGGACGAGATTAAACCTGTGTTGGATGAAAGCATTCTGAAGCGTCTTCGTCCGGAAGCAAGGGATCACGTCAAGGTGATTGACCTGCTGGTATTGGGTATCGACCTGGAACCGTTGCCTGTTCTTTACAAGGATCTCGATGGGGGCCAGCCGGAAATTTTCTGGAATGATGAAAGGCTTCCTCTTTCGCGCTATCCGAATGAAGGCACCCTGACGATGGGAGAATTGATTTCCCCGGGAGTTTGGTGGGATAGTGAAAACCTCGGAGGCATCTTCAAATTCAAAGATGATCGTCACCTGGACTGGACAGAAGCTGTTGATGCCGGTCTCTGGCTGAACGGATATTGGAGGATTCCATGGCAATCGTGGAGCGTTCGGGTTGAATCGATCAATCCCGAAGAGAGGACGGTAACCCATGCTGCTCCCATTGCTGAGGGCAACAAGGAAAACTCAGCCTTTGCCGGTATTGGTTCGAAGTATTCGCGGCCAGAAGGTAGTCTGGAGGAACCTTATTTTGCATTTAATCTAGTTGAAGAGATCGATTTGCCCGGCGAGTGGAGTATCGATTACAGCACATCGCGGCTTCACATATGGCTGCCCGAAGGAGAGGGCGAACTCAGGATCGGTCATGACACGGCGCCCCTTATTGAGCTCAAAGGCTGCTCTCAGGTGACGATTAGAAACCTTAC
The DNA here is from genome assembly GCF_010500615.1 of Oceanipulchritudo coccoides. Lineage (NCBI taxonomy): Bacteria > Pseudomonadati > Verrucomicrobiota > Opitutia > Puniceicoccales > Oceanipulchritudinaceae > Oceanipulchritudo > Oceanipulchritudo coccoides. The sequence continues at coordinate 1,213,598 of NZ_JAAGNX010000001.1, forward strand.
TTTCACAGGCGCTCGGGAGAACGGTATCGAGATGATCGGAGGTCTCGATAATGTGGTTGAAAATTGCACCTTCAAGAATCTTGGTGGATGGGGGGTAGTTGTTTCAGGTGGCTTCAGGAATGGCGTTAGAGAAAGTCATTTTACCCAATTGGGTAAGGGAGGTATTGAGCTCAGTGGTGGGGACCCGGTTAGTCTCGTCAAGTGTTACAATTTTGCTGTTGGGAATCGTATTCATGATATTGGGCTCCTGCAAAAAACCTGGACTGGAGCCATTAAGCTTGGTCTGTCGCGCATGCATGGGGGCTCGATAGGCACTCGTCAGGCTGTCGGTGTTTCCCTAACCGACAATGAAATATATAACCTGCCACATATTGGAATTCTGGCTGGAGGGAATTTGAATGAAATCCGACGTAATATTATCTACGATATTGCAAAGGAGACACATGATGTCGGCTATATTTACACGCGGCATGACATGACAAGTCGTGGGAATGCTATTACAGATAATTTATTCTACGGTTCTCCACATGCGCACGGATATCACGTCGATGACGGAGACAGTGGTGACACCATAGAACGCAACGTGATCATCGGGAGTAATGTCGGCGCACAAATCGGTGGAGGGCATTACAATGTCGTCCGCAACAATTTCTTCATTGATTGCGAACGTGGAGCCCGCTTGGACGATCGCGGCATACGCCGGGACTACAGGCTTACCAACCCCATGAAAATGGCTGAGTTGATGATCACTGAGAGGGACCCCGAAGCTTGGTACGGATCGTTTCCTGAACTTATCGATCTATATGAAGACAAACCGGAATGGCCAAAGGGTAACGAAATTACCGGTAACTTTCTCGTGCGTTGTCAGGAAAATGCGATCTACGAAATAAAGGAAAATGGTCTTCTGGAAGTAATCGAGGGCCGAAACAAAGTCGAAAAAAACCAGATCATAAGTGCTGATGAATTCCAGGCTCAACCTGCTGAAATGATCGAATTTTTCCGAGCCTACCTCTTGGAGCATAAGCGAATGCCTGATTATCTGCCCTTATTTTGAGCAACTTTTAACTACTTATGAAGTACAAACTTATATTTCTATTTGTCCTCAGCCTTGGGCAGGGACTCTGCCATGCAGAATTAAAGGATGCATTCAATTGGTCAAGCGCTCAAATACCTGATGCCGTTGTCAAAACAGGTCAAGTGGGAGCTTACACCAATGAAACCCTGTTATTGGCAGGGGGATTTGAGAATGACGGTAATCCTTCAGCGAGTATTTATGCTTTGGTCAGCGAGACACCCGGGCAGTACAAGTTAGTCAGTGAATCTGAAACAGATCATCCCATCGGACTTTGCAAGAGTACCTATCGAGAGGATGGTCTCTATTTGGCTGGTCTTGCTGGTGAGGTTTCCCGAACTGTATTTAGGATAACATACACCGAAGGAACGATCGGCTGGGAAGAACTCACAGCCTTTCCGAAACCTGTAGCAGTAATCGGAATGGATTTTATCGAATCCTTGCTCTGTGTTTTTGGGATGGATCCGGAGACGGGTTTAAATGTCTTATACACCCTGGATATCGATTCACCCGGGTTAGGATGGGTGACCGAAGAAGACTTTCAATGGCCAGTTGTGAACGATGCCGTTGTGAAGTCAAATTACGGGATGTTACACATATTCGGGGCGTCTCGAACAGGAGACAACTCCTTGGGGCGAACTTGCTACGGCTGGCGCAAACTTCCCGTCGACGGAACCGTTCAGAAGGGATGGATTAAGCTGGCCTCCCTGCCCGATGATTTCAAGGCGGCAACAACCTTTACCACCGGGCAGAGCCATATCGGGTTTTTCGGTGTTGGATTCGGCGATACTCTTTCAAAAAGGACGTCACTGCTTATCTATCACACGGTTACGGATACCTGGGTGGAGGCTGATCAGTACCCGGAGTCTATCAGTGCGGTCACAGCCGTAAGGATTGATAATTCCTGCCTGTTTACGGGTAATGGGCAGAGTAAGGTGCCTTTAGTTGGTTTTGCGCCGACTGTCAGCAAGCTCAAGTTCATTGATTATGTGGTAATGGCGATTTACTTTCTTCTTTTGGCCGCAATCGGATATCACTTTGCCCGGAGACAGAAATCATCGCGAACCTTCGCCATTGGCGGTGGAAAAGTAGCTTGGTGGGCCGCCGCCATCAGTATGTTTGCCACCGGGGCCAGTGCGATCAGCTTCATGGCTATTCCGAGCCTTGTTTTTCGCACCAACTTGATATGGCTGTTCCCAATCGTGGTTTTCGTTCCGTTTTACTTTGTGCAGGCCTATCTGCTTTTTCCCTTGTTGCGGAAACTCGACATCATCTCGACCTATGAGTATCTTGAAAGGCGGTTTCATCCAAGCCTTCGACTGTTGGCCAGCTTGCAGTGTATCGCCTTCCAGACCTTTGGACGGATCAGTGTGGTAATTCTTCTTCCTGCCCTGGCTATATCCGCCACGACCGGTCTGGATGTATTTGTCAGCGTGTTGTTGATGGGGTTAATCACGACGCTCTACACGACATTCGGGGGGTTTGAGGCAGTGGTCTGGACGGATGTCCTCCAAGGCCTGCTGATGATCGGCGGGATTGGATTGATGATCTGGTTCGGTATCAGCGGAATGCCAGGCGGAATCAGTGAATTTGTCCAGGTTGGCCAGCAATACAACAAGTTTGATTTCTACATTGGCGGGTGGAATATCACCCTGGCACTAGGGATTTTCCTTGTCATTCGGCAACTTGCGGAGTCCTTTGCTGCAACAGCGGATCAACCTATGATTCAAAGGGTCTTTTCCACGCCCTTGACCAAAGTCCGTAAATTTGCGGCCATGTTCGCCTTTTTCGCGATACTCATCGCGGTATTTGTCCAATTCATGGGGCTGAGCATGTTTGGCTTTTTCCATGCCAACCCGGAGAAACTGGATCCATTCATGACAAACGACCAGATAGTCCCGTTGTTTGTTACGCAAACGCTGCCTGCAGGCATTTCCGGCCTCATCATCGCCGCCTTGTTTGCCGCCTCAATGTCCACGCTGTCAAGTAGTGTCAACAGTGTGTCAACTCTCCTTTCGGAGGACTTTTATTGCAAAATCAAGAAGAATGTCACGGATCGGGAAAAACTGGTGGTGCTGAAGATATCATCCCTGGTGATCGGGCTCTTCGGAACGGGGACTGCGTTGTTCATGGCCTCCTTGAATATTAAATCCATGTTCCAGTTATGGATTGAAATTTCGGCCCTGATCGGCGGTGGCTTTGTGGGCATGTACTTTCTTGGGATGTTTACCAACAGGGCGAATTCACCCGGGGCTGTTGTTGGGGCGATTTCCAGTATATTCGCCCTCATTTGGATTAAAAACTACACCGATGTCCACTGGTCACTCTATCAGGCATTGGCAATAGTTTCCTGTGTCGTCGTTGGCTACCTGTTCAGTCTGTTCCTGCCGCACAAGGAAAGGGATTTAACCGGCTTAACGGTATTTAAACCCGCGAAATAATTCCCTCAACGCTTTAAATCCGTCCACATACCGAAGAACCTTGAACAGCCCGGTTCCCCTCGAATTTGCAATTCCCTGTAAAGTGAGAAATTTTAACAAAGTTAAACCGGGAATATTCGTGCTGCTGTCTGGCCTAATCCTAAGTCCAGTCTGGAGCGGCACTTTTTCAACCATGAAACCCAATATCATACTCATCTACGCAGATGACCTCGGGTATGGTGATGTCAGCTGTTACAACCCTGATTCGAAAATCTCCACCCCTAATATAGACCGGCTGGCGGAAGAGGGGATTCGATTTGCCGATGCTCATGCCCCAGACACAGTTTGCAGTCCCAGCAGATATGGTATCCTCACAGGGCAATACTCATGGAGAACCGATCGAAAATCTGGAAACCCACCACCTGGCACGCAGCCTTGGATAAAGAAAGGGAGAGTTGCTCTCCCTGAAATGCTTCAGCAAAAGGGTTACACCACCGCTGTTTTCGGGAAATGGGGACTTGGAGCCGATTGGAATTCCGCTGCCAAGCCGGGGAGAGAAGGGCTTGATACAAGCCCGAGGGGGATCGATTACACGAAACCCATTTTTGCGGGAAAGGACTTCGGCTTTTCCCATGAGGAAGTACATCTTTGGTACGGTAAAGAAGTTCATCAAACCACCTATCCTTGTCATTCAGATCCAAATGCTTACGAGAAAGTTGACGGAGGGCGTTGGTACTTTGTCAACGGAATGAGCCGGGGTGGGGATCCTAACTTTTCTGCCTTTGATATGGAAGAGGCCCAGATGCATTACATCGAACGAACCGTTGATTGGATAAAATCGAACGATTCGCCCTTCTTCATTTATTATGCCCCCCATATCCCGCATTGGCCTCATGTGCCTGCGAAGCAATTTCATGGAGTCACTTCCCTGGGATACTATGGCGATTTTGTGGCTCAGTTGGACTGGGCGGTGGGTCAAATTGTGGATGCTTTGGAATCCAGTGATGAGCTTGAAAACACTGTGATCATTTTCTGCTCTGACAATGGACCGGAAGTCCAGACTTATGATTATCACAAGCTGGGGCATGCCTCATCTGGCGATTGGCGGGGCGTCAAGCGGGATGCTTGGGAAGGAGGGCACCGCACGCCTTTCATTATCCGGTGGCCGGAAATATCCAATCCAGGTAGTGTCACTGATCGGCTTGTCTGCCAAACGGATATCTATGCCACTGTGGCTGACCTTCTGGATGTTTCCTTATCGAAGGACTGTGCGGAGGATAGTTTTAGTTTCCTCGATGAACTGCTTCCAGAACATTGCGTTAAGGAACAGCGGGAGTTAGCCATTTACCACACGGGTTTCTCGAATAAGTTGGCAATCCGGAAAGGAGACTGGGTCTTGATTGATGATCCTTCCGGTGACAATGGCGAACAGGAACCCGAATGGCTTTGCCGGGAGCGCGGAGTTGTTCCCCATGAGCTAGGTGTTGAATTATTTGACCTCAATTCAGACATGCAACAGACGACCAATCTTGCGGTCGAACATCCTGAGATCGTGGAGAATTTACTACGCCACCTAAGGAAGGCTGTTCAAGCCGGTCGTACGAGGAAGTGCGTAATTAACTGATTAACATTATAGATTTTCCCTTTTGAGTCAGTTGATCCTCAACAAAAGAAATATATGTTAAAGGCTGGCATACTCGGATTGGGCGAAGGCAGGAGTGCCTTGGCCGCAATAAGTTCCATGGAGAACTGGCAAACGCGGTGGATCTGCGATCTTGACCAGCAATTGTTAGACGCTAGGAAAAGTGAATTTTCGATTTCCAGAACGACGACGGATTATGACGAGATGCTGGCGGATCCAGAAGTCGATGTGATCTTCATCTACACGCCCGATCCTTTTCATGCGGACCACATATTGAAGGCATTTTCTGCTGGGAAGCACGTCTTCTGCACTAAGCCGCTAGTCGATTCGCTTGAAAAAGGACAAGAACTCCTCAAAGCGCAAAAGGCTTCCGGTAAGGAACTGATTGTTGGTCACACAAGCCGGTTTTATCCGACGACAATGCAGCAGTACTCAGATTTCAAAGAGGGCCGTCTCGGGGAAATAGTTTCCTGTGAGACGCATTACAATAGTGATAAGCGATTGGGCTCCGCTGGGAAGCGTGGAAAAAAGGGAGAAGTCAACTGGCTCTATTCTGGATTGTGCCATCCGCTTGATCTCGTTTTCTGGTTCCTTGGTCCGATCAAATCGGTTTCGGCAATGTCGGTTCTGAGTCCGGCCGGCAAGCGATTGGGCTCTAGGGTTCCCGACAGCTTTCATGCTGTGTTGAAGGCCGAAACCGGTGCCTTGGGACAAGTGAGCGGAGTCTATGGGGCCGCGTCGACAGTTCAGGAGGCGCACCCGCAAAGCGGCTGTATCCTTCGTGGAGATAAAGGAAGCAGTGTTGCTTCTGCACCCCAATTTGAATACTCAACAAATCTTGATGGATTCCCTCAAACCACTAGCAGTTTTCCAGATGATGCTGGGGAGTATTTCCCCTGGGGCGGGTCAAAGTACCATGTGGGGGAGACCCGGAATCTTTTGGTTCACTTCGCCGAGTGCTTGCAGAGACAGCAAAGCCCGCGTCCAAACCTAAAGGATGGTCTCAAAGTGGTTGCGATTTTGAAAGCGATTCAATTATCAATGGAATCGAATTGCCAGGTCGAGGTGTCCGATGTGCTTCGGAAGTACGGTTTAGTAGATTTGTAAGATGTGAGATGAGGTAGAAAATCGTGAAGCGCTATTTGGCGACCCGCCAAAGCCAATGTTGGTATAATGAGCCGAGTTGCTTTACGACTCCGGGATGTTCTTCAGCCAAATCCCTGGATTCAGTTCGATCGTATTCCAGGTCGTACAACTCCCATTTCTCAGGCAATCCGGGGTCATTATTCCAACAAACCAGCTTCCATCGACCATTGATAACAGCTTTTCCTGCATCCCATTGCCAGAATATCGGAGTTGCGCGGTCGACAGCAGATTCCTTGAAGACGGGCACGATGCTGGTACCTTCATAAGGTAAAACCTTCTCCCCGTTAAATTCAGCCGGATAAATGGCTCCACTAATCTCAAGCAGTGTAGGCATGATATCGATGAAGTGACCTGCGAAGTCATCAAACCGACCAGGATTGCTGATCCCCGCGGGCCAATGGGCAATCAAGGGGGTGTTAATACCTCCTTCGTGACTGTAATTTTTGAAAAAGCGAAAAGGGGTGTTGCTGACGTTGGCCCAGTTGTGCTCCTGTGACGTCCAGCGTGACATGCTTCCCATTTCGCCGTTACCTGGAATATTGTCTCCGGCATGGACCACCTCGGCTGAGGCTCCGTTATCGGAGGCGAAAAGAATCAATGTGTTTTCCAACTCATTCAGGCTATCCAACTTGGCCAGAATCCTACCGATATTCTGATCCATACGATCAACCATCGCGGCATATACTTGCATGCGCAGGGCCTCTGTCTTCCTTTCATCTAAGGAAAGATTTTGCCATTGACTGTATGTGGGTTCAGTCAAGGGGTATCGCCCGTCGATAAGGCCCAAGTCCAGTTGTTTTTTGTAGCGTGCGTTTCGTATTACCTCAAACCCTTCATCATATACACCGTCGTAGGTTTTTATGTCCTCCGGCCATGCCATCAACGGATCGTGGGGGGCTGTGTAAGCCACGTAGAGAAAGAAGGGTTTCCGTTCGTCCCGATACGTGTCCAGATAGTCAAGGGCTGTGTCGGTGAATGCGTCGGTTGTATAGAAGTCCTTATTCGGTGGTGTATACGGTACCAGTTCCTTATCATCAATGCACCAGACCCGGTCATCTCTTTTCCTCGCGGGCACTGCTTCTCCATCGCGCTGGAGACCGGGATTAAAATGGTTACAGGCGCCGTCGCGAAGGCCAAAGTATCGGTCAAATCCACGATCAACAGGGTTTTCGGTTCCATGATGTTTGCCAACCCATAGGGTGCGGTAGCCTCTGGCTTTCAAAACCTCACCCAAAGTAACTGCATTCCTGATTTTTTTCGGAAGCATCATGTCGGTTTGCTGCGGGTACAAACCGGTCAGGAGGGAAGCCCGCGTTGTCATGCACTTGGCTGTGTTTCGGAATTGGCGGAAACGGATTCCATTGTCCGCAAGGCGGTCCAGATTCGGTGTCTGAATCTCCCCGCCATAGCAGCCAAGATCGGACCATCCCATGTCATCGGCTAAAATGATCAGTATGTTGGGAGCGTTACTCCCACAGTCACCGGCTTTTTCTTCAAGGCCAATCGGTTGTGGAAGATAAGGCGTGGATTGCTCGACGGCATACAAGAAGGCGGGAAGTGAGAAAACTTGAACGAAACAAGCTGCTGTGAATGAGGTAAGGATTTGTTTCATTTCTTCGTGGAATATCTGTGATTTAATAGTTGCTCAAGGCTCAATGCACCCTCTACCAATTGGATTTCCAATTCATGCTCACCGTGCGGCAGACATTGTATCAGGGTTGTCTGGCCACTAGGGTTGTCCGGACGCGGGCTCAGATCCCAGACATCGACCAGCATTGGATAAACCTCCCAAGTGATTTCAAATGGGGTCGGTATGGGCTCATTTTTTATTCGAATGACATGTTCCATGGTAAACCATTCAGGCCGCAATTCGATGACCCCATTGTCGGAAAGGAAGTTACCTGTGTGGTCACCACTGCCTTGGTGTCCACTTACGGAACCTTTAACAGCGTAGCTGAATTCATTACCGTCGTCGCTGCAGGATTCCACGGTGACTGTCCATTTCTCCTTAATAGGTTGTCCGTGTAACATCACCCGCATAATCGCAGGGCGGTAGTCAAACGGAGTTGGTGAGGGTAGGGTGGCAGCCCAATTGCTAAGGAGTTCCGAGGGCCGTTTCCCGTCCACGCGGATCTCGGCCTGTCCGCTTCCGGTGTGGCTGATGACATCCACCCGGGATCCTTTAAAAGGAATGGTCAAGGTAGCGTTTTCGCCGCGGGTGCTCAATCCATCGATACCGGAATTCCACTCCGAGTGGTTGTATTGAAAGGTACTTGGGATAGCGTCTCGCAGGTCAATGCGCGTGACCTTGTCTTCCCATTCAACAGGAGTTCCCGGTTGGACCTGGAAGTGACGGGCCTGCAGTGCGCCCCAAAGCTCGCCCCCGTGGGTATTGAGGTGGATTTTGTCCACGAGAAAGTCATGAACCTTCAGGTCATGCATTTTGATGTATTCGCGCCACTCTTCTCGAACTTCAACGAGCTCGGCTCCGTATTTTTCGGCTAATTCCCGGCGCAGCTGGGAGGCCTTATCCTTCTTCGCATCGATTTCCGGACCGTAGTTGTCGAGGTGGTGGGTTACGCAGATCAACTCGGCAGACGTTTTTGTACGAATTTGCCTCAGGATCTCCTCGTAGGTGCCGTCTTCCTCACCGCTGTAAACATGAAAAACCACCAAATCCGGCTGCTCCGGGATAAGAGTGTGGTGCATTGTGAGCAAACTTCGAGGGGCCTCGTATCCCCCAATCGCCGGGTTGAGAACTTCCAGTTGGGCATGGGGAAATTGTTCGCGCAGCTGAGCTTCGATGATTTCCCGGGAGTAGTCCTGCCGAGTGATCGACTGTCCGTAGAAAAGGATTTTCACCTTATTGGGCCGCTCTTTGGTACTGGTCGAGAGCAAATGCATCGTCCGTTTGATGTGCTCGCCGAGGGGCTTAGTATTTTCTGGCTTTGGAAGTTCCTTCAGAAGCTTGAAGTCGTAAGCAGCTTCAGCGGGCAAGGAGCGTTTCAGTGGATTCGGACTTAAAGGATCAATCTCGACATGCCAGTCGATGCCCGGCCACTTCCACTTGAGCACGTAGGGCTGCTGTTCCGGATTGCGTTGCATTGGGACAGTTTCCAGTGGAATAAGTTCCGGGGCACTGGTGATTTTACCATCAATCGAAATTCCCCAAATCCCAATCAACATGTGTTTGCCAAGTTCATTCGCCGGGGGGGCCTGCAGGTCCTTATTTGGCCACGTGACTCGCCAGTCAATTCCCCCAAATTCGTTTTCCTGCAATGCAGGTCCATGAAGATCCATCAAGTCGATATGGTTGATGCTGACCTGACGACCTTCGTAATCCAGAAGTAATTGTGACCAATTTCCTTTTTGAGAAAGTGCTTCAATCTCTCCGTGATTGTTGATGATACGATATTGATCGGCCGCCATTTCCCAGTTCATATCTGTTGCCGGGAGAATGCGGAGAACCAGGATATTGCCTTGGTGCTGCAAGGTGTAGGTTTGGCCGACAATAGGAGGGGAGATCGCTTCAGACAAAGCATTATTCAAATAAGCACTACCCCATTCAATGGCAGGATGCGCTCTTTGCGATCCGTCCTCTTCGACCAGCCATTGTAGAAATCCCCAGTCGCCTTCAGGTTTCCATAGGGCAACCGGGAAACTTTGCCAGGCAAGCCCCCATCCATTGTGCTCGGCCGTTGGCATGAGCGGGAAAGCGGATAGGCTGCCTACCCGTATATCATCCTGCAGCCAGGCTTGGGCGAAATTGTTGTTGAAGCATTTGATTTGAATATGGGTCCCTTGCGGCTTCCTTGGAGCAACCCGATTGTGCCAATCCAGATTATTCAGGATGTGTCCAAGATTCAGGGAATCCTTCTGCGCCATGAATTCCTCGGTCCTCCAATCACGCACTATGTCCCGGTAGTTCTGGTGTTTCGGGGAATTTGTAAAGGCATAGGAGCGCACCGCGGGAACTCTTGGGAGTCCGCCGTAAATATCTTCGATTGTCAGAAGGTCATTAATTAATCCGGTATAGGCACCCCGGACGGGTTCCGGTAAATTTTCGGAGAGGCAAAGAAGAAGAGAAAGTTCATTAAGGCAAACGCCAGTGTAACCGTCACTCATATGCTCTCCCCAGCCCCAGCCGTGTTCTGTCCAGTAATTCGCTGATTTGAGCATCTCATTGGCCACGGAGGACATTTGCTCTTCATTTCCGCTACGATCAAGAAGCAACCAGGCACACACTAGATCCCCGAGAAATTTATTGGGGTAGTAGACTCGTGGGTGGTCGTAAACCGCTCCGACAAACCAAGTCTGTAAATCCCCCAATATTGTATCGAGAATCTCCAGTCCATCAGGTTCCAATTGTTCACTGTATTGACTTTTGATAACGATTAATGGAAGGCCGATAAAAAAGGCCGCATTGGTATCATCGACCTTCGTTTCTTCAGCGTACCAGCGCATGCATCCATAGGTTTGGCTATCCGGATCCAAATCCTGCATATTGCGAAGAGCTTTGAGCACCCAGGTCGACTCAATCTCATCAAGCCGGTTCATGGCTGCTGCATTCAAAAGGCGGTTGGCGGCAGCGCGTCCGATATGAACCCTCTCCAATCCCTGCACGGCAAAGGTATGTCCCGGCCCAGGAGAATACCAGAGGCCGACCTCAGGGTCCCAATTCGTATTTAAGTTGTTTGGCTCACTGCAGATTGTTTCAAATGGGAGTAAGGTCATTATTAGAACAATAATTTTGGTTAGGTAAGATCCCATGAATTGATAATTGAAATTTTGAAAAACGAATTTGGTTTTAACTATAGTTTGACGATGGATTCTCCATTGCGGGTTATCTGAATATGGGTGCACCCGGTTTAGTCTTCATGGAAGGTGATAATATCCTTTTGATCAGGCCATTCTACTGTGACGATTGTGCGCTCATCATTCCAAGTGACTTGAGGCATGGCATCCGGGTCAACGCCGGCCAGAGGTATTGGCCGTGGAGAATCTCCTCAGCTACCAGTTCGCCAGGAAGGATCTCGAATGTCGTTTCCTCGAAGCCTTGGCTTATTTGGACCATAGGGAGTATCGTGGAGAAAGTTACTTTGAAACTCGGCATGCAGGGGCAAAAAGACACTCATCCTACAATGCATGGAAGGCATGACTGAAGGAGAGAAAACTTTGGTTCAATATGAGTAATGCAGAGAAAGTATCCAGATTCTTGGAGGGGAAAAGCCCAAACCCCCGCTGGAGTAGAGCTTGTCGGTGACATTCTTTACGTTCAAGGCCAAGTTGAAGTTCCCCTTCAGTGCCTCGAATTTATAAGCTAAGCGGGCGTCGTAGATAGTGTAAGAGCCGTTGGTGATGTCATACTGCCAATTGTAGACAAAGGGTTTGCTTGCGCTCGCATAGCGGACTCCTCCGCCAATGGAAAAACCCTCCAGTCTTCCTTCTTGAATCTCATAGTTTGTCCATAGGGACAGCCGCTGCTTGCTGACATTGGGTAGTCCCTGTCCGATCACGGCCTCTGCCTGGAAATCAGCAAGTGATGGGTCTGAGACAACATTTGCATCGAAGTAGTAGGTGTAACTCAGGAGTATCTGCCAGCCGGGGAGAGGTGTAGAGAGAATTTCCGTCTCAAAGCCCTCGGCTCTCTCAAGACCCCCATTAACATAATACCTCACTCGGAATGAATCGTCCGTCCAACCCTCGTCAAGCATGCGTTGCAGGGATCGTTGATAGTCCAGTCTGGATATTCCCTCACGCTCAATCTCAAAGTAGCTGAACTGGCCGGTCAACTTGCCATCAAAAGCCTCCACCTTTAACCCCAGGTCAATTCCAGTCCCTGTCTCATCTTCCAGCCATTGCCGCTCATTGAGGTCCTGCTGGTTGAAATCTCCGAGGTCACTTGCTTCCACGGAAAACCGCGTATTCGGTTGATAGTTCTGGTTCCAACTGGCATAGATATTCACTGAATTGGTCACTTCATAAACAAACCCAATTGCTTGTGACGTACCGCTCGTGGTGCCCAAATCGCGCCAATCGATGGAGAGGACTCCTCTTGATTTCTCCTTGGAATTTTCATGCCGGATCCCTGCCATGGTGTGGAGGCGTCCGTTGAGGAATTCCCCCTGATGCATGACATAGCTTCCCAGTCGCTCTGAGCGATTATACGCCCGACTTGCGTCTGAAGGTTCGAATATCCCGATGACATCGGGTTCACGTGAAGTGAGGGGATAAATCTCATCCAAAGGAGGATAGTATGCTGCCCGGGGATCCCATTCCCGGTAAATTTGTGTCAGCTCCTGGGTCCAAGTCCGGTCGTTTCTCCAGCGTACAGTCTCGCTCCAGCGAAGCTCACCTCCTGTAACAATTTTCTGTGGCGTGCCAAATAAATCGAAGCGGAATACCATGTCGAAAATGTGATTGGTAAACTTACTCTCAAGTTGTCCCGTGTTCACGCTTGTCCCGGCCAAGGTCATATCCCCATAGGGCATGTTTACTCCGGTCATTCTGAACTTTCTACTGTTTTCTCCATAATTCCCGCTGGCTTTAAGCGATAACCAGGAATACGGGCGTACGCTGATCTCATAATAAGCCACCTCGCCGACATCACTGGTGAATCCGTTTGGGCCCGATAGATTCGCATCGGGTCCATAGACGTCGGCAGCGGCATCCTCGAAAGACTGACGATTATTCTCATATTCCTTCACGCCATCGAAGAAGTATTGAGTGATCACAGATGGATATCCTTCTTCAGGGAATGCAGACTGCCGGGCATTGACCCAATTGTCACGGTTTCGGAGGATCGTTTGTTGCCAGCGCCGCAAAGTATCTTCCCGTCCGAAACCCCGATTCCATGGATTACGTCCATAGGTCGAGTCTTGTGGGAGAAACAGGATTTCATCCGGGGGATTGAAAAAATCGTTGTGGTAAAGGGGATTGGTAACAATGGGGGAGCCGCCGGAATTGCCCGTTCGGTCGATCTTCTCACCTTCCAGCACAATGGTCAGCCATGGCGTCGGATCCCATTTGAGCACGAGACCCAGATACTCCTCAGTGAAATTGACAAACTGCCTCCAATCATCGGATTCCTGCCAGGATCCCAGAAGGCGGATTCCCAGACTGTCAAGGAGGGGAGCGTTGGCGTCGAGTTCAACGGCCCTTAGATTGTCTTCACCGACTCGGGTTTTGACCTTGTACTGGTAAATGTCGACGGGCCGTTTCGTCACGTAATTGATGGCGCCTCCGGGCTGGCTTTGACCGAAGAATATAGCCACAGGACCTTTTACCACTTCCACGCGGTCGACACCCTTCAAGGTGTGATTCCCTCCCCGTGGCAGCCCATTGCGGAGAATATTGGATATGGGGAAGGCACGGAGGCGAATGCCGTTGGGCGGCGTGACACCGACCCTTCCTTGTCCGGAGATGTTGCTTGGACCTGTAGTATCGCCCCGCTGTCCAGCGTTCAACACAGAATTGAAATTGGATCCATTGACCGCATCCTGGCTAAAAGAAGAGCTATAGCTGGTGATTTCCTCAAAGTTCAGCATCGCCGCATCATCAAGGAACTCCGCCGTCATTACCTGAACATTCAACGGGGTATCCTTGATTGCGGTGCCGATCTTCGTGGCGGTCATGGCTGTCGTTGCAATGTAGCCTTGGACATCGTCGGTTTGCACGGTGAACGGATCCAGCTCGAAGACATCGCTGCCCGCTTCCTCCTGTGCGTAGGCTGTGCCCTTTTCTATAAGTAAGCTTAGCGAGACCAACAGTAAGAAGGTCCTGAAATTTTTGGTTCTGGGATAAAATCGGGGGGAGGGCTTTTTACTCATTTCCATATGGTTAAATAGATGATTTATTGGATTTTCGCCCTCACTCGATGGGACGCAAATGCAATAAAGCGTAAAGGGATTCGAATTTGCGCAAACGAAACAAAAAAAAACGCTCTTCCTCGAAAGGAAGAGCGTCGGTAATAAATTCTATTCTGTTAATTACTTGAAGGCATAAATCCATCCACCGGCTGCGGTGTTTCCCTCTGCGGGGATATAGATGTAGCTTTCGAGAGAATAGCTATAGATCCATGGATCGTCGGTCACATTCAGCCACCCCATCCATGGGCCGGTGTCGACAAGCCCATTTGGATCGACGCCGTAGCCAGCCCAAGTCATGCTAGGTTGCGGAACTACCGAATCCCAGCTATTGGCGATCATGATATTGTCATAACGCATCGTTCCGCCATAGGTTGTGATGTCCAGAGAAACGATGGGATTGACAAAGGTATCGTACCCGGGTTGCGCATGATTGGAAACCAGGTCAGGTGTGCCCATATCTGCAAAGTTCGGATTCACCCAGGCAGCCTGCCCCTGCAGGACGCCGGCAGCATCGAAGTCGTACCGGGTCACGACAAGGTAGGTGGTCATTGGCTGCGGCTCACCGAGCTTGCCTTCCAGACGCACAATGCTTCTCTGCCCGGTGGCAAGATCCTTGTCATCATGCAGTTCAAACATGAAGCCTAAAACCTGATTCTCGGCTGTTTCGTATTCACGGAACTTCAGCACAGAACGCATCTGCCACGAACCGTTGAAGCGGACCAGCGGCCAGACACTCCGAGGGTCTTCCGGCCCTGTGGAATTCTGGGAGATCCACTCAAACTGATCGAAGGATATCAGATAACGCAGGTAGATCGATGTTGCCTGCCCGATATCGGTTGGCAATGGATTCGGGAAATCATAGTAGGCGCGACCGGTAATGTTGCTCACAGAGCGCATGTCGAGGTGCTTGTTGCCGCCGTCAATGACACCGCCATCCTCAGCCACCCAAGTGAGCCCTGATCCTTCTTCAATCTCCCAATCAGAAGGATCCTGCCCAGCTGTGTTGCCTTCCAGCATCCCTCTCCAGTCTGGATGGGTTGCTGCGGAAAGGGTACCTGTTGCCATGTTCTCGAAGTTTTCCTCAAGGATGACTTCAGCATTAATCATGCTGGAAAAGCCCAGAAGTGACAAGGCCATGGTGGGGAGTCCAAGCCAGGATAAAGCCCATGGCTTAATTTGTAGTTTTGCGGTATTTATTTTCATATGAGGTGCTTTTACTGTGATTAAGTATCTCCTAGAACACAAAATCGGGTGAATAGACGTTACGGGTTATTCGGCTACTAGGATAGGAGGGTTAACTTGCCTGATTTCTATTCATTTGCTGAAATCCCCCATTATCACAAATGCGAAAATACGAAATCTTTGGCGAGATTCCGCAGTCTCCTTGGGAGTCCGACCTACAGGCAAGCCATACCCGACGGCACGCCAGATACACACACCGGACGTGAAAAAATACTACTTGAACAGCTTCTCGGTTACCAATGGTCACGCACCGTTTCTTACTCAGCCGGATAGCGGAGGCCTTCGCCACAAATATACGAAAAGAGGGGATCAAGATCGTCGTCGAGGCGGATTAACCTCCTGAAGCCCGCTTCGAGGGGGAATGTTTCAGCCGTAGATATCGTATTGCCTTGCCGCGCCTGTTTTGGCAACTTCGGGGGCATGACAAAGCGTCTGGTCATTTGGCGGCTGATTGACGGCAAGCCCGGTCACGAAAACCAGAGTGGGGGACTGGTCAATGCCCTTGCCCGACTGATCAACCTGGAGTGTATTGATGTACCGGTAAACCGGCCCCGTCCCAAATGTAGTCGTCCCGACATTATAATCGCTGCCGGACACCAAACTCATTGGAAGTTGTTGCGTTGGTCGATACTCCACCGGGCCAAGTCGGTTGTCCTGATGAAGCCAAGCCTGCCGATGGGACTTTTTGATCTCTGCCTTGTTCCCGAGCATGACTTGAAGGAAGGCTTTTCCCAACGAAAGAACCTGATCCCAACAAAGGGTGTCCTGAATAGCGTTCGTCCGGGAAAAAAGACCCAGCCGCCCACAGGGTTGATCCTGATCGGGGGCGTTTCAAAGGAGTATGATTGGGATGGTGAAACCCTGAAGAAGGCGATTGAGACGGTAGTCCGTGAGAATCCCTCGATTAATTGGCTGGTCACGGATTCACGCCGCACACAGGGGGGATTTCTCCTCTCCCTCGACGGTCGGATTACCAAGTATCCACATAAGAAGACTGCCCACGGATGGCTTCCTGAAAAACTGGCCTCCGCATCCAAGTGTTGGGTGACCGAGGACAGTGTATCGATGATTTACGAGGCCCTCTCAAGCGGGGCCCAAGTGGGACTGTTGCCCATGTCCCGGAAAGGCAAACCTGGCCGTGTCGCCCGTGGCATTGAGCAGCTTGTCGAATCTGGATGGGTTAGCCGTTTCGGACAGGTTAAGCCCGTCTCTTCAATACAGGAGGACAAGGCTGTCTTGCGCGAGGCCGACCGTTGTGCTGAGCTACTAGTGAAACAATTCGAACTTCCTGAAAAATCCGACAAGCATGATTATCAGCCATCGCCATAAATTCATCTTCATCAAGACACACAAGACGGCTGGAAGCAGCTTGGAAATGGGGCTCGGCGCCCTGTGCGGCCCGGATGACATTATCAGTTCGATGGAGACAAATGATGATTCGGGAATACCACGGAACTATCACGGGACCAGTTTTCTTGGGCGCCTGTATGCAAAATCGAAGTTTACCCGGAAACTGATCAATCGACATTCAAGGCTTGTGGAACCATGGTACTACGAGCATATGCCGGCATGGAGAATTCGTGAACAGGTTGGTGAGGATGTATGGAATTCCTACTACAAATTTTGCTTTGAGAGAAATCCTTGGGACAAAGTGGTCTCCTATTATCTGTGGAAAAAGCATGGACAGGATAAACCGCTTCCGGAGTTTGAAGAATATGTGCTGACCAAGACACATCGCCTGCCCATGGATGGTGGACTGTATTGCGATGATTCGGGGGATTGTCTGGTGGACCGGATTTATGACTTTCATAATCTCATGTACGAGGTCTCGTCGCTCTACAAGCGGCTGGGGCTGCCCTTTGATGGTCGTCTTCCGCGTGAGAAGACTGATATCAAGCTGGACCGGAAACCTTACCAGGAATATTACACGGACAAGACCCGTGATAAGGTGGCGGAAGTGTTCAGTCGGGAGATCAAGCTCCTGAATTATACTTTCTAAAACAAGGGATTTTGGGAGGGGCAGTCTAGACCCGGGCAATGACAATCATGTCCTTGAAGCCGACTCCCGGTTCACGGATTTCCTCAGGAAAGTCGTCCTTCATCTCTCCCTCGACAACAATGCGGTTCATCAGTTGGTACTCGGCGGGATAGCGGTCACCCTTTAGCAGGTCGAGTGAGGTAAAGCGCTCCCGCAACATGTCGAGCAGGTCGACCCCGATCTCCCGGGCCCGCTCGTTGATGATCTTCCCGAACTCAACCGTTTTTTCATGTGTGAAGATCTCGGCAACGACCGCTGCGCCGCCCGGCTTGAGAATCCGGCGGAGCTCATTCAGGCAGGGCTCCAGAAGCGGCGGTTCAGTCAGGACGCGCGAGATGACAACCCAGTCATAGGTGGCATCGGGAAAGGACATGTTTTGCAGGTCCTCCTTGTGATCAACCCCTTTCATGAACAGGTCAGCTGTTTCGTATCCACCAAACAAGGACTTCAATTGATCGCCGAGGCAGTCTTCCGGGGCGATGTGCAGGACAGTTTTTTTCTTGAAGTTTTCCGTCTTCGCAAGGTCGTTCATGACCAGATGAATCAGGCGATGACGTTCTGTCGAACCGCAGCCGAGACATTTGGAATCAGTCCGGATGGTTCGCGGTTCGGGCCGGACAAATTTGTCTTTGAACGGCCCCTTGTATCCACAAATTGGACAGGTGTACGGGGTGCGTGACGAATTGAATAACTTGTACCAAGCCGGGCGAACCAGCTGCTTAATTTTTTCCGACCAACGGCTTCTCATGGCTTTCCTTTAAATTGTGGGTACTCAAGGGATTAATTAATTAGATTTGTATAAGGGATTATCGGTGGCGCAACAAGCCCTGATCCCAAGTGCTTTCCTGTCGCATCTTTTCTGATACTCCGCCGGATTTCCAGAATGCCTCGAATCGGGGCCACGCTGTGCTAATTCGTTTCTGGACCTTTTTTCTGCCGAGGTGACTGCTCCAACGGGCGAGGGGCAGCCATGCTGGATCGCCCACACCGTCAATCAGGTACAGTTTCCACGCCCCGCCAGCGAGGTGACGGGCGACGAGGTTATGATCATGCAGGTTGCGAGTCAGGACCCTGTTCTCCAACAGGAACGCTGCAAATTCATCAAAAGCCTGCCTGAACTGATCCGGCTCAAAACCCGCGGTAAAGAGCTCGCGCAGGGACCGGCTGATCTTTCCATCAGCGTCCCGCATGAGGTCGAGGACCAGTCCGGGTCCTTCATCCGTGGCTTCGTAGCCGTAGCATTTTGGCAAATGCTCGCGCATTTTTAGACCGATCCGGTTTTCTATTCGCTCAAGGACAATGCGTTCCTCCTCATTGTTATCATGTTCACGCCGGATGGCTGACGGGATCAACTTGCTCTTCTTGTGGCGCCGGGTCCGCTTGTCATCGCGCCTCAGGACCTTCACACACTTGGACGGGTCCGAAGGATGGACATAGCATTTGCGACGACCGCCCACACCGAACGGTTCGAGGCCCTTCAGGGTGAGAAGGGTCGCCGATTGGTCCGGGGATTGCTGGGCTGTTTTGTCCATTAATTCAGTGGGGAGGCTATCCAATTGGCTGGGAATGCGGCAAGGAATTAAGGATGATCCAACTTGTTCCGGTTGCCATTTTTGTGAGTACCCGCTTACCTGTTCGCGAATCAATGCCCATTTTATTCCAGAGAACTGTTAAGTCACCCCAGAAGCCACGTGTCCTGATGTACCACATGGTGAGGGAACATATTCCTAAGGCTCGCTTCAATAAGATGCGTGTGCCGCCGGAGGATTTTGTCTGGCAGATGAAATGGCTCAAGGAGGACGGATGGCAGTTTCTTTCGACTCGTGATCTTTTCGGGCAATGGGGTAAGTGGCCGGAAAAGTCGGTTGCTGTCACATTCGATGACGGTTTTGAGGACAATTACAGGAACGCCTTTCCCGTGCTCAAGGAGCTTGGCATTCCCTTCACGCTTTATCTGGTGAACAACCGCCATGACAAAGACTGGTCGACGAATAAAAAGAGCCACCATTCCGGAGGTGAATTGAAGGAGGAACCCAAGTTATCCGATTCACAGGTGAATGAGATGTTGGAATCAGGGTTGCTCGAGTTGGGTGGGCATACCATCGATCATGTGAATCTACTCAAAGAGGACACCGAGTCACAGGTGGAGCAAATTGTCGGGTGTGCACGCAGACTAAGTGAGACCCACCATGTGGAGGTGCCGACATTTTGTTATCCCTTCGGTCTGTTTGATGAGGAATCCCTTCGAATCGTCAAAGGGGCTTCCTATGTGGGAGCGTTCACCGTTGAGGAATCGTTTGTTGATCCGGCATCGGATCCTTTTGACACCGGGCGACTGAAAGTCAGCGGGAAAATGAGCCGAAGGCAATTTCGCCGGATGCTGCTCACCGGCAAGCGCAAGTTGTTTTCCCGAGGCCGGTCCTCAGCGGGATTGGGCCGCTAATTCCTTGTAGCATTCAAGTGTCTCCCGCTGCATGGCCTCAAGTGTGAAAGGACGCTCATTGGAAATGGAAGGGAAACCATTATCGAGCCAATCAATGATCAACTGAGTAAGCTTCTCCCTGTCGCCGAACGGGACCCGACCTTCCGGAAACATTGCCTGGAGTATCTCCCCGACACCTCCGTGCTCGTAGCCGATCACGGGCGTTGAAAGGCAGAGGGCTTCCAATGTCGTGCGGCCGAATGATTCGGGCTGGGTCGTGAGGGACAGGACGATATCCGATAATCCCAGAACCTCCCGCAAATCTGACCGGTGTCCGGTGATAGTAATGTGGTCGGCTAGGCCGGCCTTCTTGATCTCTTCCCTGATTTCATCCAGGTAAGCCTGCTTCTTCTCGTGCGCCCCGCCGGCAATGATCCCGTGGATACGAGGATTAACAGAAACAAGGGACTGGATGATTTGTATGAAATCGGCATGCCCCTTTAGCCGGGTCACCCGGCCGGGTAGGGTGATCAGGATTTTATTTGCCGTTTCTGGATAAGCTTGATGCCACTTGGTTCTCCACTCTTGGGAGGGCTGAAAATCGTTGGGGTAGTCACCCGGATCCACACCACGGTGGACCACCCGGATCTTTGAGGGATCCGTTTCAGGATAGTTTGTCAGGACGAACTGCCGGCAACTATCCGAGACTGTAATCACCAGCTCCCCACGTGTCATGATTCTTGAATACGCGTTAACCGAGTTGAATCCGTGAACGGTCGTGACCAGACGGGGGCGGGTTGTCCGGTCCATTCGTCGCCATGCCAGCCAGGTGATCCAGGCAGGTAAACGGGAACGCACATGAATGATATCGGGGGATTCATCCTCGAATACCTTCCTCAGCACCTTGACCTGGCTGAGCGAAAGAAGGGATTTCTTATGCACGGGCAGGGTGATGTGGCGTGAGCCGTCCTCAACAAGCGATTTGACGAGCTTGCCCCCGTTGGAAATTACTACCGACTCATGCCCCTGTTCCACCAGATAACGCCCGATTTCCAGGGTGCCGCGTTCAACACCGCCGGAATTCAGCTCGGGGAGTATCTGGATGATCTTCATTTCACGTCTTCAAGGGCAAACCGTCAGCACAGAGCTGGCTGAGTATTGGAGATCAGGATTAACCGGATATCCCGTGCCCTCAAGACTTTTGAATCCGTCTTTGGGAAGATTAGCGTGAAAGCCCTTAACGGCCGGATGCCCGACCACGGCTCTTGTGCTTGAAGTGCCCGCCACCGCGAGGAGCGGGATGACGGCCGCTTCTGCCGAATGGCTTTCTCTTGCCAAAGAACTTCTTGCCTCCGCCTTGACCACCGCCACCGCCGAATGGACGCTTGCTGTGGTGTGTTGAGCGATCGGCTGCCTGCGGATCGTGGAAAGGATGATTCACATCCACCTCAATCTTCTTACCAATGTACTTTTCGATCTGGGCAAGTAATCCCACATCATTACCGGTACAGAAACTCACGGCGTTGCCTTCGGCTTCCGCGCGTGCGGTGCGCCCGATCCGATGAACGTAGCTGTCTGCCATTTCCGGCAGGTCGAAGTTCACCACGAGAGAAATTGAGCGTACATCAATTCCGCGAGCGGCTACATCTGTCGCCACAAGGATCGGAACCTTGCCTGAACGGAATCCGTCCAGTGCTCGCTGGCGAGCGCCTTGGGATTTGTCGCCATGGATGGCGTCGCTACGGAAACCGTGCTTGTTGAGTTGCTTGGAAAGTTTTTCCGTTCCGTACTTCGTGCGGCAGAAAATAATGGTTGAGTGATGTCCGGAGCGATCGCCCTGTCCGCGCAAATATGCCTGAAGCAGCGGCATCTTGTTTTCCTGCTTCACGAAGCAAACCTCTTGTAGGATATTTTCCACTACAGGCTTGTCAGGTGTAACAGTAATGCGAACCGGATCCTCGACAAAGTCCTTGGCGATGCGCTCCACATCACGGCTCAAGGTGGCGGAAAAGAGGGCAGTCTTTCGGTGGCCCGGCATTTCCTTGGCGATACGGCGCACATCGTGGACAAAGCCCATATCGAGCATGCGGTCAACTTCGTCCAATACAAGGAATTCAACTCCGCTGAGGTCGATATGCCCCTGATCCATCAGGTCAAGCAATCGTCCGGGCGTCGCAACAAGGATATCCACACCCCGGGCGAGAGCTCGGGTCTGGGGATGCTGGCTGACGCCACCATAGACAAGCGCGTGGCGCAAGCGGATGTTTCTTCCGTATGTGTTAAAGCTCTTGCCGACCTGGACGGCGAGTTCACGCGTCGGGGTCAAGACAAGGGTCCGCGCCATGCCGCGTCGCAATCCCTTCGGATTGGCCGCAATATGATTCAGGATCGGCAGGGCAAAAGCCGCTGTCTTACCTGTGCCTGTCTGGGCGCAACCAATGATGTCGCGTCCTTCAAGCTGGGCGGGGATGGCCTGCGCCTGGATAGGCGTCGGAACCGTGTATTTCTCTTCACGCAATGCGCGTTGAATGGGCTCTGCCAATGGCAGATCCGCGAATGTAATAGATGACATGTATTTTTTAAGACCGTTAATCAATCAGGCTACCAGAACATGGGCCATGACCGGTCTCCCCTGCAGGACTTGCCTGCGCGAAGGGCGTGACACTCCTGAATCTGGATGGGCTGGCAAGCACTAAATCGAATTATCTTTGGATTGTGCGGATGCTTTTCATGTATTTAATCACATTTAATGCAAAAACTGATCAGTTTATCACCATCCGTTGCAGATCAATTTACCGAACTGACAGGGAAAGCGTCTCCCGAGTGGTTTTGCACGCATGATCCAGCTGGAAGCAAGCTGGGCAGCGGGGGAGGGACGATCCATCTGCTGCGCGAGGCGTGGGCTTCTGCCGGACGCAAGGGAGACTTCCCGGAGTGGATTGAAAGAGAAAAAGGCATTCTGTTGCATGCCGGGGGACAAAGCCGGCGATTGCCGGGTTACGCGGCGGAGGGGAAGGCGCTCATTCCGGTACCAGTCTTTCGCTGGTCCACCGGGCAGCGTATCAACCAGACCCTTCTCGACTTGCAGGTGCCGTTTCTCGAGCAGGTCATGGAAACGGCCGGGGAGGATTCCCGATGGCTCATTGCCAGCGGTGATGTCATGCTCCATGCGGATCGCCTTCCGGCGTCGCTTCCTTCCGCGGATGTGGTATGCCTGGGAATTTGGGGCGAGCCGGAACAGGCCACCCGACACGGGGTCTTTTTCACACCGCGAAATGATCCGGAATCCCTATCGTTCATGTTGCAAAAGCCGACACTGGACGAAATCCGCAATTGTGCACGGGACCATTATTTCCTGTTGGATGTTGGTGTCTGGCTACTCAGTGGGCGCGCCATGCGTGTCCTGCTGGAGCGGTGCTTTACCTCAAGTGGAGGGGAATCCGGCAACAGCCCGGTCGAGGCGTATGATCTCTACGGGGACTTTGGTCCGGCTCTGGGAATGAATCCCCACCGCAAGGACGAGGAAGTCAATGCGCTCAGCTCAGCCATACTCCCGTTGGAGGGTGGGGAGTTTTATCACTTCGGCAGCGGCCCGGACTTGATTGAATCGACCTTGAGGCTGCAAAACCGGATCATCGACCAGCGCCAGCTTTCCACGACCAATATCAAGCCGCACCCATCCATGTTCGTGCAGAATAGTTTTCTCGGAAAGGGGCTTCTATCGGAGAAACA
Source organism: Oceanipulchritudo coccoides (assembly GCF_010500615.1). NCBI lineage: Bacteria > Pseudomonadati > Verrucomicrobiota > Opitutia > Puniceicoccales > Oceanipulchritudinaceae > Oceanipulchritudo > Oceanipulchritudo coccoides. The sequence continues at coordinate 1,237,180 of NZ_JAAGNX010000001.1, forward strand.
GTCTCAGATTTGGGTTGAGAACAGCCACTTGGGGGCCAATTGGTCATTGGATAGCGAGCATGTCATTACCGGTATTCCGGAGAATGACTGGTCACTTTCCGTTCCGGCAGGCCTTTGTCTTGATTGCGTGCCTTTAAAGGATGGGGGGCGAGTAGTGCGGGTTTACGGCATTCGTGATCCGTTCCGGGGACCGGTTGGTGATGAACAGACGCTCTATGCTGGAGTATCCTTCAACAGCTGGCTGATTAGCCGTGGAATCAGTCTGGAAGAGCTTGGGCTGGACCCTTCAACTGATTTACAAGAGGCAGCGATCTTTCCGGTTTTTAAAGGGGAAATTGATTCAACAATTCTCCAGTGGCTCCTCACTGGCGAGGGTGATTGTGCCAATGCTTACAAGGATTTGCGGCGTATCTCGGCGGAGACTATTTCCCGCGACGCGGACTTGCCTGCCATCAAGGAGCAACGCGATGCCTTTCTCACCTCCAGCCTGCCGTTACTGGCGAAGCATGCCGACCGTAGCGTCTTCTACCAAGTCGATCTGGAACATCTGGCCGGGCTTTATGCGGAAAGTGAATTTTCCCTGCCGGAAGCCCGCCCCGATGAAGAAAGGGAATTGTTCAAGTTTATCCGGGACGCGATGTTCCGGGCATGTGTCCTGAAGCGCCGCAACAAGAACTGGGAGAATGAGGAGGAAGCGGCATTTGCTGCATTGCGTACCGCCTTGATCAAATCTGCAAAGAGTGACCCGGTACGCCCCGCTTTGGATTGCCTGGAAGACCAGATTATCTGGGCTCGGAGTCCTGTTCGTTTGGACCTCGCTGGTGGATGGACGGACACACCTCCGTATTGTTTCCTCAATGGGGGAAAGGTGGTGAATGTGGCTGTCGAGCTGAACGGACAACCCCCCATCCAGGTTTTTGTCAGGCCACGAAGGGAAGGGGGAATCAAAATCCGCTCCATCGATCTGGGGATATCCGAGGAGTTGTATACCTACGATGACCTGCGCAGCTACGCTGATCTTGGTTCCGGATTTGCCATAGCCAAGGCGGCCCTTGCCCTCTGTGGGTTTCTGCCGGAGTTTCATTCCGGAAAGTGCCCGGATACTCTGGAGGAGTTTCTCCGTAATTTCGGCAGCGGTATCGAAATTTCACTACTGTGCGCGGTGCCGAAGGGATCCGGACTGGGTACCAGCAGCATTCTCTCGGCGACGCTTCTGGGCGCCCTGAGCGAGCTCTGTCAGCTCGGGTGGAATCACTACATTATCGGGCAGCGTGTGTTGGTCCTTGAGCAGATGCTGACTTCGGGTGGCGGATGGCAGGACCAATTCGGTGGAATTTGCCGCGGCTTGAAATACCTTGATACAGCTGCGGGGCTGGACCAGTCACCAAAAGTCCATTGGCTTGACGACCATTTGTTCACGGATCCATCGGCCCAGCCGAACATTCTTCTTTACTACACCGGGATCACGCGTGTGGCCAAAAATGTCTTGGGCGAGATTGTCCGGGGCATGTTCCTGAACAGCCAGCACCGCCTGCGGGTCCTTGAGAAGATAGGAAAAAATGCCTTAAGGTTACAGGCGTCCCTTCAGGAGGGTAGCTACGAAGACCTTGCGGCATCAGTAGATCGGAGTTGGCAGCTGAATCAGGCCTTGGATTCCGGGACCAACACTCCCGAAATCGAAGGAATACTGAAAGGGCTTGAGCCTTGGATGGCTGGTTGCAAATTGCTTGGCGCAGGTGGGGGCGGCTACCTTCTCATGTTGGCCAAGGACAGTTCCGCAGCCCAGAAGATCAAGGAACACCTCAGCAAGAATCCTCCGAATCCACGAGCTCGATTTGTCGACGTGGCCATTTCAAATGAGGGCCTGCAGGTGACGCGTAGCTAGGGCGCGGAAAGAAATTAACCGGGCCTGAAGGCCCGACTCATTGTGAGCGTGAACAGGCGATACTTGCGAGTCGGCGCTTCAGCGCCGGTGCCGATGTGAGGGAAGTTAACCGGGCCTGAAGGCCCGACTCATGGAAGGCCCGACTCGGGCTCGGGATATTAGAACGGGTGGGGGACCAGGACCGAATCCATCCCGGCTGTATCCGCAGCTTCGATACCGAGCAGGCTGTCCTCGATGACCAGGCAATCCGCCGGGGCAATCCCCATTTTTTCAGCAGCGAGCAAAAACAGGTCCGGGGCGGGTTTGGAGTGTTTGACATCTTCAGCGGTGGTGATGACTGGGAAGAAGCCATCCATGCAAATGAGCCGCAATGTCTCAAGCACGTCAGGTCTTTCCCCGCCGGAAGCAACACTTACGGCGGCCCCGGAGGCCTTGCAGCTCCGGGCAAATTCAAGGACGGGGATTATCGGGTCAATTTCCTCATGGTGGCGCTTGAAGTAATCATTCTTTTCCCGCATGACGACTTCGGCATCGATTTGGAGCGAGTGTGTCTCGTTCCAGTGTTTGATGGTTTGCTCAAGGGCCATGCCGGCCACGGACATGAAGGAGTGGCCATCCAGTTCCAATCCGCTGTTGGCTGCTTTGAGCCCGTAGTTCCATGCCCGCAAATGCAATGGCATTGTGTCGGCAAGGGTGCCGTCACAGTCGAAGATGTAGCCAAGATAGGATTTTTTTGGTGGTATAAACATGAATTTTTCAGAAAAAAAACCGACCCCGAAGGGTCGGTTTTTATAGGTTTAGGAGTCAGGGTAACAAATTAGATCTTCCCGAAAAGCGTCTTGCCGGTTGAAAGCAAGTCGTCACAGGCACGAGCAATACGGGCTGACATTCCGGCCTCACCCTTCTTCAGGTAGCCGCGTGGGTCGTAGGCCTTCTTATTGCCGCATTCGCCATCGATCATGAGGATTCCGTCATAGTTTTTCATGACGTGGTCAACAATCGGGCGCGTAAAGGCATACTGGGTATCCGTATCGACGTTCATCTTAACAACGCCGTAGTCCAATGTTTCACGGATCTGCTCAAGCTCACTGCCGCTACCACCGTGGAAGACGAGATCCATTTCGGCATCCGCGCCGTGCTTTTCCATCACAACAGCCTGACCCTGCTTGAGGATTTCCGGGCGTAGTTTGACCGCACCTGGCTTGTAGTGGCCGTGGACATTACCGAATGTCGCGGCGAAGGTGAAGCTTCCCAGCGGACTGAGGGCCTCATAGACCGCCAACATGTCTTCCGGCGTGGTGTAAAGTTTTTCTTCCGGAGTATCTTCGCTTCCGGAAGCTCCGTCTTCTTCACCACCGACTACACCGGCTTCCACCTCAAGAACGATTTCGTTCTCAGCGCAGAGCTTCATGTATTCCTTGCTGATGGCGATATTCTCTTCGAGCGGCAAGCCAGAGGCATCCAGCATGTGGTTCTGGAAAAGGTTGTTTTCACCCTTTGCCCGGCGAGCGGTTGTGGCCTCAATGAGTGGCTTGAGGAAACTGGCTGCTTTCTCGGGCTGGCAGTGGTCGGTATTGAGTGCGACGAGGACGTCGTACTGCTCGGCCAGCCGGTGAGCTGCTTCGGCGAGGATGATGACCCCGTAGGCGGCATCAGAGTTATTGAGGCCGGAGGCAAACTGCCCGGCACCCGTTGAAAACTGGATGATCCCGTCGGACTTTTGGTCGGCGAAGGCCTTGAAAGCGGCATTCAGCGTCTGAATCGAGGTGCAGTTAATGGCCGGGTAGGCGTATCCGCCTTTTTGAGCCGCATCCAGCATGGACGCGAATTGTTTCGGTGTGGCTATAGACATGTTATTTTCTGTTTTATGTTAATGAAAGTGAGGGGAGAGTCTTTAGGACCCAAGCGGCTTAGATCAAGAATTATTATAAAAGCCGGGAATTAGCTGCCTTGAATGGGTCTGGAATCAAAGTCTCGATGGCATTGAATCAGGCATGCGGCCATCAATCGGCAAAAAAGAGGAAGAAAATCGTCTGAAAGGCAATGTAAGCGAGGATGACGATTAAAATCCATGAAAGAGGCCAAGGCTTTTTGGCCTGAGGCAATGGGTCGATGTTCTCCGATTCCACAGGATCTGGGCTGTTTTCAGGCATTCTATCCCTTTTGCTTTGCCCCATCAATTGTCTCAAGCACGGCTTGCACCGTTTCGATACGGGCTTGCGGGGTAATGCCGTGTCCAAGATTGAAGATATAACGTTTCCATGGTGCCATGGCGTAAAGGAGTTTGTGCGTGGCCTCGGCGGCAGCCTTGGGCTCGCCTGTCATGATCTCCGGGTCAAGATTGCCCTGGACTGCGATGTCGGCGGGCAGATGGCTACGCCAGGAGGGAAGATCAATGGAATGGTCTGCGGCGAGCGCGCGCGCCCCGGATTTGGCCAGTTCACCCCGATGGCTGGTCATGCCTTTTGAGAAGAGGATGACGGGTGTGGTCTTGGGAATCGCCTCAATGATCCGGTTAATCCACTTGAGGGAGCAGTCCCAGTAGTGACCCTCGGGGGCAGCTGCGGCCCACGAGTCAAAAATCTGCACGGCATCCACGCCCGCCTCGACCTGGCTCTTGAAGAGCTCAATGACGGCTAGGGTGAGTTTTTCCATCAAGCAGTCGAAGAGTGCGCGGTCCTTGATGAACATGTCCCTCGCATGCGAAAAATCCTTGCTCGAGCCGCCCTCAATCATGTAGGTCGCCAGCGTCCAGGGAGCGCCCCCGAAGCCCAGCAGGGCCTTGGAATTTCCAAGTTCGGCCCGGACAAGCCGGAGGGCATCAGCGATATAGGCAGTCTTTTCGCGCACGGCTGAGGGATCGAGGGTTTCGACTTCCCCATGGCTGCGGATGGCTCCGGCCATTTCAATCCCGCCCTGTTCCCGGAAGGAATAGGGAAGTCCCATCGCTTCCGGGACGATGAGGATATCGCTGAAAATGATAGCGGCATCAAGCTGCGGGAATCGCCTGAGTGGCTGAAGCGTGACCTCAGTCGCCAGATCAGGGGTCTTTACCATGGTGACAAAATCGTATTTCGTCTTGAGCTCCCGGTATTCGGGCAGGTAGCGCCCGGCTTGCCGCATGATCCAGACAGGCGGGCGGTCCGGGGCGTTATTCGTGAAGGCATTCAGGAAACGGTCGCGGGAGGTCATGTAATTTTCAGGGACTTGGGCTGAAGGGTTTAATTTAATGGAATCAGGAGCTTATCCAATCGCGTGGTTTTAAAAAGTCACGCACAAGTGACTCCTCGGGAGAACCCGGGACCGGTGTGTGATTGTAAGCCCATTGAACCTGTGGAGGAAGCGACATCAGGATGCTCTCCGTACGGCCGTTGCTTTGGAGGCCAAAGAGGGTTCCGCGGTCGTAAAGCAGATTGAACTCAACATAGCGTCCCCGGCGGATTTTCTGAAAGGATTTTTGATCGTGATTGTAGGGCGTGTTTTTCCGCTTGAGAGCGATTCCCTCCCATGCGGGGAGGAAGGCGTTCCCGATGGATTGGGTAAGGGAAAAGGAGTCCTGTGGTCCCAATTCATCAAAATCGTCAAAGAAGAGCCCACCGATGCCCCGGGCTTCCCCTCGATGGGGGAGATGGAAATACTGGTCGCAAGCAGCCTTGAATCTTGGATAGAGGTCATTGCCGAAAGGCGCGCAGGCATCGTGTGCCGCTTGGTGCCAGGTGATGGCATCCTCCTCAAACCCATAGCAGGGAGTGAGGTCGAAGCCGCCTCCAAACCACCAGATGGGTGGCGCATCGGTATCATCCCGGGTGGAAAAGTAACGCACATTCATGTGTGTGCAGGGGACAAAAGGGTTTTGTGGGTGAAAGACCACGGAGACGCCCATTGCCTCAAAGGGACGGTTTGCCAATTGCGGGCGGGTCTTCGTGGCCGAGGGAGGGAGGCTTGCTCCTGTGACATGCGAGAAGTTCACGCCGCCTTTCTCAACAAGCCGTCCGTCGGTAATGACATGGCTCAGTCCTCCTCCACCTTCTTCCCGTTGCCATGAATCCTCGGCGTGGAGGGCCTCCGGATCCAGAAAAGTGAGGCGTTCGATCAGGCCCCGATGCAGTCCGGTAAAGTAGGCTTTGATGGCGGAGGATTCGATCATGTCCAACTTTGTTTCATTGAATAGGGAAGAAGCGGTCAAAGAAAAAGAGACAAGGAGCAGCGGGATCAACCACGGATTACACGGATCACACAGATATAGAATTGGGATCAGCCTAATCTATGAAATCCGCGTAATTCCTGGACCGGAATTCTGCTCAGGACTTGCTGATCAATGCCAAGGCAGGTATAGCTGCGATATGGAATCAAAACGCCTCATGATTTTCGGATGCGGATATGTCGGTAGATCCCTTGCCAAGGCAACAGCTGAGGCAGGCTGGGAGGTGTGGATCCATTCGCGCAATGCGAAGTCTTTGGCAGAAGTGAATGAAATACCGACGGAACGTCGCATCATTGGAAACCTGCACGAGGATGAATGGCAGAGTCGCTTGAAAGGGCAATGGGATGCCGTGGTCAATCTGGTCAGCTCAGCCGGCGGGGGGTTGGAAGGATACAAATTGTCCTACCTCGAAGGAAACCGCTCCATTCGCGCATGGGCGGAGGAAGCTGCGGTCAGGCGCTTCATCTACAGCAGCGCGACCTCGGTCTATCCGCAAACCGAAGGAGAGTGGGTGTCGGAAGATGATGTGCCCGAAATGAATCACCTGTCCCCAAGCGGGGCAGTCCTGCGTGAGGCAGAACTGGAAATTTTGCAGAGCGATATTTTTCCTGAGCGAGTCGTGGCCCGTCTGGCGGGAATCTATGGCCCGGGTCGGCATTTGTATTTAAACCGTTTGCAGGAGGGGGCCCAATCCCTGCCCGGGGATGGGTCAGCATGGCTGAACCTGATTTACCTGAAGGACATTGTGACCGCCCTGATCCAATTGTTAGATGCGCCGATGCCCAACGTGGCGGAGGTTTTTAATGTGGTTGATGATGAGCCTGCGCGGAAGCAGGAGATCGTCGACTGGCTGGCGACCAAGCTGGGACTGCCGACAATCCCTTTTAATCCAGATGATTTGGGCCCACGCGCCTCGCGCCGGACTACTCAGGGCGGCTTGCCAAATCGTCGGGTCAGCAACGCGAAACTAAAGGAATCCATTGGCTGGAAACCGTCCCATCCAAGTTTTCGCGAGGGCTATGCAGATATCCTGAAGGGGCGGTGATACTCTCATAAGCTTTAGGATTCGCGCGCTCTCAGCTCGTACAATCAGTGTGTGAGCTCCCATGTCCGCTCGATCGAGTAGACCCGCTTTCCCTCAATCTCCTGGCTTTGCATCAAATGGAAGGCATCGACCTTGAAGGGCGCCGCTCCAAAATTCTGGTGGCGCTTGAGGAATTGGCGGACTGACTCATCGGCAGCATGGTTGACCCGTGCCACCGTGATGTGGGGATGATAAATGCGCTTTTCCGGTTCAATGCCGATATTGAAGAGGGCGTCCTCTATTCGCTTGTGAAGCTGGAAGAGGTGAGGATGTCCGGTAGCGAGTCCTGCCCAGACGGCATGGGCCTTTCCCATCGGTGGAAAGCTGCCGAGTCCATCAATCGGGAGCAAAAACGAGCGCACCTGGATCGGGTCAATAGCCGCTTCGATGGTCTCCTGAAATTGGCCCGGGATATCCCCGATGAATTTCAGGGTGAGATGAAAGCGCTCACGCGGGACCCAGTTGAAACCCTTGAGAGTCTCCTCCTGAATTGCCAGCAGGCTGTCCTTTACGTAATCCGGTAGATCAATCGAAAGGAAGAGCCGCTTGCCGCGGAAGGTGTGGATGGGCTCGCTGGAGTCAGTCATCCTTGTTTTCTTCAAATGGTTCAGGGTTGGGAAGGGAACCGATGTGGTGATCCCCCCGCGCCTCGGCCAGGCGGACCTGCAGTTGCCGTTCGCGCAGCCGGGCAATCTTTTCCTCGGAAAGTGTATTGGCGCAATGAGGACACATGACGCCCGGTTCATAGAGGGGACTGTCCCGGTCCTGATCGGAGAGGGGATTGCGGCAGCCGTGACACAGCGTGTAGTCGCTCGCCCGCAGCCCGTGCTCCAGACCGACGCGTTGGTCAAATACGAAGCAACTGCCCTCCCATGTCGATTGCTCGGGCGGTATGGTTTCAAGGTACTTTAAAATACCACCCTTCAAGTGATAGACATTTCGGTAGCCCATCTGCTTGAGCAGGGAAGTGGCTTTCTCACAGCGGATGCCCCCTGTGCAATACATGGCGATTTTCTGGTCGGGCTTCTTGGCAAGGTGTTCCTCAGCCCATTTGGGAAAATCGCGGAATGAGGGTGTCTCCGGATCGATGGCGCCCTTGAACTTCCCCATTGCCACTTCGTAATCGTTACGCGTGTCAATGAGGACGGTATTCGGATCCTCAATCAGGTTGTTCCATTCCTGCGGGTCCACATATTTCCCAACCGCTTTACGCGGGTCAGCTTCGGGAACCCCGATAGTCACAATCTCCTTTTTCAGGCGAACCTTGAACCGATAGAAGGGTGGACCCTCCGATCCAGATCGTTTTTCCTCAAGATCCTCAAAGGGTTCCAGGGAGCGGAGAAATGCCATGAAGGTATCCAGTTTCCCAGGAAGTCCTGCAATCGTGCTGTTGATCCCTTCCTCCGCCAAGAGGATGGTACCGAGAATCCCTAGCTCGGAGCCCTTGGTTTCCAGAATGGACTTCAGGCTGGCGAGATCCTTCAGATCAACGAATTTATAAAAGGCAGTCACCGCGTAATGGGTCATGGTAGGGGCACGAAAGGATATGATGGCGGAATTGACAAGGAAAGGATGGGGGCGGGACACCACCGTAAGACGAAGGCGGAACTCCAACTTTGACAGTTTACCGAATTTTGGTCAGGAATAGATTATGAGCCACATGATATCTGAGGGTGAGTTGCAAGCGGCATTGAGCGGATTACCCGGCTGGTCGGGGAAGAATGATCAATTGGTGAAATCCTTCACCTTTCAATCATTTCGCGAAGCGGTGACCGCGATGGTCCGCATCAGTTATGAGGTAGAGGAGACCAACCACCATCCGGATGTCCTCATCAGCTACAATACCCTTGAAATCCGCCTGTGCACGCACGATGCCGGTGACAAGATTACCGACAAGGACCTGCGCCTCGCCGCCCTCATTGAGAAGGTGGTCGAAGGGCTCTTGTAATTAATTGGAGTCCCGCCTCCAGGCGGTCTCAAACCTTGTATACTGAAAACAGTGCCTCAGCAATATCGCTGGGAGTCGGGGCAACGGCGATGCCGGCATCCTTGAGGGCAGCAACTTTCGCTTCGGCGGTTCCGCTTCCACCAGATACAATTGCACCGGCATGTCCCATCCGGCGCCCGGGGGGAGCTGTCATGCCGGCGATAAAGGCCGCCACTGGCTTTTTCACGTGCTCCTTGATGTAGGCCGCCGCTTCCTCTTCCGCGGATCCACCAATTTCGCCAATCATGACGATCGCCTCAGTTTCCGGATCCTCATTGAAAAGCTTGATGGCATCGGTGTGATTAGTCCCGTTGATCGGGTCTCCACCAATTCCAATGCAGGTGCTTTGACCATGCCCGCGTTGAGTCACCTGGTACATTGCCTCATAGGTGAGGGTGCCCGAGCGACTGACTACGCCGACCTTGCCCGGCTGGGCAATGTATCCCGGCATGATGCCAATGTTGCAGACACCCGGCGTGATGATGCCCGGGCAGTTTGGACCGATCAGGCGCGTGCTCGATTTCTTGAGTGCGTCCTTCACCACGGCCATGTCCTTCACGGGAATTCCCTCAGTGATGCAAATCACCAGCTCAATACCTGCGTCAATCGCCTCGAGAATGCCATCCGCGGCAAAAGGTGGCGGGACGAAGATAACGCTGGTGTTGGCGCCTTCCTTCTCCACAGCCTCTTTCACCGTGTTAAAGATTGGCAGCTTTCCTTCGAAAGTTTGTCCACCTTTCCCCGGAGTGACTGCGGCTACATATTGTGTGCCGTATTCAATGTTTTTCAACGCGTGCAATTTGCCAAAGGTTCCTGTGATCCCCTGACCGACGACGCGGGTTTCTTTTCCGACTAGTACCGACATTTAAATTTTCCTGTATTAAGAATTTCAGTTGGAGGCCTTGACCAGTTCGACGACCTTCTTGGCCGCGTCGCTCAAGCTGTCCGCAGAAGTGAGAGCAAGTCCGCTTTCATCAAGCAGAGCCTTGCCTTCCTTGACTTCATTTCCTTCCAGACGGACCACCAGCGGAACTTTGATTTCGACATTCTTGGCGGCGGCAATGATGCCTTTGGCAATCACCTTGCAACTCATGATGCCTCCGAAAATGTTGACCAGGATCCCTTCCACGTTCGGGTCGCTGAGGATGATCTTGAACGCTTCCGTGACAGCCTCCTCACTGGCTCCACCACCCACATCGAGGAAGTTGGCCGGATTGCCGCCAAAGTGCTTGATGATGTCCATCGTGGCCATGGCCAAGCCGGCTCCGTTCACGAGGCAGGCGATATTCCCGTCCAGCGCAATGTAGCTCAGGCCGTGCTTGCTGGCCTCGACCTCCTTCGGATCCTCCTCGTCGAGGTCGCGCAGGTTAACCACGTCCGGATGGCGGAAGAGCGCACTTTCATCAAAGCCAACCTTTGCGTCCAACGCGATGATTGCGCCGTCAGGAGCTGTGATCAGGGGATTGATCTCAACGAGGCTAGCGTCCTTTTCCCAATAAAATTTATAAAGCCCGGTGAGCAGTTTATCCAGCTGTTTGAGCTGGGCCTTGTCGCTGAATCCCAAACCGAAGGCGACTGATCGCTTGTGGTGTGGCTGAAGGCCCTGGGCCGGGTCGATGAAGACGCGGGTGATCTTTTCCGGGGTCTCCGCGGCAACGGTCTCAATATCCATCCCACCTTCAGTCGAGGCGATGATGACCGGCCGGCTGCCAGCGCGATCCAGCGTGATGGCCAGGTAATATTCCTTCTCGATGGCGCAAGGCTCATTGAAGTAGAGGGTTTTCACTAATTTACCCTCCGGGCCCGTCTGATGCGTGACCAAGGTGTTATTCAGCATTTTCGAGGCGGTTTCCCGTGCCGTTGACTTGTCCGGGCAAACGTGAACGCCCCCTTTGAAACCATCCGTGAAGGTCCCTTTTCCCCGGCCTCCAGCATGGATTTGGGCTTTTACAACTATCTTTCCATCAGGTAGTTGCGCGAGCGCATTATCAAATTCGGACTCAGCTTTTACAGCAATACCCTTGGCAATCGGGATCCCGTATCCGGCAAATAGTTCCTTTGCTTGAAATTCGTGTATGTTCATTCGTTTTGTTATTCGATAAAGATTTGATAGAAAACCTACAAAATTTCCTGACAACCCTTTTCTTATTTACTATAAAGATTGGTTTTACTTTCATCATATTCGGTTTTTCACTCTTTTCAGAGGGCAGGTTGATTTCAGTGGATTTTTGGATAAAAATAGGGTATAGACCTTACCTTAACTGATTAATACAATTCACTTGACCGAAAACTTTAGCCCACGTATAGGTATAAGTCCCTATAATGACTCGAAATGGCAAATTCTAGGGATCTGCTGCTGTCAACATGTCTGAAAACGAGATAGAGGAAGGAAATTCCTTCCGTACAGGCGTATCCGCGAAACCGGATGACCTGGCTCTGCATGTCCTTCATGCGTTGGATCAACCGATTGGGATCGTTGATGCAGCGGACAGTTTCCTGTTCATGAACAAGGCGTATGCCGCGCAGTATGGCCTGGGGTTAGAGACGGTCCGCGGGCAATCGATCAGCGAGGTGATGGGGGCAGACATTTACGAGAAGCGGCTGAAAGTGCTTCTGCAAAGGGCGCGCAGCGATGGGCAGGCAACTTTTCGTGGATGGATCGAATTTCCGGAGACAGGCCGACGGTACATTGAGGCGGATTTGCGCGAGTACAAGCATCCGGGGTTGGTCGACAAAGATTGCCTGATTTTGCAGTTCCGGGACGTCACGGAACGCGAGGAACTGGACTTGAGGCGACGCAAATCACTGGATTTCCAGGAGGATCTTCTGGGCCGTATTCCGGCAATGGTCTGGATTTCAGGTGAGGACGGAATTCCCTATTTTTACAATGAATCCTGGCTCAATTTCACAGGCAGCACGCTTGTCGAGCAAGTTCGTGAAGGCTGGTCCGGTATGGTGCACCCGGATGACCGGCAACAGGTTATGGACCGAATCCAGTACGCCATTGGTAACCGTGAAGTGGTCCAATTGGAGTTCCGGCTTCGCCACCTGATGGGCGGTTATCGCTGGGTACGTCTCAGTGGCCGGCCGGCTGAGCCGGAAGCCGAGGGCAAGACTGATTTCATTGTTTCCGCCCTGAATATTGACGACAGCCGCAAACGGGTGGAAGTCATGCGTCAGGACCTTGAGGAGGCTCGCCATTTGCGAGAGCAGGCGCTCCTTCAGAAGGCGGCCGCAGACAAGGCCAACCGGGAAAAGTCGGCTTACCTCTCATTGGCCAGTCATGAGATACGGACCCCGATGAATCCTGTCATCGGTTTTGCTGATTTGCTTGCCTCTGATCCGAACCTTGACGGGGACTCGAAGGAAATGGCGCAGATGATCCTGAAGGCCGGAAAGAACCTCCTGAAACTGCTTGATGAGGTCCTGGACTACGCGAAGATCGAAGCAGGTGCGCTTAAACTTTCCCCGGAACCGACCGATGTGCACGACCTCCTGATGGAGATCGACAACCTGTATGCTTTCGACGCCAAGTCGCGGGGAATCGAGCTGAGGGTGAAGGACAATGTGGAGGGCGACACTGAGCTTTATCAGGACAGACTGAGGCTGCAGCAGGTCCTCGGCACGCTCATCACAAATTCCATCCGGTTCACGCACACCGGGCATGTCGATCTGGAAGCGGCGGTTGAAAAAGTTCGTCTCAACGGCGGGCATGTGCAGATGCTGAAGTTTACCTTGAGCGATACCGGCGTGGGCATGAAACCGGAACAGGTGGATAAGCTCTTTGAGCCGTTTGCCCGCGCAGAAACTGAATTTGCCGAGAAATATTCCGGGGCCGGGTTGGGCCTTGCCATTGCCCAGAAGCTGGTGGACGCAATGCACGGCACAATAAGTGTCCAAAGCGAGGAAGGGAAAGGAACAACGATTGAGTTAACAATTCCTTTCTCCCCGGTCCCGGAGCATCTGCAACGACCCAAGACGCGGCGGAAAAAACATTCCGGTTCCCCGGAGGAGGGTGCAGAGGAAAAGGCCACAGTGATGGTCGTTGACGACGAAAAAAGCAGCCTCGAGGTCAACAGCAGCCTGATGCATTTTCTGGGCTATGTTTGCGATACAACTGAAAACGGGCGCGAGCTGCTGGAACAGTTGAAGAGGCAGAACTACGAGATCATCCTGATGGATCTAATGATGCCCGGAGTGGATGGATATGAGGCAACGAGGAGAATCCGCGATGGTGATTGTGGCGAAGTCAACCGCGAGGCCTACATAATCGCAGTCACCGGATGTGTCGCCGACGAGGACCGTGAGCGGGCTTACAAATCAGGTATCAATGCATTCGTGAACAAGCCGCTGACAATTCAGGATTTGAAGGAAGCGATCAAGGCCTACAAGTCGATGGGGCGTTCCAGTTGAGCGGACGCCAGCGACTCGTTCTGCAATTGAACCAACTTCATGATACCGCCTTTCGCGAGATCCAATAGCTGGATCAGTTGATCGTGCGAGAAGGTGGCTTCCTCACCTGAGGCCTGTGCCTCGACAAATTGTCCTGATCCGGTCATGACAATGTTGGCGTCGACGGAAGCATCGCGATCCTCAACATAACACAAATCCAAAAGGCCAAGGTCTTCAAGGACACCCACACTGACCGCGGCCACCGGCTCACGGAAAGGGGACTCCGCCAATGCGCCTTTGTTGATCGCGCGGCGAATGGCCACTTCGGCGGCGAGCCATGCGCCGGTGATGGAGGCGGTACGCGTCCCGCCGTCGGCTTGCAGGACATCACAATCCACCCAGAGGGTATGACCTGGCAGCTTGGAAAGGTCGGCCACAGCGCGCAGGCTGCGCCCGATCAGGCGCTGGATTTCCACGGAGCGCCCATCCTGGCGTCCTTTGGCAATATCGCGCTTTTTGCGGTCGAGGGTCGAGTAGGGGAGCATGCTATATTCGGCCGACATCCATCCGCCCTCCACGCCCTGGGCCTTCATCCAGCGTGGCACGTTGGGCTCTAGGGTGGCAGCACAGATAACCCGGGTGTTCCCGAAGCACGCCAAAACCGATCCGCTGGCGTGCGGGGCAAAATCCAATTCGAAATGGATGGGCCTTAATTCATCGGGCTGTCGTCCGTCAGTGCGTGTTTTATTCTCCATGCCGGCAAGGTAGAGGCAGGTTGGGAAAAAAAGCACGAAAAAAGTGAACAAAGAGAGAGGTGACCCCGTCTCAATCCCTACAAGCATTTCATGTGTTTAGATTGTAGTAGTTTGTCGTAGTTTAACTTGGTTGTTTGGATATCAGGAGTGAGGAACAGCCCCGACAGTGCACCAGCACCGTCGGGGCTTTCTTTTATTTGCTTGCCAAGAACCGTGGATGGCCTGAATGGTGAGGGTTTTGAGCGGGCCCAAATTGATGAGATAACCACCTATTCCAAACTGCTTGCGAGGTCCGCGCAGGGAGTGAGGAGAGCAAAGAAAACCAATCATGCGACACACGCTATCCGTCCTTGTGGAAAACAAGTTTGGGGTGCTGGCCCGAGTGGCCGGGATGTTCAGCGGGCGCGGGTTCAACATCGACACCCTGAATGTTGCCCCGACTCACGATCCGCGATACTCGCGCATCACCGCCACCGTCAAAGGCGATACCCAGCAGCTTGATCAGGCGATTAAACAGCTTCACAAGCTGATTGACGTGATTGAGGTCCAGGATCTGGCGCAAGGCCAGTACGCGGCCCGTGAACTTGTATTGGTCAAGGTGGCTGCCGATGGCTCCAAGCGCGCCGAATTGTTGCAGATTTGTGAAATTTTCCGTGCGAACATTGTGGATGTCTCGCATCGAAGCATGATTATCGAAATGACTGGCCGCCAATCCAAGATTGATGGCTTTCTTGAGATGATCACACATTTTGGAATCAAACAAATGGCACGGACAGGGACAGCAGCCCTTCCGCGCAATCGCAAACTCGAACTCTAATTCAAAACAGGAAAGGTTGATAAACAATGCCTGCAAAGGTGTATACAGACAAGGACGCGGATCTCCGTACAATCAAGAACAAGACCCTCGCCGTTATCGGCTTTGGTTCCCAGGGGCACGCACATGCGTTGAACCTCAAGGAAAGTGGCATGACCGTGCTGGTCGGGCTTTACAAGGGGAGCAAATCCATTCCTGTGGCCAGAAAGCTCGGGTTTGAGGTGGTCGAGGTGGCTGAAGCGGTTCAGCGGGCCGATGTGATCATGATTGCCGTTCCGGACATGAAGCAGAAGTCCGTCTACGAAAGCGAGATCCAGCCGAACCTGACCAAGGGCAAGACGCTGGTCTTTATCCACGGTTTTGCGATTCTCTACGGTCTCGTTACTCCGCCGAAGGGTGTGAGCGTGATCATGGTCGCCCCGAAGGGACCCGGCCACACCGTGCGTGCGCAGTACCTCGAGGGGAAGGGCGTGCCAGCATTGATTGCTGTTCTGAAGGGATCCGCAAAGGATTCCAAGAAGATCGCCCTGGCATGGGCCAAGGGGATTGGCTCGGCTCGGGCCGGTGTTATCCAGACAACTTTCAAGGAAGAGACGGAAACAGACTTGTTTGGCGAGCAGGCAGTTCTTTGCGGTGGCGCCAGCGCACTTGTCCAGGCCGGCTATGAGACACTTGTCGATGCCGGATACCAGCCGGAGATGGCTTACTTTGAGTGTCTGCACGAATTGAAGTTGATCGTCGACATGATGGTTGAATCCGGGGTCAGCGGAATGCGTTTCAGCATTTCCGAGACCGCCGAGTATGGTGACTACACCCGTGGACCAAAAGTGATTAACGCTTCCTCCAAGAAGGCCATGCAAAAGGTCCTGAAGGATATCCAGAGCGGCAAGTTTGCCCGTGAATGGATCAAGGAAGCTGAAGCCGGTTTCCCGAACTACAAGCAGTTCCAGAAGGATAGTGTGAAGCACCCGATCGAAAAGACCGGGGATCGCTTGCGCAGCCTCATGCCCTGGGTCAAAAAGCGGAACCTGAAGGGTGCGCAAGCCGGGTATTCTTCCTGATTTTTAATTCCCGGCTCGTGGTTCACTCCACGGGCCGGATTTTTTTACAATGCCTGAGGAGAAGCGCACAATCCGGGTGGTGACCCGCAAGTCCCCACTCGCCATGCGGCAAACCGAGATTGCCATTGAGGCCCTCGGTGCGGCTTGCCCTCATTGGGACTTTGAGCTGATTCCGATGAGCACGACGGGCGATGAGCGCCTTGCCTGGTCGCTTGAAACGAGCGGCGGCAAGGGACTTTTCACGTCTGCATTGGAAGAGGCGATCGTCAAGGGAGACGGCGACCTGGCAGTGCATTCCTCCAAGGACCTCCCTACGGAAATGCCCGAAGGGGTTGTTCTTGCAGGCTTTCTGCCCCGGGCACCTGCAGGGGATTTGCTCATCATTCGGGAATCAGTGACCGAGCCGGCTTTGATTGCCACCAGTAGCCCACGGCGCCGTGCGCAGCTGAAGGCGGTCTATCCAAATGCCGCGTGGAAGGAGATCCGGGGCAATGTGAATACACGCCTGAGGAAGATTTCTGAAGGGGAGGCGGAAGCCACCGTAATGGCGCAGGCGGGTTTATACCGCTTGGGCATTGATCATTACGAGGGCCTGCGATTTCTCCCTATCCCGATCACCCGCAGCGTACCGGCTGCCGGTCAGGGAGCGATCGGGTTGCAGGTACGGGCCGAAGATGGACCGGTTTTTGCCAGTCTGCTCTGTGAGCAAACAGCCCGTGCGGTTCATCTCGAGCGGGCTTATCTCGCGGCCATGGGGGGTGGATGCCACTCCGCCACAGCAGCCCATTTCACCGATGGCCAACTGCATGTTTTCGATGAGGCCACCGGCTATCGTTGCTTGGAGGTTCCGGAAGAAGTGAGTCATCTGAATCCCACGGGGATGACGGAGTGGGTAGCCGAACAAGTGTCATGATCCAGTCACAACCATTGAGTGGCAGGCGCATTGTCCTCACGCGCAACGTCGAGGGCGCTAGTCGGCTTGCTGGCCGTCTGAAAGCACTTGGGGCGGAAATTCTTGAAATTCCCCTGATTGAGGTCCGCTTTGATATCGACGGTGAAAGCGCAGTCGAGATTTTCAAGGAGTTTGCCAGCTATGAATGGTTGATCTTTACCAGCCGGAATGGCGTGAAACACTTCTTCAATGCTTTTC
The DNA here is from genome assembly GCF_010500615.1 of Oceanipulchritudo coccoides. Lineage (NCBI taxonomy): Bacteria > Pseudomonadati > Verrucomicrobiota > Opitutia > Puniceicoccales > Oceanipulchritudinaceae > Oceanipulchritudo > Oceanipulchritudo coccoides. The sequence continues at coordinate 1,254,512 of NZ_JAAGNX010000001.1, forward strand.
TTAAGGCTTATGATGATATCCGCTCGCTCGGATTTGTCCGCATCGCGGTTGTCGGAAAGGGGACTGTTGAGGCACTGGGTGAGTATCATCTTCGGGCGGATCTGGTTGCTCCCAGTGCCACGGCCGATGATTTGGCAAAAGCCCTCGAGGATGAGGAGACCTTGGACAACTTGAAGGTGCTCGTCATCACGGGTAACCGAAACAAGGAGGATCTGGTCAAGCGGCTCTGGGAAGACCGGGCCATTGTCGATTCGCTGAGGGTTTACTCGACACACTTTTGTGATCTGGAGGGGAACGAGGAAGCTTCGCGATTCCGCAAGGAAGGCGCAGATGCCCTGGTCTTCGCCAGCGCCTCGTCCGTGGAGGCATTCGGGGAGCAGGCAAAACATCTCCAACTGGAAAAGGGTGCCAAGGTGCCGGCTCTTTGTAGTTTTGGACCCACTACAAGCGAGCGCATGAAGAAAGCGGGTATTCCGGTTGCTGTCGAGGCTTCGGATCCCGGACTGGACGGCATGGTGGCCGCCCTTGTGGACTATTTTTCGGGCAAGGCCTGAACCAGCTGAAAGATGGCGACGCAGGTCAAAGTTTGTGGAATCACACAGCCCGGGGATGCCGAACTGGCATTGTCCCTTGGAGCAGATTTCATTGGAGTGATCATTTATGAGAAGTCTCCGCGGGCGGTTGAGCTGGAGAAAGTTCCCGAACTGCTGGAGTCGATTCCCAAGGGCAAACGGGTGCTTGTTGATGTGGCCCCATCGGCTCAGCGCCTCGAAAGCTGCCTTTCCCTTGGATTTGATGCCTACCAGATTCATTTTGACCTGGATATTCCCATGGCCTCGATCGCCACCTGGTCCGGTCTGGTTGGGCCGGATGCGCTCTGGGTGGCTCCGCGCCTCCCCGACAGCGAGCCGGATTTTCCTCAGGTCTTGATGGAGTTTGCCGAAACCATCCTTGTCGATGCATTTGACAAGAATGCGTATGGCGGAACCGGCCACGCCGGGGCAAACTGGCAACGATTCCTTGACTGCACGCTCCTTTACCAGCACAAGAGGTGGATTCTTGCTGGCGGGTTGTCACCGGATAACATCCGTGAGGCGCTCGGCTTCACGCAGGCTGAGATGGTTGATGTCAATAGTGGCGTTGAGCAGTCTCCCGGCGTCAAGGACCCGGATAGATTGAAGGAACTCTTCGCAATAATCAGGCAGCATGACAGACAACAGGACGATACTCGAACTCAAGGGGATTCATAAGGAATTCGGGGATCTGGTTGCCCTGAAAGAGGTGGACCTATCCATTTGCAAGGGCGAGTTTTTCGGGCTGTTAGGACCCAACGGTGCAGGGAAGAGCACGCTCATGAAGATCCTCAGCGGATTTATTGAATCTGATTCCGGAGAGGTTCTTATCGATGGGCAAACAGTTGGTTTGCATGACATGGCGGCGCGCCGTCGATGCGGACTCGTTCCGCAGGAAATTGCCCTTTACGAGAGCCTTAATTCGCTCGAGAACCTGAGGATTTTTGCCCGCTTATATAAGCTACCGCACAAGCAGGCTGAGGCAAGAAGCGAGGAACTCCTGAAATCCGTTGGACTTTGGGAACGACGGAATGATCGCGTCAAGGAATTCTCAGGTGGCATGAAGCGGCGTCTCAACATTATCGTCAGCCTCCTCCACAATCCTGACATTCTCCTCTGCGATGAGCCGACGGTGGGCGTCGATCCACAATCGAGAAATGCGATTTTTGATTTCCTCGAGGCCCGCAACCGCGAAGGCCTGACCGTCCTCTACACAACACATTACATGGAAGAGGCTGAGCGCCTTTGTCCGCGCATTGCGATCATTGATCATGGGGACATCCTCGCCTGCGGTGAACAAAAGGAATTGCTGCGCAAGGCTGATTTCGAAAGAGAGATTGTCATCCGCAAAGGCCCGGACCAGGAATCGTTCCTCGCCGGGTTGAAGCAACATGGAGAGCTCATGGAGGATGAGTTGGTCTATCGGCTTATGCCGTCCAGCAAGAGCCGGCTATCGGAAATTTACAGCGCCCTCGAGTCGGCCGGGCTTCCCTACGAAATCCTTGATGTTCGTCCGCCCTCCCTGGAGAGCCTTTTTCTTAAATTAACCGGCCACCGCCTCAGGGACTGAATTTAACCGATTGGAATGATGAACACTCTGCTTGCACTGGTCTCAAAGGAACTGCGGGTCTTCTGGAATGACCGGACCGCCGTTGTCCTGTCCTTCCTTGTTCCAATGGTTCTTATCACGATTTTTGGGATGATATTCGGTGGCGGGGGAGGGGGACCCTCCGGGATCAGGGTCCTTGTCGTCGATGAAGCCAACAGTGAAACGTCAGAAAAACTGATCGAAATTCTCCGGTCCGAAGATACCTTCCGCATTTTTACTGACCGCAGTCTTCCTGAAGGAGAATCCGTTCCGCTTGAGCGTGAGTATGCAGCCTCACTTTTGCAGACGGATGCGAGCACGTATCGCTATCTCCTGATCCTTCCTGAGGATCTGCTCTCCGAGGACTTTGGCTTCAACCTTGAACTGCTCTACAATCCGCAAAACACGATTGAGAACAACATCGTTCAGGGAATTCTCCAGAAGACCTTGTTCTCGCAGGGCTTCCCCCTGCTCCTCAATAACATCGAATACGGCATCACCGACTCCGTTCAAGACGCCTTCAACGGTGATCTGGCGATGATCATTTCCGAACACTTCGGAGCGGATCCCGATGAAATCCTTGAGGAGATTAATTCAGGCGGTTTCTTTGGTGGCGCATTCAGCGCGGATTCCTCGGCGGAGGGTGAAGAAACTGACGCCTCGGATGACCTCCTCGGCGGTGTTTTCAACATGGAAAAGACGCAGGTCTTCGGAAAGGGGAAGAACCCGGCCTCCCAGAGCGTTGGTGGATGGGCAGTGATGTTTCTGCTCTTTTCCCTCACGGGTGCCGCTTCCAGCCTCTTTGAAGAGCGGGACCAGGGACTTTTCCTGAGAATTCTCGCAGGCCCCGCCAACCGCACCCAGATCCTCTGGAGCAAGTTCATTTTCTGCGCCTTGTTGGGATTGTCCCAAATGGTGGTCCTGATCCTTTTCGGTGAAGTCGTTTTCGACGTCATCACATCGTGGAGACAATTGCTTCCGCTCTTTGTGGTTTCCCTGGCCGCTGCCTCCGCGGCGACCGCTTTCGGGATGCTCCTCTCCTCAATCGCCAAGACGCCCGCCCAGGCAAACGGCCTCGGAACTTTCCTGATCCTCGGGATGAGTGCCTTCGGCGGAGCCATGTTTCCGCTTTTCATGATTCCCGAGACAATCCGGACCTACATTTCTCCGTTTACCTTGGTCTACTGGGCCATGGATGGATTGCTGGCCGTCCTCTGGAGGGATGCCGGTCTGGTTCAGGTATTGCCGCAAGTGGGAGTACTTTTTGCCATCGCCTGTGTTGTTCTGTCGATCGCCCTCTGGCGCTTTCGCCGCGGCGATCTTTTTCGTTAAGTCTTCTACTTGACAGTGAACACCTGTTTACTGTACAAATGCACATATGAAGGAGTTAACATTTCGGCAGGAAGAGGTTTTGGGCTATATTCAATTACACATGCGGGACTATGGGACGTGGCCCAGCTTCCGCGAAATTGAGGAACACTTCGGGTTCAAGAGCACCAACGCGGTCATGGGGCATCTCAAGGCACTTGAAAAGAAGGGCTACATCAGCCGTGTTCCGGGACAGGCCCGAACCTTCAAGATTAATTTCGACCTTACTGAGGACGCCCGGCCAGTGGAGGCCATGGATGTCCTGGACATTCCGATCTATGGCAGCATCGCCGCAGGATTCCCCGACGGGGTGGAGTCCGGTGGTGAAATCGGGCGCCTGCAGATCGATACCGAGACAGCCGGGATCCGGCGTTCACGTCGCAGCTTTGCCTTGCGGGTGCGCGGCGAGTCGATGATTGATGTCGGGATTTTCGATGGCGACACAGTTGTCATTGAGCAATGCCCGCCCAATGACGGTGATATCGTGGCCGCGCTGATCGACGGCGAAACAACCCTCAAGCGCTTTATGAACAAACCGGGCCGTTCCCCGTATCTGAAGGCCGAAAACCGTAATTTCCCCGAGTTGCATCCGGTCTCCGAGCTGGTCATCCAAGGCGTTGCCCGCGCGGTCGTGCGAAATTTATAGATTAGGTTGGAGTACCGCCTTTAATTAGCGTTGGGGTTCTGCCTTTAGGCGGTTTTATGTCACGTGCAGACCGCCTGAAGACGGCACTCCAACATTTTAGCGACTCTCCAACATTTTCAACACCTCCGCCGTGGCGAAAAAGGCCATGGTTGCGGTGATCTGGGTGGCGCTCCCCAGGCCGGTATCACAATTGATTCCGCCGGGGTTTTCGGGATTGCGATTTTCGCAAACGGATCCGTCGGGCTGGGGAAAGCGCGGTGGCTCATCGGAATAGACGCAGGGGACCTTGAACTTCCCCTTGCCGACACGGGGGAAACGGTACTCTGTGCGGAGCTTTTTCCTGACCAGCATGAGCAACCGGTCCCCTTCGCTCCGGCTGAGGTCGTCCGCCTTGATACGGGTTGGATCAATGCGCCCGCCCGCACCTCCGACGGTCACGATGGGACGCTTGTGCTGTTTGGCGGTGGCGATGAGGTGCGACTTCTGGCGCACGCTGTCGATCGCGTCGACGATGACCGAATACTGGGTGGCAAAAAAGGCAGATGCCGAGGATTCGCTGTAAAAGGCATGGAGCTCGTGGACAATGATCTCCGGATTGATGGAGCGGAGCCGATTGGCCATGGCGTGGATTTTGGATTGTCCGATGGTCTCTTCCAAGGCGTGGATCTGACGGTTGGTATTTGTGACACAGATATCATCGAGATCCATCAGGGTAATTGTTCCGATCCCCGAACGGGCAAGCCCTTCGGCTACCCATGAACCGACCCCGCCAATTCCGACAATTGCCACATGAGCCTTCTGGAATCTTTCCAGTCCGTCTGCACCATAGAGTCGGGCAATCCCGCCAAATCGTTCGGCGTGGGCGTCTGATTCACCTTGTTGCATCCCTGACTACGAATCACGTGAATCAAACGAATGCAATACTGCGGATCGCACCAATAACTAACCACGGATTATACTGATCTTACGGATTTTGAATCATGAGATTGCTTACCTCTGAAACTTCTAATCCTTTAAATCCGTGCGATCCGTGGTTAAGTCCCTGTGTGACCCGCTGTTTGATAATTTCGGTTGCACGTGAGTAATAATGTCGCACTTTTTGAGGAGATGCCTGCCACCATTCTGATAGTTGATGATGAGAAGCACACCCGGGAGGGGTTGATGCTCGCATTGGAAGATGAATACGATGTCTATCTGGCAACGGATGCCGAGGAGGCTTTCCGTCTGATGGAATCCGAGCCGTTCGATGTGATTCTCACGGATCTCCGCATGACGGGCAAAAGCGGGATGAAGGTCATTGAGCAAGCCATGACGCTGTCGAACAAGCCAGTCATTATCATGATGACGGCCTACGGAAATGTGGAAACGGCGGTTGAGGCCATGAAGCGGGGTGCGCACGATTTCCTGACCAAGCCGCTGAATATTGAAAAGCTGGAGATCATGATCCAGCGGGCCTTGCGCAACCGTTCCACGGAAGAAGAGGTGAAGACCTTGAAGAAGCGGTTGGACGACAAATTCAGTCTGGATGGCATCATCGGCAATTCCAGTGCGCTGGCGGGTGTGATCGACAAGGTCCGCCTGGTCGCGCCAACCCGGACAACTGTGCTCATTGAGGGCGAAACTGGAACGGGCAAGGAGCTGATCGCCCAGGCCATTCACCAGAACAGCGAACGTGCGAACAAGCCATTTGTTGCTGTTCACTGTGCGGCCCTCGCGGCCAACTTGCTTGAAAGCGAGCTCTTCGGTCATGAGCGCGGGGCCTTCACCGGGGCCAGCGAGCGCCGGATCGGGCGCTTTGAGGCAGCGAATAACGGAACCCTCTTCCTGGACGAGATTGGCGAAATTGACGCCAGTACACAGGTAAAGTTACTGCGCTTTCTGGAGACGCGTTCCTTTGAGCGGCTCGGTAGCGTGAAGCCAGTCAAGGTCGATGTACGTCTTGTCGCAGCGACCAATCGCAACCTTGCCGAGCTGGTCAAGTCGGGCGACTTCCGTGAGGATTTGTTGTATCGGCTGAATGTGGTTACCCTGACCATGCCACCCTTGCGTGAACGGCAGGATGACATTCCCGTGCTTCTTCATCACTTCATGAAAACCGTTGCTGAGGAAAACGGTGTCCCGCTGCTGGAAGTCGACCCGGATGTATTCCGCGCCTTGCAGACTTACAACTGGCCGGGCAACATCCGCGAGCTGCGCAACTTTGCCGAGAATACGGTCGTCATGAAACGGGGTGGGCGGCTTAGCCTGTACGATCTGGACAGTCGTTTTCTCAGTCCGGAACATGAGGCCCTAGCTTCTTCCCCGGCTGCCCCCATCAACAATCCCTTGTCCGTCGAGGAGAATGAAAAGCGCCTCCTCCGCAATGCCCTTGTCCAGGCTAATGGAAACCGTACACAGGCTGCCAAGCTTCTTGGAATGAGCCGCCGAACTCTACACCGGAAGCTCAAGCAGTGGCCGGATCTGGATGTCAGGTAGGGTAACTCCAACCTAAGACCGCCTGAAGGTGGAACTCCAACGATTCCTCCCATTCCTTCTTGCAGTCTCTCGTGAATTGAGCTTTCTCCCACCTTTCACAGCATGGAAGCCTGGATACAATCACTCGTCCAACCGATTCCTCTTTGGGGACTCTTCATAATAATCGCCGTGTTCCTCTACACGCTGGCGAAAGGGGCGGATATTCTCGTGGTGGAAGCAGTCACGCTATCCATTCGCTGGGGCGTTCCGCCGCTCCTGATCGGGGCGACAATTGTCAGCCTCGGGACGACCTTGCCGGAGACGGCGGTTTCGGTGGCGGCAGCCTTAGGTGGGCGCCCGGGACTTGCGCTGGGCAACGCAGTTGGCTCGATCATCTGTGACACGGGATTGATTCTTGGCATTGCAGCCCTGATGAGGCCCATTCCCCTTGATAAGACAATCGTCAACCGGCAGGGCTGGATTCAACTGGGATCGGGATTTCTGCTCGTTGCCATGTGTCTTCCCTGGTCATCCCTTGGAAGTGTATTCAGCGAAGGCGGGCGACTTCCGCGCTGGGGTGGTTGGCTTTTCCTTTTCCTGCTCGTGGTCTACATCTGGAAATCGATCGACTGGGCTCGCAAGGGCGAAGCACCTGAACAGGAGGAGACACATGCCGATTCGGCAAAGATGCCGATCGTCCTTCTGAAGCTCGCCCTTGGCATGGCTCTGGTCATTCTTTCCTCGAAGGTGCTGATCCCGACCGTTGAAGAGACTGCTTTTCGTCTGCATGTTCCGGAAGCCATCATTGCGGCCACGCTGGTCGCCTTCGGGACATCCCTTCCGGAGCTGGTCACAGTGGTCACATCTGTGAGGCGCGGCCATGGTGGGCTTGCCCTCGGAAATGTAATCGGGGCAGACATCCTGAATGTCCTTTTTGTCGCAGGGGCCTCGGCCGCTGTGACTCCGGGCGGTCTGTATGCGGATCCAAAGTTCTTTTCGCTCCTTTTCCCGGCAATGATATTTGTCCTGCTTGTTTTCCGGATCTCCGTCTGGGTATCGGGGACGCACATGCGGCGCTGGACAGGATTTGTCCTTCTGGGCGCATATATTCTTGTCACGTTGCTCTCCTATTCTAGATAAGAGCGGTTTTTAAAGGGTACAATAAAGATTAGGCTCACTAATATAGATTTCATATGGAAACACGACCTGTAGTATTAATCATCCGGGATGGCTGGGGTGAAAATCACAACCCGGCGCACGATGCGTTTAACGCGGTCAAACTGGCTGAGACGCCGGTGGCCGACAAACTTACTGCCGAATGGCCGCGCACCGAACTGATGGCTTGCGGGCTGGATGTGGGACTTCCGGAAGGTGTGATGGGCAATTCCGAAGTAGGGCACCAGAACATCGGAGCTGGGCGAATTGTCGATCAGGAGATCGTCCGCATCGACAAGGGCTTCGAAATGGGGACCGTGAAGGACAACGCCATCCTCCAGGGGGCTTTTACAGGCCAGAGCCCTGTAACTCTCCACCTGATGGGCCTTGTCTCCGATGCCGGCGTCCATGCCATGCTGGAACACCTCTACGGCCTGCTCCGTCTGGCCAAGGAGGCTGGACTGGAAAAAGTCTTTATCCACTGCTTTACCGATGGGCGTGATACGCCGCCCAAATCGGGAATGGGCTACATCAAACAGATCGAGGAAAAGTGCGCCGAGATTGGCATCGGGCAGATTGCCTCCGTTTCCGGTCGCTTCTGGGCCATGGACCGTGACCTGCGCTGGGATCGCGTGCAGAAGGCCTACGATTGCCTGACCGGCCGCAACGTCGAGCGAACGGCCCCCGATGCCTCAGCCGCCATTCAGCTTTACTACGACAATCCACTCGATTCATCCCGCAACGGGGACGAGTTCATTGTCCCGACAGCCATCGTCGGTGAAGACGGCAAGCCAGTGGGGACCATCAAGGACGGTGACTCGGTCATCTTTTTCAACTTTCGCGGGGACCGGCCGCGCGAGCTCACCCGTGCATTTATCAATGACGAATTCGATGGCTTCGACCGGGGCGACAAGCTCGATCTTTACTATGCGACGATGACGGATTACCAAAAGGGCCTCTGCGACAAGGTGATCTTCAACAAGCCAGCCAAGATGCCGGACATTCTGGGCACCTATGTCGCTGACAAGGGCATTCCGCAGTTTCGTTGCGCCGAGACAGAGAAGTTTCCCCACGTGACGTTCTTCTTTAATGATTACCGGGAAGAACCCTTGGAGGGTGAGGATCGCGAAATGATCCCAAGCCCAAAGGAGGTCGCAACCTATGACTTGAAACCGGAAATGTCGGCCTACGGGATTCGTGATGCCGCCGACAAGGCCATCCGCTCAGGCAAGTACGGGCTGGTCGTTATAAATTTTGCGAATGCAGACATGGTGGGCCACACGGGCTCCAAGGAAGCGGCCATCAAGGCCTGCGAAGTGGTTGACAACTGCGTAGGCACGCTGCTTGAAGCGGTGGATGCCATCGGCGCCGCCGCCCTCATCACAGCCGATCACGGCAACAGTGACCAGATGTATGTTCCGGAAACCGGCAGCGCCCACACCGCGCATACGCTCAATCCGGTCGAGCTGGTCGTCTACGGAAAGGAGCTCAAGTCCCTTTCCCTCGCCCAATCGGGCCGACTTGCCGACATCGCCCCGACCATTCTCAAACTCATGGGTCTCGAGCAGCCCGCAGCCATGACCGGCGCGAACCTGCTTAATTCCTGAATTTCCCAACTACGAATCATGCAAATTCCACGAATTATTTTTTTGAGTTCCCTGTAGACAACTCAATATCAGTCTAGATTCGTCCAATTCGTCTGATTCGTAGTCTTCAAACATCTTTATACCATGAAAGTAGCCATCCTCACAGCCGGGGGCCTTGCGCCCTGTCTCAACTCCGCCGTCGGCGGGCTTATTGAACGCTATACGGAGATTGATCCGTCTATTGAAATTATCTGCTACCGCAGCGGGTACAAGGGCCTTCTCCTGGGTGACTCAATCGAGGTCACCGATGTCATCCGCGAGGATGCCGGTATCCTGCATCGTTTCGGCGGCAGCGCCATCGGCAACAGCCGGGTCAAGCTGACCAATGTCAAGGACTGCGTGAAGCGGGGCCTCGTCCAGGAGGGCCAGGATCCCCAGCAAGTGGCTGCCGATCAGCTGGTTAAGGATGGCGTTGATATCCTGCACACGGTGGGCGGGGACGATACAAATACGGCTGCCGCCGATCTGGCCGCCTTTCTCAAGAAAAATGACTACGATCTTACGGTTATCGGCCTGCCCAAGACCATCGACAACGATGTTTTCCCGATCAGCCAGAGCCTCGGGGCATGGACAGCCGCCGAGCAAGGCGCCGCGTTCTTCGAAAATATTGTTAATGAGCACAACGCCAATCCGCGCATGCTCATCGTCCATGAGGTGATGGGACGCAATTGTGGCTGGCTCACCGCTGCCACGGCTATGGAATACATGGATCTGGTCGACCAGAACGATTATGTCCCGGAAATTGGCCTCGATAAGGAGCGCTTTGAGGTCCATGGGGTCTATATTCCCGAGATGTCCATCGATATCGATGCCGAGGCTGCCCGCCTCAAGGCGATCATGGATGAGTTTGATTGCGTGAATATCTTCGTCTCCGAGGGAGCCGGGGTGGGCGATATCGTCAAGATGATGGAATCCGAGGGGCAGGAGGTCCCGCGCGATGCCTTTGGCCACGTCAAGCTGGATGCAGTCAATCCGGGCAAGTACTTTGCCGAACAATTTGCCAGGAAGATGGGCGCCGAAAAGGTCATGGTCCAGAAATCCGGCTATTTCTCCCGTGCCGCCGCCGCCAACGACGAGGATCTGCGCCTCATCAAGTCCTGCGTCGATCTTGCTGTCGAGTGCGCCATCAAGCACCAGGGTGGGGTCATCGGGCATGACGAGGACAACCAGAATATCCTCTCCGCCATTGCATTCGATCGCATTAAAGGCGGCAAGCCGTTCGATATCGATACCGACTGGTTCATTGAGCTCCTCGAAATCATGGGCCAACCCAAAGGCGAACGGGTCGAGGTGGCACACTAGGCGCCAATCGAGGCTTTTTTTGAACGATTTACAGGTTTTCAGCCTTTCCCGAGCAAAATTAATTCCTTTCCGCAGAAAAAAAGGCTTTACAGGCCTAGAGAAGGCCCTTCAAAATGATTCTCGATATGAAACTAAATAATCTCACCCCAATCGTTCTATCTGCCGCCGCTTTATGCGCCGGATCTCTTTCACTCTCTGCCGCGACGTCTGGCGTCGTGGGAGCGACTTCAATTACGGTTCCCAGCGGCCCTACCGTGATGTCGATCGCTTATCTCAAGTCAGTTGAGCTCCAATCAGCCGTTGCTAGTGTTACCGGCGCTGATGTTGATGTTGGCGCTACTGTTCCGGTTTTGACCGGTCCTCATTACCTGCATGTTCTCGATGGAACGGACGCAGGCCGCGTATATGATATCGACTCTTACGTCGGCAATGTAGTTACTTTGACCGGGGCTCCGGTGGCTTTGACTGCCGGTGATACCGTTGCCATCCGCGCCCACATGACGCTCGATGACCTTGGTGCCAGCGTTCCTAATTTCTCGACTGTTACATTGCTCGAGCCAGGTGGAACTCCACTCGTTGCAACCAAGTTATTCACAGGATGGAGCACAGGTGGCGATACCATTATCCGTCCCGCCGAAGGTTTCGTTATCAATAACGGCCTTGCTTTCACGATGACCCTTTCGGGCGCTGTGAGCGAAGACGACGTTATTTATGAAGCCGCTTCCGGACCAGCAATTATTGGATTTATTGACCCAGTCGATGGTGCAGTGGACGTTGTCAGCACAGTTGCTGCAGGCGTTCCGAACTTCTCGACTATCACAGCCTTGAATCCTGACGGAAGCCCGTTGGTTTCAACCAAGCTTTTCACAGGTTGGTCAATTGATCCGTCAACTATTGATGTAACGGATTACAAATCAATCGTTATTAATACAGCTGCAGGCGTAAATATCGTCAATGCTGGCAATGTTATTGCCCCATAGTTTTTAAAGCATTTTCACTCAATCAATCTAAATAAAATAACTACACAATAATTATGAAAAAAATCCTAGCCACTCTTGGACTCGCTTCCATGGTTTTCGTTTCCTCTGCGACAGCGCAGTCATTTGCTTTCGTCGGCGAAGTAGGCCAGCTCCTGAATGCAACGGGTAATCCTGTTAATTCAACAGCGGTCGATGCATTTTATGCTGTCACCCCGTCTGGTACTGTGCCGTCCTTCGTGGATGCGCTCGCACCTACTCCAGAAGAGGTCGCAGCTGCAATTAGTGACTTCTCCTGGTTGCCACTTGTTGACGGCGCTCCTGCAGGCGCAGACTTCATGACTCCTGATGTACAATTAGGTGCCTTGGTTTCTATCGCAGTTGGCGAACAACCTATCTTTGCCTTCTTTGACAGCGTTGCCACTCCGACTGAAGTTGCAGTCCTTTCGGGTGCCCCGTTCTTGTCAAATCTTGATAATCGTTTCATCACGATTTCTTCAGGCAACTTCTCCATCCTTTCTGGAGCTGCTGGCTCCGTCCAGATGGTTTCAGTCGTTCCTGAGCCGTCAACCTTCGCTCTCTTGGGCGGTGTTTTGGCACTCGGCTTCGTGATGTATCGTCGCCGCCGGGCATAAACAGTTTTCTAATAATAATCTAGGTGGGATTATTTCGGTCCCGGTATCGCTTCGGCGGTGCCGGGGCTTTTTTTGTTCTAACATCAGGAGAAATCGTGAGTCTTCAGGCGCTTTTGCATCGCCCCGATTGTCGTAATTCACCGAAAAAATTTCTTGTCAGTCACGCGGTGTGCCGTCACGTATTTATAGCGAAATGCGAACCACCCTGATTATTTCCAGCATACTCTTATCAAGTACTCACATTCCTGTTTCGTTATCCGCCCAGACAACAGTCTACACCGAGCCCATGGGCGGGAGCTATGTGACTGTTGCCGAAAGCATTTTGGGAGGGGTCTTCGTATCGTGTCCTTACATTCACGATAATGATTTTGTGGGAGACGTATCTGGTGTAGTCGATGGGACTGGATCTTCCACTGTGAGTGTTGGGGGGGCGCCCTTGGTTTCAGGGGCCTTTAATGAATCGCTCCAATTTCCCCTCTACTATCTGGAAATAACTGAGGGAGGTCACCCGTTTGAGGGGTATTCTTTTGATATCATTTCCAACACCACAGATTCAGTCATTGTATCGGCTGAGCTGGCTGCAGATTTTTCCCTTGCTGCTGGGGACCAGATTCAAATCCGCAAGCATATGACTCTCGATGACTTTTTTGCGGATGCTGAGAGTTCTTTCGCCGCATTTTTCGAAACAGTAAAGTTCTTCAACCTGGATGGTAGTATCGATCTCTATACGTGGACTGGCTCAATGTGGTCACCAGATTTCGGGACAACTGATAGTGGTCAGAGACAGATCTATCCCGGTGAAGGCTTTCTCGCGACCTTCAGCTCAGAGATCACTTTTATCGTCAGTGGCAAAGTGAAGACGACCAAGACTGTCGTTCCGATTCCCGCTTCGACGGTTTATCCTGTTTTTTATGGTTCATCAAGCCCCGTCGATGAAACTCTTGGTTCCCTGCAGCTTGCCGCTGGCGGACTGAACGACTTTTTTGGAACGGTTAAATTCATATCCGAGGATGGCAATCTCACCCCCATCACGCTCTTTACGGACTGGGGTGGGTTTATGACAGATGACTTTGGCTCGACCGATGGAAGTGCTTATCCCGTACCGGCATTGACCGCCTTACAAATTGCCAACGGGGGCATTGAAACAAACGTTGTTCTGCCAGCACCGTTTACCCCTTAATTCTATATTTTCAAATCTCACAAAGCTCTTTTTAAATGAAAAAATCCACACTTCTTTTAATGACGTCACTTTGCCTTGGCGGTGTGGCATCTTATGGTGCCGTTACGGTGCAAATTATCTCGAATGCCGCCACGGGTCAGGTTCAAGATTCCACGGGGACCGCGCTACCGGATGGTAGCCTAATGCGGGTTGGGTTCTTTGATCTTGATCCTATTACTGGACTGGGCTCTCTGAGTGCATCCCAGTTGCTTGACTCCAGTCTGGTGGAACCCTTCTTTACGGAATTTACGACCTTCACCAGCGCTAGTGGAAACTTTCTGGAGAATGACAATACCTTGGATGCGACAAATGTGGGTGATCAGGTTTACCTTTGGGTATTTAATTCACCCCTCCCAGCGACGGCTAGCGAGTACGGCATATTCAGCTCAAGTACCTGGAACTCTCCGGCCGATACAGGCTCATTAAATATGGTCTCTTCGGCTATCAATGAGACTGTTGTCGGCTCGACCGATGGGTCTGCGCCAACAAATTTTCTGCTGACCGCTGTACCGGAACCCGCCCACTATGCAGCCCTTGTTGGGCTGATCGGTCTTGGTGTGGTCATCTGGCGCCGCCGGCGCTAGCGCAGGATTTCGCAGGCGCATGCGACGAAACTTACTGACGCTTCTGTTGGGCTGTGCCTGTCTCTGCTCGCACGCGGACATCACGATTCAGGTGATTGCCATACCGGCGACAGGGGCGTTCCTTCAGGCGGACGAATCGGCCCTGCCGGACGGGAGTATTGCCCGGGTTGGATATTTTGACGAGGCTGGGCTCTCTGGATTGGATGCGAGCGGATTGCGAAATTTCGGGACGTTAGACGCCTTGTTTACGGAAGTGACAAGTTTTCCGAGCCGGTCGGGCAACATCCAGGGAAACACGAATGTCTCGGTATCAACTGCCGGAGGTGTTGGCCGGAGGATTTATCTTTGGATCTACAATGGAGGGAATCCTGAGAGTGCCACACAGAGCGGGATATTTACTGACCCAAACTGGACCGTTCCCTCTGACCTTGGCAGCTTGAACATGGTCAGCTCGGCAATTGACGAGGCGGATATTGTTCTGGGGACGGTCGTCCCGGGCGGCTATGCGCTTGAGGAAATGGGCGATGGATCCGAAGGCCTGGGATTGGAAGCGCTGTTCGAGACCAAGAAAAACCTCGATGGGACCTTCACTTCATCCTGGTTCGGGACCTATTCCGATCTGGGGTCTCGCTGGATTTATGATTCTGCACGAGGTGTCCTGTATGTTAATAACAGCTCAACGCGGGAAGACATATTTCTCTATAGCATTTCGCTGGCAAGCTGGGTGTGGACCAGCCGCGATACGTACCCAATTCTTTATTCCTACAGCTCCGGCACCTGGTTGCATGTGTTCGAGGTGAATGGCGCAGCGTATCTCTTTGATTACGCGGCTGGTGATTGGCAGCTCTAATCGTCCTTTCGGTCCCTACGCAGCTTTGCGTGCAGGCCGAGTGTTAGCACGGTGAGGAGAAGAATCCCAAATCCCAAGGCGCGCTGAACGGTAAGGGCGTGTTCATTGAGTTCCTCCGATGGGATAAGTTGAGTCACGCTGAGGAGGATGAGGATAATGGGCGAGAGGGATGCAACAAAGAGGGCGGCTGGATTGAATCCGTTGCTGATGGCGGTGATGAGGATAGCCCCGAGAATCGGCACCAACCAGTGCAGGAGGGCGAAGAGTCCAAGTTGACCTCCGCCAAAGGATTCCTTGAGTCCCTGAAAATAAAACAGGCAGAGCCCGGTTGTGCCAATAAGGATGAGGCCCATGAATGGGTGCGAATTGAGACCGTCAAAGTATCCGCTTCGGTGAACTGTGAAAAGGGCGATGCCGACCAGTGTTGTTTGGACCAGGAAGAGCAGGGTAGTCAGGGTGTAGCCGTTGGCTTCGTCATCCCAGCGTGGGAGCTGGTTTAGGTTTTGTCGCTT
Source organism: Oceanipulchritudo coccoides (assembly GCF_010500615.1). Classification (NCBI taxonomy): domain Bacteria; kingdom Pseudomonadati; phylum Verrucomicrobiota; class Opitutia; order Puniceicoccales; family Oceanipulchritudinaceae; genus Oceanipulchritudo; species Oceanipulchritudo coccoides. Next base: position 1,270,020 of record NZ_JAAGNX010000001.1, read on the forward strand.
GGCGCGAATTCGGCCGAGTCGGAATTGCTGTGGATCGGGCAGGGCGGAGACCATGAGGACAAAAGCCAGGAGGGTCGTCACCAGCGCAAGGATCAAAGGAAGCCCGGCCACGGCAGCAGCCTGTGGAAGGGTGCCATCCGACTGGAAGATGCGGATGGCGTTCTCCGAGCGGGTCAGGTTGGGCCAGATATTGGCCAGGCTCATGATTGCGAAGGCCGAAAAGGTAATCATAGCCATTGGCTTGTTGATCGCCGGGACGCTGTCGGCCTTCCATTTGCGGGCGATGATAGTCGCAAAGAGGATAATCAGGAGCGACTGGATCATGAAAGAGAAGAGCGTCCCGGAAATCATAAGGGTAAAGAACGGGACATCCTGCCCGGCCAACAAACCGAATTCGTCCATGCGGATATTCTCACTCGGGCCAATGACCGGAAGAATGTTTTCCGCAAAGACCGGCCGGACGGTGAGAAATTCCATAAAGACGAGCCCGAGGTGGGAAAGTTGCGGGAGGGCAAAATACAATAGAATGATGAGCCCCTGGGAGATCCGGGCCGACCAGCGCCACTTCTTGCTGATCATCCCAGCGACCATGCCCGTAAAGTGGTACAGGAGGGTCGAGGTGAAGAGAATCAGGTAGTAGGGAAGGAAGGCGGTGGGCGACACCTTGCCGACAATCAGGACAAAGGCCATGAAGGGCAGGGTGATGCCAAAAAGCACATATTCCCGCACTGGCAGACCAAACAGGTATCCGAGAATTTTCTGCGGAATGGGCAAAGGGGTCAGACGCTGGTAATTGAGGACATTGTCGACCTTTTCCCGCGTGATCCCAGTAGCCACACTACCGGTACCCATGAAGAGCAGGATGATCCCCTGAATGATCATCATTGGCAGGATGGCGGCCCGGGCGGCATCCATCGGATCACGATCACGGACAACTTGGGGGACGTAGATGATTGCCACCGTGAAGGCGCATGTGATGGTCGTCAGAAGATACCAGAAGATGGCCTTCTTGACGCGCAGATTGGATCGGCAGAAACGGATGAAAATGGGATTATTGTGAAGCATGGTCTAAAATTCGATCGTATGTACGGCAGTGTTGAGGAGAGAAACCACGGATTGCACGGATTTAAGGGATTTAGAGGTTTTCAGGAATTAAGAGAAACACCCTGATCCTTGAAATCCGTGTCATCGGTGGTTCCTCCTTTCGTCGGTTCATCTATATCGCGTTTGGTTTGGCGACTCATTCGGACTCCTCCGGTTCGGTCGAGATGGCCCGCATGACATCCTCCAGACTGGAGCGCCGGGCTTGAAAGCCATGGATCTGGAAATTGGCCTGGACAAGGTCCTTGAGCAATGTGGCCTGCGCATCCTTGCCCCCGGCGAGCTCCACATGGATCCGGTGCGGCTGTTTCTCGGGCAGGGTGGCGGTTAGATTGTGGGAGGCCAACCAGTCCCGGCAGGCCTCGCGACCATCCACCAGTTCAATCTCCACCTTGCTGATGGCATGCTCCATTGAGGCGAGGACATCATGAACGTCGCCATGCTCGCGAAGGCGACCCTTGTGGAGAATTCCAATGGACGTCGCCATCTCGGCAAGCTCGCTGAGAATGTGCGAGGAAATGATGATTGTCGCCCCGGTGGTGGCCACGCTCTGAAGGGCATCCTTGAGATCAATACGGGCGAGCGGATCCATGCCACTGGCGGGCTCGTCGAGGAGGAGAATCTCCGGCTTGTGAAGGAGCGTCTTGGCGAGGACAACCCGTTGCGTCATGCCACGGGAAAGGGTCCCGCACAGGACATCGCGCTTGTCCGCAAGCTTGACCAGCTCCAGGCATTCATCAACCCGCTTGGACTTTTCGGTCCCGGCAAGCCCGTACGACGCAGCGTAGAGATCTAGAAATTCCCATACCCTGAGATTGCCCACCACGGGAGCCAGATCGGGCATGTAGCCCAAACGGGCACGGATAGCATCCGGATCCCGGTCCAGATCGTAACCGGCCATCCGGACGTGTCCGTAGGTGGGCACCAGCAAAGTCGCAAGGACGTTCAGGGTGCTGGTCTTGCCCGCCCCATTGGGACCCACCAGTCCGTAAATTTCTCCCTTGTCGATGGTCAGGGAAAGATTGTTCACGGCGGTCAAATCGCCGTAATCGACCCGCAGGTCCTGTAGTTCTATAGCTATACTCATATCTGCAAAAAAAATTGGAGTCCCGGTTGAAGTTCCGCCATCAGGCGGTCTTGGTTGGGGTCCAGCCTTTAGGCGGTCGTCAATACCCCACTGCCGCCCCTCCATCCCGTCGTGGATCAGTGGCCCCTGTCAAGACATCACCCGCACGGACAATCGTCTGGGCCGAGCCAATAGTCCCTTCCTCGGTTATCGGGTATCCGATCAGCCGAAGCGAATGCAGCGCGTCGGAAGGAAAGCCGCGTTCCACGTAAAGGGCATCCGGGAACCACTGGTGATGGAAGCGCGGGGCGTTGTTGGCTTCCGCGGCGTTTAGTTCGAATTCCATCACATTCAAGGCGACCTGGAGAACGGTATTGATGATCCTGCTCCCGCCGGGGCTTCCGGTGACAATGTGGACCTCGTCATTTCGCGTCACAATAGTCGGGGTCATTGAGCTGAGCATGCGCTTCCGCGGCTCGACGGCGTTGGCCTCTCCACCAATCAGACCGAAGGCGTTCGGTGTACCCGGCTTGGCGGAGAAATCATCCATTTCATTATTTAACAAAATGCCTGTCCCTTCGGCCATGATGCCTGAACCGTAACTGAAATTAAGCGTATAGGTGTTGGAGACCGCGTTCCCTCGGGCGTCAACAATCGAGAAATGGGTTGTTTCCGGACTTTCCGTCACGGGGCGTGGCTCCCCCGGATCAATATCGGAACTGGCCGTGGGAGTCATTGAATTGATCCGGTTGAGGATCTTCTGCTCATAGCCCTCCGAAAGAATCTCATCCACGGGGATGTCTGCAAAGTCCGGATCGCCAAGGTGCTTTGAGCGATCGGCATAAGCTCGTTTCATGGCTTCAGCCATGATGTGGACGGTCTGGCCACTGTTCTGTCCCCACGCCCGCAGCGGGAAATTTTCAAGCAAGCGGAGCATCTGGATGAGATGGACGCCTCCCGAGCTTGGTGGTGGCATCGAGTAGATGACAAAATCCCGGTACGTGCCACTGACCGGATCGCGCCAGACCGGTTTGTAGTCCGCGAGGTCTTCCAGGCTCATGATGCCGTTGTTCTTGGAAAGGGTCTCCACGATGGCTTGGGCCGTCGGACCTGCGTAAAAGCCCGCCAGGCCCTCTTTGGCAATCCGCTCGAGGGAAGTTGCCAGATCTGCCTGAACAAGCCGCTCACCAGCCCTGTAGAGGCTACCATCCTTCTTGAAGAAGACCTGGCTCGCGGTCGCGTCCATTCGCCCGGAATCGCGCGCCTCGGAAAGGCTCTTCGCGAGGCCCGGGTGAATGTTGAATCCATTCCTTGCGAGGGCAATCGCGGGTGCGAGGAGTCGCTCTAGCGGAAGCGAGCCAAAGCGTTCGTGGGCGGCAATCAACCCGGCAACAGTGCCCGGCACACCGACCGCCAGCGGGGAATTCCTGGAAAGGTCCGGATCGGCTTCTCCATCCTCGTCGAGAAACATATCCCGATAGGCCTTGAGGGGCGCGGTTTCGCGGTAATCGAGGGCATAGGTGTTCCCGGTTTCCGCTTCGTGAAAAAGCATGAACCCTCCACCGCCGATATTCCCGGCTCGGGGAAGGGTTACGGCCAAGGCGAATCCGGTTGTTACAGCTGCATCAATGGCATTTCCACCGTCTTCCAGTACGGCCAATCCAGCCTCGGCGGCCAGCTTTTCGGCGGCCACGACCATGCCTTGTTTCGCCTCAACCGGGCGAAAAATGGAGTTGCTCCGGTAGATTGGAGCTGCCCCGGCAAGGTTCATGATGACCAGACCGACTAGAATCAGGGAATGTCTCGCGTGCATCCACATCACCATGGGGGATTTTTTTGGTTTGGAAAGATTAAGTGTCACGCCCCCTTCAAAGCGGAATATTTCAAAATGAGTTGACCGATAAAACTCCATGTCGTTTAGTGCCCGTTTTTTCCGAAGCTATTTAATCATCAAAACGATAGAGACCGTGAACGTCAGTATAACCGATATTACAGAAACCCGTAAGGATGTCGTTGTGACCATCAGCAGCGATGAAATTTCCAAGCAGGAAAGCAGCATCCTGAAAAACTTTATGAAGCAGGCGAAAGTGCCTGGTTTTCGCCCAGGAAAGGCTCCCGAAGCGCGAGTGCGCCAGCTTTTCGGATCGCAGATCAAGGAGCAGCTAAAGGAATCCGTGATGCGGTCTGCCTATGATGAAGTGGTCGGGCAGGATAATCTCGATGTCTACACAATCGTCGAGTTTCCCGAGCCGGGAGATATCTTGAGCGGACAGGAAGTCTCGATCGACCTGACCGTCGACGTGAATCCGGAATTTGAGTTGCCGGATTACAAGGGAATTTCGACTGAAGTTCCTTCAACCGAGGTGGATGACAAGGAAATCGAGGATTCCATCGACCGGATTCGCCGACAACGCGCGGATTTTGAAGTCGTCGAGCGCGAGGCCGCGGCAGGTGATTACGTGAAGCTTTCCTACACGGGTACAATCGATGGGGAAGCCATTGCGGAGAAGCTGAAGGATGTCCCACGCCTGCAAGCTTGGGGGTCTGTTACTGATGGCTGGGAAGAAGCCGGTACGGATGAAGCCAAGCAATTTGGCGTTCCGGCTGTCATCGATGCGCTTGTCGGCATGAAGGCCGGGGACAAGAAATCCGTTGAGCAGGAAATCGGGGATGATTTCGCTGTGGAAGAATTGCGCGGCAAGACCGTCACTTACGAGGTCGAGACGCAGGAAGTTCGTGAACGCAAGCTACCCGAGATTGATGAGGAATTTCTCAAAAGCGTCCGTGCTGAGTCACTTGAAGACTTCAAGGCACAAATTTTAGACGAGTTGGAAAACCAGAAAAAGCGCAATGCCGAGGATGCCCAACGCGACCAGATCCTGAATTTCCTTGGCGACGCGGTCGATTTCCCTCTGCCAGCCAGCGCGGTCGAGTCGGAGACCCAAAGCGCCATGGCCCGGATCATCAGCCAGAACATGCAGCAAGGTGTTCCGGAAGAGGAATTCGAAAAGCACAAGGAACAGATCCATGCTGGTGCGGCCAAAAGTGCGCAACGTGACGTGAAACTGCAGATTATCCTCAACCGGATTGCCGGCAAGGAGGAGATTACGGTTGAAAACGACGATCTTTCCCGGGCTGTTTACAGCATGGCCATGCAGCAGCGCCAGAAGCCGGAGGATCTTGCCAAGGAATTCCGGAAAGACCGCAGCCGCCTGGTCCAGTTGCAGCGCCAAATCCTTTTCTCAAAGACCCTCGATTTTCTGCGCGGCGAAGCCAAATCAAAAACGGTTGAAGCGGCACCAGTTGACGAAAAAGCGGAATCCTGATTGCGATTCAGCCAAGATCAGATCATCTTACGCACATGAGTTATTATCTGCCATTACCGCACGTCGTCGAGAGCGACGGCCGCACGGAAAAGAGCTGGGATATCTATAGCCGCCTGCTCAAGGACCGCATCATCTTTATTGGCACGCCAGTTGATGACTACGTGGCCAATGCCGTCATCGCCCAGATGCTTTTGTTGCAGATGGAGGATCCCAAAAAGGATATCCAGCTTTACATCAATTCTCCCGGGGGCAGCGTCACCGACGGCATGGCTATTTACGATACCATGCGCTTCCTGAGTTGTGACATCAAGACGTACTGCATGGGACAGGCAGCCAGTATGGCGACTGTGCTCCTTGCTGCCGGCACGCCCGGAAAGCGTTATGCCTTGCCTCATAGCCGCGTGATGATCCACCAGCCAACTGGTGGGGCCACTGGCCAGTCGGCTGACATCACGATTGCGGCCCGTGAAATTCTTCGCTGGAAGCGTACACTGAGCGAAGTCCTCTCGGAGCATTCGGGCCAATCTGTTGAGCGGATTGAAAAGGATTCCGATCGCGACTTCTACATGACTGCCGATGAAGCCAAGGATTATGGGCTTGTCGATCAAGTCATTCAGTTTAAGGATAAGGAATAGCGGGGGACCGCCTGAAGGCGGAACTCCAACTTTAATTGAAGGCGGAATTCCAACTGCAACTTTACAATGGCCCGATCCTCAAAAATGACATTCTGCAGCTTCTGCGGCAAATCGCAGTCGGAAGTACGCAAGATTATTGCTGGACCGGCCGGGGTATACATCTGCGATTCCTGCGTGGACGTCTGTAAGACAATCATTGACCGGGAGTTGAAGGAGGCCGGAAAGACTTCATCAACCAGCGCATCTCCCCGTAGATTCAAGCTGGTGAAGCCAGCTGAAATCAAGGCTCTGCTGGATCTGGATGTTGTCGGTCAGGATCACGCCAAGAAGGTTCTTTCTGTCGCTGTTTACAACCATTACAAACGTCTCAAGTCAGAGGCCGCCCCGGAAGTGGAAAATGCAACTTCTGCAACTTCTGCAACTTCGAAAAAAGCTTCGGATGTGCGGATCGAGAAAAGCAATGTGCTCATGGCGGGTCCCACGGGAAGTGGAAAAACCCTCCTCGCCCGTACCCTTGCCGACCTCCTGGAAGTCCCTTTTGCAATTGCCGACGCTACCACGCTGACCGAAGCCGGCTATGTGGGTGAAGATGTGGAGAATATTGTGCTTCGCCTTCTACAGGCTGCCGATTACGATGTCGCCAAGGCCGAATGCGGTATTATTTATGTCGATGAAATCGACAAGATCGGGCGCAAGACGGATAATGTCTCCATTACGCGCGATGTTTCCGGGGAAGGTGTCCAACAAGCCCTTTTGAAAATCCTGGAAGGTACTGTTTGTAATGTTCCACCGCAAGGCGGGCGTAAGCACCCGAACCAGGAATACATTCAGGTCGATACGCGCAATGTCCTCTTTATCTGTGGCGGTGCATTTGTCGGGCTCGAGGATATCATCCGTCGACGCTTGGGCAAGGGGAGCATTGGTTGGGATGATGCCGAGCATCAATCCTGGGACGGCGAGCGTGTCTATCATGAATTAGCGCCCGAAGATCTTGTGCGATACGGCCTTATCCCCGAGTTTATCGGGCGTTTGCCGGTCGTATCCGTGCTGCAGGAGCTTGATCAGGAGCAGCTTGAACACATTCTTACGCAGACCCGCAATGCCATCACGAAGCAGTATGCGAAACTTTTCGAAATGGAAGGGGTCAAGTTGACTTATCGTAAGGATGCCATCCGTGCGATCGCCGAGAAGGCAATGGTCCTCAAGACCGGTGCGCGTGCCTTGCGCTCAATCATGGAGGGCATTATGCTCGATATCATGTATCAGCTTCCTGACTACAAGGATGTCAAGGAAGTCATTATTACCCCTGCGGTTGTCGCCGGCAAGGCCAAGCCAAAGCTCAAGTACAACGAAGACGCCGCCTAGGAGGCATCATCGCGAGTTGAACCCGCTCTCTACGGATTTCCAACCGCGAGGGACATCGCATCTTGTGCTTGCAGTGCCTCGATTGTTTCCGGAGCTACGATGATCACATCGCTTCCAGTGGTTTCCGCATCAGCGATGATCGCCCGGAAATCTAGCGAGCCGTTTGCGAGAAGGAGCTGGATTGACTTTTCAGGGTTTGGAATTCCCGGCTTGAGGCTTACTAATTTGGCGGCCTTCCATGTTCCGAGCTCCTCCCGATCAGCCATCAAGATTGGTCCGGCGTCGAAAATATCCACCTCATTTGTCTCCTTGAACCCCTCCTGCATGAGGATGCGCCGTGCTGGCTCAGTATGCGGGTGCACACGCCCGATTACGGATCGGGCTGACTCCGGAAGCAGGCTCACATAAATGGGAAATTTCGGCATAAGGACCCCGATAAATTCCTTTTCCCCAAGCCCACTTAAAATATCTGCCGTATAGTAATCCTTCTCAAAGAACTTGACCCCGACCGCTTCCCAAAACGGGGACAAATTCTGATCGTTGATGTAGCCACGCAGCTCGGCGATGACCTCGTTGTCGAAGCGTTCGGGAAAGGACTTCATGAAGCAGAACCGGGCCAGGGAGAGCAATTTCCCGAGGCCCCCCGAGCGAAAATCCCGATGCAGGAAAAGGCTGCAGATTTCGGTCGGTCCCTTGTGGTTTTTTGTCAGGTGAAGAGTCTGGAGGCAGGTGCGGATTTCAAGCGGTGGATAATTCTGTTCCTGCTCACGGATCGTGTAGGTGTAGAACGGATCAAAACCACCGACCCGGGATAGGATACCCGAGGTACCAATTATCTTTCCCGAGGCCACATCCTCAAGGACGAAGAGGTACAACTCACCACCGGGTTTGCGTATCCGCGGATCGAAGGCCCTTATGGAATCATCAATCCGGTGAGCCAGAAAGTCAGGGTCATTGGGGAGCGAAGTGAGCCCATGTCCGATTGTTCCTACCAGGTGGAAGAGGTCGTCATGATCGCTTTCGCGCACAGGACGAAGGATGCAGGCAGGTGTGGTCATGAAGGTTTTTGTAACGGGGGAGTTGCGACAAGTGCGGGACTGTCTGCAAAGTGATGCAGGAAGGCAACTGTCTTTGCGATCTGCTCGGGTATGCTTTCGAGGAGTGCATATTCATTCTCTGAATGAATGTAGTTGCCGCGAATACCGATTCCGTCGAGATGCGGGAGGCCTGCCTGGCTCAACAGGTTTCCATCCGAGCTTCCGCCTGTTTCGCGCTTTCCGGATTCAGGAAATCCCAGCCCATGCTCGATTGTATTCCAGATCCTGTACAGGGTCGCATCACCTTTAGACTCCTCTTTGGGCGGCCGGGTAAAGCCTCCTTCAAGGGAAAAAGAAACGCCCTTCCAGCGAGCCTGGGATTCTCCGACCATATCATGCAGGGCGCGTTCAATCTGGTTGCCGGTGGATTCGTGGGATGCGCGGACGTTCAGCCATCCCTCGGCCTTGTCGGGGACAACGTTAACAGCGCCCCCGCCGTTGATGCGCCCAACGTTCACAACTGCATCCTCGAAACTTTCATTGAGGGCGTGGCACCTCAGGAGGAAATCGGAGAGGGCCACGATGGCATTTCGACCAGCCCGAAAGTCTCGGCCGGTATGAGCGGCCTTTCCTCTTGTCCGTACCTGGTAGGTGCCTGTCCCTTTTCTCGCGCAGACCAGCTCGCCGCCGGGAAGGGCACTTTCAAAGACCAGTCCAAGGTGAGCCCGACCTGCCGCTTCGAGGATGAGGTCACGGCTGGCTGGCGAGCCAATTTCCTCATCGGCGGTAATCAGGATCTCGCCTCCAAGGGTACCTGACCTGTTTTCCCTGAGAAACTGCTCCACAGCTTCCAGCATGATGAAGAGGCCGCCCTTCATGTCGGTTACACCGGGCCCGTTTGCCTTTCCGTCCTCCAGCATCCGCAATCGCTGGAAGGAATGATTCTTATCAAAAACGGTATCCATATGGCCGCTGAATAGCACCTGCACGGGCGCTTCCGATCGAAAGCGCAATCTGAGGACATCACCCGGGTGGATGACGGAACCATCCAGTTCGCGAAATTCGGGCAAGGTGATCCGTTCGATGGGTCCGGGGATTCCTGACAGGTGTTCAGCGAGGGCATCGGCCATTAGCCGCAACCCCTCTGGATTGAGGCTTCCAGAGTTGATATTTACCCAATGCTCCAGTGAGGCATACTGCATTATATTAGCTTAACTCATCCATTGTTTTCCGCAATAGGAATTCTCTTATAAAAAATCCGTTGCTTTTTGTGAAAAAGGGTGATTAGGCTCTTTTACTCAAGTTCATACTATTTACCCCAAATACCCATTAGACCAGTCCCCCGTTGCTGGCATGGATTATCGGAGTTATCCGATTGGGCCGGAAGCTGGATCTTCTATATCAGGGGGGCAACGGATCCTGTTTTCGGCCCTCCTTTATTTTTAATCCCTGAGGGGCGGTGACTTGGTATCGCTTTTGGCCTCGACAATATCTTGACCCATCGTCGCGTGCGTTCAGCCTCGGAAGCACGATGAGCAACATTGAGCAGGTCAAATGCGGAGTCATTGGAGTCGGATCCCTTGGGCAGCACCATGCGCGGATTTATGCCGCCCTGCCCGGGGTCGAACTAGTGGGAATCTGCGATGCAGATCCCTCCCGGGCGGCGGAAATTGCCAGTCAGCACGGAACGACTGCCTTTGAGTCGCCGGAGGCTCTTGCGGCGGAGTGCGAGGCCATTAGCATTGTTGTTCCGACAGACCTGCATGCGCAGGTGGCAGTTCCGGTAATGGAAGCCGGGGCGCATGTGCTCGTGGAAAAACCGATCTGTGCATCCCTTGAGGAGGCGGCAATTGTGCTTGAAGCGGCCAAACGCACGGACCGGCTGGTCCAGGTGGGACACATTGAGCATTTCAATCCTGTGATGAGCTACCTTGAGGAGCATGTCCGCGAACCGCTTTACATCACGGCTGACCGGCTTGCGCCATTCAATATTCGTGGCACGGAAGTTGGTGTGGTATTGGATCTCATGATCCACGACATCGGAGTGATCCAGCAGCTGGTCAAGTCGCCCATTGCGAAGCTCGATTCCGTGGGCGTGGACGTCCTCTCCGGCAAGGAAGATATTGCCAATGCGCGAATTCAATTTGCTAACGGGTGCGTGGCAAACATCAACACGAGCCGGGTGAGCACGAAGAAGGTTCGCGAAATCCGGGTATTCCAGAAAGACGGCTATCTTTCCCTGAATTTCATGGAACAGAACGGCCACCTTGTTCGCAAGAGTGGGGCCGGGCTGGAGAAGGAAATGATTCCGATTGAGAAGGATGAGCCCCTTAAGCTGGAGCTGCAATCCTTCGTGGATTGCGTGCGCGAAAAGCGCTCCCCGAAAGTCGGGGGTGTCGAGGCAGCATCCGCATTGGAGGTGGCTATCCGCATCACCGAGCAAATTCGTGTCCAGATGCCCGGACGCAAATAGAATTCCCCAAATGTCTACTGCGGATATAGAGCTTTCACCGCCAGCGAGTGGACCTGTAGATGTCCTTTTCGTCGCCGGTGAACATTCAGGTGACCAGCATGCGGCGCTGATTGCACGCGATATCCAGCAAGCCCATCCGGATTGGCAGATGGCGGCCATGGGCGGGCCCAGCCTGAAACTTGCCGGTGTTCAACTGCTCTTCGACCTGACCCGGCATTCGGTGGTGGGCCTGGTTGAGGTTTTACGGCATTACGGGGAATTCAAGCGAATCTTCGAAGCCTTGGTCGGGTGGATCGGGGCACATCAGCCAAAGGTTGTGGTCCTCGTTGACTACCCGGGCTTCAACCTCCGACTTGCCGACGCCCTTCGCAAACGGGGCATCAGCCGGAAGGGCGGAGGAAATGTAGCGGTTTATCAATACGTTTCCCCGCAGATCTGGGCATGGAAGGCCAAGCGTCGCTTCAAGATGGCGAAAATCCTGGATGGCTTAGGGGTGATTTTTCCTTTTGAATTGGACTGCTACACGGATACCAATTTGCCGGTGGCCTTTGTCGGGCATCCATTTGCGAGGAAGGATTACAGCAATCCGCTACGCTATGATCCCGAAGGCCCCATTCTTCTTCTGCCCGGTAGTCGGAAGCAGGCTGTCTCTCGTATCTTTCCCGTAATGTTGAAGACAATCGCAGCCTATCGGGCATCCGGTGGAACCCGACGCTGTGTCTGCCTGTATCCTGAAGACAGTATCCGCCTGATTTTGGAGGATGTCATCGGGCGGGAGCATGTTGATTCCGGGATGGTGAGCCTTCGTCCTGCGGAGCAGGGAACGACTGCTTCCGCTGTCCTGACAAGTTCCGGGACCATGTCCCTTAATTGTGCCCTTGCAGGATTACCAGGAGCGATTGTCTATGTTGCCCATCCATTCACGACTTGGTTGGGACGCCGCCTCGTGAGCATCGAATGGCTTGGGATTGCCAATCTCGTCCTTGGTCGATGTCTCTATCCGGAATTTATCCAGGAGGCAGCCAAGCCGGAGGTGCTGGCCACATTGCTGAGGGATACTCTTGCTGATCCTGAAGCCCATGGTGTCTTTTCTGCAGGTTCTAAAGAGGTTTTTGGTAAATTACACGCGACAGACGCGTCTAACATGGTGACCCAGATCGTGCAGCTGGTTGGCTTGGATTGAGGTATTAGGAACTGGAAGCAAGGTATTAGACCTACAGTTGACAGGGCGCCGATTTGTGTTTCTGTTTTTGGCGTGTTTTCGGTTTAAAACACGGCTCATTTCACCAGGCTCCCTATGAATCTATCCTCTTGTTTCGGCATTGCCGCCGCGTGTACGGCTTTATTGTTTACTGGCTCCTTTGCGAAAGGTTCGCTCGTCATTACAGGCACTATTGACGGGCCTCTTACGGGCGGCCTCCCTAAAGCGATCGAAGTATATGTTACCGCTGATATTCCTGATTTGAGTATCTATGGGCTCGGCTCAGCGAACAACGGGGGAGGGTCTGATGGTGAGGAGTTCACTTTCCCCGTCGGCTCAGCTACTGCCGGTGACTTTATTTATGTCGCTTCAGAAGTTCCCCAGTTTACAGCCTTTTTTGGATTTGCTCCGGATTTCACAAGCGGTGCAGCCAATATCAACGGGGACGATGCCATCGAACTTTTCCAAAGCGGAAGTGTTATCGATGTATTGGGCGACATTAATACGGATGGTACTGGCCAGCCTTGGGACCACCTCGATGGATGGGCCTATCGCAATGATGACACCGGTCCGGATGGATCAACCTTTTCCTTGTCCAGTTGGAGTTTCAGTGGAGCAAATGCCTTGGACGGTGAAACGACAAATGCCGCTGCTGCTACGCCTTTTCCCACAGGTTCTTACAGTACCGGGGTAATCGACAACCCACCGTCGATTTCCAGCCTCAGTCCTGCTGATGATGCCCTGGAGGTTGCAGTGGGTAGCAATCTTGTCGTGACCTTCAGCGAGCCGGTCCAAGCCGGAAGTGGAAGCGTTACGCTTCATCTTAGTTCGAATGATTCCATCGTCGAATCCTTTTCGATTGGCGCAGCCAATGTCTCTATTTCAGGCAACACCTTGACCCTGAATCCCACCGCAGAATTTGCCGCGGCGACTACGTATTACGTACAGTTACCAGTTGGCATTGTTGAAGACCTGAGCAGCAATCCCTTTGGCGGATTGACGGGGACAACAGCTTGGGACTTTACCAGCAGCACGGGAACTCTCCCACCGGATATTGCTTACTACACTCCCGTTATCGGACTGACGGGCAATACCCTCAAGGTTCAGCTGGAGCAGATCATAGACGACCACACGGTGATTCCCTACACAAGCAGCAGCACCGATATCTGGGATGCCCATCAGGACCTTTACGAGGATCCAAACAATCCAAGCAACCTGATCCTTTTCTACTCTCAGGCCAGCATCGATAAGTCGCTACAGGACAGCGGCGGTAGCCCAAGTGATTACTGGAACCGTGAGCACCTTTGGCCGCGTTCCTACGGGATTGGCACCGACGGGCCCGATAACAGTGATCTCTTCAACCTGGTTCCATCGTACCGGGGAGTTAACACAAGCAGGAGCAACAAGTACTTTGATTATTCCAATCCACTGGATGGCTCCTATGCTGACCCAGCTTATTTCCTTTCCCCTGATTGTACCGCCGACAGCGATTCATGGGAGCCTGCCGATGGACAGAAGGGCTGGGTGGCTCGTGCCATGTTCTACGTGACTACCCGCTACAACTACCTGACCCTCATTGACACTCCCCCGGACCCGGAGCCCTTTGTTGACGGTACATTCATGGCACAGTTGTCGGTCCTTCTTGAATGGAACCGGAAATTTCTTCCGGTCCTCAAGGAGCAGGAGATCAACCAGGCGGTTTTTGACAATTACCAGGGAAACCGGAACCCCTACATTGATTTTCCTGAGTTTGCTGATGCTGTCTTTGTGACAGGTCCCTCATGGGGCGGATGGCGCTTGGAGCATTTCAGCTTTGAAGAGCTGGTAAACCCGGCCATTTCCGGCGACCTTGCCGACCCGGATTTTGATGGCATCATAAACCTTGTTGAGATGGCGCGGTATTCTGATCCGCGCTCGGCAGATGATGCACCTGCCGTGGAAGGTTCCGCCAGTGGCAACCAGGTAACCGTGAGCTTTGTCCGGGCCAATGACATGTCGAACCTCAATCTGGATATGGAAGTTCAAGTTTCCACGGACTTGCAGACATGGGACCCGCTTCCTTTGGGGGGCGCGACCATCAGTACTGTGAATACTGAGCAGGAAGAGGTCACTGTTGTCCGAACCCTGGCGGTGGGTGAGGTTGAGTTCTATCGAATCCAGGTTACACGACTGTAAAATTCGACTGACTTTCACTGCCACCCATTGCGGATCGACCTTGGAAATTGTTTTTGCCAAGGGAAGGGGCTTGTGTCATGTTTTCTTACATGAAAAAGCCACTAATTGTCATTGTGATCCTGATTCCCGTTCTTTTTATCGGCCTTTATCTTTTTGGAGGGATGGTCCTTGGAAAGGTTGCCGAAGCTGGTGTGGAGGCCTTTGTGCCCCAAGTGACAAAGACCACGGTGACCATGGACAGTCTGAAAGTGTCACCATTGACCGGTTCGGGCACTATCGAGAACTTCGTCCTGGGGAACCCCGATGGCTATAGCTCTGATTACTCAATTGCCTTTGGCCGCGCACATCTGGATGTGGCCCCGTTTTCCATTCTTGGTGACCGGATTCTCATTGAGAAAGTCCATGTTTACGCTCCAAAGTTCAATTATGAGACGAAGATCATCTCTTCCAACATCAAGGAAATCCTGAAGAATATCCGGGCGGCCGCCGGGCGCGAACCGGATACCGAGCCTGAACCCCAGACGGATGAACCATCCAACCTCAAAGTGGAAATACGCGAGCTGATCATTGATGAGGGCCAGGTCTCGCTTAGCATGGCCGGATCGACGGTCCCCCTGCCAATGCCGAAAATTGTCCTGCGCGACATTGGAACGGATGAAGGTGGGATTTCTCCTGACGAAATGACTTTCGAGGTGATGTCGGTTGTCTTGCAGCAAGTTATCGAAGCGGCAGCCAAGTCCCCCGGAAGTACAATTGAGGGTATCAAGAATATTTTTGGCGGCGGAGACTAAGCAGGGAACATTTTCCCGCGGTTGCTGTATAATATTGCAGGGAATCTGATTCTCATGTTAAATAGACGACGTGGAGGGGAAGATGAAAGTGAAATGTTTATATGTCGGCGCGGCCCTTTGGATGGTCGGCCAAAGTGGGTTATTAGCCCAAACTAATGCGGTAGAGGTACGGGTATCCGACGCTATCCAGCAGGTCAGAGTGGAGGCTCTGGATTCCGACACGGGTCGCTGGCTGGCAATTGCCTCGGGCTATCGGGACCACACCGATTCAGGCTGGCTCAAGATTGCTCTTCCTGAGGAATTTGAGACTCACCAGCTCCGGGTGATGGGGACAGATGCTGTCTCGCCTTTTGCCGGTAAGATGGAGTCTGCCCGCTCCGCGGGTACGACCTTTGTGGCCTATCCGCCCTCGCAGTATCGTGGCTGGGGACCTGAGGCTGTTGTTGATGCCAATACCATGGGAACCGAAGAGCCGGTGATTGAAGAGGCCGATATCTGGGCATGGAATGGCCCGACGCTCTATTTTTATAATCAATACCGTGGGTTGCAGGTCATTGATTTGGAAAATCCCCTGGCACCGGAATGGCAGGATTATTTCCGATATCCCGCGCGGGGAGAAGACCTCTACGCAATGGAAAATGGCCGCATCATCCTAATTGGAACAGGCAATTACTGGTCCAACGACAGTGTTGCGCTCCAGTTTCTACAATTCGACGGATCGGAAGTGTCTCTTGATGAAACAGTCGAGCTTGAGGCGGGGCAATATCTGGATAGCCGCCGATACGGAGATTACCTGTATGTCATGACCCGTGAGTGGCGTCGCGAACTCAATCCAAATGGTCAGGAGAGCCAGTATCCGCTCATTCGCTTGTACACCGTTGCCCTTGGCGATTTGGTGGCCGAGAGGGTTGTCGATGTACAGACTTTCGCAAGCAATGGGTGGTTGGACGCGGTGCTGACAGCTCAGCCTGACGGGATCCTCCTGAGTCTAAACAAATGGGAAAACCGTGCCGTGGACTTTCGATACCGCTGGCGCTCTGAAGTGCACGTGCTTGTGCCGGGTGCGGACGGCGTACCCGAATTGGTCGGGGTAGCTCCCTTGGCTGGAATTGTCCATGACAAGTTCAAGATGAATTTCCGCAACGGGTTGCTGACGACTGTTTCGCAGCAGGCCGATTGGACGACGGGCGCATTCTCGCGCGTCACTAAACTGGAGAATTTCGCCCTTGGAGATTCGGGATTCACCAAGGTTGGTTCGCTTGACCTGGCACCGGGAGAGACGCTTTTCGCGACCCGCTTTTACGAGGATACGGTCTATGTGGTCACTTTTGAATTTGTCGATCCGCTGTTTGCCATCGACAACAGCATCCCTTCGCAACCAAAAGTTGTGGGTGAGCTTATTGTTCCTGGTTGGTCCAACTATATTGAGTGGGTGGACGATCAGCTTTTTGCAGTTGGTATTGAGGAACGCCGCCTGACGGTGTCCATCTTCGATGTCGCCGACCCGACGAACATGAGCCTGAAAAGCCGTGTCAACCTGAGTGAGGACTCATGGGCCTTCAGCGAGGCCCAATATGATGACCAGGCAATCTCCTTCTTCCCCGAGAAGAAACTTTTGATGCTGCCCTTCAGTTCATGGTCATGGGAGAAGCAGGAGCAAATCCAAGCGATGCAACTGATCAGCTGGGATGATACCGGCCTGCAACTGCGCGGAGCCATACAGCATATTGATGTGCCCCGTCGGGGAACCTTGCTGGACTCAACTGTAGTGACTGTGTCCGGGCGTGAAGTTGTCACCACTGACATCAATGACCCTGACCTGCCTGTTGAAGGTGGAAAGGCAACCCTGGCTTGGAATGTCAGTCGCTTGATCCCGCACGAGGAGTATTTGCTACAGCTTGAGACGCCCAGTGCCAACTACTGGGGGTATTGGCGTTCTCCTTATGATCCCAATGCCTTGATGGAACCAATTCTTTTTGTCACCTCCAAGGACAGCCCGAATATTCCAGCCGCCGAGGTTCCTCTCGCTGCAGGCCGGTTGCTCGGGGCGGTTGTCCAATCTGACAGGCTGTTGCTCCTTCAGGATGTGACAGTGTATCCAGAAGACGACTACTGGAACATCCCGGAAAAACAGGACATCGTGGCGCGCCTTTACAGCCTGGCTGATCCGCTTAATCCGGTCCTCATGAACGAAGACCTGCTTTCCGGCAGCCCATATCTCGGAGGAGCATTCGTTCCACATCAGGCTGGCGACAGTGTGATCTGGTCCAGCTCAGTGCCTCGCTATGACTACTTCATCGATTTTCGCTATGACGCCATCTGGCCGGGTCCATATCTTTATGGCGGACAGCTCTCATATCTCGTTACAGAGTACAGCCCGCTCATTGATATGGTAAAGATTGGGGCATCCCATGTTTACGCGACATCTGCACAGTGGAGCAACGCCTCCTCCTGGTTTTGGGAAGAGCCGCTCTTGATTGCTTCCATGAGTGAATACGTCGAGTATCAGGGACCGGATGGATATCCGGAATATCAGGCAAAGAATCACCTGATCGCGGTTGATTTCACAATTCCCAGCGAACCGCTGCAACTCGCCAGGGCCAAGATTCCTGCCGACTTGCGCGCTGTCGAAGCTGTCGGAAGCGGGCGGGAATACTTCCTCTATTTCGAGCCTGATTACAGAATGGTGGAAACGTGGGCATGGGACGGGGCAATCGCCTTCCCGCTTTTCAAGCAGATACTTGGCACCAATGACCCAAGTAAGGAATCCTCCTATACGCTTGCATGGATGCCGCCGTTCCATCTCCGAAGCCGTTATTTGTATCTGGATGGAGAGTACAAAAATTCGCTTGAGGTCTGGATTCACAATTTCTCCGCAAACCGGTTTTTCCGGCTGAATGAGTTCGATTATGTCGGCCAATGGCTTGGGAACAACGCAGTTCTGGAACCGTTCTATCTCCAGTCAACTAACGAAACCCTGGATCTATTCAAGGGCGATGCCCAGACGAAGAAATTCGAAAAGGTGGCCTCCATGCTCCTCGACATTCCGTATTACTACGGACTGGAACTCGGGCAGACCATCCTTGATGCGAACCGGGCTTATGTTCCATTCGGCCTTTACGGTGTAGAGACTTTTGTATTCGACGATCCGCTTCCCCTCGATATGGCCCCTCGCTACCAACAGCTTGAGGCCGTCGCCGGTTGGCGTGAATTATCCGGTTCAAGCTGGCAAATTGTCACCATGAACAATGTTGATAATGCAGGTGTCCTGAACGAGTACAATTGGCTCTATCGGCCCGATTCAATGCGGGAATTGGATGCCATGGCGACCGATTTAGGGGATTTCAACCGTGAATCCGCTTGGTTCGGTCGATATGCGCACGCTGCCAATGCACCCGAATGGATCAGTCATGTTGAGCATGGCGCGCTGTATTCCTATGTCCCGGATGATGTGGAAGCGGAGGGTCTGTTCCTCCTGTACCACGATTTTGGGATTGTCTGGACGCATCCCTCGGTGTGGCCCTTCTTCTACAGCTACCAGCGTGATGAGTGGATTCATTACGTGGAGGCAAGCGCAACAGAAGGCCACCGATGGTTCTATGGACTCAGCAGTGGTTGGATGAACCGGAACAAGTAGGGGCTCGTCAGGGCCGCGGCTTAAAGACGCGATCCAATGACAGTGACTACAGCTTCGTGACTTCCCGGTAGGACTGTCCGGCTTTCCAGTCGTCGAGGTTGGTGACCGCTTCGACTTCATCAGCCAGCTCAGCTTCCTGACGGGCGAACAGGAGGATCAATTGTGACTGCGCCTGTTCCGGATCAATTGTGGATTCAAGAAAGGCGACCACATCTTCCATAGTCAGATCGTCGAGGGCAGCGAGGGCGTCAGCGCGCCGGGACCAGTTTGCTCCATGCTCGTAGGCAATCTGGTAGAACCGGGTCGCCTTCTCGAGAATGGTCTTGTCCTTCTTTTCGAGCTCCGAGCGAACAGCCTCCTTGGCCTTCTTGAAGGCGTCCTCTGGCATGCTCCTGAGCATCTCGGGAAAAGTTGAGACAAGTTCATCGGAGCGCCGGACCAGTTCAACTGGGTCGTAATCTCCGGACTGGATGACAAATCCCAATCGGGTAGTATCCTTCAGGTTGAAATTGAAGGACCAGACAACATATCCCAATTGCTGCCGGGTTCGCATTTCGGAATAGTAGGGGGCCTGCGTCAGGTTGCTCAGGACCGCTGCTGCAACGCGATTCTCCGGGGTGGCCGGTCCGACCAGGTAGTCCTTCCGGAACACCGAATTATTCGTTGGCAAAACCTCCTTGTAGACAAGCTGGTTGCCAGAATCGAAAGCGAGGACCTGATTTTCGTATGGATTATCAATCGCCTTGATTTCAAGTGATGCCTTGAGCGTACGAGCCATTTCCACCGCTTGTGCGGCGGAGACACTTCCGTAAACAAGTGCTTCAATATTGCCCGATTCAAAGAGTTGAGCGCCGTGGGCATAGACATCCGCCAACTCGATGGATTCAGCGGCTGCTGCTTTTTGTGCCGGCAGGTAATAATCCTTGAAGGTCGCCTGGGAAGTAAAATAGCGCACGTATGAGTAGGCGTTGTCGAATCGGGCATTCTGCCACCCGCGAACCATGCGTTCCTTGATCGCGTCAAAGCGCGCCTTCTCAATTTCAAAATTTTGCAAGGCATCAACAAGGAATGGCAGTAATTTTCGAGCTGATTCCGTGTATCCAAAAAGGGATACAGAGACACCTTCCGATGAAGCGCTGATGACGTACCCCAACTCGGCCATGAGGGCATCATATCCAATTTCGTTCACCTTTTCCCGGACAACTGCCTGGTAGAATTCCATGAGGACAGCATCTTCAACCGAATAATCCGTATCGGGAAGCCGCACCTTGAAGTGCATGGCAGTTTTCGGGCGTTGGAACTCCTGGTCCTGCCCATAATACAGGCTTAGTCCCGGTTCATTGATGAGCAGCACTGGGCGCTCAGGGAGCAAATCGACATTTTCCGGAACAAAAGGATTTGGATTGGGCAGGGTTTGCCCTTCGACAATTTCCGGGTTGGCAAGTCGGTCGTAGATCTCACCAGTCAATTCAACATAACTGTATTCGATCCCAAAAATTTCCTCTTCCTGATCGGTTTCCATATCCTTGGCGGAAATGCTCACCAGCATGTTCTCCGGGCGAAGGTAATTGAGGAATTCGAAATAGAAATCCGGATCCTGACGGAGGTAAAGGGTGGGTGCGTTTTCCGCGAACTCAAGCGGCAGCTGCAAGCCGCGGTTGGCGAGCTGGGTCGCCCGGTCTGCCCCTTCTCCCTTGTCCGTGTAAAGCCGGCGCAGGCCAGCCATCATGGCCTGTTCCTCGTAGAGAAATTCAGGGTAGGGTGACTGGCGCATCATCTCCAGGTAACTGGCGACAAGCTCAAGAACCCGTTCCGAATTGGCTTGTCCGGCCGGGGTCAACCCAATGGAAAAGACCGTCGTGCTATAATCACCTGTTTCATCCCACACGGAGGACCCGAGGGAAGTGGCCAGATTCTCCGCCTTCAAACTGGAAAGGAGGCTTCCTTTTCCCTCGTAGCCAATGATAAAGCCAATCATGGATTCGGATTTTGCATCCCAGTCACTTCGGACACTTGGCGTGTTGAAATAGATGTTAAGAAGTCGCTGATCCTCGATGGCCTTCATTCGAATGATGCGCACAGCTTCTTCGTCTTCCAAATAGTCTGGCGGGTAGCGCAGGGCGTCGCGTCCGCTACTCTTGACCGGGCTGAACTTGTCCCGGACCCATGACTCCATCTGGTCGATGGAATGCGTTGAAACCAGACTCAGGGCCATCTGGTTGGCTGAATAGTATGTTTCGTAGAACTCAATCAGTTGTTCGCGGCTGGCATTGATCAGGGAATCCTTGTTTCCAATGTTAAAGCTGTGCTCTGGATGCCCCTCCTTTGTATGGATGGCAAACATGCGGTAACCGCGCCAGCTGTCGCTTTCCAGGTTCTTTTCAAACTCTGAATCAACTGCATTGAGTTCGCGCTCGGTGAACTCCTCAGTGAATAGTGGAGCAATAAAGAACTGGGCAAAGCGGTCGAGGGCGCCTTCGAAGGCATCAGGGAAGACCTGAAAATGGTAGTTGGTATGATCGCCGGCGGTGTAGGCGTTGCTGTAGCCACCGTTTTGGGTCAGGTATTCCGTATATTCACCAGCGTCAGGATATTTTTCAGTTCCCAGAAAGAGCATGTGCTCCAGAAAGTGTGCCAGGCCCTGGGCGTTTTCCGGATCCATGTAGGAGCCGACATCAACCGCAATCGAGGCCGATGAAATATTCAGGTCCGGATCGGAAACCAGGATGACCTTGAGACCATTATCGAGAATGAGGGTTTCTGATTCGGAGTTATCGAGCGGGTGCTTTTCAAGGGTTCCGATGGCCTGTAGGGCCGAAAATGTAATAATTAGAAGTAAAACAGGGGACAGTAATTGTTTCATACGCATAGATCAGAATTGGGTTAGTGATTACTAGTAAAGTCAATTGTTTACCCTTTGCAATCAGGGCTGACAAATCCGTTTGAATGCATTAACCTGTTCTCATGCGGGTGTTCAATTTGTTTCCGTGGCGCACCCTTATCCGACGGATTGCCCACCGGAAGGGCTTTCTAGATCCATTTGAGTTGCTCGCCAGGCTGAGGCGTTTTTCGCAACCCTCGGAAGTGCAGGAACCCATCGAACTCATACGAGCAGGTATGGTTTTTCATGCCCGTGGATTGGTGAACACCAAAGTCATTCAGCACAATCTTGACTGGATCTGGCCCTACTGGGTGGTCCGGCAGTTTTCCCCTGAAGATCCATCCTTCATTCCACGGGCATTTTCCTTCAGTCATGTCAATCTGACCCACCGGAACTGGACCGCCCTCGGTGTGCCTGGCTGTCTTGAGCTTCCCATTGTGGATCCAAGAGGATTGGTCACTCCCCATCATGACGACTGGTCGGTTGATCACTGGTTCATACCGGATCAGGGTCCCGGGCTTTACCCCTCGACGCTTGAGGATGCCGAACAGCGGTTGTTGATGGAGGAGCGCCATACAGTTGAGACAATCTGTTCCAGTAAGGCTGCAAGACTGGTATTGCGATCGGAAGTAAACCGGGAGGAAGGCACACCTGTTCTCAGAACTTCCATCCAAGTGACCGCACGACAATCGGGCCGTTTGATTTTGAGCATCCGACCCTGTAATCCGGAGGGGGTCCAATTCATTGAAAGCGTCGGCTTTAGCAATGACGGATATCGCCTTGATGTCGGTAAATCGCAGCATGTGCAATTTGCGCGAAGTCCGGACGAATTATATACTTCCAATTATGAGGAGGGAGATGTCCTGCGACAGATTCAATCCGGTTTGGAGACTCATAAATGCGACTGCGAGGCCGGTCTTGCCACTGCCGCCGCCGCCTACCGCATCAATGAAGGGGAAACGCAGGAATTCAGCTACTCCATTCCAATTATTGAGGAATCCTCCGGTAGCCTCCTCCATAAAAGCCCGGAGCGCACGAAGGCCTCTGACTGGACACCGCACATGGCTGGTTGGGCAAAGCTTCAGGTGCCGTCCGGGCGTTTTGTGGAGATATTTGAAAGCAGCAAACGCACCCTGGCCCTGCTTAGCCAAACAGACATCCTGCCCGGGCCTTACACCTATCGTCGTTTCTGGTTCCGGGATGCCTGCCTGATTGGGAATGCCCTTCTTGGGCTCGGACAGGACGAAACTGTCCGCAAATCATTAAGCTTTTTCCATAACCGGCAACATCTGGACGGTTACTTTCATTCGCAAGAAGGTGAGTGGGATTCCAACGGCCAAGTCCTCTGGCTGGCCAGACAATATGAACTACTTTCCGGCAATACCGGGAAATCCCTCGACACGGGATCTATCTTGAAGGCAGCTCGCTGGATTGATCGAAAGCGTCGCAAGACCGAACATGATGCGCAGCCTTTCCGTGGATTACTGCCGGCTGGATTCAGCGCCGAACACCTCGGTCCGAATGACTTTTACTACTGGGACGACTTCTGGGGCGCGGCTGGCTTGCGTTCCGCCGCCGCCGTCCTTGATGCGAGGGGCGAAAGCGAGCGAGCGGGTGAAATCTCCTCAATGGCGTCTGCCTTTGAAAAAGCCATCCTCGCAAGTATCGAAACGCACGAGCCTGCGCGTGTTGGAAAGGCCATTCCCGCGGCGCCCACTCGCCGCATGGACAGTGGGGCCATCGGCTCGTTGGTTGCGGATTATCCCCTGGCTTTGTCGTGGGTCCCGAGAGAGAGAATTCTTGCCACAGCTGAATGGTTGAAAAATCACTCCTTCCACAAGGGCACCTTTTTCCAGAATATGATCCACTCCGGCATGAACGCCTATCTGACTCTGGATATCGCCCAGACTTTCCTGCGCGCCGGTGACCCGCGCTACTGGCAACTGGTGTGCGCGACTGCCGAGGCAGCTTCTCCCACTGGCAAGTGGCCCGAAGCGGTTCATCCAAACACGATGGGTGGCTGTATGGGCGACGGCGAGCATGCCTGGGCAGCCGCCGAGTGGTGCCAGATGATGCGGGCCCTATTCATTGATGACTCCGGCCATTCCCTCAAAATTGGCCAAGGGCTCCCTGCTGCATGGCTTGGGCAGGAGAAGCCGCTTTCCTTCGGTCCGACCTTGACGCGCTGGGGTCCGCTGAGCGTCGACCTCAGAAAAAGTGAGGGCACATGGAAGATTCATGTCCTTGCGGAGTGGAGAGGAATCCCGCCAGAAATTGAAATTTGCCTGCCTGAGGACATCCCGGCCCAACTGGCACCATGAAGCATATTCCATGAAATTGGCACTATTCACTAATACCTATTCACCCCATGTCGGGGGCGTGGCAAAGTCTGTTGCGGCTCTTGTGAAGGGCATGCGCGCACGCAACCATGAAGTCCTTGTCGTGGCACCGGAATTTGAAAACCAACCGAAGGACGAGCTTTCAGTTGTCAGGATTCCCTCGATCCACAATTTCAACGGAACTGATTTCTCGTTCAAGCTGCCCAGCGGAAATAGGATAGGGGAAGCGATCAAGGCCTTTCATCCGGATATAATCCATAGTCATCATCCATTCCTCCTGGGCGATGCGGCCATGCGAATGGCGCATCAGTGGCAGGTTCCCATTGTCTTCACCCACCATACCCGCTACGAGGATTATGTCCACTATGTCATTGATGATTTCGAGTACCTGGAGCGTCTGGCAATCGAATTGGCAACCGAGTATGCGAATCTCTGTGACCGGGTGATCGCCCCCAGTAACAGTATCAAGGATCTCATTACAAAACGCGGCGTCAAGGTCCCGGTCTCGTCGATTCCAACTGGTATCGATCACGAACAATTCAAATCAGGCGACGGGCTCAAGATTCGCAAGCAACTGGGAATTGCCGAGGACCGGTTTGTCATAGGGCATGTCGGTCGGCTCGCTAATGAAAAAAACCTGCCGTATCTGGTTGAAGCGGTGTGCGCTTATTTGAAAGGGGCGCAGGATGCTGAGTTTCTCCTCGTCGGAAAAGGGGATAGCCTTGATCGTATCAAAGCCACGATGCATGAAGAGAGACTCGATAAGCGAGTCCATTATCTCGGCAAGTTAGACCGGCAGGACCTTGTCGACAGCTATCATGCGATGGACTTGTTTGCCTTTTCCTCCAAGTCCGAGACGCAGGGAATGGTCCTTGCTGAGGCCATGGCTGCAGGAACCCCGGTAATCGCCCTCGATGCTTCAGGATCTCGCGATATTATCAATGACTGGAAAAACGGCCGCCTGATGCCGGAGGCCAGCAATCCGGAATCCTTTGCCAGAGGAATCGGCGAGTTGCGCAAACTGGCCTCCGAAAACAGCCAGGAGTTGCATGAAAACATGAGGACAACCGCCGAAAAATTTTCAGAGTCCGCCTGCCTTTACCGGGTGGAAGCACTTTATCACGAGTTACGTGAGGAGGAGCAGATCTCTCCGGACATAAAATCCTTCGACCGCTTTGCCAACCGGATTGAAGCGGAATGGGAAATTGCCATCAGCCGGGCACGGGCAATCGGTGTGGCATTGCGAGGCGCTGATTGAAAGAGGGCGGAATTCACCCTACAGTTTCTTGAGCGCTTCGATCAAATCTTCGAGCGGTGGACGCTCGTTAATGTTGTGGATGTCGATGTAGCGAATCACACCTTCCTGATCGATGACAAAAAGGGCACGTTCGGAAGTTCCGTCACTGCGCAGAATGCCAAATTCGGAGCAGACTTGGCCATGCGGGTAAAAGTCTGACAGGACTTTAAACCAGACCCCGCCCATTTCCTGGGTCCATGCATATAGCGTTGGAAGGTTGTCGGTAGTGATGCCCATCAAACAGACACCCAGCTCCTCGAAAAGCGGTTGGGCCACATTGTAGCCCGGCCATTGTTCTGAACAGACTGGAGTCCACGCAGCAGGCACGAAGGTGATAACAACCGGATGCTTCGCCAACTCGTCATACAACCGGACTTCACTGCCACTTAAAGAGGGCAGAATGAAATCTGGAGCCTTATCGCCGACTCTCAATTGGCTCGCGCTGTCGAGCGGCTCAAGATGGCCGGGCTGGTAGACGGAGGTATTGGCGGGCTGGTCGGTGCTACACATGACCTGCGGATTGCAGGAAACAAGGGCAAATCCGAGAATAGTGAATGGGGTTGCGAGCATGGTGGAATTTTGAATTGAGTGGATGTGAATGGAATCAGCGGACGGATTCAAGCACCATATTGAGGTCATCGCTGCGAAAGCGGCCCTCGTGCCGGTATACTTCGCGCCAGCCGTTACCGGATGGCTTCAGGACCAGCACCGTCGGGGTCCCTCTTAACGAAAATGGATATTTCAAGGCCGTGTCCGGATCAGGAATGCAACGGTAACCCAAGGGATATCGCTTGAGGAAGACCTCCACCTCGAAGGCGGTGTCTCCGGTTCCAATGCCCAGCACGCGGACCGTCTCGTCCATTGGCTGCTCTGAGAGCATTGTGTTCAGCTTGGCAAAATTGTCGGCTGACTGCTGGCAGGCGACACAATACAGATCAAAAAATGTCAACACCCACACGTCCGCATCAGGAGTCAGGATCTCATGTGACAAGATCTCCTCCTTTGCCGGTGCCGCGACCTGTGTGCTTTCTTCAATGGAAGTCTGGCATCCAAATAGAAGGAGCAGGCTGGCCGGGATGGCCAGCCAGCCTGTCTTCACTATCATGCGGTATAATCGCATTGGGGGGGAATTAGAATTTCCAGCTGAGACCAAACTCAATACTGGTCTCGCTCAGTGTGGACTTGAGGGTTGTCGGTGCTCCGGTCGGCCCGGTGCCCGACTCGCTGATGTCCTCTTCGAGCGCTTTCATAAACGCAAGGCTCAGGGCAAAGCGTTCGGAATAGTGGTATGTCAAACCGGCTGTCACATGGGATTCAACAACAGCGGGGAAGCCGATAACGCGGAATGTTTCGTAGAAGTAAGTCGGCATGACAAGGTCCTGCACGACGGTCATGTCATTCGGCATGCCTGTGTTGAAATCGAAGCTGCCATCCCAGCCATTGTTCTCCTTGACCGGGTTTTTGCCATAATTGTATCCCACGCGGAGGACCAGCTTGTCCTTGATTGCTTCATACTGGATACCCAGTGCGATGACAGTCTGGTTTCTCCAGTCAAAGTCGGAGTAACCCGTTGCGTCGCCCCAGTTGATCCACTTTACATCAGCGGCTAGAACCAGTGCGCCTTCGTTGGCTTCATAGGCTACGCCCACACCAATCTGCTGCGGGTTTTCCAGTTTGAGATCCTGCAAGGGGCCACCGAGGGAAATCACGTTCTCGTGATTGACTTCCTGTGGACTCGTGTAGACCAGGCCCAAGGCGATATTTTCGCTGGGACGATAGGCAAGGCCCAGCTGAACGCCGTAACCGTAGCCGCTCGAAGATCCCTGGCCAAGGTCAAGAACCGCGTAATCAAGATGAAAAGCCACCCCGACGGAGAGGTCTGGGGCCAACTGCCAGGCGACACTTGGCGCGAATTTCATGATTTGCAGGCTGGTATAGCTGCCGGCAATGATCGGTGCTGTATCAAACCCGGGGGGGACCTGTCCAAGGCTGCCGAGGGTGCCACCGATGACTGTATTGCGGTAATCAACACCGAGGCCGCTGACCCCGTATGCTGCCAGTCCGAACCGGCCACGATTGTCCTCGCCGAATGGGACTGCCACCCCGATTGCCGGAATTGGGTATACGCTGTCGTCACTACTGACATTCAACGACTCACTCGGCATGAGTGGATTGGTCACCGATGCC